>DEIU01000067.1 GCA_002352645.1 Acidimicrobiia bacterium UBA2766 | reverse complement strand
CCAGCTCTCGCCCCTGTTGCAACAAGGGTGAGAGCTTTTTTGTTGAGAACAAGGGAAGAACAAGTCTTCCCGTAAGACTGATGTGTCTTATTGTAAGACGTATTTGTCCCTTGTCAAGGGGGAAGTTTCTCCTTCAGGATGGGGAAGTGAAAAAATGATGTCCGAGATACTTCGCAAGCGACGCAAGGCACTTGACCTCACGCAAGAGCAATTGGGAGAGATGGTCGGAGTAGACAAACGTCAAATTAGAAGATACGAATCCGGCGAAACACAACCGGCACTCTCAGTCGCTGCTGCTCTCGCGCGAGCGCTCTCCATGAGCATCGATGAGTTGGCTGGGGAACAGCCTTCACGTCATATAGATGTTTCACGTCATATAGATGTTTCCGGCGCATGGTGGGCATGCTGGCAAACATTCCATAATGGGGAAGAGTTGATCCGTCCACAGCACGTAGAGTTTCGCCAGCAAGGTGACATTGTGACTGTAAGTGCAACTACCCGAGGGGTTTCTCTGCCGGCGGGCGGATATTTGTGGTGTGGAGAATTGCGGATCTGGGACAATGAAGTTCTGATGGGATGGTATGTTGCAGATGACGGAGCAGTTCGTTCCAAAGGGACGATGTATTTTGTACTCCACCCCCATGGTCTTCATATGGTTGGAAAATGGGTAGGGCTATCGTATGATGGTCCGCTCGAATCTGGCTGGGGTGCAATGGCGCAAACGAAAGAAGTAGCGTTAGAGCTGGTAGAACACCTGAAAAATGGACAAATTGATCTATGAGCGATTTACCCTCGAACAATGAAATTTGCGAAGTAATTATCACCGCGGACAACCCGGATTGGCTTGTTGATTTCACTCGGCAACTTGTGAGCGATCGTCTCTGCGCTTGTGGTCAAAACATTACAGCCATACGTTCCGTGTACCGCTGGGAAGGCAAGATCGAAGACGACGCAGAAGCTCGTGTCGCGCTGCACACTCGTGCCGATCTTGTTCCTGTGATTGTCGAACGTGCCGGGCAAGAGCACCCCTACGATGTTCCCTGCGTGATCTCTCTTCCCATTATTGGTGGCAATCCCGGCTATATCGATTGGGTTCTCTCCGAAACAAAAAACCCATGAGCTGTTTTGTCAGCGTGTTTCCCACGGGCGTGGGAATGGAGTGGTTTTTGGGGTAGGCCGGGATGGTCGTCTTGCGTGTTTCCCACGGGCGTGGGAATGGAGTGTGCAGCTTCCCCAACCAAGTTTTTCTACCCGGTGATATTTTTCTGACTGGGCAGCAGGTTTTCTCGCTTGTTCTGTTTTGTGTGAGATGTAGGGAAGAGGGCCCTGTTTTCCGGTCCAGTCCGGTCCAAAGACCAGAACACCGACTGGAACCGCTTGCCGGAGCATCCACTGCAAAAGACAGGAAAAAGACCGAGAGAAAAGAACGAGGCTATGTGGGAGATCGAAGTTCTTGGTGTGTGCCTGCAATTCCGTCGTCCTTTTCGCACTTCGTCGATGACGATACGTGAACGTAACTCTGTGCTTGTGCGGATTGGGACTGTGGGCAGCGAGCACAAAAGACCACACCGCCGCACAAGCCAAGCTGCGCAAGAGGCAAAAGGGCAAGAAGAAAGCAGGTCGGGGTGGGGGGAATGTGCGCCTTGGCCATCTGTGACGGCACACACGCTGGAAGTTCTCAAAGCTCTCACGCATCGGCTGCAATCTCTTCCGCAAGTGTGTGATGACCTGGAAGATGATGCCTCGAATAGTGGTCGGATATCGGCAGCGAGAACGCTGCGAGAAAGCATGTCGGCAGAGATCCCGGATTTGTATGTGCGGGCCGCGTTCGACACTGCGTTGCTCGACTTCCAGGCACGTGCCGAGGGTATTTCGCTCTGCCGGCTTTTGGGTGGTCCCCTTGAGGGGGAAGTCCCTGTAAACGCTGTGCTTGGTGCGGATGAAACGGTCGCTGAGGCAATTGCAGCAGTGGCAAACGGCTTTGAAACGCTCAAGCTAAAAGTAGGGGCGGAGACGCCGGAAAGAGATGTTTCTCGTGTTGGGGCTGTGCGGGCGGCAGTAGGTGATGCGGTGCGGTTGCGTGTGGACGCAAATGGGGCCTGGACTGTAGATGAAGCTGTGCTGTTTTTGCGCTCTGTCGAAAAGCACCGTTTGGAGATGATTGAACAGCCTGTTCCCGCGCAAGATGTTGCGGGACTCGCCCAAGTACGTGCATCTTCGAGTGTTCCTGTTGTCGCGGATGAAGCGCTGTCCGACTTGGAATCATTGCATACGCTGCTCCAGGCCGGTGCGATGGACGGCATCATGATAAAGACGCACCGTGTTGGTGGTCCGACTGCGGCGCTTGCTCTTATTGAAGCGGCGCGGGAGGCGGGCCTCCTGGTTTTTGTGAGCAGTTTATTTGAGACGGCAGTGGGAGTCGCTGCTGCAGCACACCTGGCAGCCGCGGCAGGCACGAGCGGGGCGGCAGGTCTTGCGACCGGGCAGGCATTTGTTCGGAATGTCGCTGCTTTTCCTGTGCAAGATGGGAAGTTGAGACTGGGTGGGCCCGGTCTCGGTTTTACGCCTACGCCAGTGTCGGGTCAAACGTTCTCGAAGGTTTTTTGAAAAGCCCACTCTGGGGTTCAACTGTCTGCCAGGATGATGAGGCCGGCCTACTTGTTGTTTCCCGATCTCTTTTGTGGGGTGAATGCTCCTCGCGGGCTTGTTGCACTTCCCTGTTCTGTTGTGGTGTCACAGTTGCGGCCGGCGGGTCTTTGCGGACGAGTTGCGGGAATGGCCTGGCCTGGGTCTGGGGAATGGGGTTGGCCTGGTCTGGTCTGGTCTGGGGAGATTTGTAGCAGGTGTTGGGAAGTCCGGGGCAGATGTTGTCCCCTGTGGGTCTTCCGGGCAGAGGTTGTCTTGTGCCCGAAAAAAGGTTTCCAAGATTGACGCGATGGCTGTGGGGGCTTCAAGGTGCACGCTGTGCCCGATCCCGGGAAGGATGTGGGTAGTGGTGGTTGGTCCTGGCGGCGTCTGGTTTTGTGAGGATGGGGAAAGCTCTGCGGAACGCATTGCGGAGAGACGGCGCGTGCTGTCTCGGTATTTTTCGTCTTGGTCTCCCGCGACGAGCAGTAGAGGCAAAGACAAAGTGGCGAGTTGCCGGCTTCGGTCTGCTTGGCGACCAGGGCTCATTTGTTGCAAGCCGGCGGCGAGTTGTTCGGGGTCATGCCGGCGACGCACTCGGTGTAAGAGCACTTTTGTAGCTGGTGGGCTTTTTTGTAACCCTGCAAAAAGTGGAAGATTCTCCCAGAAAGTGGCGAAAGCATCGATTCCTTCGTGGCGAAGGCGGGCAGAGAGATTGTCATCGTTTTTCGCGCGTGCTGCGCGTGCTTCGGCAAGGGCAATGCCAGGACTGGCGCTGAGTAAAGAAAGCGAAGACCAGTGTTGTGGGTCTGCGAGCACGCTGTATGCGGCGGCGCGTCCGCCCATGGAGTAACCGACGAGGTGGATTTTGCCGGTGATGTGTTGTGCTTCCAAGCTGAGTAGATCTTCCAGGATTGCGGCGAATCCGAAACGTCCATCTGCCGTGGTGGTGTCGCCGTGTCCTCGTAGGTCGGGTGCGAAGACTTGTCGGTGTGCAGCGAGGGCACGGGAAATTTCTTCCCAGGTTTCCCCAGTATGAGTGAACCCGTGTAATAACACCACGGGATTTCTTTGTTTCTGTGGTTTTCCCCATTGCCGGCAGCAGATGTGGGCGCCGTGTGTTTTCTGAAAGAAAACGGTGTGTTGTGTTTGGTTGCTGTTTTTTTCGGTAGGGGGTTCTGTGGAATCTTGCTTCTGGCTCTGCATGACCTTCCTCACTGGTATGAACGGGGTGAACAGGACTGGGATGAAGCGGGAGAATGCTGGAGTGTGCAGCAGTCTCGCGCCAATCTCGGAGCAGACTCTCCCAGGTGGGGTGTTTCGTGTGGGGGAGTGCCCAGGATATTCGTTCCAGTGGTGCAGTCTGCTTGGGTGATATGTCTGGGCATGCTGGACTGTAGAGCCTATGAAATCGGAGGAGACTGTTCATGAGCGAGGATTCTCGTTCCATTGCGAGGGCGAATCAGTACTGTCTTGAGGCTTTTGTCGGAGAGCTTGCGCGCTCAGGGGTGCGCCATGCCTGTGTGAGTCCTGGTTCTCGTTCTACTCCGATCACGCTTGCGTTGGTTGCTCACCCGTCTATCCGCTGCTATCCGATTGTGGATGAGCGTCAGGCTGGGTTTGTCGGTCTTGGTCTTGCGAAGGCGACAGGGGAAACGGTGGTCCTTGTCTGCACTTCTGGGACAGCGGGTGCCCATTGGCACCCTGCTCTTGTTGAGGCGCGTCTTGCGGGTGTGCCTTTGCTTGCGCTCACGGCGGATCGGCCTCCAGAAATGCATGGGCGTGGTGCTTCTCAGACGGTGGAGCAGCATGGGTTCTTCGGAACGAGTGTGAAAGAGCATATAGAGGCTGGTTTGCCAGATGAGAGATCGGAGACTTTGGCCTGGTTTCGTCATCTAGCGTGTCGTGCCGTGCAGACGTGTGTTTCTGGGTGGCCAGGACCAGTCCAGGTGAATATGGGGTTTCGTGAGCCTTTGCTGCCGCAATCTTTTGTGGGGAAGGTGGATGAGGGTGCGCGTACTCGTGTGCCGGTCCGCCCTTTTACGCAGGTGCATCAGGCGTCTCCATCTTTGCCTTCTGCGGGGACGTTGCGTGACTTGGTGGAGGGGCTTTCTCGTGATGGTCGTGGCATTCTCGTATGTGGGTCGGGTCCTTTTGCCTTTGAAGGGGAGCGAGTGCGGGTTGCGGTGGCAGAGTTCGCGGCGGTGACGGGATGGCCCGTGATTGCCGAAGCGGCGTCTCAAGTGCGTTTTGGTGTTCCTGAGACGGTTTGCTCAGTCGGATGTGCAGAGGCAATCGTGCGGGATACTGAGACGGCAGCGTTTTTGTGTCCTTCTGTTGTTGTCCGTCTTGGTGGGTGGCCTCTCTCAAAACCCATTGCCACTTTTTTGCGGGGAGCTTCGACAGATTCGCCGGCAGGTGTGTACCACCGACACGTGCATCTTGCAGGTGTTGCGGGATGGTCTGATCCTGAAGGGGTTGTGACTGACTTGGTCCTGTCCGATGCTGTTTCCACCTTGCGGGCTTTGGCGCAAGCGTGGCCGCGAGACAAAAAAGCTGCTGATTGGGGGGAAGCGTGGCAAAAGGCCGATCGGTGTTGCCGGACGGCGATAGAGCGGGTCGTGGAAGAAGACGATTTTTTGCATGAGGGGCAAGTTGTCTCGACAGTGGTGCAGGAGGCAGGTCCTGGCGGAGTGGTGTGGGTGGCAGCGAGTATGCCTTTGCGAGATATCGACACTTATACGATGCCGTTTCCTGAGTCTCGTGTGATTCTTGCGAACCGGGGCGCAAACGGGATTGATGGCCTGATCTCTGCTGCTGTGGGAGCTGGGTTGGGCATGGGGAAGCCGGTCAGTTTGGTGTGTGGGGATGTGGCTTTTGCCCATGATGTGGCGGCGCTTGCTTTGGGAAAACGTCTTGGTGCACGTCTTACGCTTGTGGTCTTGGACAATGGCGGTGGGCGGATTTTCGCTTTTCTTCCGCAGGCCAGGATGGGCCTTGGCCGGCAGTTTCACGACTTTTTTACCATGCCGCCGGGTCTTGATATGGCAGCTGCCGCCACCATGGCTTCTTGCACATGGGTGGAAGCTGCTTCTGAGGAGGCGTTGCGAAAAGAATTGCGGGTTTCTTCTTTCCCTGGTGAGGATGGTGACGGGGACGGGGACGGGGACAAGAATGGGCACGGACAAGTGCGGGTGATCCGTGTGCCTTTGCGAGCAGACCGCACCGTGGCAGAGCATCAGCTGCTCTGGGAAGTGACTGCAGCTGCTTTGCGTGATTTCCGCGCGACGGGTGAGCGTTGATGCAGAGCGTTTTTTGCGAGACTCTTTCCGGATTTTCCTTTTTGTGAGAGCTGCACGAGATCGAGCTACGACCGAGTCACGACAGGGCCACGATCGAGGCACGACCGGGTGTTCGGAACTTCTGAGCAAATGCTCATACAATGAGAGTATGGGCTATCGAGTTGGAGAATTAGCCAAGCTTGCTGGTGTGAGTGTCGATACTGTGCGTTTCTATCAGGCACGGGGTTTGTTGCCTCCCCCGCAACGGAATGGGCGGACTGCGTTTTACGACGATGATCACTTGCATCTGTTGCGAAAAATACGGGAGTTGGCAAGTGAAGGGCTGAGCTTAAAAGTGATCAAGCGTCTGCTTGATGGGAGCGAGGGGTCGCGCGAGGGGTCGATAGATCAGCAGTTGCTCGCACGTATTGATGACCTTTCGGGGCAGCGCTCATTTACCCGGATGGAGCTTGCGGCAAAGGTCGGGGTGCCGGATGCGCTTTTGCGTTCTGCCGAAAAGGCGGGGCTCTTGGACCCTGTGGCCGGAGGTTCTGGGGAACGCTGCTATGCCCAGTCTGATGTGGAGATGCTACAGGCTGGTTTGCGTCTTTTGGATTTTGGTCTTCCTGCGGATGAGCTTGCAGCTTTGGCTGCGGATCATGCCCGTAATGTGGATGCCGTGGCGGAACGTTCTGTCGAAATGTTCAATGCCTATATCCGTCGTAATGAAGAGATTGCGACAGCTGAAGATGTCGTGGGAGCTTTTGACGAAATGCTGGCTGCGGTGACTTCTTTGGTGGCGCTGCATTTTCAACGAGTTCTCATGGCGAAAGGGCGTTCTCGTCTTGCTGAAGATGAGAGTGCTGATGCCCGTGCTCTGGAAGTGGCTATTGCCGCGGCCGGACCCCCGAAATTGCGATTGCAATGGAGTTGACTGAGGTGCCGACGCTTCCTTCTGAAACCACTTCCTCGGAAAATGATCCTGATCGTTCTCAGTCTTTGCCTGATGGCCTGCTCGAAGGAGAAGAAAAGACTCAGGCCGTTCGCCTGATGTTTGACCGTATTGCTCCTAAGTATGATTTTTTAAATCGAATCATGACTTTTGGGATGGATCGTCCCTGGCGCCGCAAGGCTCTTGTTGCGTCCGGCCTTGGGGAGGGAGATCTTGTCGTTGACCTTGCGTGTGGCACGGGTGACTTGTGTGAGATGCTCCTGGACAAGGGATGCATTCCGCTGGCCTTTGACCCGTCTCTTGGCATGCTTGCGCAAGCCCAGTCCCGTTTTGCTGCCCGTCCGCTTGTTTTTGCGGCTTCGTACGGCGAGTTTCTTCCCCTCCGAGATGCTTCTGTTGATGGTTTTACCAGCGGTTTTGCTCTGCGGAACTTCACAGATTTGGGAAAGGTCTTCCAGGAGGCAGGGCGAGTTGTTCGTCCGGGTGGACGCATGATGTTGATCGATGTGAGCGAGCCGCGTAACCCCTTGTTGAGATGGGGGCATAGTGTGTATTTTCGGAAGATTGTGCCCTTGGTCGGAGGGGTGCTTTCTGATCGGGCGGCATACCGTTATTTGCCGGAATCCACGGCTTACTTGCCTTCTCCGGCGGAGATAGTGCTCCTGATAGAGCAGGCCGGCTTTGGGGAAGTGGACCATTTCCAGCTTGGTGGCGGTATTGTGCAGGTATTTACTGCATCTCGGGTGGCCGTCTCGTGATGCCACTTACGTGTTCAACCCAGAGTGTGGAAGAAGCCTGCAAAATGGCTGCTTGGGAGGGAAAAGCAGTCCTGCTTAGCGAGCCTGTTCCCCATATTGGTGAGGTGTTTTGTGACGAAGCTCTGCGGTGGGCGGCGAGGGCATCGGTGTGCCGGCAGTTTGCCTGGTTCTGGTCGTCGCCGCACGATGCTTGTTGGGCTGGTATTGGTACTGCTGCTCGTATTATCGGAGACCGTGAGGTCTGTGTGACAGACGCCGCAGGCATTCCGGTTCCTGTGGGCACAGAGAGTGCAGGGGGCAAGGGAAAAGGGCGTTTTGCCTGGGGAGATGAGGCGCTTGCCGATCTTTTCTCCCGTGTTGTTGGTCATGGTACTCCTGTTTGTGTCGGCACTTTTGCCTTTGGAGAGGGGGGTGCGATGGGCGAGGAGTGGCAAGGCCTGCCCCGGACTTTCCTCACGGTTCCTGAATTTGTGATCCGAGATGGCAGCCCAACCTCGAATGGGACGGATACTGCCGCGACGCATCCTGAGGTCATATGGAATGCTTTGGTGTTGCCCGGGGATGGGCCCGAGGTGGTGCGGGCGCGTCAGGCAACTGCCTTTGTCCGTTTGGGAGAACTGCGTGACGCGCCGCCTGTGCATGAAGATTGGGCAGAGACTCTGGTGCGTTCGTATCCTAAACCTGATGCGTACATGTCGGCAGTGTGTTCTGTGGTAGATCTCATCAAGGCTGGTGAAGCGGAAAAGGTTGTCCTGGCTCGGTCGGTGCGTTTGCAGGGGGAAGGGACTTTTGATCTGGAGAGAATGCTCCGTGCGCTCTTGCCGGCGAACCCCTCTTGTATTGTGTTTGCCTGCGCGGCGCCTTTTGCAGAAGGAGCCCCGGTCTTTTTTGGTGCCACTCCCGAGCTCTTGTTGCGCAGCGATGGGATGCAGATCGAGTCTCTCTGTCTCGCTGGTACGATTGGACGTACGGGTACGGTGCAAGAAGACGAGATTTCCGCGCAGGCGTTACTGTCTGATCCAAAGAACCGGATGGAGCACGCACTTTTGGCGGATGAAGTGGAGCAGGTTTTTCGTCTGGTGTGTGAAGACGTGCAGAGAGATGTGGTACCGCGCAAACTGTTTTTGGGGAACCTGACGCACCTGGCAACTCGGGTTTCTGGTCGCGTGCAGGAGGGGCGTCGTTTTTTAGAGATTTTGGGCGACTTGCATCCTACCCCTGCTGTGGGAGCGGTCCCGCGCGAAATTATCGGAGCTATTCCCGCGATAGAAGGTATTGAACGCGGTTGGTACGCGGGTCCTGTGGGATGGACTGATGGAGTTGGGGGTGAGTTTGCGCTGGCTTTGCGTTGCGGTTTGACGCGGGGGCACCAGGCGACGCTCTATGCGGGTGCGGGGATTGTTGCGGAATCGGACCCGAGGGCTGAGTTGCAGGAGACCCGTCTGAAGTTCCGTTCTATGCTGGATGTTCTCCTGCGTGTATGAAGTTTGCCCTGTTTGTTTGTCTTGAGTGACGGATGTCGAGGGCGATGTCTTTTTGGTCAGCCTGTTCTGTGTCGGTGATGTCGAGGATGAGTGGGGTTTTGGGGGCAGGAATCTGAAGGTTGAGCCTGTCGGTTTGTACCGTGTGGGATTCAACTGAGAGTGAGATTGCGGTTGAAATGAGGTGAGCGAGATGCCGGACGAAGCCAAGCCGGACGGAGCGGAGGCGTTCAAAGCTGAGCGGCCCGTTTTTGCAGACGAGACCACTCACCGAAATATTTCCCACAGAAGGGAGTTGTCTACCGAAGGCAGCGCCTGGGGCAAGCCCCCCCTTGCGTATTGCGATCCCTCCGATCGGTGATCCCAGCGCGGCGTCCACTGCAATAGTGAAACCTTGAATTTCGGGTACGATGTCAACCAAATTGGTGGCGTGCACTGGGTTATCAAGTGTGCCAAAGACTCGGAATCTTCTTTTTTCCGAGAGATAATCACCGACGAGGGGACCGAGGCAATCGCCTGTGGTGCGGTCGGACCCTATTGCCAGAATGTTGACGGGGGCGTCTTCGGGAATGGAGGGGAGACAGTCACGTAACGTGGAAAGCAGGTTGTTGAGGGCGTCAGGAGCATCAAAAGGAACAATGAAATATTTCTCTTGTGTGGTTTGTGAGGGAGAAGGTTGCCCTGTGGTTTGTGAGAGGGAAGCTTGATCAGCTGAATGAGCTTGGCTGTGTCTGTTGTTTGGTCGGCTTGCTGGGTTGAGAGGAGGGAACTTTAAAGGCACTGCACTCAGCTCATATGTTGTAGGTCATCTTCTCAATGTGTCTCCCTTTAGTTCTCTCTATGCTCCCTCTTTCTCCTTTTCGTTTATTGTTGGGATTTCTTGGAAAACGTGTGGGGAGTGGGCAGATTGCAGAGGAAGCCCCGTGCGGTTGCTCCGATTGTGTTCTTCGGCTGGTGCGTGGGGCGTTTGCTCCGGATAGGGCTTAGAATTCGTTGTCTTGCAGTCTCTGCTGTCTTTTTTGTGCTGTGCGCCGGCGGATTTCTGCTGACTTTTGGACGATGATGGCCCAGCGATGCATTTCTGGCGTGGTTTCCGTTTTTTCCTCTGCTATTTGGTGTTCGAACTCGTCGGCAGTCATGTCGCATGACTTTTCGAGCGAAGACAAAATGGGAGCGAAATCAAGTTTAATGGAACGGCGCGTATCGTCAAGGCGTTCTTGCCATTTTGAGGCGTCTGCCACTTCTGTAAAGAAATTTGCCATACGCTTGGCTTTGCGACCTTTGGGCTGTGACAGGTCAGGGGCGCGTTGCGGGTCGAGTTGCGTGAGAATAGCGTCTTTGAGCAGGGTGAGGGCTGCGGAGTGGATCTGGCTTGCTCTGCTTTGGGTGACTCCCAAAAGTTGGCCGATCTCAGCCATGTGCATTCCCTCAATGTAGTACAGACCAATAACTGTGCGAGTTTGATGAGGGAGGCAGTTGATGGCGTCGATCAGGTAGCCGCAGAGTTCTGTGTGCTCGAGAATCTCAGAAGGTTGGGGAGCGTCTGTATCTGCAATAGCCGCCATAATGGAGTCGGTATCTTCACCGTCTTCAGAAATGGAGCGGTCGAGCGTAAGGACAACAGCCCCGGTAAGTGAGTCTTGAATGTGGCGGTAGGCGTTTACCGACATTTCGAGTTCGGCCGCCAGTTCGGCGTCTGTTGGTTGGCGTCTCAGTTCGGCAGTGAGGCGGGAACGCTCTTCTTCTGCGCGTTTCCCCGCTGAGCGTACGGAGCGAGGCACCCAATCAAGGCTACGCAGAAAGTCAATAATTGCGCCGCGCACTCTTTCTGCGACGAACGCCTCAAATTTCACTCCTCGCGTGGGGTCGAATCTTTTGGCTGCTTCGACGAGTCCCACCATTCCCGCGGAAATTAATTCATCGAGTTCCACATGACGAGGAATGCTTGACGCTACTTGTAACGCTATTTGCTTCACCAACGGACGGCAGTTTTCGATCTTGGGCTTGAGATCGTCAGCTATGGGGAGCTTTGCGTTCTCTGATTTCGAATTCGTTCTGATACTTGCCCGCTGCATAGGCACGACACTCCTTGTCGGGCTAGAGCTTCCTGCTCACTGTGGTGTCTTCTGTGATTTCGGGCGATTTCGCTGTGAATCTATATGGGGCGTAAGTCCTGTTTTTTTGGTGGTTTGCTCGCTCATTTTGGACTATACGCATAGGCACAGAGGGGAAAAACAGGAGAAGACGAGGCCGGATCTTCTCCTTCCTGACGTTGTGGGGCATCGGGTAGGAAGCAGTTTTTTTCTTGCGTTTTCCTTGAGTAGGACGGACAGAGCGGGAGGTAGGGTGATATCTGGGAGCGAGTTTTCCGGTTTTTCACGGTTTTTCGTGATTTTTTGAAAGATGTTTTCGGACGGAAGTGTTTGGAGGAAAATGTTGCCGGGTATTTTCTCGGTGTCTGCTGTGCTTGTTGAGAGAAAACCTTGCCGGTAGAGCGGTGCAAGGGGTCGAAGCAACAGGGGCAGAAAAGAGGTGACGCGCAAGAGACGCACGCTGGGTTTGTCGCTTCGATATTTGTCGCTTCTACAAAAGGGAAGGACTTGGGAAAGGTGCTGAAAGAGAGGAACTGTGGCTGATCGAGAGGAATTCGAAGAGGCGGCCTTGCCGCACATGTCTGCGCTTTACCAGGCAGCTTTGCGTATGACGCGCAACCCTGCTGATGCGGATGATCTTGTGCAGGAGACTTACCTCAAGGCGTATCGATCGTTTCATCAGTTTGAGGCGGGAACGAATATTAAAGCCTGGTTATACCGTATTCTGACAAACACTTTTCTGACTTCATATCGCTCGAAGAAGCGAGGGTTGGAATATGTCCATATCGAGAATATGGAAGGTCTTTCCTTTTACCAGGACCTTGGACAAGCCGCACTGCCTGCCTCGCCAGAGTCGATTGTGCTTGACCGGATTCCTGATGCGTCTGTGCGAGAAGCTCTCGACGCATTGTCCGATACGTATCGGTTGCCGATTTTGCTGGCAGACGTAGAGGGTTTCTCATATAAAGAGATAGCTGAAATACTCGATGTGCCGATTGGAACGGTGATGAGCAGATTGCATCGTGGACGCCGTCTTCTGAAAAAAGGACTCAGTGATTTCGCCCGTGAACGGGGATATTTGCAGGGGGTAGAGGCGTGAGCGGTGTGCATTCTTCTCGGTTTTCTTCCGGGTCAGCTCCTAGGCGGGACGAGGCAACAGGCAGGGCAACAGGCAAAGAAGATGGTCTGTGTTCTGAGGAGCTGACCTGTCAGGAGGTTATTTCGGATATCTGTTTGTACGTTGATGGAGAGCTGCAGTATCACGAGCGGGTTGAAGCCCATCTTGTCCAGTGTCATTCGTGTCAATCGGGCGTTGTGGTTGAGCGTTCTTTGCGACAGCGACTTCGTGTGGCGTATGAGATGCCGTCGCCTCCAGCCGATTTGATAGATAGGATACGGAATCGTCTATTTTGAGGGAGAAATAGAGTGAGGTGCAGGCTCTCTCTTGTCGAGGTTCTTTTCTGTGAAGATTCTGATGCTGAAGCTTCGATGTCCTCGCTTTGCTTTTGACGCCTGGGGAAACGGTGCCGCAGCTTGCATCGCAAAGGATTCCTACGTAGAGGTGGAGTCGGAGCTATTCTGGGCGCATAGTTTGGCGGGAAAGGTTTTTTATGCGAATGCTGCGAAGGGTGTTCTTGATGGTCAGCGCAGTGGCGGTAAGTGTGCTGATGACCCCGTTGAGCGCGTTTGCCACCGTAGTTGCGCAAGTTGATGCGGAGACGTATCAAACGCCGGAAACTCCTCCCAACCCCTGGACAGACCAATTCATTGCGTGGCCTGTGATGTTTTTGATTGCCGTGGTTTTCTTGGGGTTTATCACAACCTATGTTCTCAAGATGTATCGATTGCGGTATCCTTCTAAATCGTGACAAGAAATCAGGCTTTTTTTTCTCCTTTTCAGGGAGTGCGCGCGAGTCGAGGAACGAAGAGAAGAAATCGATCAGAGGATGTCGGTGACTTTTCTCCGATCGATTGGGAGTTCGCGGAAGCGGTAGGAGTGCGTTGTGCGGGCACGAATGCCTACTCGCGTGCTGCTGCTGCGATGCCTGCGGAATTCGAAGTTCGTACCAGAGTGGCGCAAGAACTCGTCGAAGACTTTGTCGGACTGTCATCTGAAGCAGGTCCGGCGCGTGTGCAAGTGATTAGCCGGCAAGATTGGGTTCGTGTCAATATTGTGGGCTTTCGCCGCTTTCTTGACCCCTGGTTTCGTGGCTTTGCCGCGGCAGAGGCCGAGAGGCGAGATCCTCTTTTTCCCAGGGTCCGTTCTGCAATGGAACGCTCTGTTCGTCCTGTGAGCCGTAAGGGGCTGGCGGTAGAACTCGGTCTACTTTTGGGATTTCTTTCTCGTCGCGTGCTTGGCCAATATGACCTTATTCTTCCGTCAGACGAAGAAACTTCGTCGGGTCCCCTGCATGCGCAGGCTGACGTCGCACATGACGATACGCTGTATTATGTGGGTCCGAATATTCGTGCCCTTGAACAGCGTTATGGCTTCTCTCCGCCCGACTTTCGTCTTTGGATTGCGTTGCATGAAGTCACGCATCGTACGCAATTTACCGGTGTTCCCTGGTTGCAGCCTTATTTTTTGTCACTTTTACAGAGCGTCCTGGGTGAGGCTGACCTCGCCCCTGTGGGGTTTCCCAAGTTTGTTTCTGAGCTTGCTGCTCGCGTGAAAAAGGCAGGTAGTCCTGCCGACGGCGCTGCTGCTGAAGGTGGCATGCAGCTTTTTTTCAGAACAGAAGAACAACGTGTGTCTTTTCGTGCGATGACGAGCCTCATGACTCTTTTAGAGGGTCATGGAAATTATGTGATGGATTGTTTGGGAGCAGAACATGTAAAAGGGCAGGCCCGCATGTCTGCTGCCCTCCATCAGCGACGCCAAAAACGGGGAGTTTCCCGTGTTCTCTTGCAAGTCATGGGAATGGAGATGAAGGCGAAGCAATATGAAGAAGGGCAACGTTTCGTAGAGAAGGTGGTCGAGCTTGCAGGAGCGCGTGGTCTTGACCCTGTGTGGCAATCACCGGAATCTCTCCCTCTTTTGCCAGAAATTCGTGAGAATCCCCAGGCATGGATTGCACGAGTCGCTAGTACATAAACTGTAGGGATCAGTCTGGAACTCTGCAGACGCCAATTCTTCACCTATCTTCCGAGGAAGACCATGGCGCTCCAGTTTGAGATCGATAGTTTTGAATCGCGGGTAACGGATCGGCTTTCTGCTATTTCCTGTTTGGCATCGCGTGCGCGAGTGGGTGTGGCTTTTTCGGGTGGTTCTGACTCGACAGCTTTGCTGGCTGTATTGCAAAAAGTGCGTCCAGACCTTTCCTTGCTTGCCTGTCATATTGATCATGGGCTTGCGCACGCTTCTGAAATGGCAGAAAATGCCTGCAGTATCGCGACTTCTCTCGACATATCGTGCCTTGTGATGGAGGCTGTCGTTACGGCAGGCAAGAAAGGGTGGGAGGCAGCTGCTCGTGAGGCGCGGTATCGGGCGCTGGGGTTTGCCCGGCAGGCATGTGCGCTTGATGTGATTGTGACCGGCCATACGATGGATGATCGGGCGGAGACTTTTCTTCTCCATCTGCTTCGGGGCAGCGGTATTGATGGCCTGTCAAGTTTGCGTTTCTGCCACGGGGGAATTGTGCGCCCTCTGCTCGGAGTGAGCCGGGGTGAGACGCGTGCTTATTGTGTGGCACGTGGACTTGTTCCTTTTGAGGATCCGACAAATCAGGACCTGCGCTTTCGTCGGAACTACATTCGCAGCGAGGTACTTCCCCGGCTGGATAGCATGCATCCGGGAGCAGCAAAGCGTATTTCCGCGGCGGCGGAACGCCTCGACGCGGATCGCCTGCTTGTTGAAGACATTGCGACCACTGTATGGGGGGACAATCCCGATCTGGTGGAACGTGGCCGTGGTTGGGTTGGCTTTGATTTCCTTCGTATGGGAGAACTTGCCCGTCCTGTGGCTGTGAGGATTGTGCAATGGAGTTTGGCGGACGCATTGCAGGGTTGGTCGCTTCCCGCGTCGGCCATTGAACAGGTGCTCTGTGGACAACAAGGACAAATCTCAGGCACTCACTTGGATAGCCGGCGTGAGGGGCAGTTTTTTGTGGTGCGAGAAAAATGTGTCGTAGATACGCTTCCGAAATTTTCAGTGGAAGATACGGGATTGTATGAAGAGGTCGGGTTTTCTCTGGACGTGCGTTGTTTGCAGGTCCCTTTCCTGGTCCGTCCTTTGCGGCGCGGAGACCGTCTTGCCGGCCACTCGCAGACGGTGCTCGCAGAATTGGCAGGTGCCGGTGTCGCGCGTCGCTACAGGGAGCAGGCTTTTGTTGTAGAGGGAGAAGACAGTCTTTTGGGTATTGTCGGGGAGGGTGTTCCCTCTTGGACTGTGCCAGAAATTGATATGACTCTCAGTGTTTCCGACTATTTAGGGTTTTATGTGGCTCCTTCTCGGAGTAACAGTTGCCAGTGTGTTCTTTCCTCTCGTACATCCCGTAACCTTTTTTCTTCTTCCGGGCGAGTGAGAGATCCTTTTTCAGGGGAGAATCCTATTTCGAGCGATGTCTTTTCAGGTGCCATTTCTGAGAATGTTGGTGACTCTTTGTGATTCTCTGTCCTGAATCTAGAATCAGTGGGTGAAAATCGCGGTTTTTCTGTGTATTTGATTTTTGGTCTGAGTGTTTGGGAATGCTGTATTGGGCAGCAGGAATGACGGGATTCCTGTCGTGTTTGTGCGGTATCGTTGCGTGAGAGCGAGGTTGGGCATGCCATATATGGGGGACGAAGACGGGACCGACCGTACCGATTATATTGATTCATCTTTCGAGGTGCCGGATACGGAGTCTGGGGAAGTCGATCTGATCGCAATTGAGGATGCTGTGCGCCAGATTCTCAAGGCTGTGGGAGAAGATCCGGATAGAGAGGGTTTACGGGAGACTCCTGGTCGTGTTGCGCGTATGTACGAGGAAATTTTTTCTGGATTAAGCGAATCTCCGGAAGAACAACTTGGTGTGATTTTTGAAGAAGGCCATGAGGAAATGGTCATGGTGCGTGATATTCCTTTCTATTCGGTATGCGAACATCACTTGGTTCCGTTCCACGGTCAGGCACATGTGGCGTATCTCCCGAATGATCGTGGACAAATCACTGGTCTCTCGAAGATTGCTCGCCTTGTCGAGATATTTGCTCGCCGTCCACAAGTGCAGGAACGTCTCACTGGCCAGGTGGCTGACACCATGGTGAAGGCGCTTGACGCACGAGGTGTTCTTGTCGTGATAGAGGCCGAACATTTGTGTATTTCGATGCGAGGTGTGCGGAAGCCGGGTGCCCTCACGGTGACTTCGGCGGTACGCGGTATTTTTAAAACGAATGCCTCGACGCGGGCAGAGGCAATGTCGTTGATGCGATCCCGCTAAAGGTCCTCTTCGCAGGGGTCCTTTTTTCAGGTGTTCGGGAGAGACGGAGTCTCTTCACAGTTTGAGGTGATGTATGGCGCGAGCCGAGATAGGTGCTCGCCCTGTTGTTTGGGTTTTCAGATTTCTGGACGAGTTCTCGCCTTGGCCGGTTTTTCTCTGGATGCGGGGTGGTTCCGCCACACGCTGCACCGCGTTATTTTTTCTTGGGGGGAGTGGGGTCCAGAGATATTTTATTCGGGGGAGTTGGGGTCCAGAGATTTCAGCGAGGAAAACCTGATGAGGAGAACGTGAAGGGGCCGGTAAAACTTCGGCAAAGCGGGAGAGGAGAAGCGGGTGGAAAAGCAACTTCGCTGGTGTTGTGGTTCTTTTTCCTGGGTGATTCGCCGCACGCTTGTGATGGGGGTTGTGAATGTTACCCCCGATTCTTTTTCGGACGGTGGTTGTTGGGACACACCTGAGGCTGGTGTGGAGCATGGTTTGCGCCTCTGGGCTGCCGGTGCAGACATTCTGGACGTAGGAGGAGAGTCCACGCGCCCTGGGGCTTTGCCTGTGTCTGTTGAGCAGGAGATTGACCGTGTGGCACCTGTGGTGAGTGCTCTCGCACGTGAAGGGGCCTGTGTCTCTGTGGACACGAGCAAGGCCGCGGTGGCTGCAGTGGCGCTTGCATCGGGTGCCTCTATTGTGAACGATGTTTCTTCTGGTGGCGATCCCGATATGTTTCCTTTGCTGTCCGCGGAGTTCTGTGGTCTTGTGCTGATGCATATGCGGGGGGAGCCTCGTACAATGCAACGGGATCCTGTGTACGATGACGTTGTCGGTGAAGTCTGTGATTGGCTGTCGGAGCGAGTTGCTGCTGCGGGTAGGGCCGGGATTGCACGTGATCGGCTTATTTTGGATCCGGGCATTGGTTTCGGGAAGACGCTGCAGCACAATCTCATGCTTTTGGCGGGTCTGCCTGTGCTCAGTCGTTTGGGTTTACCGCTTCTTGTGGGGACTTCCCGGAAATCTTTTTTTCAGAGGCTTTTTGGGCTTGAAGTAGAGAAACGACTTGAGACAACACTCGCGACACAAGTGTGGGCATCCCTTTCCGGGGCTTCGGTTGTGCGGGTACACGATGTTACGGAAGCAGCCGAGGTCGCGGCTATTTCTGATTTCCTCGAGGGGGCAGCAGGAACCCCTTTTTTTGCCGCAAACAAACTCCTACTGTGAATTGTTCCGATCTGGCGACTACTCTCTTCTTTCGAGAAAATGCAAAATTTTTTTGTAAAGTTTTGAGGCATCTTGTACTACAGCGCAAGCTGTTGTGTGCTAGTTAGCGTAAACAGGGAAGGAGCGCATGGCCATGTGCGTCAGGTTTCTTCGAGCGGAGACTCGTGTTCCCTGTGCCCGGCAGTACTGTTTGCTGGACTTTGTTGCGACATGACTGTCGGAACGGGTGTCCGAAATGAGCTTCAAGACTGTGCCGAGGAGGAGAACGCTCGATACTGTTGAGTGTTTCTTCATCTGGGTTTTCCGTGTCTGGAGAGAGCAGGCTGATTGTTGGGATATCGTTGGCTTTGTGCTGGCTTTCGTTGTGTCGGCTCTTGCCATGGCGGCTCTTTTGGTGGATGATGTGGTGCCCGTGAGTTGATGGAGTGTGTTCTCGCCATGATTGGACTAGAACCAAGGTCGTTGTCTTGGATCATTCCGCACCGTTTAGCTATTGCGGAGAGACCAGGCGGAGCAGGACGAGCACACCGCCGGATTCGGCGTGAGGAAGAAATCTGTTGGTTGTCGAAAAATGGTTTCGAAGCCATCATTTCTTTTCGTGTCTCTCCGCATAACCTTGATGCATATGAGCAGTTGGGGTTGAACGTTGTGCATGTTCCGGTTGGCGCTGGTAAGGCGATTCGGCATCTTTCTGTAATTTTTGAGGTTCTCGATAGTTTGCTGCGTGTGCAGGAGAAGAAAACTCTGGCGCATTGTGATGACATCGATGATCAGCTTGTCGGAATGTTCGGTGCGTATCTCTTGCACCTGGGACTGGTAGAGGATCATCCTCAGGCAGTTGCCACAATTGAGGCACTGACCTATCGCCCTCTCGGCCCTGAAGGACGCGCGCTTATCCAGTCGGTTTCTCCGAAGGCAGCAGTTTCGCGGGTCCCGCGGGAATCTGTTTTCCCAAAGACCACTCCCCCCCAACTATGAGCCGTGATCGTGTCTGTGTACGTGGACTCCGTGTTCTCGGTCGCCATGGTGTGCTTCCTGAGGAACATGCACGGGATCAGCCTTTTGTTATTGACATTAGTGCGGTGACCGATGTCAGGGCAGCAGGGCAGAGTGACGCCCTGGCCGACACGCTGGACTATGCAAAGATGGCCAGTTTGGCGTCCCGTATCGTGGCGGAGGAAAGCTGTGCGCTTTTGGAGCGTGTGGCCGCGCTGGTTTGTCGAGCGATTCTTGCTGATGCTCATGTGGAAGAAGTCACGGTAGGAGTGAAGAAGCCGCAGGCCCCTTTGGGGCTTGACGCGGCCTTTGTTGAGGTTGTGGTGACCCGCTCTCGCGCTGATTTTCCAGAGGTCTTTGCTGTGGAGCCTACGGAACAGATGACTGCGACTGTCCGCGACGGGCAGGCCGGTGAGTGGATGGGGGAGACTCGTGGTGAGAAGGCGACAGAGGCCCCCTCCCGCCCGAAGGAGGCCTGATGAGGCTTCTGGCTGATCTCGGTCTAGGGTCCAATATGGGAGACCGGCTGGAGAACCTGCAGGGGGCAGTAGACGGTCTGCGTGCGCGAGGAGAGCGAATCCTGGCATTTTCGTGTGTGTATGAGACTGATCCGGTGGGCGGGCCGGAACAGGCCAATTTTTTGAATGCGGTGGTACGAGTAGAGACGGAACGTTCACCCTACGCGTTACTGGATTTGGCTGCAGAGTTGGAGCAAGCTGCAGGACGGGTCCGCAAGGAGCACTGGGGTCCGCGCGTGTTGGATGTCGATATTTTGCGCTGTGCGCGTGTGCGTGAGGCCGGCCAGGACAAGCAGGAGGGCGAGAGCGGACCCAGCGGTCGGGGCAGTGGCGAAAAGAAGAGTCCGTATGGAGATTTGTGCTGGGTCTCGATCCAGGATCCGCCCCATCTGATTGTGCCCCACCCACGTCTTCAGGAACGGGCTTTTGTGCTTGTGCCTCTTGGTGATGTGGACCCTGAGGTAAAACGCACGCTCGGGGATGCTGCAGCTCTTGCTTCTGTACCCAGTGTTGGGAGCGGAGGGAGCGGAGAGGTCCGTTTGCTTGATGTGCGTCTCACCTAAGGAGTGCGCCGGCCTGTGACCTGGTGAGATGTGTTTGTATCTGGTGTTGTGGGAGGGGATCTCGTTGGTTTCTCCTTTTTGTTTTTCCGGCTGTTTTTCTGCGGACTGTCCTGGCAGGATGCGGTATGTCTCCAACATCTGAAACGCTTTTTTCATCTGGCACAATTGTGGGTGCAGGTCAGGCTGGTGCTGCACTTGGCCATGCGCTCCTTCGTGCGGGCATACCTGTTGCAGCAGTCGCCTCTCGCACGCATTCGTCTGCTGTTCGGCTTGCGACTGCCTTGCAGGCACAGGCGTGTTCTCCCGTGCAAGCAGCCAGTAGTGCTTCTTTGGTGTTTGTGACGACGCCTGATGATGTTCTTGGGGCAGTTGTCGAGGAGATTGCGCATGCCGGAGGGTTCCGGCCTGGTCAGTTTGTTCTCCATTGCAGTGGGGTGTTGGATCTCGCTGTGCTGGCACCGGCGGAGAGAAGTGGCGCGCGCGTTGGAGTGTTGCACCCTGTGACTCCGCTCACGCCACCGGATCAGGCAGACACGCTGGTGGGCAAGCCTATGGGGTGTGAAGCGGGGGGAGAAGCCGGAGAAGAAAATTGGGTGTGTGTTCTTGCCCGTACATTGGGAGGGGTGCCGGTGTCGCTCGCCGGTGTGGATCGTGTGCTGTACCACGCTGCTGCCTGTATGGCCGCGAATCTTGTGGTGGCAATGTGCGCGAGCGCCGAAGATGTTTTTCTTGCTGCAGGACTTGATGCCGCTGCTGCTCAAGCGCTTGTTGGTTCTCTTGTGACGTCGTCTGCCCGAAATGTAACACGAAAAGGTCCGCGTGCCTCTCTGACCGGACCTGCACGGCGTGGTGACGCAAATGTGATCGCGCAACACCTCGCGGGTCTTCAACAGATTGACGAGGAGCTTGCGCACGCGTACAAGGCTGTAACTCGGCGTATCCTCTCTTTTTTGCCTGAGGGAGACGCTGGAGATGCAGCGAGGGAGCGTCTGGGTGCTGTGCTTGATGCGCCGCTCGATGCCTTTTGAGATGTTTCTTCTGGGGTTTTCTCTGGTTTTGGCCCAGGCTTTTCGACCGTGTCAATCCTGTGTGTCATTTTCGGGAGACCCTGAGACAGAGGCCGAGAAGATTTTTTCTGGATATGGCCATATATGGGGCGAAAACTCAGGTGAAATCTCGTGGAAGTCTCCGGAAAGTCTCGTGGAAGTCTGAGGTTGTGGGAGAGCAGCACGCGCGGGCATTGTGGGGAGAGCAAGGGTAGAACTGGGGGAGAGCGAGGAGAAAAGAGCATGGTGGGGATCTGTAAGAAAACTTCAGAAAAACGGTACGGGTGAGGTGAGAGGGAAACTTTCCGCGGGAAGATGCCGATCTCGCGAATGTGTTTTCCAGAGGTTGCGGCCTTTGTCCGGCATCTTCTAGGGCGTTTTGCAACAGGAGGAGGCTGTGTTGCCGCCTCTGGATTTGGGTCCTGTCGCAGTGCAGCGGAAAAGACGCAGAAAGCTTTGTAGCGAACGAGTGGCAGAACGAGTGACAAGGGGAGAGCGGTGAAAAAAATCGAGCGGACTGCAGCACTACGCGCGGCAATCACCGCAGTGCGTCGCGAAGGCGGACAAGTGGGCCTTGTTCCCACAATGGGGTTTCTGCATGACGGGCATGTTCGTCTTATCCGACAAGCTGCAGACGAGTGCGATTTCGTTGTGGTCTCAGTTTTTGTGAATCCTTTGCAGTTTGGGCCAACGGAGGATTATGAGACCTACCCTCGGGATATTGAGGGTGACATGATGAAAGCGGCTGCCGCGGGAGCGGATGTTGTTTTTTGTCCGGATGTGCAAGATATGTATCCGGATGGTCCCCCGCTGACGAGCGTGCGTGTCGCAGGTATCTCCGAACCTCTGTGTGGTGCCGGGCGTCCTGGCCATTTCGATGGCGTGGCAACTGTTGTCACGAAACTTTTTGGTCTGTGCGAACCTGATCGCGCGTATTTCGGGATGAAAGACGCGCAACAGCTTGCTTTGGTGTCTCGTCTCGCGCGGGATCTTTCTTTTCGTGTTCAGGTTGTTCCCTGTGCGACGGTGCGCGAACCGGATGGGTTGGCGTTGTCTTCCCGGAACAAGTACCTCTCCGAGCAGGAAAGAAAAACTGCACCGGCGATTTATGCCGCATTGTTGGAAGCTGCTGAATTGGTAGTTCATGGCGAAAGAGACCCTAGGATTGTCTCGATTGAGTTGCGACAGCGTTTTGCAAGAGAGCAGTGCCTCGATATCGAATATGCCGAAGTGCGAGATGCGGGGACAATAGCTGCTCTCGACCATTTGAGCGGTGATGTACTGCTCGCAGTAGCGGCAAGGGTTGGTCGCACGCGTTTGATCGACAATGTTGTTCTTCATATCGACGGGGAAAAAGTCGAAATGGAGGCGGGCGAGATCCAGGGGGAACCGTGACTCGCACCATGCTGAATGGAAAAATCCACCGCGCGACGGTGACGGGAGCTGATCTGGATTATGTGGGGAGCATTTCTCTTGATCCCGTTTTAATGGAAGCGGCTGATATTTTGCCGAATGAGCTGGTCCATGTATTGGATATTACAAATGGGAACCGGCTTGAGACTTACGCCATTCGGGGTGCTCCTGGCGAAGTGTGTTTGAACGGGGCAGCTGCTCATCTTGTAAATGTGGGGGATTTGGTGATTGTGGTGGCCTATGCCCAGATGAGCGATCAAGAGGCTCGTGTGCACACTCCGAAGGTCGTTCTTGTGGACGAGGACAATCGCATTCTTCAGGCACAACCCATCCAGGCTGCTTGATCAGGGCGCTCAGGAGGTGCGTGTTCTGTCTTTTCGCTCTGCGTTGACCGTAGAAAAAACTGCGGATGTGATTTTGCGGATGTGATTTGTGGATGTTCTTATCGTGGGCGGCGGTATAGCAGGGCTTTCAGTTGCTTTGGCGGTCTCGGAGGCCAATCCTCATCTTGAGGTTTTGCTTCTCACGAAAGAGCGTCTTGCTGAATCTGCTACTCGGTACGCGCAAGGAGGTGTTGCGGCAGCACTTCCCCTATCAGATACCTCGCGTCTCCATATGGAAGACACTCTTACGGTAGGAAAAGGCCTGTGTGACCAGGAAGCTGTGCGTACTTTGGTGGAAGAGGGGCCTTTCCGAGTGAAAGACCTTTTGGACCGGGGGGCGCGCTTTGACCGTACAGGTTCGGGTGATCTTGCTTTTACACGAGAAGGCGGTCACAGTCGGGCGCGAGTGCTGCGCTCGGGAGGTGATGCGACAGGAGTGGAGTTGCAACGCATCATGGGGGAGCTTGTCGCGCGCCAACCTGTGCAGCTTGTGGAAGACATGCGGGCTGTGGCGTTGCTTGTGGAAGACGGGCGATGTGTGGGCGCAGCAGTTGTTGATCGCAACGGGAAAAGAAAAGAGATTCTCGCCTCCTCCACAGTGCTGGCGACAGGAGGGGCTGGAGGACTTTTCGATGTCACGACGAACCCGGATGTGGCGACAGCGGATGGTCTGGGCATGGCCTTGGAAGTAGGCGCAGTCCTGGCTGACATGGAGTTTATGCAGTTCCATCCAACTGCGCTTGTGGCGTGTGCTCGCCCGCGTCCTTTGATATCTGAAGCGGTGCGAGGAGAAGGAGGAGTGTTGCGGGCGCCGTCCGGCGCTCCTCTGATGGAGGGTCTGCACCCTTTGAAGGACCTTGCGCCGCGAGATGTGGTCTCGCGGGCGGTGCACAGGGCAATGCTGGCGGAGAACAGTCCGCATGCCTGGCTCGACGCCACCCGGATTCCTGGTTTTGCCGAACGTTTTCCGACAATCACGGGGTTCTGCGGGGATTTGGGTTTGAACCCTGCCGTGGACTGGCTGCCTGTGGCCCCTGCGGCACATTACTACTGCGGCGGGGTTGCGACTGATAGAGACGGTCGCACGAGTATTCCGGGTCTTTACGCGTGCGGCGAGGTTGCCTGTACGGGAGTGCATGGTGCGAACAGGTTGGCTTCGAATTCCCTTTTGGAGGGGCTTGTTTTTGGACAGCGAGTCGGATACGCCGTGACGTTGCCGCCTCGCGCGGCCGATCTGCCAATTGGTGATGCTTTTGTAGGGACAGACCAAGAGGTGTGTCCAGCCTCTGAGGAAAGAAAGAACCTGCCGGCATGGGAGGGTCTTTCTTCTGCTTCCAGTGTCGATGACGCGCTCTCTGTGTTGCGCGCTGCAATGTCGAGATATGCAGGTGTTTTGCGAACTAGGGAGTCTCTGTTTACGATACGGGCTATTTTTCCACAGGCAGCTGTAACCATGTCGGAAATGACACAACCGGATGCTTCTGCGGAACATTTGTTTGCGACGGCAAGCGTGCTTGTGACCGGGGCCCTTGCCCGTGAAGAGACACGTGGCTGTCATGCTCGTGAGGATTTTCCCGGTATGGACGAGGTATGGTGTCGCCGGATTTTCCAGCGACGCCGGAAGGACGGCATTGTGGAGGTCCGTTGGTAAGCCAAGAGAAGAATTTCGAGGACGGGTCGCCGGTCCCCCCTCCTTGGCATCTTGTCGAGGCGGCTGCCAAGGCTGCTCTTGCCGAAGATCTAGGGTTGTCCGGAGACGTGACGACGGCTGCTTTGGTCGACCAGGATGCTTCTGGTCGGGGACTTCTGGTCTTTCGGTATCCAGGAGTGTTGGCAGGAACATGGACAACCGAGGCAGTCTGTTCCCAATTCGATTTGACTGTAAAATGGCGTGCCGGAGAGGGGGAAGCACTCGATGCAGGCGATGTGGCGGGAGAGATTGAAGGCCTTTTGCCTGATCTGCTGGTAGCAGAGCGCACCGTCCTTAATTTTTTGTCCCACCTCAGCGGCATCGCAACGTGTACTCGTGCTTTTGTTGAGACTGTGGCGACAGTCGATATTTTTCCGACCATTATCCGGGACACCCGCAAGACTGCTCCCGGTTTACGGGCGTTGGAGAAGGCCGCGGTGCGGGCTGGAGGCGGCCGGAATCACCGTATGGGCCTTTTCGATGCGATACTTGTGAAAGACAATCACCTGGCGGCGTTGAGAAAAGGCCACCAAACTGATGACTTTGTTTCTGTGATAGACCGCTGTGGGACAAAATTTCCCGGTCTGCCAATTGAGATTGAAGTCGACACCATTGCGCAGGCAGAAGCGGCTGCTACCGCAGGAGCAGATCTGCTCCTGCTCGATAATATGACTCCTGAACAGGTGTCACAGGTTGTAAAAAGAATTGGTGGTGAGGTTCCAATCGAGGTGTCAGGCGGGGTCACTCTCGAGAATGTGGCAGATTACGCTGCAGCCGGTGCGCATTACATCGCGGTTGGTGCCATCACGCACTCAGCTGCTGCCTTGGACATCGGCTTGGATTTTGCCGATACAGGACAGGGGTTTTTTGACGAGTTTGATCCGCGATAGAACAGGGGCGGTTGATCCCGCCATTTTTACTCGCGAATCTTCTCTTTTCTCTTTGCGGCCGTACTCTTTTAGAGTCCGCTCCTTTGCCATGGAGAGAGACCAACTATGAAACAGGATATTCTGAATGCTGCTTGCGATTGATGTGGGTAATACCCAGACTGTCGTGGGCATCTTCCGTGGTGAAGAGTTGTTGAGCCATTGGCGGGTCTCCTCGTCCGAGGATCGGACTTCTGATGAATGGGCCTTGATGATCGGCTCTTTTCTTGAGATGGCGGGGCTCTCTTTCTCCCGGGAGGTGACGGGAGTGGCGCTGTGTTCCGGTGTCCCGCGTGTGACACAGGCGCTCAAAGAGATGACAGAACGGTATTTTTATTTTCGGCCTGTGGTGATCGAACCAGGGGTGAAAACAGGGATGCCGATTTTGTACGACAATCCGAAAGAAGTTGGTCCCGACCGGATTGCAGACGCTGTCGCTGCTTTTCACACCTATGGTGGACCGGCCATTGTGATTGATTTCGGTACTGCCACAGTGTTCGATGCCATTAGTGAGCGTGGCGAATATCTGGGAGGCGCTATTTTTCCCGGAATGCAAGTCTCTGCGGCGGCCTTGTTTGCAAAGGCTGCAGGTCTGCGCCGCGTTGAATATACGGCGCCGCGCAATGTGATTGGGCGATCTACCGTTGAAGCATTGCAATCGGGCATTATCTATGGCACTGTCGGGATGATCGAAGGTGTTGTCAAGCGTTTTCGTGAGGAGCTTGGTGACGCGATTGCGATTGCGACGGGTGGACTGGCTGAGACAGTAATCGAGGAGTGCCCCATTATTGACTACCACGAGCCCTGGCTTACCCTGCAAGGATTGCGCATTATTTATGAACGCAATGTGGGATGAACAGGCCCCGTTTTCGTGTGCTGTCGCGTGATTGTCGCCTGGTTGCAGCGCCCTTTGCGCAGCCGTTGCGGGTTGCCGGCACTTTGGATGACTTGGTGCTCGCGAGTGTTTTTGCTGTTTTCTCTGGGAAAGCGCCTGCCTTGCATATGAGATAGGGTGGCGTTTTTGCTGCGCTCTTTCCCAGAGCAGAGGCTATTATCAGCGAATTGCGAGCAAGCGAAAAGGACTTTTCTCGGGCCTTTGCGCAGGCACGCGAGATCATGGAACTTGAGATGGCGATACGGGCAAGAGGAAAAGCTGCGCGAAGTTACTGGTTCAAAAATGGGCGGTGCCTTTTTCGCCTGAGAAATGGGCACGTTGTCGAGGTGTCTGGTTGTCTGACACAGTTGTAGTGTACTTCGGTGTTCTCTCGTGAGTGTCGGTGATGCTTCGCCGTTATGTCTCTGTTCCTATCTGCATGGTTGGCATTCTTACGGTTCGTGACTTGTTGTAGTGCGCGAGAGGTGCAATTCTGGCGAAATGGTCGCCTCCGTGTGCTTTCTTGCTGTGAGAGTGTCGTTATATGTCAGTCAGATGGTGTGTGTCAGCAAAAGAATCCAGAGCAGGAATCCGAGCCGGTGACGGCTCTTTCTGCTGCTGCGAGTTTTTCGCACACGAATGAGCCGAGCAAACCAGAGAGTCCAGCGAGTCGTGCAGGGGCAGCACAGAGGGCAAATACAGTGAGTAGTCCAGGAGAGAATGCAGGGGGCGGCGCAGCAAAAATCGAGGGGGAAGTGTTTTCTTCCGCGGATGGCGCCGCCGATCACGCGAGTGCTGAAACTGAGAAGAGCGGAGCATTCGCGGAACAACGTGCACTTCGCCTTGCCGAAGTCGAGAAACTACGTGCCACTGGTGTTGATCCCTGGCCTATTGGTTTCAAGCCCGACTGTTCGCTGGCAGAGGTGCGAGAGCGGTTTGGTGAACTGCCTGAAAGTACGGATACCGGCGTCCGTGTGAAAGTGGCAGGACGCATTGTGCTGATGCGTACTTTTGGCCGTCTGGTGTTTGCCACGATACGCGACCGATCTGGGGATTTGCAGCTTTTTGTGCCGCAGCAGGCGCTAGGGAAAGAAGAATTTGCGCGTTTTTTGGGGTTGAAAACGGGAGACTACACGGGCGTTGTGGGAGAGGTGGTAGTCACGAGAAAGGGCGAGCTTTCCGTGAAGCCGGAGTCCTTTGTCCTGCTGTCAAAAGCACTCCGCCCTTTGCCTGAAAAATGGCATGGCCTCAAAGATCCGGAAGCACGTGGCCGAATGCGGTATGTGGACCTCATTGTGAACCCTACGGCGCGTGAAATCGTCGTGGCCCGATCTCGGATTATCACCACTATTCGTACGGAAATGACTAAAAGAGATTTTGTGGAGGTGGAAGGGCCAGTTCTGCAGCCAATTCCAGGTGGTGCTGCAGCGAAGCCCTTCGCGACTCACCATAACACCCTTGGGATGGACCTCTATCTGCGTATCGCGCTTGAGCTTCCCCTGAAACGCCTCGTTGTGGGTGGTATCGAACGTGTGTTTGAGATTGGTAGGGTATTCCGCAATGAGGGGATTTCCCCCCGACACAACCCTGAATTCACCATGATGGAGTCTTACTCTGCCTTTGACGACTATCACGACATTATGGAGATGACCGAAGAAATTGTGGGGGCCTGCGCCGAAGCAGTACATGGAACAAAACGGCTTGTTCTAGGGGGACGGGAAATCGATTTCTCGCCCCCATGGGAACGACTCACCATGCGAGAGGCATTGCATAAGTATGCCGATATTGAAGTGTCGTTATCGATGCCTGCAACAGAAGTTCGTATGCGCTGCGAACGCGCCGGAGCGGTGCTTGATCCCCGGTGGGGTCCGGGAAAAACCGTCATGGAGACTTATGACCAGCTGGTGGAGAAGCGGTTATGGGGACCGGTTTTTGTCTGTGATCATCCGGCAGAGGTATCGCCACTAGCGCGTTTGCACCGAGATGACCCCTTGCATGTGGAGCGTTTTGAGGCAGTCGTGGCGGGGCGAGAGCTTGCGAACGCGTACACGGAGCTTGCTGACCCTCTTTTGCAGCGGGAACGCCTCGAAGAGCAGGCACGTCTGCGCGCAGCCGGAGACGAGGAAGCCGAGAGGATCGAAGAGGACTTTCTCGTTGCGCTTGAGTACGGCATGCCGCCGACAGGCGGACTCGGCATCGGTATTGACCGCCTTGTGATGTTGCTCACTGGAACAGAGAACATCCGTGATGTGATCTTGTTTCCCACATACCGTTCCCAGTGAGATTTTCCTCGAGAGAGGACCGCTTTTCTCGGGTTTTGCACAAGGCTTGGCTCCTTTGCTCAGAAGGGCTGTTCACTGGCTTTTTCCGTGTGTTCCGTTGCCCTGTTTGTTGTTTTGCCTGCCCTCGCGGCCCACCCCAGGCGAGGCCAGAGGATTCCCAACACTTTTCTCGCGGTACCCACTGTATGTTCGGAGAACGACTCCGCCAGATGCCGACAGAAGAGTTTCTCGCAGCATGCCGGGAACACGGAAGCGAACCCGCGGACCTGTCTGCCGGCCGCCTCGTCCCAGCCCTTGTGCGAGAACGACAAGGCGACCTGCTCAGGTGAGAGGGAGAAGGGATTTCCACCTCCGGCACGGTCGTTCCGTCACGGTCACCGACTTCCACACTGGAACAGAGACCAGCTTCAAACGTGCAAGCGCACGGAACCTGATTACGCCGACTCGCCCCTGCTTTCGAAAATGAAAGCCCTGCCTGAACAAGGAGCGGCAAACTCTTTCCTCAAAAACAATCGAAAAAATTACTATTCAACAGCCCATACGAAAAGAGGCAGTAAAATCTGTCCTTCAGGCGAACAGACAGGTGAACAGAAAAAACTTCGCCTTTCTTTACGGGGCGCACAGCCTCGTGCCCCCCTTTGCACCCCTACACAGCGCAGAGCAGACCGAAAAAACAGACCTCGATAAAGGGTCCCCCACGCCTCCCTTGGGCCGGCGTTCCTCGGGAATGCCGAGGTGCGGAAAAACAGGCATCAGTAGACTACGCCTCCCTGCGCCCGGTAGGCATCCAGCACGGCACGGGCTTCTTCGCGGCAAACATCTCTCGAGATCCTGATACCCCGTTCTTCCAGTTCTTCTCCCCACTGGGGCCAAGGAGACTTCGGACCTTCGTTGAAACCCACCATCTCGGCGTCCTCGCGCCGCCCTGCGATGCAGAGACGGGAGATACCTGCCCACAACAAAGCGCCATGACACTGGGCACAGGGCTCGCAACTCGTGTAAAGGGCAACCCCTCCCCTTATTGCCTCAGCGAGATTCCGCATGCCAAGAACTTGTTGTGCCATGGTCAAGGCCACAATCTCCGCGTGCAGAATAGACAGGCCGGTAGAGAGGACAAGGTTGACACCGGGAGCCAAAAGCTCTCCGCTCTCCTCGCCAAAGAGTGCGGCCCCAAAAGGCCCCCCTCCTTCAAGAATGTTGCGTCGCGCGCAGGAAACCGCAACGCCCATGCGCTCCTCGTCCGTGGCAAAGTGGGAAGGGAGAGGGGCCAAGAACTGTCCCATCCATTCCGGCAAACTCCAGGAGACCGGAGAGAGGAGACGTTCATTCACTGGCTTTCCACACACTCCACACAGACCTCAAGAAACATCAACAGACCAGGCCAGAGCACTGTTCACTTGGCTTGGTCTTGGCTTCTTCCCCAAAATCCTGCCAAGGTCCTGCGCTCTCTTGTGGTCTCAAACCTAAAACAGTCATCCAAAAACCAATCTGCTCCCCTCTGTGTATCTGCTCATTCAACAATGCGCAAAGTGGAGGGAAGAACAAGTCTTCGCAATTTGTAAAAAGACAAAAAGGGAGCGAGAGCAGTCGGCAGCACCCCCGCCAAGACCGCTAGTACAAACACGCTTAGACTGAGGGCAGGTTGTATGTCGAGATCAGCCGACGCTCCAGACGTAGTAGCAAGCGTGTACTGCAAGAGGAGAGCGCCGCCTCCTGTACCGAGAATAGCGCCGATCAAACCGATCATGCCGTTCTCTATCATAACCACGCCCAACACGCGCCTTACCGGAAGTCCAAAGGCAAACATGGTGGCATGATCGCGGCGATGCTCCTCCATCCTGATCCCCGTGATATTCAGGGCCACCAGGAAAACAATCAGAACCGCCACGACAGTGATAATCGTCAGAGTCCCACTCATCAGTGACATGGTCTCTCGGAGCTGATCAACGAGGGTTGAAAAGGGATCGGCAGTCGCAATCCCCGGCACACTGAGTAAGTGGCGCTGCAATTCATCCCCAGACATGCCCGACACTGGCACGACGTCAAGGGCGTTGGCGTGTCCCGCCAGACCGAGGAATCCCGCGTGGGCAATGCCGGCGAACGCCATCTGCCGCAAGGGGATGTCATGCAGAGCCAGAACAGGAAATTCTGTCTCCATCAGCCCGAAAATCCCCGATTCTGCCCGCACCGGATGGCGCACCCATACCGTCCCTCCGACTTTTATCCCGAGATCTTTTGCCGCCTTTTCCGAAAGAACAAGGCCCAGCTCTGCCCCATCCAAAGACCCCCGCGGCAGCGGCTGCCAGACCTCATTCTCAAAATCCAGAAAATCCAGCGCCACATCAATCTCTTTACCTGCCTCTCTGTTTCGTCCTCCCTTCTCCACCAGATCGCTCTCCCTGTCACCGAAGTCCTCAAAATCGCCGAGAAGAGTGGCCGAAATGCTCAGGATAGGAGTGGCCTTCTCCACCTCCTCCATTGCGGTGACCGCTTGCAAGGCCGAAGACTCCACCAGTTCAAAATCCGAGAAGCCCGCACGCACGCGTGCAGGCGCCCCTCGCAACAGCTCCTGTTCCGACTCGTCCACAACCAGCCCAAAAGCGTCACCCACAGACACCATACAAAAGAGAATGGAAATCGCGGCACCCACAGAGAGGAAGGTGAGAACAGTGCGCACAGGCGCCCGTGCCAGGTTTCGCGCGGGCATGCGTCCCAGCACAGAATGCCCCCACGCAAAATGGGATAACCAGCTGTCTCCACGCCGCGTCGTCACGGTGAGATGGCGGGGACGGAGCAGGTCCAGCGGACGCGATCGCACTGCCCGCCTTACGGTGACGACTGCCACAAGAAAAGGCAGCAAAAAACCGAAAAAAGCCGCTTGCACGAAAACATTGAGCCGAAAATCAGACTTCCGTACCGGCAAAGGTTCCACGGCTTCATCGAAAGATGCCAGTGCATCACCAATAACGAGTCCGATGATGATGCCAAAAATCACACCGAGTAGAGAGATCAAGGCGGCAAAGGCCAAAGGCCGGATCGCGAGGGAACGCCGGCGAAGACCGAGGGCCATTGCGATCCCCATCTGCTTCCGCTGCATTTGCATCATACGCCGCATCAGGTTCAAAGAGGCAAAAGCCGCACCCCCCAGCAAAATAAAAGACACAATATTCAAGAACTGCTGGTCATCCTCGATATCGCTCTGAATGGACTCTCGGACAGTCTCGTCCTCCCCGCGTGTAAAGATCACACCTGTCTCGGGAAGAACCGCGGCAAAAGCGACTTCGGCTGCCGCCTTCAGTTCCGCTGAGGAAACTCCTGGAGCGGTCGTGAGAACCAGCTCATTTACCCTACTTCCCCGGCCCGTAAGTGCCTGGACAGTTTCCAAAGGAGCGAACACCACACCATAGTCTTCTTGCGCGAGCATCCCTCCGGAGGGAGCCACGATCCAAAAATGATCTGGGTGCAGCACCTGCCCCACATAGCGCGTCCGCCCCTCGCCCCCAATAATTATTTCTCCAGCGGAAGGCAAGTCGTGGGCCTCGGCAAAATGGAAGTCCAGCGCCACGACGCGCTCACCAGCATCCTCCGGACCGAACGTCCGGCCTCGTTTCGCATGCACAGTGTCCACAGCAGTCCCTGCTGACGCCGCGGTCTCCATACGACCGTCACTCCGACTGCCATCCCTTGCGCTATTCCCAGTGAAACCGGCATTCGCTCCCACACTCACAAACAGACCCGGCACGAGCACTGTGTCTTCCGCCGGTGAAGCGGACGACACATCAAGCTGTACACTCGCGATCAGGCGCTCTTCCGCTCCGGTCACCATCTCCATCAGACCTGCCTCGCGCAGTGCTCCCAATAGAGTCCCTGTCTCGACAAAAGCCCCCTCCACGAGAGCTATCCGGAGATCATGCGCATGCAACAGTGCATAGCTCTCGTCAAACGACTCTTGCCGCTGCTCACCGAAAGCGTTGAACCCACCGAAACTGCCTGTGCCAAACGCGATCAGCAGTGCCAAACCCAGCACCTGCCACTTCCGCGCCCACATGTCGCGACGTGTCCAGCGCAACCAGAAACCCAGTCCCATTTTTCAGCTCCTTCCCGGCAGCTCCTTGTTCAACAAAATCTTCCCCTCACCAGCGCAGCTCAGTCACGGGCAGCCTTCCCGTTGTTGGGGGCCCATCCGTTACTATCCTTCCGTTACTCAAAGAGAGAACACGGTCCGCAATCCGGGCGATCTCCGCGTTGTGGGTAACAGTAAGGACGGTTGTTCCTGCGGCAGCCTGCGCGAGAAGTAACTCCAGAATTGACACACCCGTACGGTAATCGAGTTCTCCGGTGGGCTCGTCAGCGAGCAAAACGGGAGTCTCTGTCGCAAGTGCCCGCGCGATCGCGACGCGTTGCTGCTCACCACCGGAGAGTTCATGGGGAAAATGACGAAGCCGATCCCCAAGACTGACTTGTTCCAATGCCTCGCGCGCGCGTTCCTCTCCGCTTTTCCCTCCCCCTGATCGCTTCCAGCGCTTCCTTCCCCCCACTTCTGCGCCAAACTGCACGTTCTCCAAAGCCGTCAGAGCAGGGAAGAGGTTGAACGACTGAAAAACAAAGCTGACTGTGCTGCGACGATACGCGAATAATTCAGCATTATTCATACTGGAAATCTCGTGGTCACCGACCCGCACCGTTCCCTCAGTAGGAGTGTCAAGCGCCCCAATCACATTCAAAAGGGTGGTCTTACCACAGCCAGATGGGCCGAGAACCACGACGAACTCGCCCGTCTCAACGGCAAGGTCCACCTTCTCAAGCGCCGTAATTCGATTGTGATCAATCTCATAGCGCTTCGTCACAGCATGCAACTCGATCATGGCACTCCTCTCCCCCAAGTCCCCACAGCCCTACTGAAGATCCCTCTACAGGGCACTCTCCAGTACAAAAGATCTTTGCAAAAAAGAGGAACCTTTTCAAAAAAACATTGAAATATACGTGCAAAATGGGGATTGTTCTCACCTGCACTCAGAAGAGAAATCACCCCAGAAAATAATTTCCCGAACAAGAGCACCCAACAAGTTTCGCACTGAGCGCATAATCCAAGGCATGCTACTCCTTGACATGTACCGCTCAAAGACGCATAGTCCTCCGGTTGACCCTGGAAGATGCAGGCTTTTCCCTGACCCGAATGAAGACCCGTACGCGGGCTGCAGCGCACCTCCATCAGGACTGCACCAGACGCGCGAAAATAGGTACCGGAAGGAACAGAATAAGGCGGGAAAAAGGAAAAATGGGTGGCGCTCACAGGCCAAACCAAGGTCATTCGCTCTACGGCCCCGACTGTTACCGGCCATGAGGCTGAGCTGATCCCATCAGCTCAATTCTCGCGACCCGAGATCGGTTCACTGCAAAAGCGGGTCCAGGAAAACGTGCTTGCACACCCCTAACCTGTCCCCCGCCAATGGCAACCATCCTAAAAAAGCTTGAGAACAGGAGTCTGTGTGGTGAGTGCCCAAGCGGCGGTCTCTTGCTATTTTTCTCCGGCCCATCTCCATTCGTCGCGTTGTTCTTCCCAGTGTTCCGGTACTTCCCATCGGCCTGCAGTGCTGTCGGAAGCTTTTGCGAGAGAAGACATGACAGAACGCACTAGTTCTTTGTCTCGTTTGAAAGTGAGTATTTTTTCTGCTTCGGGCAAGCTGAGCCAGCGGAGCTCGCTCACTTCTTTGTTTGGAATGAATTCTCCGGAAACCATGCCCATAAGCCAGTAATGGACCTTTTTTTTGGCTTCTTCGCCCCGTGCGTTTTTTGTCTGATAGACAGTTTTGCCGATGTATGAGCCGGGTACGGCGCGGAGGCCTGTCTCTTCTGTGACTTCTCTGAGGGCACAAAAAAGAAGATCTGTATCACTTTTTTCTATTTTTCCTTTTGGCAAAGTCCAGTCATTTTTGCGCGGTCGATAGATGACCACTATCTCGATTTCTTTTGGTTTTTTTGCCTTGCACCGCCAGACAACTCCTCCTCCGGCCAAGATATCGGGTGTGTTCTTGCGGTCGCTTTTCTTGGGTGGCGTCCTCATATTCCCCTGATGTTCCCATTTGTTTGGGTGTAATGTGGCTTTTGCGTGGTGATGAATAGGCGTTTAATCCGTTTTTTCTCTGGCGACGCCAGTTTCTCTTCCGAGGAAAGGATATTAGGGTACGAATATATTTTCTAGTTCTTGTGATGGAGGTGTAGCCCTACTTTTTTTCCTGGCTGTCGTGCTTTTTTGTCCAAAGATGAGAAAGCTTGTCGGTCTGGGTCGATTCAGGTCACAGACTTGGTGCTAAGGTTGTCGACATGGCAGCTGCCTCTTATGACGGGAGGGCACTGTCCGGATAGCCGCCCCGTCCCAGGGGGACCGACCCGGGGGAGGAGCCGTGTTCGAACGGTTTACAGATCGAGCAAGAAGAGTTGTCGTACTGGCACAGGAAGAAGCTCGACTCCTAAACCATAATTACATTGGCACAGAGCACATCCTTCTTGGATTGATTCATGAGGGTGAAGGTGTTGCCGCGAAGGCACTGGAGAGTCTGGGGATCAGCCTTGAGGCTGTTCGCCAGCAAGTTGAAGAGATTATTGGCCAAGGTGGTTCTTCACCATCGGGCCATATCCCTTTTACTCCACGTGCCAAAAAAGTGCTGGAGCTGTCGCTACGTGAAGCGTTGCAGCTTGGGCACAATTACATCGGCACAGAGCACATTCTCCTCGGTTTAATCCGAGAGGGTGAAGGTGTTGCTGCTCAAGTCTTAGTAAAACTTGGTGCAGATCTGTCCCGAGTACGTCAGCAGGTGATTCAACTCCTGTCTGGTTATTCAGGTCAGGGACGTGAATCTCAAGGAGCAGTCTCCGGCGCGTCAAGCGGCGGTGAACAGTCTCAGACGGGTTCGTTAGTTCTTGACCAGTTTGGGCGGAATCTCACCCAGCTTGCTCGTGAGAAAACTCTTGACCCTGTGATTGGGCGTGACACCGAAATGGAACGGGTCATGCAGGTTCTCTCTCGCCGGACGAAAAATAATCCGGTTTTGGTAGGAGAACCAGGGGTTGGGAAGACCGCCATCGTGGAAGGGCTTGCCCAGCGGATTGTTTCTGGCAATGTGCCGGAAACTCTCACCGGGAAACAGCTCTATACCCTCGATTTGGGTGCCTTGGTAGCAGGTTCTCGCTACCGGGGTGACTTTGAGGAGCGTCTGAAAAAAGTTCTCAAAGAAATCCGGCAACGTGGCGACATCATTTTGTTTATAGATGAGCTACATACTCTTGTCGGAGCAGGAGCAGCCGAAGGGGCAATAGATGCCGCTTCGATCCTGAAACCCATGCTGGCGCGAGGCGAGTTGCAGACAATTGGGGCGACGACTCTTGATGAGTATCGCAAGCATCTTGAAAAAGACGCTGCGCTGGAACGCCGTTTCCAGCCCATCACGGTTGAAGAACCCTCACTTGTGCATGCCATCGACATTCTGAAAGGACTGCGCGAACGGTACGAGCAACATCACCGTGTGCGGATTACTGACCAGGCCATTGTGGCTTCGGCCAACCTGGCCGACCGTTACATTTCTGACAGGTTTTTGCCTGACAAGGCTATCGACCTGATCGATGAGGCAGGGTCACGTATGCGCTTGCGGCGGATGAAGCTTCCGCCCGATTATCGTGAACTTGAAGAGAAAATCGCCGAGGTGCGGGCCGAGAAAGAAAAGGCCATTGAAGAGCAGCAGTTTGAGCAGGCTGCCACCTTGCGTGATAAAGAGAAACAGTTTATTCAGGAGCGGGCAGCCAAAGACGCTGAACGTGAAGACGATAATTTCGACCGTTACAACGAAATCGACGAAGAAGACATTGCCGAAGTACTGGCAATGTGGACAGGTATCCCTGTTTACAAGTTGACAGAGGAGGAGACTGAAAAGCTTCTCCGTATGGAAGAAGAACTGCACAAACGTGTGATCGGCCAGGTAGACGCCATTCGTGCGGTTTCCTCGGCGATACGCCGGACGCGGGCAGGGTTGAAAGACCCAAAGCGTCCTGCAGGTTCGTTTATCTTCCTTGGCCCGTCTGGGGTAGGAAAGACAGAACTCGCAAAAACGCTGGCGGAGTTCCTGTTTGGGGATGAAGACGCGCTTTTGTCGCTCGACATGTCGGAGTACATGGAAAAGCACACTGTCTCCCGTCTCATGGGGTCTCCCCCGGGATATGTCGGCTATGAAGAAGGTGGGCAGCTCACTGAGAAAGTGAGACGGAAGCCTTTTAGTGTCGTGCTCTTCGATGAGATTGAGAAGGCTCACCCTGACGTCTTCAATACCCTCCTACAGATTTTGGAAGAGGGCCGTCTCACCGATTCTCAAGGGAAAACTGTTGACTTTAAGAACACAATCATCATCATGACCTCGAATTTGGGGACAGCAAATCTGCGCCGAGCCTCTCTGGGGTTTGTCCGGGCGGATGAAGCAATCACCTACGAGAAGATGAAAGAACGTGTTCATGATGACTTGAAACGGAACTTCCGTCCGGAGTTTTTGAACCGGATTGACGAAGTGATCGTTTTCCATGAGCTACGCCGTGATGAAGTGCGTCTCATTATTGATCTGATGATGAGACGTGTGCGTGAACAACTCAAGGCACAAGGTCTCCAGATTGAGTTGACTGAAGCAGCACGAGACCTGCTTTCCGAGAAGGGATATGACCCAGAGCTCGGAGCACGGCCGATGCGTCGTGCCATCCAGCGTATGGTTGAAGATCCCCTTTCAGAACGGATCCTGTGGAAGGAATACTCGTCTGGTCAGCTTATTATCGTGGATGCTGAGGAAGAAGAGATCGTCTTCAGGGCGGTAGAAGCACCCGATACGGCAGAAGAAGCTCTGGCAGGACAAGGCTCCACAGGCAATGCCGAGCCGGGGGAAACAACGCCGGAAGCTTGATGGATCTTTGGGCCAGTAGGGGTAAAAATGCCCCTGCTGAGGTGACGCCCGTAGAGAAAAAATTAAAAAAGAGAGAAGCAGAGCCAAAAGGCACTCTGCTTCTCTCTTTTTTTTGGCGTATTTTTCAGGAGTTCGCGCAGAGGCGAAATGCAGATGCAGGCAGGTGTCTCGCAGGCAATATCCGAGGAGACGCTTGGTTTTATTGTGCGTGTCGCTCGTGTGCTGCGGAACCTTACCGCTCTCGTGTGACTGCGCAGCGTGGGTCCCATCACTTTTGGCGTGAAGTTTTTCCCCCCTGTTCATCCGCCAATTTGGCTCATAGATTTATTTGGTTTCACGAAATCGGGCATTCCAATATTGTGGCCTGCCCATTTTTTCCAGACTGCGGCACGAATCAGGGCCTCTAGTTCGGCATCATTGCTGCCTGCGCGCAGGGGGTCCCGCAGGTTCGTCTCCTCCAGAGCAAATAAACAGGTGCGTAGGCCCCCTTCTGCAGTAATACGCAGTCTGTTGCATGTGGAGCAGAAGGGGCGAGTGACACTGGGAATGATGCCGATTTGTCCTTCGCCGTCGACTAAAAAGCGGCTCGCTGGATGAGGACCCTCTGAGGAAAGTGCGACGACGTCGTGTCCTGCCTTCTCAAGAGAGTCCAATATTTCTTCCGCGGTGAATACGGCTTTTTCTTTCCACTGTCCGTCTGCATCGAGCGGCATGTACTCGATGAAGCGCACAATACATCCTTCTTCTTGTGCCATCCTGGCAAAGGCGGGCACTTCGTCAGCGTTCATGCCGCGCATGACCACACAGTTGACTTTGACAGGAGTGAGTCCCGCTGCTTTTGCTGCGCGGATACCGCGCAGGACTTTCTCGAGGTTGTCGCTGCGAGTAATGCGAATGAAGCGGTCTTGTTGGAGCGAGTCAAGGCTGACATTGACGCGATCGAGTCCTGCTTCGGCGAGTTTGTCTGCTTGTTCTTCCAAGAGAACCGCATTTGTTGTCAAGGCGAGTTCTGGTCGTGGGGTGATGGCGTTGAGCTGGGCGATAAGTATGTGGAGGTTGTGTCGAACCAGAGGTTCACCACCGGTGACGCGGATCGTGCGGACTCCGAGTTGTACAAAGAGCGCGGTGAGCCGAGTGGCCTCTTCATAGGTAAGAAGTTCCGTGCGGGGAAGCCAGGGGAGTCCATCGGCGGGCATGCAATACATACAGCGGAGGTTGCAGCGGTCTGTGACGGAGAGACGGAGATCGTCGGCGACGCGTGCGAAAGTGTCGAGAAGTGGCCCTCCGGTGTGCAGATCCGGTCTATCGCTTTGCTTGTTGTTGGTGTTTTTTCTCGTGCGAGGTAGGGGAATAGCTGATGTTTTCTGGGAGGTTTTCTTTTCGCTTTTCTTTGATTGTGCCGGCTTCCCGGTGTCTGCGTTGGGGGCGGGATGTTGGTCGCTGTGCATTTTCAGCCTCTACTTGTATGGTGCGGGGGAGCGTGTGTCCTTGCTGGCCCTTGTGTTTTTTTCCTTATTCTGGCCCAAAGAATCGACGGGATCCCTTGAGGAGTCTGGCCTTCCGGTATATTTGTCTATTGTTGACAGGTTCTCGCGCTATATCGATACTCTATTGGAAGTGCGCTGGTTTTGTGTTTCCTCATCCTGTTCCAAGAGTGCTTTTCTTGTGGGAACTCAAGTGTTTCCCTGAGGTAGAGGCGCTCGGGTTAGGGGCATGCACGAGGCGGAAAAGGAACTCGAGGGGTCATGTACAATAAAATTTTGGTTGCTACTGATGGGTCGATCACGGCAGACGGAGCTGTTTCTCGTGCTTTTGCTCTGGCAACACAGTTTAAGAGCACTGTCATTCTCGTTACTGTGGGTGAGGAGAATGACGCGAAGATCATTCTTGATAAGGTGTCTCGAGAGTATCAAGACACTGGAATTGAGATACAAACTGTGACGCGTCCTGGAGACCCGGCAAGTGTCATTCTTGATGTTGCCGAAGAACTGGTGACTGATTTGATTGTGGTAGGAAACAAGGGCATGCAGGGGGCTCGTCGTTTCTTTCTCGCGAGTGTGCCGAACAAGATCGCGCACCATGCTCCCTGTGCTGTGCTTATTGTCAAGACGACGTGATGGGCTGTGCGCACGCAGAAAAAAACTTTTTTTAGGACGGTAGGAGGCTCTCGCGAGAAGTTTTTTTGTCTCGCGGTCCCTTTGTCTCGCTTGCCTGTTTCTCGGATTTCCTGCGGGAAAAGAATAGGTATTGTGCTTTTTGTCGCGCTTATTTGCGCAGGATGCCGGCTCGATCTTGGCGTTGGGTTGAAAGTACGGCCTGATGGAACAGGCATCGTGTTGTTTTCGATTGTGCCTGATAGGACTTTTCTGGAGGTTCTGGGAAATAAGGGCTTTTCCGAGGTGGGTGATGTATTCGAGTCTCCTGGCGCTGCCGTAAATATTTTTCAAGATCTTCTGGATGAAGGATGGAGGTTACGGGAGCGTGAGAAAGATGTGCTGGTTTTTTCTCACGCTTTTCGTGAAGCGGATGAAGTTCTGACACTTGCCCGACAGTTTGGCGGACCTCAGGGTGCTCCAATTACCCGGTTTGTGGTGACTACGAAGAGTGGTTTTTGGAAAGATACTGTCGCGATCGAGCTGGATGTTGTGTACCGGGCAGATTTACTGCTGAATGCCCTTCTGCGTGGGGTTTCGAATGAGCCGACATCGACAGAGTTGTATGAGACGTTGGGAGTGGACTTTTCGCGGAGCACGCTTGATGTGTTTGTGTCTCTCGAAGGGGAGTTGCTTTCCGTTGATCCACCGGTTTCTTCGCAGGAGACTTTCCGAAATAGGCAGAGACCAGAGTCTTTGGCATGGTCGCTGTCTCCCGGGGAAGAGTTCACGATTTCTGCTGCTGCAGAATCTTGGTCACTGCGAGCAAAAATTTTAGGAGTGTTGTTCTTTTGTTGGGGAATGGGCGGGCTTTTCTTGTTTGTGCGTGCGCGGAGAGACCGCTCTCATCAGAAAAAGACAGACGTAGGGTCAGCCTTTTCGCCTGCTCTGCCTTTCTGGCGGCGGTGAGATCATTTTCCCACTATTGCTTCCCCATCTGTCACAGCTGCTCCATAGCATGAGGACATGGCGAAACAACGATCGGTATACCGGTGCCAAGAGTGTGGTGAGTCTGTTTTCCGCTGGGTAGGGCAATGTCCCTCCTGTCGGGCGTGGGGGTCTGTTGTCGAAGAAGCAGCTTCCGCGAAGACAGGCAGTTCTTCTTGGGGAACGGGTGGCGTGGGCGAAATTGATTTGGCTTTTGTTGCAGAAGATACGCCTGTTCCTTTGCTGGAAGTGCAGACAGACGAAGCGCACTATCGGGCGACCGGGTTGACAGAGTTTGACCGGGTGCTTGGTGGTGGGCTTGTACCTGCGAGTGCAATTTTGTTGGGGGGGGAGCCAGGGATCGGAAAGAGCACCCTGACCCTGCAAGTGTTACACGCTGTGGCTGAGCAGCGTGTCGGGCCGAGCCTGCTTGTGACAGCCGAAGAGTCAAAAGAACAAGTGCGTGTGCGAGCGGAACGTCTTGCTGCCTTGAGCCCAGGCTTCCTTGTGGTGGCAGAGACTTCGGTCCCGGCGATCATTGGGCATTTGCATGCCGTGCGTCCCTCAGTGGTGGTGGTGGATTCTATTCAGATGGTGCGCGATCCCCGTTTTGAAAGTGCTGCGGGGTCTGTGGTCCAAGTGCGAGAATCTGCGGCATTGCTTGTTGCTGCTGCCCGAGAGCTTGGTGTGGCAGTGATTCTTGTGGGGCATGTCACGAAGGACGGGACGCTTGCAGGGCCGCGTGTGCTTGAGCACCTCGTCGATGTGGTTTTGCTTTTTGAAGGGGACCGCCATCATGCTTTTCGGACATTGCGTGGAGTAAAAAATCGTTTTGGTCCTGTGGGAGAGCTCGGTCTGTTTGATATGACGGACCGGGGATTGTTGCCGCTTTCTGACGCTTCTGAGGTGTTTTTGTCTGGTCGTCAAGCTGGTGTCGACGGTTCTGCTGTGGCTGCTGCAATGGAGGGTCGCCGGCCTGTTCTTGTCGAAGTGCAGGCTTTGGTGTCGTCAGCTCCGAGTGGTGTGCCGCGCCGCTCTGTGACGGGTGTTGATCCGAACCGTGTGAATGTGCTTGCCGGAGTCTTGGAGAAACGGCTTGGGTTGGCGTGCGGACGTGGCGATTTATATGTGTCCATAGCGGGAGGTGTGCGCGTGACGGATCCTGCTGTCGATCTTGCACTTTGCGCTGCGATTGCTTCTTCGGCGACAGGAAACCCGCTTCCTGAGGATTTTGTGTGGATTGGAGAGGTCGGTTTAGGGGGAGAAGTACGATCTGTGGCAGCAATAGACCGGCGTGTGGCCGAGGCTGCCCGGTTTGGTTTTCGGACGATTGTGACCCCTGCAGTTGCGGCAGAGGTTGCTTCTCGCGCGTTGTCGAGTGTTGTGGGAGAAAAAGGAGAGGAATGCGAACGTCCTCAAGTGAGAGGTGTAAATGGGCTGGTAGAAGGCTTGGATCTTCTGCTTGGATGAGGCAGAGGACAGAAAATCTTTGGAGTTTGCAAAAATTGAAGAAAGAAAGAAGCACTTTATCGTTTTTGCAGTGCCCCTCATGCGTCTCGCGCATGTTACCTTGATATGGTGGATGATTGGCCGAGCGAGAAGATGCTCGAAAGCCTGGCTCTTGTCGCACCGGGAACTCGCTTGCGCGAGGGGGTGGACCGTGTTTTGTCGTCGAAGACGGGCGGTTTGTTTGTCCTCGGAGGTGAAGGGAGTATTGAGCGGATGTGCTCTGGAGGGTTTGTTATTGACGCCCAGCTCACTCCGCAGCGTGTGAGCGAACTCTCGAAAATGGACGGAGCTGTTCTGCTTGATGATCAGGCGACGCGGATTCTTCAAGCAAATGTGCATTTGTCGCCGAATGCTGATTTTGTCACCAATGAAACAGGAATTCGGCATCGAATAGCGGAGCGAGTGGCACAGCAGTGCCGGAATACAGTTGTGTCTGTTTCTCAGAAGATGGATCTGATTTCGGTTTACCGGGAAGACGAGAAGTATATTCTCCAGCCAGTCACTCGCGTACTCTCCCGCGCGAATCAGGCGGTTGCAACGCTGGAGCGGCATCGGGAACGTTTCAACAAAGTGTCCGTTTCTCTTTCTGCTTTGGAAGTCGAAGATCTGGTGACCACACGCGACGTATTACTCGTTTTGCAGCATGGGGAGATGGTGCGGCGTATTGCGCGCGAGGCGAACGTGCTTCTCGTGGAACTCGGAATCGAAGGTCGATTGCTGCGTTTGCAGGTCGCGGAGCTCTCTTTTGATCTTGTGACAGAGATCGAACGTGATCTTCGAGATTATCTCCCCGATGCAACGCTTGACCTTGATGCAGTAAATATTGCAACAGGGAAGGCAATGAGGGTTCTGGGGTCCTTGCCGACCGCAAGTTTGCGGGATCTTTATACCTTGACAGAAGTGTTGGGAGTGTCGCCTTCCGGCATGGACGCGCCAACGGCTCCGCGTGGCTATCGTTTTTTGTCAAAGATTCCGCGTTTGCCTGGCCGGGTAGTGAGCGACATTGTCTGGCATTTTGATGGTTTGCAAAAAATCCTCAATGCCATGGTTCACGAACTTGGCTGTATCGAATCTATTGATGAGGAGCAGTCTGTCGAAATTAAAGAGAAGATCGTAAGGCTTGCTGATTCTCTGATTCTCGACCGGTACAGCTAACGCACTATTGCTGCTTGCCGTCATCTGGGTGTCGTCGTTGATGTCGTTCCTGGTGTCGTTCTTGGTGTCGTCCTCTTTTTCTTGCATGGAGAGCCCTCCTGTCGGATTTATGGGAGCGCGCGCGTTGCCGATGGTGTGTATATGGGGTCTCGTCGGGTTAATGTGCTGTTTGTCGAAGGTGTTCGTTTCCTCGTTGTACTACTTTGCACAGCCTATGGGTACAAGATGGGAGTCTCCCGACCTTTCTGGATGCCAGTGCAATGGCATTCTTGGCAGGATCCAGATACTGGCGTTTTTGTTTTTTCTGTGCTGGGAGCGGCGGCTGGTTATGTCGGAGGCGGTATCGCAGGACGTCTTCTTCACTATTGGTTTGGCATGGTGGAGGAGCAGGCGGAACGTGTGTCTGTCGCCCAAACGCTCCCAGGTGTGCTGGGAGCTGCAGTTGGGGTTGTTGCTGCCCTGCTGGCAAATATGCCAGTTCTCATCCTTGCTCCGGCCTTGTGGGCAGTGTTTTCGACCTGTCTCACTATGTGGATGGGTGGCACGCTTGGGTATCGTATAGCTTGCCGGAAAGCAGATGAACTTCTCGGCATGATGGGCTTATCGATGGCTTTTACCCCGCGGGAAGACCTGCCTCTTACAGAGGAAAAAGAGTCCCTCTTGTTGGACTCTGCCGCGGTGATAGATGGCCGTCTCCTCTCGATTGTGCGATCTGGTTTTTTGCAGGAGAACCTTTTGCTTTCTCGTTTTGTTTTGGACGAGATTCAGGGAATTGCCGATAGCGCGGATCCGAAAAAGCGCCGGGCTGGGCGGCGTGGCTTGGAAATCCTCGACGCGCTACGCCAGGAAACTCTGCTTGTGATGCTGAACGATGAGTTGCCGGAAGTGGCAGAAGTGGATGCCAAACTGGTGCAGCTCGCAAAACGGCTTCCTGCGGTCTTGTTTACGACTGACTACAACCTGCAAAAAGTCGCGGAGCTACAAGGAGTGCGAGTTCAAAATGTGAACCGCCTTGCTGAGGCACTCCGTCCTCCATACGTGGCAGGAGATCGTGTCGAGATCAGGATTGCCTCGGAAGGCCGCGAAGAGGCACAAGGCGTTGGTTATGTTGAAGATGGCACAATGGTTGTGGTGAATGGTGTAGAACGCTCTGTAGGGCAGACTGTGCAGGCCGTGGTGTCTAGTGTGCACCAAACATCTGTAGGGCGTATGTTGTTCGCTCGTTGTATCGAGAATGATTCGCCCCAGGTGGAAACCTACTCGTCGCGAGATGCCGAGACGCTTTCTGATGGTGACCGTTCCATTGCGAAGGAAACAAGTGGTGTACCGGATCGGTCTCCGTCTTATTTTGAGAGTTTGTGAGCACGTGAGTTCGTGTCGGTCGTTCTGTTCGACAGTTCGTATGTTGCGCGCGAGTTTTCGCCTGTTGCAAAAGAGGAGTCTGTTTTGTGGATCTATGGGCTGTAGTATGCGCGGGCGGAAGTGGGACACGGATTGGTGGTCTTGCGAAACAGTTCCGTGAGCTTGGCGGCATGTCTGTTTTACGGCGCTCTGTCCTCGCGTTGCATGATGCCGGCGCGTCAGTGATCGTGGTGGCAAACGATTTTTCTGCGGTCGCAAAGGCCGGAATGCATGTAGGACGCGATGGTGTAGTCGATATGGTCGAGGGAGGAAAAGATCGCCGATCCAGCGTGTCCCGTGGGCTTTTTGCCGTGGGTAGCTCGGCTTCTCTTGTCGCAGTGCATGACGCAGCGCGACCTCTCGTGACTTCCGTCATGATCGATCTTCTGCTGGAGGAGATGACAGGACCAGGCAGCGAAGATGTAGACGGGGTCATCCCAGTGATCGAAATGAGCGACACGGTCAAAGAAATCGATGAAGACGGTGTCGTCCTCAGGACACTGGACCGTACATCACTGGCACGTGTGCAGACTCCTCAAATATTTCGTCCTGCTTCTTTGCGGCGCGCGCACGCCGAATTCCAAGGGATTGCATCGGACGACGCCGGCATGCTCGAAGGGATCGGGTGCCGTGTGAAGACTGTTGCAGGTGACCCGGAAAACCTCAAAATCACGTACGAAATAGATTTCGCTTTTGCCGAAGTGATTTTGCAAGGTCGTGCGCTGCGGAATAAACGTGTATCGGGTTAGCGTCGGTGTGCCCAAAGAATGGAGGGGCTGTGACAGCCTGGCCAGATGTACGAACAGGATTTGGTTTCGATGTGCATGCTTTCGGAAACGAAGGACCTGTCATTTTGGGCGGGACTGAGATTCCACACGAAAAAGGTCTCGTCGGACACTCTGATGCGGACGCGGTTGCCCATGCAATTATTGACGCTTTATTAGGTGCCGCGGGACTAGGAGATATCGGCGAGCATTTTCCTGAGACAGATGATGCATACGCCGGTGCGTATTCTCTCGGCCTGCTTTCGGAAACGTGCAGGAAGATCCGGGCAGAAGGATGGGATATCGCGAATGCCGACGTGACAGTGATCTGTCAGCGTCCTCGTCTTGGCGAGCGTAAAGCAGAGATGCGAGGCAATTTGGCGACGACTCTGCAAATTCCGTCTGCCCGTGTGAATGTGAAGGCGACAACCACAGAAAAGATGGGTTTCATGGGGCGTGGTGAAGGCCTTGGCGCCTGTGCCCTCGTCACTCTCACGCGTCCGGCCTAAGAGATCCTGTGGGCAGTTTGCGCAGTCCGCAGGATCCGCATGGTGCTCAACAAAACTCGCACAACGATAATCCGAACGCTGAAGTTTTGTCCCGAAATGCCGATGAGTTATCGCGACTTATTCTGTCTCATCACACTGATCAAGAAGCACCGCCGAACCGGAACACCCGCAAAATAATGGGCAGCTACGGGGCCATCGTGTGACGACACGTAACCCTTTTTCAATACTGACGCGCAAACATAACTTGCCTGCCAACCCAACTCGTTTTGAGCACTGTACTCTCCTGGCATATTTCCCTCCCCTCAGTGTTTTTCTTCACTCCTCATGACCTCTCTGCTTACATAATCTTGTATGTATAGGTAAATTTCTCATCTCACCAGAATGATATAAAAGATAAATTGCATGTTAAAGAACCTTATTCGTAGAAAAAATCCAGCAAAAAAATTCCAACAGATCAGCAATATATTCGTAAGATCAGAAAATATTTCAATATCACAAGAAAAATAAAAACCAAAAGAGCAGCTGAACAGGCAGAAATAAGAAAGTTCAAATTTCTCACTCTCAGCATGCGTTCATAAAAAGTGAAAAATCACAGTACAAACAAAGATGCTGATTGCAAAGTGCATATATGCTTATATGGTATAAATCCTTGATAAAATACTGAGTACAGAGCAGCTGAAAATAAAGGAGATGGAATTCTCCTTCTCCGAAAAAAGGAAATTCTTGGATTGGACGCTATTTTTCCTGTCCGCGCTCGAAGAAAAAAAGATTCTTGGAAATGTCCAGTAGGGGAAAGAAACTAAGTTTTGTTCTGAATATGGAACAGAGGTCCGAGCAGAACTTCTCGTCGATCTTCTCACGAACCCTGAATGGAAAATTGCCCCCTGTGGAATCAACATCACAAATGCCCGTATCGTTGGCAAACTAGATTTCGAGTTCGCCACTTTGTGCATCTCTTTCTCCGGGACAGACTATTGCTTTGAAGAAGAGATCTGTCTTGAAGACGCTACCCTTTTTGTTTTTTCTTTTGAAAAATGCGAGCTGATAAAGGGTTTGAATGCCAACCGCTGCCACGTTATAGGTAGCTTCACCATTTGCAACACGAAAAGCAATGAACCCATCACTCTACATGTTGGATTGTGCAAGGGCGAGTGCGATGCGGGCAGTGCTTTGTTCTGGAGGTATGGTCCTTGAGACCGGCAAGACCCGCTGTTCCCTCAACACGTGAGCGTCACGTGAGCGTCCTGGGCACTGCTTCTTTGAGGGGTCCGGCAAGGGGGACCGTGGGGGAGTGGAAGCCATGAGACCAGGTAATTTTCCTCTGTCCAGTTAAGATAGGGTTGACTCGCTGTGGCCGGATAGGATTTTTTGCTCACTCGCCTCTTTTGTCGGGATTTTTGCTGAGATTGAAGGGTGTCCTGCGGATTCTCCTGTCTGATGTTCGCGTTGTTTGCCCTTTGGTCGCTGTTTTGTTGCGGCCGATTGTTCCCCGTAAACAGGATGCCTGTTGTGCAGTTTTTCAACACTCTGTCTCGTGAAATTGAAGGGTTTGTGCCACGTCAGGAAGGTCGCGTGGCCATGTATGTCTGTGGTTCGACGGTCTACGCTCCCCCTCACCTCGGCCATGCCCGTATGGCTGTGGTGTTCGACATGATTCGCAAGTATTTTGAGTTTGCGGGATACGATGTGACTTTTGTGAGCAATTTCACTGATGTCGATGACAAAATCATCGCGCGGGCGCAAGAGCAGGGGATCCCAGCCGCGGCAGTGGCAGAGAAAAACATCACGATCTGGGAAGAGAATATGCGCCGGCTCGGGGTTGCCCTGCCCGATATCGCGCCGAAGGCGACAGCGCATATTCCCGAGATGCTTGAGATGATACGTGTCCTCATCGAGAAAGAGTACGCGTATATCGTAGACGGGGATGTTTATTTTCGTGTTGATGCCATACCCTCCTATGGCCGCTTGTCAGGACAAAAACTCGAGGACCTGCAGGTAGGCGCGCGGGTGTTGCCTGGTGAAAAGAAGAAATCCCCGTTTGATTTTGTGTTGTGGAAGGCGGCAAAGCCCGGTGAGCCCTCTTGGGATTCCCCTTGGGGAGCAGGAAGGCCAGGGTGGCACATCGAGTGTTCAGCTATGGGAGTACACTATCTTGGCATGGGCTTCGACATTCATGGGGGCGGCTCCGACCTGATCTTCCCTCACCATGAGAATGAGATCGCGCAAGCCGAAGCCTGCATGCAAAGCGAGCCTTTTGCCCGATACTGGGTGCACAATGGGCTTGTGAAGCTCGACGGGGAGAAGATGGCGAAGTCGACAGGAAATTTCGTCAGTGTCTCTGAACTGCTCCAGGAACACACCTCTCAGGCAGTACGTCTTTTGGTGGCGCAAACTCATTACCGGAAGGCGTTGGACTTTTCTTCGTCTCTCATCGCCGAAGCCGAGACGGCAGTCGAGCGTCTTGGTTTGTGCCGTGATCGTTTGGTCGCTGCGGGAGTAGGCATGCCGGCTTCTGCAATACAAGAGACTTCTCTTTATGAAGAAGTCTCTGCAGATGAGAAGGCCATGTCGGCTTTTCGTGCCGCAATGGAGAATGATTTTGCAACACCCGGGGCGGTTGCTGCACTGTTCGAGCTGGTAAAGCGAGCGAATACTCTGCTTGAGGCGCAAGACCCCGACCTTGAGGCCCTTGCAGGAGCTGCTCGCGCGATCTCTGAGATAGACCGCGTTCTGGGCGTTGTGCCTCCTGCAAAGCACAGTGAGGGCGACACGGCTTTGCTGCCTGAACTCATGCAACTTCTGCTCGACGTTCGTGAGCAGGCACGTGCCCAACGGGATTTTGACTTGTCTGATCTCATCAGAGACAGACTTGACGAGGTAGGAATCATTGTCGAAGACACCCCCCAAGGCACCCGATGGCGCGCTCGTCGCCGGCAAACGCCCGGTCTTTGAGCTTTTCCGCGCGGGACGGCGCAGCGTGCGCTGTTTGTACGTAGTGGAAGGAACAAGTCTCCCGCCTGAGATTGCCGAGAAGGCACACGCTGCGCGTGTGCCAGTGCGGGAGGCGACGGATGAGGACCTTCAGGCCTTGTCCGGGATGACCGCGCACCAGGGAATTGTGGCGGAAGCCGAGGGGCTCCCCCGTCCCGATTTCGTGGAGGCTGTGACAACGGCTCACTTTTTTATTGCGCTTGATGGGGTGACGGACCCGCGGAATATGGGGGCAGTTGCGCGTGCCGCAGAAGGAGCAGGCGCAGCTGGTCTGATTGTACAGGACCGTCGGAGTGCTCCTTTCACTGCTGCTGCGCAAAAGGCCGCTGCGGGAGCGATGGAATATCTGCCAATTTTTGTGGTTTCGAATTTGGCAAATGCGTTGGAGTTGGCAAAAAAAGCGGGGATGTGGGCAGTGGGGCTTGCGCCTGAGGGGAAAGCCCTGTGGGAGTGCGGCTTGTGTGATGAACGTGTGATCTTGGTGGCAGGGTCAGAGGGAAAAGGTATTCGTCCGCGTGTGCAATCGGTATGCGATGAACTTTGCGGGATTCCTCTGCATGGTCGTGTCGCCTCGTTGAATGTGGCGACGGCAGTGGCGGTGGCGGCTTTTCATGTTGCCGAACGACAAGAGCGCCAGGAAGGTAAACACGCGTGATGGCTGCAGGTTTCCTCCTTTGAGGTCTTGTCGGATTGTCGACTTTTTTCGTGTATGGGCGAATATGCTTTGCGAGATTGGCTGTGGGGTTGGAAGCGAACAGGGGTTTTTGTAGCTTTTTAAAAGTGTGATTGTGTCTATTTTGTAGGGTTTTTTAGTTATTTGTAATGATTAGAGGTATTTGTGGTCGTGCGAGAATTGCGCAGTTGAATGAGGTATCTTCATGCGTTTTACGTAGGAAGAAACCTGAGAAAAGCCTTAATGTGACATCACGTTGATGTCGGTGTTGTGCAATGTGTCCGTTTTTTAAGAGCATTTTCACGCTGCCACACCAGAGCATCCTCTGTTTTTTAGTTTTCAATGTTCTCGGAGGGCTTGCTTTGGCAGGATTGATGCAAAACAATGCTCTCGGTCGGATTCCGGATGACCGCTTGGTAGAGATGGCCCGTGGAGGCGACCGTCTCGCTCTCGAACACCTTCTAGCACGCTATCAGCGTTTTGCTCGCACAAAAGCTCGAGGATATTTCCTCATCGGAGCTGACTCCGATGATATTTATCAAGAGGGTATGATCGGGCTTTTCAAGGCTGTTCGCGATTTCCGTTCCGACCGTCAGGCATCGTTCCGGGCATTCGCTGAGCTGTGTATCACCAGGCAGATTATCACCGCGATTAAAACAGCAACGCGGCAGAAACATCAGCCACTCAACTCCTATGTGAGTTTCAATCTCACACGCTCAGAAGACGACCAAGATCGTACTGTCGAGGACATGCTCCCCGGCGACGAGAATTTTGAGCCCGCGCACCGTGTGATTTCCGTTGAGGAAGTCTCCAAGCTTCGAGGCTCTCTCTACGACATTCTCTCCCCACTTGAGCTACAAGTTCTCAAACTCTATGTCGAAGGAAAAAGCTACCAAGACATAGCGGACGCCCTCGGTCGTCACGCCAAATCCATCGACAACGCCATTCAGCGCATCAAGCGAAAACTCGAAGCCTGCCTACAGCGCCGCGAGGCCGACGACCGGGCAGAACTCGCCCGCGAAGCCGTGTAACACGCAGAAAAAATGTGATTTCTTACACTTTCCCCGCCCGGTTCATCTTGTCCGGTGAGAGCTTTGTGGAATAACGCTCTCGGGAAGCTCGCCTGTGCGGAGGCGACTGTTTTTCTGACAACTCGTTCTGTTTTCTCTTTGGCAAGCATTTCACGGGGTAAGCATGCCAAAAACAGAATTTAGAGTGTCAAGAGAACCGGGAAAAGGGGCACAGTGTCGGGGTAGACCCACCGGGTCTACCCCGACACCTTCCGATCTTGTTTCGTCTTGGTATGCAAACCCAGCCGAAAAAACAGCCGTGCTATCTCTGTGCGCATCCTCCCTTGCACTCTCTTTTGACCGCGTGGTCGTTTCGCCAGAGATTTTCCGGGTGGTCCGTAGTGCAGACCTTGCCGGGCAGTCCGAGTGGGGACCCTGGTGAGGTCGGGTCTTGTGAAGGCCTCGGCGTGCAGAGTTTTTGCGGGGACCTAACGGAGGCCTTTCTATTGAGTCTCTTGGTGACTCTCTCGCAAAGATGCTTCTGCCGGGGCCGCAGGTTCTTCTGCGAGCGCAGCCAGCGCATAATCCACAAGGGACGAGGCGAGCCCGGTATAAGAAGAAGGTGTGAGCTCGAGTAAACGCTCCTTGTCAGCCTCGCTCATCCCTGGCGTATCGCCGAGACTCATCAGATAAGACCGCATCTCTTTCTCGGTGACCAGCTGCCCGCGTGTCAGCTCTTTCAGACGCTCATACGCATTTGCCACCCCACTTTTTCGCAGGACCGTTTGCGCCGCTTCCCCTAGAGTCTCCCAAGCCTGGTCGAGATCCTGCGTTAGTTTTTCTTCGTGCAATTCAAGGCGCCGCACTCCCTTTAAGGAATACCGGATCGCCAAAAGCGAATGCCCAAGCCCGACCCCCGTATTGCGCAACGCCGATGAATCACTTAAATCCCGTTGCAAGCGAGACACGGGAAGCTTCCCCGCAAGATGCGACAAAATCGCATTACTTACCCCAACGTTTGCCTCAGAAGTCTCAAAATCAATTGGGTTCACCTTGTGCGGCATCGTCGAGGAACCAATCTGACCTGCCACGAGAGACTGTCGAAAATACCCTAAACTCACATACGACCAAATGTCAGTATTGAAGTCGTTTAAGACAGAGTTCCAGCGCATGACCGCATGAAAAATTTCCGCCATATAGTCATGCGATTCGATCTGTGTAGTGAGCGGATTCCACACCAGCCCCATCCGCTGCACAAAAACGCGTGAAAGCTCTGTCCATGGTGCATGCGGATAGGCAGCCATGTGCGCGCCATACGTTCCCACTGCCCCGTTTATTTTCCCGAGAATCTCGCAGGCGAGAACCTGCCGCCGCTGCCGCTCCCACCGGTACACAAAAACCGCAAGCTCTTTCCCGACCGTCGTAGGCGTTGCCGCCTGCCCATGTGTTCGAGAAAGCATTGGCACGTCTCGCCAAAGATCAGCGAGCCCAGCCACCGTCCGGGCAAGCTCCGCGGCGTGAGGACCCCAAATATCATGAAGCCCTCTCTGCAACATGCGCCCATACGCCAGATTATTCACATCCTCTGATGTACAAGCAAAATGCGTAAAAGCCGTAAGATCCTGGAGAGAAGTCCCGGCCATTTTGCTGCGAAAATAATATTCAACAGCCTTCACATCATGATTCGTTTCACGTTCAATCTGTTTCACCGCCGCAAGATCATCCGCAGCAAAATCCGTCGCCCACGAGCGCACCCGAGCAACCTCCTCCCCACTCAAATTGCGAATCTCGCGAAATTCAGGACTCTCAGCCAAAAAAAGCAGCCACTCTGCCTCCACATGGAAACGATGGCGCATCAGAGCACACTCTGAAAATTCCTGGCGCAGGTCATCGAGGAGCGGACGATACCGCCCATCGAGCGGAGAAATACTGAGAAAAGTGTCGCTGGTCATCGTGTCCCACTGTAGAGAACCACCCCCACCCCGCGCCCGTTGACCTCTTTCCCGCCCTCCCTGCACGGGCCCATCCCAGGCCCCGCGAAGGGCCCCCCGGCGAGAGAGCCGAGGCGTGGGGTCGTGTGAGGCGAGCCGGGGAGCCGGTCCCGGGGAGGTTCTGGGTGTGGGGCCGTGTGAGGCGAGCCGGGGAGGTCAGGCCGGGTTGAGCGAGGTCGGGGAGCGATGTTCAACATCCCTCCCGAAAGACCCCAAGACAGTAAAAGTCACTCTTTGCCCCCACCATGAGAGTTCTTGTGACAGCTTTCTTCCACAAACCTCTTTTCCCTCCCCAAAACAAGCAAGAAACGATGTGCGCGAGGCCCCCAGCCTTGTGTATTCTGTGCACAAGAGAGAGGGAGACTGTCCTCCCTCCCCGCATAACCAGAAGCCTCCCAGCTTTCTTCGATGTCTCTCACTTGACAGACTCGGACTCCCTGGCACGGTTTTCTGGCGGCGCATGCCGGCGTGGCGCAGTGGTAGCGCAACTGATTTGTAATCAGTAGGCCGTCGGTTCGATCCCGACCGCCGGCTCCTCTTCTGACCAGGTGAAATACCCTGCGACAGCCCCGTAAACCCCCCCTCTCCCAGAGATTTGACCCAAATGGGGTCTGGTTTTTTCGCTTTCTGTGGCGAAATGAGGGCGCTGACACGCTCTTTTTGTGATGGGAGCGTGGGGATGAGGCATTTTTCTTCGTAGTGAGCGCATGGGAGATATCCGCAATATCTTCCGCAATACCTGCACATACCCTCCCTGGTCAGTGCTGTTTAGTATGCAGTGAATGGGTGACTCGTGCCGATTATCTCTTGTGCGTTTCCGGAATGGTCCGCTGCTCTGTTGTCCAAGCTTGCAAGCTCCGCAATCCCCGAAAGCCAGAGTAAGACGAAAGGTAGGTGCATACAACACTGGCAACGACGGCGACAGCATCGCGGGGATTCTCGTCTCAATCCTTGGGGTACCGGAGGAGTCTTGGATGGGTATCAGAACGTAAAAATATAGCTTTGAGACTTTTTCCTGGCTGCCCAAACCCTCCCATCGCAGTTGCACGGAGCATTTGCTGCAGCAAATTATTTCTCAAAATGAGCGAGAAGCGGATGCTTGGCTGCAACCGATTTGCACAATGACGGATTTCTTGAAGTTGTGCAGAACTTGCTGGTGAGGTTGGAGCGAGTTGTCTCGAGGATTAGGAACTTCCGCAATTTTGTATCTGCGTTTGGCTTTATGCCAGGAAGCTGCACAGGGGTTTGGTTCCCATTGTTGGATCCTGTTCCAACTGAAAGCTGGAGAGCGCTTGGTAGGGGCGAGAAGCTGTTTTTTTTAGTACGCCATTGCAATTTTCATGCTGGTGAAGAGGCGAGTTTTGCGGCTTCTCTGTGGGAGCTGGAGAAGCCGGCACTGGGTGCAATCGAGGCAAACATGTCGAGAATTTCTCTGCCGGCTTGCCAGAAGAAGCCATTATGTGGGCCTGGAGTCAAGAAGACGAAGAACTTGTGGTTCCTCTTGCTCTCCTGATTGAGACCCACATGATGACTCTTTTAATTGTCGGAACCTGGCTTATTAGTAAGGGTTTTGTATCCGCTAATAGCCTAGTTGAGTATCTTTTTTAGTCCGACTATCGACCCAATGGTAAGAAAAATTGTAATAAGTGTATTCATTTTTTCCTTTTATGTTGTGAATTGTAGCGAGAATAATTCAGTATTCACTCGCGGAGATAAAATTCTTTATTCCCCGTTTATTTCTGCTTCTGTCCGTACCTGTTAAAATCTGATTTAAATTAGCGTTATGTGACAGCGATATTTTACTGAGACCTTGCTATTTGACTGAAATAGGTACCCATTATTGTTGAAATAAACTGTTTGCAATCGAAAAAATGCTATTTTATGGAATTCTAAATAGACGGAAAAACCCTGGTAAAGGCATGAAGAAGGAAAGACGATACCTGCTGGAATGCCGGAGAGGTATGCTTTTAAGCAAAATATAACTCTCCGCTTTCTCGGCAGTAAATGCTTATTCCAGAGAAAACCCAGACTTTATTGAGTCCGCAGATTTTTTTGAAAAAATAGAGATGCGCCTCATTTTTTCGAGTTTATTTGTGATCATATATAGAAAACTATGTATGGTTTGCCAAAATAAGGAATTTTTCCGAAAATATTACTGATGTGGAAATATTTTTCGCGCCGGACAATAGCGAGTTAGGAGTCCTCCTTTTCTCTACCTGCCCCAAAGGGCGCGTTTGGTATTGATGTCCATCATAATTAGGCATATGTTTATTTGCAAGTTTATTGAAATTCATATGTATGATAGGGTATGTCTACTCTTGAGGGATACGCGGAAACCCTAGGTCCTCATACTGGCGAAGCAGCAGGGTTCTGGCTAGTGCGCAGCTTTTCTGTGGTGAGGGGAGAAAATGAGAGACCTCATTAAGGCAAAGGCAAAGGCAAAGGCAAAGCCGGTGCTGTGAAAGAGGTCATGTGATCTTCCAGACTTTCACGATACCGTCGCTGCTGGTGCTGACGATGCTGATGCCGTTCGGGCTAAAGATGGCGTTTTGCACGCGATCGTTGTGTTGGAGAGTGTGGAGGAGTTCCCCTGTATCAGTTTTCCAGATTTTGGCAGTGCCGTCAAAACTTGCAGTGATGGCGTGAGTGCTGTCGGGGCTGAAAGACGCGTTCCACACGTTTTCGTCGTGGTGGAGTGCGTGGAGGAGTCCCCCTGTATCGGTATTCCAGATTTTGGCAGTGTCGTCAAAACTTGCAGTGATGAGGTAGGTCCCGTTGGGGCTGAAAGACGTGTGCCATACCTCTTCGTCGTGCTGCAGCGTGTGGAGGAGATCTCCTGTCTTGGCGTTCCAGATTTTGGCAGTGTTGTCAATGCTTCCGGTGATGATGCGAGTTTTGTCGAAATTGAAGGACGTGTCATATATGGAAGCTGTGTGATCCTTGAAGTTCTGGATGTGTGCTCCTGTAGCAGTTTTCCAGATTTTGGCAATGCCTTTCCAGCTTGAGGTGACGACGCGGCTGCCATCGGAGCTGAAGACGGCTCTTATCACTTCATCTTGATAGTCATGTCGGAGAGTATGAATGGCTTGTCCTGTTTTGGCGTTCCAGATTTTGGCAGTGCCGTCAGCGCTTGCAGTGGAGACATGGATGCTGTCGGGGCTGAAGGACGCGTGATGCACGTTACTTTTGTGTTGGAGTGTGTGGAGGAGTTTCCCTGTGTCGGCGTTCCAGATTTTGGCGGTATTGTCCAAGCTCCCGGTGATAATGCGAGTGCCGTCGGGACTGAAGGACACGTTCCATACGTCATCGCTGTGGTGGAGTGTGTGGAGGAGTTTCCCTGTGTCGGCGTTCCAGATTTTGGCAGTGTCGTCCAAGCTCCCGGTGATAATGCGAGTGCCGTCGGGACTGAAGGACACGTCGTACACAATTTCATTGTGAGCTTCGATGGTGTGAAGGATGTCAACCGTGTTGATGTCAATTGTCTTGAGGCCGTTTTCGGAGCCGTTGTCCCTGGAGAAAAGGACGAAGAGAATGATGGGAGCGAGAAGCGCGAGGGCACTAATGAGAAGGATCTGCGGAGCGCGTAGTTTCTGGTTTTGTTTCTTGAGGTGCGGGGGAGTGGGTTGTGGAGGGTAGGTGGTTGGTGTGCTGGGAAGTGGGGAGGCAGTGGGTGCGGGTTTTGCCGGCAGTGTTCTGTGGGCGAGGGGGATGCTGATGTGGCTGGGGAGGTTGTGTTGGGGGGTGACGCCGGTGCGGAGGTGGTTGTAGGTGTAGGTGCAGAGGTCGTTTAGGGTGATGTGGGTTTGACCGGGTTGGGGTGGTGTGGTGCGCAGTCCTTGGCTGAGGACGAGCGTGAAGGGGCTGGGCTGGTTGGTATACAGGGAGGTCTGGTGGGTGTTTTCGGTGTTGGACAGGATGTAGTGGTGTTGGTTTGTAAGGCTTTTTGGCAGGTTGTTGTGTTGCTCGGTGTATGTGTTGTGCGAGCAGTCGAAGAGGAAGAGCCGGGTGTGGGTGGGGGAGTCTTCCGCTATTTGGTTGAGGGTGTGGGCGGAGAGTGCGGTGTCGGGGAGGAGGTCGATGCGGGTGTCCGCGGTGCAGAGACAGGGGTCGTTGTGTCGGTCGAAATGGATGTGACCGGTGTAGTAGAAGAGGGTGAGGTCGTGTTCGTGAGCGGAGTTGAAGAGTTCTTTTATTGCTTTGGTGATGTGAGCAGTGCTGCTGTTTTCCATGGTTTGCATGTTCTCTGGCGTGAACATGCCGGTTGTGGGGTCGGTGAGGGTGTTTTTCAGGAGAGTGAGATTGTGTGAGGGGGCATGGAGCTGAGGGAGGTTCGTGGAGTCGGGGAAGGTATCATTGCCGACGAGCAGTGCTCGGTAGACCATCCCTGGGCTCTCTCTGTCTGTGAGTGGAGTACCGCGTTTCTGAGTACGAAAGTATTTTACCAGACTGTATGTTCTTATTCTACTTTTCTATGAAGAAGTAGCAGTTTTCGTGTGTTTTCTTAGGATCTAGTCATATTTGAGGCTATTCGTTGGCCAATGGGGTGAGGGGCGGGGATGGTGTCCCGTGTGCTGAGGTTCGGTTTCTCGACCAGGCGTCGCAACATTGCCTTACCGTGATCTGGAAGACCTTGCGGGGCTATCGAAATTGAGCTTGTCTGCCGCTGTTGATGTAAATAATTATTGACACTAAGTTAAGAATATCGTACATTCTTTTATGTTAAGAACATTTGACATAGGAGCATGAGTGTCATTCAAAGAGAAGAGCGCGTGGATCATGGCCTTGGTTCCACTCGTCATATATCCAGCCTATCTCGCCGTTATTCTGTGGCGAGCGGACAACACCAGTCTGACCGGGGTGTTCTACGCGTCAGCAATGCTGTGGACAATCGGAGCTTGGGTGACCGTCTCGATTGTGGTCCATATTGTGGTTGGGATTATCTCACCGAAAGACATCGACAAGAAGGATCAACGTGATAGGGAGATCTATCGGTTCGGTGAATATGTCGGCCAATCATTTGTCGTGATTGGTGCTGTGGCGGCGCTTGGCATGTCGATAGCCGAGCTGCACCATTTCTGGATCGCGAATGTGATCTACCTCGCGTTTGTGCTGTCGTCTCTCCTTGGGTCTGTGGTGAAGCTCGTTTCCTACCGCAGGGGCTTTCCACAATGGTGAAACCGACAAAAGTCAGAAATGTCATTCGATCTCTCAGGTTTACGAATGGAGAGATGACACAAGCGGAGCTGGCGGATCGTGTTGGGGTGACCCGACAAACGATCATTGCGATTGAGCGAGGTCGCTATTCGCCTTCTCTTGAGATGGCTTTCGAGATCGCGCGGGCTTTCAAGGTGCCGCTTGACGACGTTTTTCAATACCCCGACACTGAGCCTGAAAGCAAAGAAAAATGAGTACTACCTTTTGGGATAAAATCTCTAAAAAATATGATAATGATGTACGAAAACATGATTTTTTTACAAAAAAACTATCGAAAGTACCAAGTCGCTCCTGAGTAAGTCGGATGTAGTATTAGATTTCGCTTGTGCATCTGGTGAGATAAGTTTTGATATAGCACCCAATGTGCAACGCCTTCAAGGTGTCGATTCCTCAGCAAAAATGATCGAACTGGCGAA
>DEIU01000013.1:84773-86061 GCA_002352645.1 Acidimicrobiia bacterium UBA2766 | reverse complement strand
TCCTCTACCCTGCACTTTCAGACGTCTCATCTTCGTGCTCAAAGATCTCCGACATCATTTCAGCGGCTCGCACCTTTTCCCCAATGACATGCCGGTAGTGGAATTCCACCATCTTCGTTGTGCGATGGCGGAGGAAATCAGGCAGTTTCTCGGTTGGGATACTGGCATCCGCCAGAATGCTTGTTGCTGTCTTCCGAAGATCGTATGGTGTGACTTTTCGTGCGATGCCTGCCCGGTGCGCAACTATCTCTATCTGGTTCCGCGCTATGAAGTGTGTTTTTTAGGGTCTGGGGTAGTTGTAGGCAAGGGGAAGCTGTTTGGGGGGAAGGGCTGTTTTTTTGGAGGGAAAAAAATCTTTCCGGTGTTTCTCGGACGTTTTGTTACAGTGGGGGACTGTCCGGTGGGCGGAGGGGTGTCGCAAAGGGACGACCGGAGTCTCTGCGAAAAGATGTGGTGGGAATTGTGCCGGGATGCTGCATGCTTCTTTCTGGCGAGATTTTTTGGCCAGAGTTCTGAGATGCCGGGTTTTTTCGTGAGGTGTTTCCTCAACGCTTTCACTGTTCCCGCGGCTACCCTTGCCCCCCAATAGGTCGCGATGTTTGTCGCGGTGCTGCGTGACGACGAGAACGGTGATATTCGCAATGGGCCAGGAGTACGACCATGCTGCCATTGAAGAGAAATGGCAGTCCTATTGGGAAGAGCATGGCACGTATCATGCCGAGCCAGATCCTTCTCGCCCGAAGTTTTATGCCCTTGTCATGTACCCATACCCTTCGGGTTCGGGTTTGCACATGGGACATGCCCGCAATTATGTGTACGGAGATTTGATCGTCCGTTACAAGAAAATGCGGGGCTTTAATGTGATGAGTCCGATGGGGTGGGATGCCTTTGGTCTTCCTGCCGAGAATTATGCCGTGGAAACGGGCGTGCATCCCGCGAAGACTACGCAGGATGCGATCCAAAATATGAAGGTGCAGTTGCGCAAGCTGCGTGTGGTGTATGACTGGGACCGGGAGGTCAATACTTCCCGAGAGGATTATTACCGCTGGACCCAATGGATTTTTCTTCAACTGTACAATGCTGGTTTGGCTTATCGTAAGCGGGCCATTGTGAATTGGGATCCTGTTGATCAGACTGTTTTGGCGAATGAGCAGGTGGTTGATGGTCGGGGCGAACGCTCTGGGGCGCTGGTAGAACGGCGTGAGCTTGAGCAGTGGTTTTTTGCGATTACCAAGTATGCGGATCGGCTGCTTGATGACCTGGCTTTGCTGGACCGCTGGCCTGAGCG
>DEIU01000013.1:24310-84761 GCA_002352645.1 Acidimicrobiia bacterium UBA2766 | reverse complement strand
GGCCGTTCCGAGGGTGCCGAGTTTGATCTGCCGATTCCCGGGGTGATTGATCCGGCGACAGGTGCAGAGGCGAAGCTGCGGGTTTTCACGACGCGTCCTGACACGGTTTTTGGCATGACGTATGCAGTCGTTGCGCCGGAGCATCCTCTGACTGAGGTACTGGCTGCCCAGAGTGGTCGTGCCGAAGAAGTGAGCAGCTTTGTCGCAGAAGCGATGGCGATGACGGACGTGGAGCGCCAGAGCGAGGATTCCAAGCGTGGGATTTTTACTGGGGCGATGGCCCGCAATCCCTTCAATGGGGAGGATATCCCCATTTGGACTGCCGATTATGTCCTGGCCGGCTATGGGACCGGCGCGATCATGGCTGTCCCCGCGCATGACGAAAGAGACTTTGCGTTTGCTTCGCGTCACTCTCTTGAGATTCGTTGGGTCGTCGAAGCTGTCAATGCTGCTGCTGATGCTTCTGGCGATCCTGACGGCGAGTCTTGCGAGCATTCTGCGGCATTTATTGGGAAAGGTGTGGCGGTCGCGTCCGGGTCTTTCAGCGGGATGTCGACTGAGGAGTGCGAACGGGCGGTCATTACCCATATGGAGGCCGAGGGTTTCGGCGAATCCAAGGTGAACTACCGTCTGCGGGACTGGCTTATTTCCCGGCAGCGTTACTGGGGTGCGCCGATTCCCATGGTGACGTGTGAGAAATGCGGTTTGCAGCCTGTTCCCGAAGCAGATTTGCCGGTGCTTTTGCCACAGGACGTGGAGTTCCGACCGACAGGACAATCTCCTCTTACGTTCGAGCAGTCCTTTTTTCAGACGGAGTGTCCAAAATGTGGAGGGTCGGCGCGCCGTGAAACTGACACGATGGATACCTTCGTTGACTCCTCTTGGTACTTTCTGCGTTATTGTGATCCGCACAATGTCGACGCGGCCTGGTCGCCGGAGGCCGCGCGTGCCTGGATGCCTGTCGATCAGTACATCGGAGGAGTCGAACACGCCATCTTGCATCTGCTCTACTCGCGGTTTTTTCAAAAGGTCTTCCATGACCTGGATCTGACGGAAGCAGAAGAGCCCTTTGCTGCGCTGTTCACGCAGGGGATGATCTATCGAAACGGCACGAAGATGTCGAAGTCGAAGGGTAATGCCGTCAGTGTGGACGAGGCCTGCGAAGCCTATGGGGCTGACGCGACCCGTCTTTTCCATCTCTTTATCGGCCCACCACATTTGGATGTGGAATGGCAGGAAAACGGCATGGAAGGCACGGCCCGTTTTCTCAAGCGCCTCTGGCGGCTTGTCCTTGAAGAGGTCGGGACGGTGAGAGACCGCCCCGTCAACTCTGCGGATGAGGAAATCAGGGGCATGGTGCACCGTACGATACACAAGGTCACGCAGGACATCGAGACTTTTTCTTTCAATACCGCGGTGCCTGCGCTAATGGAACTTGTGAATGACGCCTATAAATGGGTGCAAACAGGGGATGGGGCTGCCCGGTCTGTTTTTGATGAGTTCACGACTGCACTCTTGCTGCTGCTGGCGCCGATGGCGCCGTGTGTGACGGCAGAATTGTGGGAACTGACCGGCCATGAGAGCCACATACACGCGCAGTCTTGGCCGGAGTATGATGCCGAACTCGCGAAACCGAAGACAGTCGTCATGGTGGTGCAAGTCGCGGGAAAAGTGCGGGATCGCCTCGATGTGCCTTCTGGCATCTCGGAATCTGAGGCGGAAGCGCTTGCGCTGGCGTCCGAGAAGGTGCAAAAGCACCTGGGCGATGGGACCCCGCTGCGTGTGATTGCCCGTCCGCCGAAACTTGTGAACATTATTCCGTGATCTGTGCGGCACCTTTTTTGGAGGCTCTGTGGCATGATCGCTCATGCAAAGTGGTCATGCCGCGTGTGCTTTTTTCCTTCTTCTGTGGTTCTTTCTGAGATTTTTTGCTTGTTCGGGTTTTTCGGTCGTCGGTAGGCGCGTGGGATCTTGTTTCTGTGTTTTCCGGCATTCTGCTGTGCTGTGTGCATGCCGGCTTGCGGGGAGGTTCAGGGTTTTCTCTGGGGCGGAATGGGCGCGGATCCGGGTTTTTCGCCCAGTTGGATTTGTGACTATAAGAGGTTTTATTTGGCTTTTATTGGGTTTGAAAAACCCTTTTTTTCTCTATATATATTGATAAATATGCAAAAATAGCCTCTTGGGAATTCTGCTCGTCAAGAGAGCAATCTGGAGTAGAATGGCGTCTGTTACAGGTGGGTGTTCATTGATAATGTGCGAACAGGGTGGAGTCAAAAATGTCTGGAGTTATCCGGCTCAATAGGACGCTTTATGCGTGTTTTTTCTGGTCTTTGTTGGCAGATCATGTGTTCTCGTGTGCCAGGGTGCAGCGAGTGCAGTCGAGACCGGGACAAGACTCCCGCTGGGCTTCTTTGTGTGTGGAAGCGAGAACGCGCTCACTCTCTTTCTCCGCCTTTTCGCTGACGCCTGTTTCTGAAGCATGTTGCGTACGCATATTTATTGAGAGAAGTGTCCTGTGACGTTGGGTACCTCTCCTGAAGACGCGCAGCAGTCTGCTACCGGGGTGCGTGAAGCGGAAATTCGCACAGCAGGGCGCGGCGACAAGAAACTTTCTTCTTCTGGGTCGGGTTCTTCTCCCCCGACCGGCGAAGCAGGCTCAAAGGAGCAAATCGCAGCACATTCCCTGGTCGCGGTGTCGGCTCTTGTGGATTTTCCCCGTCTTCGCCAGGATCTTGAGGCGGTACAACTCGAGGACATCCATGGTCGTCCGTATGTTTTATTGCGTTCTTCTGAAGGGTTTGGGCAGTATGTTCGACTGAGCCCGCAAGAGTGGAGTGTTGCGCGTGAGATGAGTGGGGCGCACAGTATTTCCAGCCTGGTGGGCGAGTATGCGCGTCACGCGAATACTGTTGCTCCTGAGCATGTAACCCGGCTTGTGATGCGTTTATATGCCGCGGGAATGCTCGATGCTATTCCCGGTCCGGGTCCGGGAGCAGCTTCTGCTGGGTCTTTGTCTTTCCGGCGACGTTTTCGCCGAGTTTTTTTCGGAGAACGACGTCTTCTTTTTCATGGAGACCGTTTTTTTACCTTTCTCTATAGGGCAGGTGGCCGTGTTCTTTTTCACAAATGGGCGGTGATCTGCTGTGCTTTGCTGGGTTTGATTGGGGCTGGATTTTTTGTTTGGTCGTGTCTTTTTACTGGATTGCGACTCTTCTTACTTGGGGACTCTTATCAGACTGGTACCTTCCTGGCACTTTTTTTCTTTGCACTGGTTTCTGCTGCGCGCGAGATTGCCCGTGGTCTTGCCACTGTGAATGTCGGACGGAAAGTGGGTCCGGTATTTTTCACTATGGCCTTTGGTTTGCCGGCTTTTGTGGTCGACACCCGTTCTGCGCAAATGGCTGGGCGTGTGGGGCGTGTGCAGCGTTCTGCTTCGGGTCCTTTTGCTCTCTGGATGCTGGGAGGGTTTGCGTCTGTTCTCGGGTTTATCCTGCCCGATACTGCTCCCGTTTTCTTCAAACTTGCTTTTTGTGCATACGTTGTAATGCTGGTGTCCTTACATCCAGGAGTGGGACTCGACGGGGCAATGCTGGCCGAAGATTGGTTTGAGGTGCCTCGTTTACACGACAGGGCAATGGCAGTTTTCCGCGCTGTTTTTTCTCGCACCCGGTCCTCTTCTTCCCGGGAAGAAACCCCTTCTATTATTGCTGTCCAACAGCGTTCATTGCTGCTGTATGCAGTGGTCTCCATGTTATGGACAGTTGCTGTCCTCATTTTTGGCGCAGTGTTTTTGCGGGATCGGATTTCGGGTGTGATCGCGGGCGCGACAGTCGCGAGATGGCCTGTCCTTGCTGCTGCTTGCGCGCTGACGGTTGGGCTTTATGCCCCTTTCCTCTGGCAAGGGGCACGATGCGTGCGTTCTCTTTTGCGCCGAATTGGGTGGTTTAATCCCGTCACTGGTTTTGACGCTCGTTTTGCTGCACTGCGGCGTAGCCGTCTCCGCAATTTCGATGATACAGTCTTGTATTCGATGGCTGCTGTGGCACGCTGGCGGTATCCCCGCAATGGAGACCTCGTGTTGCGAGAAGGGGAGATGGGCGACTGCGTGTTTGTGGTGGTGAACGGGGAGCTTGAAGGTGCTCGTTCGCATGACTTGTGTGGTACCGCACGGGTGCGTGCAACAGCTGGGGATCTTGTGGGAGTGGCTTCTGCTTTTACGTCGCATTCGTCTTCGTTGCACTGGCGGGCTTTTGGTGCGCGTCTGCTGGCCATTCCCCGGAAAGTTTTCACGGAATGTGCCGAATCGCCATTGAAAACTATCTCGGGTTTGCCTTTTGAACAGGCCGAAGAGATTCTCGACCATGAAGTGTTCCGCGGGGCTACTGATGAGGACCGAGTCGGGATGGCCCATGTGCTTGATATCGTGTCCCTGGAAGTAGGCGATGAGTATCCACTCTCGGCTTCGACCGCGGCTTTGGTGCAGGCCGGATGCCTACAGTGCAGTAGTGGGCCAGATCTTGGGGAAGGCGATCTTGTGCTCGGGCCTTTTTCTTTTGGGGAAGAGGAGGATCAAACAATCTTGGCGCGTGAACGTTCCCTTCTTATTACTTTGCCTTTAGTTGAGGGGGCGCGCATGCTTTTGCGAGGTGGAGGAAATTTCGCCAAGGAAGTAGGCAGCGTGTCGGTGATTCCGCGTTCTCCTGCGCAACGAGGGGTTTTTGGGGGAGCGGAAGCCGCGTTGTTTGCCTCACCGACTCCATTATTTGTGGAAAACATGGCGGAGCCCTGGTCTGTTTCATCTGTATTTGGAGTTCCGGAAACCCCGTTACAGGGCGCTTCCCGCCTGTTGGGTGTGCCCCTTTTTCTTCTTCTCGGATCTCTGTTTTTTTTCGGTAGCGGAGAAGGCACATGGTTGGAAATTCCCGACAATGCCCTTTTTCTCGAGACGCGTGGAAGCTCTGTTCTTCTTAAAAAAGGCAATGACAAGCCTTTGGTTGCACGTGCGCGTCGCACGGTGCCGGCGGGGACCATGATTTCAAATGGGCCAGAAGGAGACGTGACCTTGACCGCTCGCGGTGGCAGTTCCCTTGTGCTTTGTCCGTCGAGTGTGCTTCAGCTTGATTTTGCGGGGAGAAGAACGGGAGAGGGTGAGGTCCGTGCCAAGCTCTCAGTCAAGCTGAGAAAGGGGCGTTTATTGGTATTTCCTGATTCGACGGGTGCGAGTTTTGCTCCGCTTGAGCTTGATCTTGTGACAGAGTCCGGTATTGCTGTGCATAATCTGGCCCCTTACGCTGTTGATGCGACCGGAGTCCGGTATGATGCAGGTGAAGCTGGTTGTTGAGCTGGTATTTCTGCTGTATTTTCGGAGTCGTATGTTCGGACAAGACGCTGGAAACAGGACTGGCATCAACGACAAACAGGACGTTGCACGTGACGAGGAACGACCTCTGAGGTGAGCGTTTCGTGCAAGCGCGCAGGAGATCTCCTCCGTCTTGCTGCCTGTTGTTTTGTTGCCTTCTCAGATTTTCCGGCGAACGGGCTCCAGGCTTTTTGTTACGGAGTAGTGCGTGCAGGGTATTCTTCTTGGATTCTTAGGACTTGCGGAGAAAATGCGTCGACGCGGGTCCTGTCGGATTACCTGTCTGTGGTGACTATTGCGTTGTTTGTGTTGTCCCGTAGTCTGTTTCTGGATCCTGGTCTCGAAACAGTGTTGTTGTCGTGATGAGGACCTTCGGTGTGGACGAGAAATCCGACCGTGATGCTTTTTCTTTTCTCGAGTCCGAGAGTGTGCAGCGTGAGATCACTCGGATTGAGGAGGAAGGCCGCGCGAAAGTTCGGCAGTTGCGCGACTTGGCTGCAGCAGGGGAACAACTCAACGAAGTACTCACGCGCGGGTTTCTTCCTCTCTACACGTTGCACTTACTGAGTGAGATGCCTCGCCACGGAAACGATATTATACATGAGATTTCTAAGCGGACAGAAGGACTTTGGCAGCCATCTTCTGGCGGGATTTATTCTTTACTGAAAAAACTCGAAAAGAAAAACTGGATAAAAGGGGAGTGGGAAGAGGGCGCGACACGCGCGAAGCGCACCTATTCTTTGACTCCTTTGGGAGAATCGATGCTGGTCTCGTTACTTGATGTCGTTCCCCCTCGGGTTGCTGCCACTTACCGGGCTCTTGAGCTTGTGGCGTTGGATCTTATGGGCAATCCTCGGGCACCTGGTTCCGGGTAAAGAACCAGCGAGGAGGCTTCCTTCTCTGCAGGTTGCGGACGCGTGAAACAGGGATCAGCCTGTGTGCACGATTGACGTGTGGAGAGCCGAATGTCCAGAGCTGACAGGAGAGACATGTGACAGGAGCAGCTTTCTTCGATCTTGATCGTACTGTTGTCTCTCAGTCGAGCATGGTGTGCTTTGGAAAAGCAGCCTTGCGCTGGGGGTTGTATTCGAGACGACAATTGTTGCGGCATGCTTGGAAGAACCGGCAATTTTTTCGTAAGAGCGGAGACGAAGCACAGCGACATGCGATGTGCAACCATCTGCTTGCCGCTGTGACGGGATGGCGACGGTCTGATGTTGATCGTATGGCTCCCGATATTCTGGCCCCTTTACTGGCCCATGTGCATCCTGAGATGTACCGGAGGATCTTGGAGCATGAGGCTCTTGGCGTCCCGACTTTTCTTTGTTCTGCGTCTCCGATTGAGATTGTGGAACGCATGGGACAAGTGCTCAACATGCATGGTGTTGTGGCCACGGTGGCAGAGACTGATGCGAATGGTGTGTATACCGGAGAGCTGTCTGGTCCTTTTTGCCATGGGGAAGGGAAGTTCCATGCTGTGCAGGCTTTGGCTGCGGACCGTGGGATCGATTTGTCGCAGAGCTGGGCATACAGTGATTCGGTTTCAGATTTGCCCTTGTTTGAAGCAGTCGGGATGCCGGTCGCAGTCAACCCGGATGATGATTTGCGTGCGATTGCAAAAGAACGTGACTGGGAGATTTTGAACTGTGAGATTCGTCGCCTTCCATGGGTTGTAGCCGCAGGAATGATGGTCGGGGTGACGAGTGCGGCCTGTGGCCTGTTGTGGCGTGCGACGCGTTGACTGGGCTGAGATCCACAATCTCACCTGGTGTTCTGTCATCTGTTTTGTGGTGATGGAGAGGGAGGAATGGGCTCGCCGGCTGACCTGTCTGTGCGACATGGGGAAATGGGCTTGGCGGATTTTCCAAGGTGGGGGTGCTGTCGGGCATGGGCGTGCGCCCTGATGTGGTCCGGTGTGTTCCGGTCCGGTGTGGTGTCTACCAGGTTGTTTCATGTCAGGTTTCAAAACCTGACATGAAACAACCATGGGGCTACAGCCTTTGTTTGTCGAAAATTAGGACCGGAAGTACTGCAGGAGGACTTCTTCGAGTCGAGGCACGCTGGTGGCGATGGTTTCAATCGAGAAACAGGCGGCGCGTTTGATGAGTGGATCGATTGTGCCTGTGACGGTGCAGAGCAGCGTCTTGTTATTGATGTTTATATTTTCGATATTGTCGAGACCGGAAAAGTGTTCTGGTTTGATTGGTTCCCGGAATTGAATTTCCACTTTTTGCTTTGTCTGTAGACGGAAAGCTTCGATGGAGCTGGTGAGGATGGCTGTTCCTTCTCTCAGTATCCCGACCATTTGTGCGACTTCTTGGATTTCTTCGAGCCGGTGTGATGTCATGAGGACGGTGTGTCCTGCTGCACATATTTCTTGCGTGAGTTGATAGAACTCTCGCTGGAGGAGAGGGTCGAGACCCGATGTCGGTTCGTCGAGGACGAGCAGGCGGGGACGGTGCATGAACGCCTGGAGAATACCAATTTTTTGTTTGTTGCCCTTTGAAAGATCTGAGACAGGTGTGAACATATCGATGTCGAAGCGCTCGATCAGCATGTGCGTTTCCCGCATGTCGGTGAGTTTTCGTGAACGGGAAAAATGGTCGATAACTTCCCAACCGGTGAGGTGTTCTGGCAAGAAAACTTCACCGGGGAGGTAGCCAATGTCCTTGCGAATTTTGTGTCTGTCGACCTGACTATCGAAACCGAGGACTTTTGCCCGACCTTTTGTGGGTCGGATAATGTCCATAATTAAACGTATTGTTGTGGTTTTCCCTGCTCCGTTTGGGCCGAGCAGGCCGAACACCTGGCCGGAGGGGACGCGAAGCGTGACATTAGTAATGCCACGTTTTTCTCCGTAGGCCTTCGTGAGGTTGAGAAGCTCGATAGCAGTATTGATTTCCTCTGTCATGTGGGGGGGAGGTTTCCTTTTTCGGATGAGCAAGGTGAAGGTATTGCGCCTGAACTCGCGAAGGGGACAGAGGAAATTGCGGAGCGAGAGCGCTGTCTCGGATTTTGGCGCACTTGCCATCGGATGCAGACGGAATTTTTTCGTACGGCGCGAGGATGAAGGAAAAGAGCGGCCCAGACAGGAAAAAAACGAGACTTTTATGTTGTAGCGCGAGCAGGGCCGGCTTTCGGATCACGTATCTACGACGCCTTGTAGACGCCTTGTCTCAAGTATTTTTCTTTTGGGGTGTGGCAGTTCTTGCCTTGTTGCGGGCAGGTGTGCCGGCCTAGGTGAGGTGTGTGAGTGCTGGGCTGACCGCTCCAGTGGGAAAAGCCTTGGTCCTCTGCTGCACATGCCGTTATTCGCATTCGCCTTTCTTCGGTTTTTTTGGGTTTGTTGTGTTTCTGTGTTGTGCACGCAGTTCTTGTGTTTGATTTTTTCCGGCAGGTCTTGGCAGGGCAAAGAGAAAGGGGGGAGATCGGAGAGGTTTGCCCTGTCTTTTCGCAGGTTCTGTCAGGATCTATGCGTGTTCTCGTATTCTCCGTGTGATACGTGGTGGTCACAGGAAACTTTGCAGCGAACTACACTAGGCAGTATCCCATTTGGTTTGGGTGCTTTTCATGCGCATTGCTAATTTTTTCTTTACGAAAGAGGACTTGCTCGAAAGAGAAGGCGGGTCCTTTCAGCATTGGCGAGATAACAATTTTGATGCGGTTTTCTTCGATAATCTGCGCCAAATTTTTTCTGTGAAGTTGTCTCTCGAAAGAGAAAATCCGCATCAAAACATAATAAATGCCATAGGCATACCTGAGTCATCTGTGCGAAAGACGTTTGCCGGCTGAAATAAAGAAGACGTGTCGTGGGTGTTTCTTTCTTAGTGAGTAGCGAGTAGTGGGCAGTGCCTTTTGATTCCCATGATATTTTTCGCGAGTTGTTGTGCGATGTCTTTTCCGTTGGGCATTTTGTGAGTTGATTCCGAGGAGTGCGTGAGTGGACGTGCGAATGACGCAGAATATGAAGAAACACGGTTTTTTCTGTTCTCCTTTTTGTCTTTGGTGGGGTTCTGCCTGGAATTTTGGGTTGTGTTTTTGTCTCAGGGGAATCTTGCGATATTTGGCATGCACTGCATGGTCTTTTCCAGGGACCTGTTGGAGAGAGACAAAGCCCCGGGCTACCTGGCGTGTTTCCCGTCGGGTACTGACGGTTTTGTCTTTCCTCCCCTTCTTGGTGTTGTTTGCTGCACCGGCTTTTGCGCACGCAGATCTTGAAACTTCTGATCCCGCCGATCAAGAAGTTCTGATTTTTGTCCCGGAGAGAGTGGTTTTGCGCTTTACGAAGGCGGTTTTTCTCGATCGGACTGTGGTGGAGGTCTATGACAAGAACGGTGATCTCATAGATGTCGGACCGGTATCTGTCGGGGATTCCTCGAGCGAAGTGCGTGTGGGATTGCCGAGAGATCTGCCTGATGGGGTCTACGGTGTGAGATGGGAGGTTTCCGCGCCGGATTCTCATCCTCGTACCGGGCTTTTTACTTTTACTGTCTTGTCTCCTGAGTCGGAGACTGGAGTAACTTCTGTTCCTGGAGAGTCCTCGGTTCCAGAGGATGTTCCCGGTAACGTGACGCCAGAGGAAAGCGCGCCGAGTGCTGGGCAGACAGAAGCGGAGATCGAACAGGCGCGTGAACGCCTGTTCGATCTGTTGTCCGAGGGAGGATCAGGCCAACCGTACAAGGCGTTGGAAGTCCTCTCCCGCTGGGTTATGTATGTTGGAGTTCTTTTTTCTGTGGGGGGTGTGTTCTTCCTCCTGCTTGTGTATGACGGGGACGAACGTGATGCGACGAAAATTGCCAGATTCTTACGTGTCCTCTCTTTAATGGTGCTTTTTGCCACCTTTTTTCAAACGATCACACATGGCGTTGTCGGCAGTGGGAGAGGCAGCGACGCCCTGAGTGATTGGGATCTTCTCGCGGACAGTATTCCTGAGAAGTTTTTGTGGAGTGCGATCTTTCGGGCCATTGGTGCTGCTTTTCTTGCAGCCCTTGCCTCATCAATAGTGCAGCGCATCACGTCAAGTTTTTTTGTGGCGATCCTTGCCGCGAGCACCATGCTTGGTTCATTTCTCTTCGTCGGTCATACCGTGACGGCGACACCGCGTGTGCTTGTGCTTTTCTCTACGATCGTGCACGTGACTGCGGCAGCAACATGGGCTGGTGGTCTTGCTTGTCTGGTTTTGGTTGTGACATCTCGCTTGGGTTCAGGGCAGAAGGCGGATCGTATTGGGCTTGCGCGCATGGCGGATCGTTTCGCTCTTGTCGCTGGTTTCGCCCTGGGTGCGACTGCGCTCGCGGGTACTGCGCTGGCAATTTCCTCTTTGAGCAGTGTAAGTGACCTTTTTGCCATCGGGTTCGGTGCTACTCTCCTTGGGAAAATTCTCCTTGTCGTTAGTATTGTGGGGATGGGCGCCTACAATCATTTTGTGCTCGTGCCGACGCTTGTAAAAGGCGCGGATTCCAGTGTGTGGGTTCGGTTCCGGCGGTCAATGATTCTTGAAGCCGGCGGGTTTGTAGGAGTGGTTGGCTTCACAGCTCTTCTTGTCGGCCTTTCCCCGCCGGGATAACCTTCAGGGGATCTTCCGGGCCTGCAGCCTGACGAATAAAGATGCCGGATGACTGCATCTTTATTCGTCAGGCTGTGCGGTCCTGCACGGTGGACTCAGCTGTGTAAAGCGAGAGTATTGCCCTGCTCGCGCTGGGCGGGAGAGTGGATCTCTCGTGAGAAAGGCCGATCCTCTTGATTGTTGTGTCGGAAGTAGCTGCGGGGAGGATCGCACTTGGAAGAGAGGACGAAGAAAAGAACCGGTCTGTTTTGTCTCCGCCCGATTCTTTCCGTCCTATAGACGCAGACAGGAGACTTCATGACTGGGAATTCCATGGCATCTCGCGTCGATATGACTCATCTTGAAGAGTTGGAAGCCGAGAGCATTCATATTTTTCGGGAAGTTGTGGCTGAGTTTGAATCACCAGTCATGCTCTATTCGGTGGGCAAAGACTCTTCTGTGCTACTGCACCTTGCCCTGAAAGCTTTCTTTCCTGCGAAGCTGCCGTTTTCTTTGCTGCACGTTGACACCACGTGGAAATTCTCGGAGATGATCACTTTTCGTGACCGTATCGTAAAAGAGCAGGGTCTTGACCTGATTGTGCACACGAACCCTGAAGGGTTACGTCAGGATATCAACCCTTTCGATCACGGCAGCCGGAACTATACCGACATTATGAAGACGCAAGCGCTGAAGCAGGCGCTTGACGCGGGTGGGTACGATGCTGCGTTTGGCGGCGCGCGCCGAGATGAAGAAAAGTCCCGTGCAAAAGAACGTGTCTACTCATTTCGTGATAAATACCATCGGTGGGATCCGAAAAATCAGCGTCCTGAACTCTGGCATCTGTATAACGGACGGGTTGGGAAGGGCGAGAGTATTCGAGTCTTCCCTCTCTCGAACTGGACCGAACTCGACGTATGGCAGTATATCTACCTGCAGAATATTCCGATTGTCCCCCTCTATTTCGCAGCGACGCGACCGGTGGTAGAACGTAACGGCACCCTCCTCATGGTTGACGATAAGCGTTTCCGTTTTGCCCCAGGTGAACAGGTGCAACAACGCACAGTGCGCTTCCGTACGTTGGGGTGTTACCCACTTTCCGGCGCGGTCGAGTCCACTGCAGACACCTTGCCAAGGATCATCCAGGAGATGCTGCTCGCAAAGCGCTCCGAACGCGAAGGACGGGTCATCGACTACGACGCTTCTGGCTCTATGGAAGAGAAAAAACGAGAGGGCTATTTCTGATGTCGCATCAATCCAGTCTCATTGCTGCAGACATCGAGGCGTATTTAGCTGAACATGAGCAAAAAGACCTGCTGCGTTTGCTGACTTGCGGCAGTGTCGATGATGGCAAGTCCACGCTTATCGGTCGTCTTTTACACGATTCCAAGATGATCTACGAAGATCAGCTTGCTGCAGTGAAAGCCGATTCGGTCGCGCAGGGTTCCTCTGGTGAGGAAGTCGACTTGGCTCTTCTCATGGATGGCCTGAAAGCGGAACGTGAACAGGGCATCACGATTGATGTGGCATACCGCTATTTTTCGACAGCCCGACGGAAGTTCATCATTGCCGATACGCCCGGTCATGAGCAATACACTCGCAATATGGTGACGGGAGCGTCCGGCTGTGATCTTGCCGTTCTTCTGATTGACGCCCGCCAGGGTATGCAGGTGCAGACACGCCGCCACAGTTATCTCGTGTCTCTGCTCGGTATTCGTCATCTCGTGGTTGTCGTCAACAAGATGGATCTTGTGGACTACGCAGAGCAGCGGTTTGAAGAGATTCGATCTTCCTATTTGGACTTCGCGACTTCGCTTGCAATTACAGATCCCTATATATTGCCGATCTCTGCTCTTGCCGGTGACAATGTCGTCGAGCCCAGCCAGAAGATGCCTTGGTTCGGGGGACTTCCTCTGATGGAGCACCTCGAAACTGTTGAGATTTCCCGGAATACCTCTGCCGATCTACGCTACCCTGTACAGCTTGTGATCCGTCCTGATCTGGATTTCCGCGGGTATGCCGGGACTGTGGCATCAGGAACAGTGCAGGTTGATGACGATATTCTTGTCCTGCCTTCCCGTAAACGCAGTCAAGTGCAAAGGATTGTCACTTATGATGGGGATCTTTTGTCTGCTTCTGCCGGAAAGGCAGTCACGCTGACGCTTTCCGATGAGATTGACGTGAGCCGAGGAGACCTTCTCGTACACCCTGGCGCGCTCGCGTTCCGGGGCCACCGTGTTGATGCCATGTTGGTCTGGATGGCGGAGACTCCCATGTCTCCGGGGAAGCAATATCTCATGCGCCAGTCTGTGAAGACGACCAACTGTGCTGTGGTTGCCCTGCATCATCGGGTTGATGTGAATTCTCTGAAAGAGTGTCCGGCTTCTGTTTTGGAACTGAACGAGATCGGGAAGATTTCTCTTGGTCTCGACGAAGAGGTTTTCTATGATCCCTACACAGAAAACCGTGTGACCGGTGCTTTTATCCTGATCGACCGACTTACCAATGCCACAGTGGGTGCCGGGATGGCGCTTTCTCCTGTTGCTTCTGAGTCGGTCGATAGTCTTTGGGGTGCTTTGCCGGCATCGGAGGGGCTGGTCGACCCGCGCAGCGAAGTCACGCGCGAAGAACGCGCCCACGGATACGGGCAGTGTGCCGTCACTCTCTTGATTACCGGATTTTCGAATGCAGGCAAGACAACTGTCGCGAAAGCTGTAGAGCGGCGTCTTTTCGAGCTGGGCAAGACGACCTTGCGACTCGATGGTCAAAACATGCGTCTTGGTATTAGTAAGGATCTCGGTTTTAGTTCACAAGAGCGCTCAGAGAATCTACGACGCTCTGCCGAGATTGCGAAACTCGCCAATGACCAGGGAATCATCTGTATTTGTGCTTTTGTCGCTCCGAAAGCAGACGTGCGTGAGCGCGCGCGCAGCCTTATTGGTCCTGACCGTTTTCTGGAAGTGCATCTCGATACGCCAATTGAGGTGTGTCGTGCTCGTGATGATCGCGGGCTGTACAAAGCCGCAGATGCAGGTGAGATTCCCTTGTTCCCAGGGGTCACAGCAACATACGATCGCCCTGTGGCTCCTGATCTCCGTTTGCGGACCGATCAGAAAAATTCCATGGAATGCGCTGAAGAAATTGTGGCCTTCTTGCAACGGCAAGGGATCTTGCAGGTCTTGTCCGAGATCCCGGATAAGACAACGTCTTCGTGTCAGGATTGAGAGAACGGGGAGATCCAGCGTCAGGACTGGGAGAAGGGGAGTCGGAGTGAAGGGAAGAGAGAACCCGGTAAGCGAGAATATTACCTATACGCACGGTAATGTGAGCCTCGATCGGCGGCGTGCCTTGCTTGGGCATGGCCCTGCCACAGTCTGGTTTACTGGTTTGTCTGGCTCTGGGAAGTCCACGCTTGCTTTTGCGCTCGAAGCGGCATTGGCTGATCGAGGGGTGGTCTCGTATGTGCTTGACGGCGACAATATCCGGCACGCATTAAACGCTGATCTCGGGTTTTCCCCCGAGGATCGTGTGGAAAACATTCGGCGTGTAGGGGAAGTGTGCAAACTTTTTACAGACGCCGGTCAGATTGTGCTTTCGGCTTTTATCTCTCCCTATGCCGCCGACCGTGCTGCAGTGCGAGACAAGCATCCGCCAGGTGGATTTTTTGAGGTTTTTGTGAGCTGCTCTCTTGCAGAGTGTGAACGCAGAGACGTGAAGGGGCTCTACCAAAAGGCGCGCTCTGGTGCCATCCCTGATTTTTCGGGAGTGTCAGCGCCATACGAGATTCCGGTGTGCCCTGATCTTATTCTCGATACCGCGACTTGTTCTTTGGATCTGTGCGTGACTGATTTACTGTCGTGCCTCGAAGCTGCCGGGGTGCTTGCCGGTTCCCCGCCTGTTTCCCCGTAAAACTCGATGTGCGGCCCAGTATTTTTTCTCCTTTGCGCAGCAGAGATATTCCTGTTTTTCAGGACAAAGTGTTTTTTACTTCTGAGGGATCCTCTGTCTCTTCCCCTTCTTCTGCCCCTGTGTACAGGGTTTTCTCTTGATGCTGTTTCCCATTGCGGGGGGTTTTTTCGCGTGGAATATGTGCGAGTCGGGTGAGAAGTGCATCTTGGTTATAGGGCTTTGCGAGGTAGTCGTTCATGCCTGCCCCGTAGCAGGCCCTAATTTCTTGAGGGAGCACTTCAGCGGTGAGCGCAATGATATAGGTGTTTGATGCGGGAGAGGAGAGTTTTCTGATTTCGCGCGTGGCGGCAAGACCATCCATGACCGGCATTTGACAGTCCATGAAGATAGCATCGATCTGTGGGGATTCGTTTTCCAGGATGTGCAATGCTTCGAGGCCGTTGTTGGCAGTGTGTACTTCGCATTCGAAGTTCTTGAGGAAGGCAGTAGCGATGCGTTGATTGACAATGTTGTCTTCTACAACGAGTATGGACATGCCCTTGACCGTGTTTTTTTCTTTGCTTTTTTCTTCATTGGGGAGAGCCTTGTTCTTGTCTGCTGTGTTCTCTAAAAGCATGTTCTCTGAAGGCTGGTTCGAGGGCGATTCTGCACGCAGCATTGTTTCTTGCGTTTTTTCATTTTCGAGAGGGACGAGCAGGCTAAGCAGGGTATTGATAAGCTGCTTGTCTCGTGTCGGTTTCGCAAGCGACGCATGTATGCCGTTATCTTTTTGTTCTTGTGCGGTAAGGGGAATGGAGAAAGAAGAAAAGAGCAGAATTTTTGGAGAGAGCTGGGGATCCTCAAAGATGGCACGGGCAACAGATAGGCCGTCCATATCTGGCATCTGATAGTCGAGGACTAACACATCCCATTTGGGAGGGTGCTCGGGAGGGGAATCCGCAGAGGAGACCGATGGAGAGGCGTCGGAGAGATTTTTTCCGCGTAGGATGCGCAGGGCATCTGGGCCATTCTCCACAGTTTCGACGGTCATTCCCCAAGACGTCAGCTTGTGCTGGAGAATACGGCAATTTGTGGTGTTGTCGTCGACGATAAGGGCGCTTTTCCCGTAGAGACGGGCGATATTTTCTGTGCTGACCGAGCCGATACAAGAGGAATCGGAGAGCTTGAAGGGCAGCTCGAACCAGAAGGTGGAACCAGCGCCCGGGGTGCTTTCTACCCCGATCACTCCTCCCATGAGCTCTACCAGGCTACGGCTGATGGAAAGACCGAGCCCGGTGCCGCCAAAACGGCGTGTGGTAGACCCATCTGCCTGTGTGAAGACGTCAAAAAGTTTTTCTTTGAGGGACGGTTCTATGCCTATGCCGGTATCGGAGATCTCGAAGCGGATCATGTGCGCGTTGGGGGCCGCTTGTGCGACTCGTTCTTTTTCGGAGACGGCGTGGGCCTCGACGAGAATTTCTCCTGCTTCGGTGAATTTCACCGCGTTGCCCACCAGATTGATGAGGACCTGGCGGAGACGGATGGGGTCTCCTTGCATATTTTTCTGATGGCCAATATGGATAAATGTGTTGAGTTCGATTTCTTTGGCCTGGCTTTTTTCTGCGAGAAGCTGGACGATATCTTCGATGGTCTCTTGCACATTGAAGTCGATCGTCTCGGTCTTCATATGGCCTGCCTCAATTTTTGAGAAATCGAGGATGTCATTGATGACCGCGAGGAGTGTTTCTCCAGAAGTTTGAATGGTGCGCGCGAAGTCAGTTTGTTCGGGTCGGAGGCCGGAATTGATGAGTAGTTCGGTCATGCCTAGTACTCCATTCATAGGAGTACGAATCTCGTGGCTCATGTTTGCGAGGAACTGACTTTTGAGTCGTGCGGCAGCTTCGGCTTCTTCTTTTGCAATGCTCAGTTCATCAGCGTGTTGCTGTGCTGTCCGGTTGCTCGCTTCGAGGGCATCGATTTGACGGTTCGAGATGCTCTCATAGGTATAGGTGAGCACGGTGACAAGAAGGAGCAGGGTGAGCTGTCCTTTTTCGGTTGTTCCCGGGAGAAGGGGTATCGACGGAGAGGCAAGGCGATGTGTGAGGTCAATCATGACTGCGATACTGAAAGACCACCAGAGCAGAGGACGTTTTCCGAGAAGGAGTCCACCTGCCATGGGCAAGGCAGGCAATAGCCAGATTTTCTCGTGCAAGTTGGGAATGACGAAGAGGACAAGGTTCGGGACTTGGAGAATCAGGATTCCGTGTACCGCGAGGTGGACGCGGCGGATGCTGCCTTTTTGTGAGTGCCGGATCAGGCTGTAGATGACAATGGTCCGCAATAAATAAGACCATACCTCTCTACTACGACCTTCTTCTGCGATCGCTTGCGGGATCGCTATTGTCATATAGATGACCCAGACGAACCAGATGCTGTTCACACGTCGACGCAGGACTGCATCTTTGTCGAAATCCTGTGCTGTTCCCTGGTCGATAAAGGCGCGTGCTCTACTGCCGAGGTGCTGGGGAGAGAAGCATTGTGGAAAAAGGCCCTGAAACTGAAAAGACATGAGAACGAGATGTTCTCCCAGTGCGGGATGGCATGTTATGCACGTTTGCTTTGCAGGTTGGTTGAGAAAGTAGATCCAGTCCTGTCATCGGCGTGAGGATGGGCAGAATAAGACATTGGGGTGGGTTTTGTTTTGTGTCTTGGGGCAGGTTTCGTGCTGCATCCTATTTAGGTTGTTGGCCGGTGAGCAGGCGGGGAAAGTAATTCGCACTGCTCCAATGTGAAAGGTTCCATGAGTCTGACAGCAAGCCCTGTATGGTGTATACCGAAGAAACGGGGCGGTCTTTTTTTGTGTGTGCCGGCCCTGCCAAGAGGACATTGTGAGAGGGAAAAAAGATGGATCCTGCCGACAAGAAACAAGCCCTGCGCGGAATTGTGTATGGCCTGTATGTGATTAGTACGACCGACGGAGAGGACGTGAATGCTTTTGCGGGGAACTGGGTGACCCAAACATCTTTTGACCCGCCGCTTGTGGCTGTTGCGATCAAACAGGGAACGGCTTCACAGGAAATGGTCGCGAAAGGTGGCGTTTTCGCGGTGAACGTCATGGAGACCGGGCAAAAAGATCTGACCGCTTCTTTCTTTAAACCAGTGCGGCGGGTTGGAAACAAATTCGAGAATGTGGTCTTCACCATTGGCGAGACAGGTTCTCCCATTCTGGATGATGCCTTGCGTTTTTTCGAGTGTCGCGTGGTTGACAAGATCGAAAAGGGTGATCACTGGATCTATGTTGGCGAAGTAGTGAATGCTGGTGTTCATAGTGAGGGGGAAGTGTTGACCCTGAAGGAGACCGGCTGGAATTATGGTGGCTGATCTCGAGAGTTTCTCCTCTTGATTCATAAAGAGGGGGTTTGCTCCCTCTTTATGGGAATCTCGCGTTCTTTTGGAAATTCCTGCATGCTGTGCGTGCGACGGGGAGGCTACACGGCCAGTGCATATCTTTTGGGAACTGTTCTTTCCCATGGAACGAGAGGTCTGTAGACTGGGATGGTTACTTGAAATCCCATTGTGGCGGGATATGCCCTAAGAGTTAAGTCTTGAGGGATTTGTCGAGTAGTTATGCGTTTTTTCACACTTTTTAGAGGTGTGTGGGTGGTGTGGCGAAATGGTGTCAGTCGTGGGAGTGGCTGGCTTTTGTGTGCTTTGCCAAGTTTTTTCCATGTGTTTGTGCAAGTCCACCTGAACAGCATGAACGTGTTTCGTGTTTTTCTTGTGACGAGCAGCTTGTGCATGGGCGTCGCTGGTTTTGTGAGTACTGTGCTGTTGAACGGCAATATCTCTGCGCCCTATGAAGTTCTTGCTACACGTGTGACAGAGACAGCCCCACAGCATCTCGCGGTAACTGCTCGGTCGGCCGAATGGCTCGATCACGCTGTCTTGGATTTACTTCCGGAAGAAGTGCGTCCTATTCCTGTGTCTGCTGATTTTGTTGACTTGTATACAGAAGAGGTTGACACGGGACACCGCCGGAGCCGAGAGACGCTTCTTCTTGGTTCTGACTGCCGGGTGGAGGAAGTTCTTGGGTTTTTTGATTGCACGCGTGTTGCCGGCTCATTTTTGTCATCAGATTCCCATTCGCCGGGACGCGAGAAGCAGCTTTTCTTGTCGACTGTGCTTGCGCATGAGCTGCATGTGGTGCGTGGTGATCTGTTGCGCTTGCCTGGTGGCTTTTTTGCGCGTGTCAGAGACGTAATCGACCACCCTGTTTTCAATGGTTTGAATGGGGGACGTTTTGCTTTCGGGAGAACCGAAGACGTTGCTGCCTTGTTTGGGCAGGTGGGCAAGGTACGTTCTGTGTATGTCGACGGGTCTTCTGCTGTGCCTGTGGTGTGGCCCCCGGACCTCTTGCTGCAAGCAAACATAGGGCCTCCGGCAGGGTTTTCCTTGCCGACGCTTTTTTTGATGATGCGAGGTTTTCTCCTGCTTGGGGGAAGCATTGTGGCATTCGCGGGAACCTTACTCGGTATTTCTGTTTTTTTGGCGACTGTATTGGAGCAGAAGCGAACACGAGCGGTACTGCATATTTCTGGGGCGTCGCAGCGCTATCTTCTTGGCGTACATCTTTTTGAAGGGGCTTTAGCGGGTCTGGCTGCAGGCTTGCTTGCTGTGCCTTGTGGTTACGCGCTGAGCGTGGTGTTGACGGAGCGGTTTGGTAATGCCATGCTGCAGGGCACTGGGGTGCATCTCGATGCCCTGTTTCCTCTCTGGGCGATGGGGCTTTGTGTTGCCGGGGGTGTGTTTCTTGGCATCTTTGCGTCTGGTGTTGTTGTGAGCTTGCTCCTTGATCAGGGTGTTTCTGACTGGTATTCCTTCGGTCAATTCCGATGTATTGGGGTTTTTAACCCGTGGTGGGGGATTGTCGGGGTTTGTCTGACCATGTTGGCAGTTGTCAGCGCGTGGCTTGCGGGGCAGGGAAAAGTTCCCCTCTTTTTTGCCTATCTGGCTTTGTTCGTCTTTGCTATTGGCTGTTTGCAAGTTATTGTTTTGATGTCTCCTTCTCTTGTGCAAATACTGTCTCGCGTGCAGGCACGACGATTCCAGGGTTTTCATTTACTCATTCGCGCCAATCTATTGCGTTTTCCCTTGCGAACCGGTGTGACGATTGGGACGATTGCCTTCGGTGTGATGTTTCTTGTAGGAATTCCTGGCATTAAAGAGTCAGTGCGCCGTTCCTACCTTGAGGTGGACTCTCTTGTGCAGGAACAAGAACTGTTTGTTGTCGGGAAAAACCTGGGGGAACAGTCTGATGGTCCGCTTGCATTCGAACTTATGCAGAAGATTCTTACTGATCCTCGGGTAGAAGAAGTCTGGATTGAGGGCGAGAGACTACTTCCGGGGCCTTTTGTCGTGATGGGTGTCTCCCAAAGGCATCCGTTTCTTGAACGTTTTCTCGAGGGTCTGTCTTTGGCTGAAGTGCAGTCTGTGCTTCGCAGCGGGAACATTCTTGTGAACCAGCAGGCAGCATCAGCCTTGCACGCGGATGCAGGGAGTGTGGTGTCTCTTCCGACTCCTCTTGGTCCCCGCGATTTTCGGATCGGGGGGGTGGTCGACATTAAGGCGAATCAGTCTGCTGTCAGCAATATGATCTTGGCTGATTATCAGGAGATGGAAAAAATCTGGGATGGTCCTGTGCACAATCTGCTTTTGCGCATGCCTTCCGAAAAAACGAAAATGTCAGTGCAAAATGATTTGGAGAAGAGGTGGCCGCTCAGCGTCTATGACAAGAAGAGTTTTCTGAATCATGTCGTGCGGGGACATGCGATTTTTCTGCAACCTTTTTGGGATATTGGGGTTCTGATCCTTTTCTTGTCTGCCGCGGGTGTGTTTACTGCCCTTTTCTTGAGTCTGCGTTCTCGTTATCACGAGCGTTTTGCAATGCGCTGTCAGGGTTTTTCTGCGGGAATGGAGTTTTTCACGGTCTTGGGAGAATCGTTGGTGCTGGGCATACTCGGTTTGGTGTGCGGAGTCCTTTTGGGACTGATGCTTATGCTTCTTATGGGTTTGGTGGGACCGGTTACCTTGATGATTGATCCTGTTTTTGGAATCCCTTGGCGTGCGATCCTTGAGACAGCACTTATTGTAGTACTAGTGTGTTTGTGCAGCGCTCTCCCGTCTGTTTTTGAGACTTCCCGATTGTCTTCTCCTGCTTCGAGGTTGCATGAGCTGTGAACATGGCCGGTGTTCCTGGTTTTAGGCACTTGAAAGCTTGCCGAAGCATTTTTTGCACGGGTGGGTGAAAGTGTTTTTCTGGTTTTTTCGGCGAATGTGTGTTTCCGTCTTTTGTTGCAGAGGAGGAGAAAACAGGAGAAAGAACTGGTGAGGGAAAAACTCGGAATAGCTGGGGTTTTGGATGGTATTATCCCTTATTCTGGGAATTGTAGATATTTTTGCGAAGTGTTCTGTTTCGATAGGGTAGAAGGCTAACCTGGGGTCTGGGGTGGTGCGTCGATAGGCAATGGGGAGAATGTCATTGGGGTTTTTTGGGAAGTAGTGATTCGTTTCTTTCCGGTCATGGAAAGAATGCTGCATAGTCGGCGTAAAACTATTCTTTCTTTTGGTAAGAGTGTTTTTTCTGGTTTTCGGGGATTTGCGAACTTTTTTTTCCTGGTGCACCTGCGTACTTTGAATGTTTTTCGCACGTTACTGCTTCTTGGCGGGCTCTGCCTTGGAATCTTGGGGTTTTGCGCAGTTTTTCTGCTCAATCATAATATTTCCTTGCCCTATCAGGCCTTTGCCCAACGTGTCAGTGATATTGCTCCACATCGTCTTGTGGTGACCTCTCGTGCTGGAGGCTGGCTCGACTCGTCAGTGCTCGCTGATATTCCGGATTCTGAGGATCCTGTTCCCGTTGCCGTGGGTTTTGCGGAACTCCATCGGGAAAATATGACCGACAGTGACACTCCCGGATCCCGTCCTGATGATTCTGCTGCAGGGGCCTTGCTTGTTGGGGTTCACTGTGATATAGAGAGCTTGATCGGGAATTTTGAGTGTGCCACTCTTCTCGAGAAAATTGAGAAGTCACGGGCTTTTCTCCCTCGGGGAGAAAAGCCGCTTGCGATATCAGACGTGCTTGCAAAAAAACTCAGCGCGAATGTGGGAACTATTTTATTGTTGCCTGGTGGTTTTCGGGCGCATGTTGTGGAAGTCTGGAAGTATTCTGATCTCCGCGAATTTAATGATGGGCACGTTGTTTTTGGGTCTCTTTCCGATGTGGCCCTTTTACTTGGCCATCCTGGTGCAGTGCGTGCCGTCTACGTGAACGATTCTTTTCTCGCGGAAGAGCCGGCAGTCGTCTCTTCTCTTGCTGCAAGGGCAGTGATTGGCCCTCCAACTGCTTTTGCTCTTCCCCCACTGTTTTTTGTTGTGCGGGGTTTTCTTCTGTTGTTGGGGTTGACTGCTCCTTTTGTTGGCGTACTGCTTGGTGCTTCCGTGTTGCTGGTGACCGTGCTTGATCGTGGATCTATGCGTACTATTTTGTTTTTCTCTGGGGCACCGAAAAAATATTTTTTCGGTGCCCACATACTCGAGGGAGTACTGGTTGGTCTCGCTGCTGGTGTGCTTGCGGTGCCTTTTGGATATTTTTTCGGAAGCAAGCTGACCGAAAAATTGGGAAATGAAGTGCTCGTCGGGACTGGTGTGTCTTTTGGGGCAAGTTTTCCTTGGCAGCTCGGTATTCTGTGTGTTTTGCTTGGCGGTTCGCTTGGTGGGCTTGCTGCTTTTCTCTCTACTTTTGGGCTTTCTCTGCGCGATTCAATGACGAGTCTGCAGTTTTTTCATCGATACCAGCGGGTTGGTGTGCTCAATCCGCGATGGGGCATCCTGGGTGTTCTCTTCATTCTGCTTGGTCTTTTTGGTGGTTGGCAGGTTGGAAGAGGAGATGCCTCTGATGTCGTGGGATACCTTTCTTTAGTGTCTTTTTCCTTTGGTTTTGGGCAGCTGACACTTCTTTTTTCTCCCTATGCCGCGCAATTATTCCTGGTACTGCGTTCTCGCCGTTTGTATGGTTTTTATCTTCTTATCCGTTCGGATTTGCTTCGTTCGCCTTTGCGAACAGGAAGTGTGATAGGAGTACTTGCGGTCGGGACAGTGCTCTTGACCGGAGTCTCTGGGCTCGAAAAGGGTGTGCGTGATGCGTACCGCCGTGAAACTCCTTCTGTTGTGGGGAAGGAACTTTTTGTGGGAGGGAAAGGACTCGGGGAACTTTCAACTGGGGCGCTATCAGGCAGCGTGTTACTGGATTTGCAGGAAGACTCTCGTGTCGAAAGAGTCTGGCCCCATGCCGAATCAGTTATTCAGGATCGTTTTGCAGTGGTTGGTCTTTTTCCCGGTCATCCATTTTTTACACGGACACTGCGTGGTTCTTCGCCTGTTGAGTTGGAAGAGGCAGTGAACCGGGGTGAGGTCTTGTTGAACAAGCACGCGGCGTCGGAGCTTGGTGTGGAGGAGGGGGATGCTGTTTCGTTCTCGACCCAGTATGGTCTGCGGTTTTTTCGTGTGGGGGCCGTGATTGATATTCGGGCAAATCAAAGCGGTTTAGGCAATATGGTAATAGCCGGGTATTTTCAGGTAAAAAATCTGTGGGGGATTCCGGCTACCGGGGCTTTGCTGGAGATGTCTTCGTTCAAGGCGAGGGACGCACTGCAAAAAGAGCTGAAAGACACTACTCTTTTGTCGGTGTATAACGAGGAGGAGTTCCTGCCTGCGACGGAAAAAGGGTATTCGGCCTATCTGCAACCTCTGCGAGTTATCGGCATGTTCGATTTGGTACTTGCGTCTATCGGCGTGTTTAGCATGATTTTTCTGGGTTTGCGTTCGCGGGAACGCGAACGCTTTGCGATACGTTGTCAGGGCTTTTCTGCGCGCATGGAATTTTTCATAGTTTTCGGGGAAGCGCTGACGCTTGGTCTGATTGGTCTTTTTGTCGGAGTAGCTGTCTCCCTGGCTTTTCTTGGATTCATGGGTCTGGTTGGTTCGACTTTCCTGATGATTACTCCCGTTTTTTACATCCCTTGGAGTGCGATTTTCCGCACAGCTTTTCTTGTGATTCTCATTTGTCTCCTGGGAGCTTTCCCGTCTTTCATTGAGATTCGCCGCATGCCCGCACAAAACTGGGTGTCCCAAAACAGGTGACACGACAGCTTTGAATGATCACTGTGGTCACTTGGTGTCGCAGGAAAAAGACACGATAACAGCATGGAGGAGACCAGATCCCTTGCGGAGTGCATCTGGAAAAGTGTGGGGACAGGGTCGGAGACACCCTCCTGAGTCCTGTGTTCTGCCGTCCTGAGTCCTGCGTTCTCCAAGGAACATGAGGGGGAGTGTGGGGAAGCCGGAGATGGCTGCTTTTCCCGAGGCATCCGCGCACCAGATTCGAGCGGGAGCTACAGGATGAGTAGGCCTCGCCGTCCTCAGTATGAGGGCATCGTCGCTTGGGACGAGCCGTGGCCTTTTTCGATAGTGCGGCAAGCACAGGTTTGTCGCGCGCGTAGGAGAGAGGCAGCGTCTTGCGGGTCCTTCCGGGAAAAAATAGCGGGGAAGACTTTTCTGTCTTCCCCGCAAGATCCCGCTTGTAACTGTTGTGATGCAGACAAGTACTGTGCAAAGCCCTAAAAGCATGCTTCAAACGCTAGACACAAAGATGAATGCTGGTGAAGATGGTTTCTGCTTCAGGCAGCGAGCCGTTGCATTGCGTTTCGATACGCTTTCGCATAGCGGACGCGTTTTGGTGTGCGAGCTACGATTTTTTTCAGGGCTGGTCGTAGGTTCCGGCCTTTGCCGGTAATACCGAGCGCCTGACGATAATTATCGCGGATCTCGGAGGGGAGCATGTCAACGGAAAGAGAGGTGAGCGCTTTGCTCGTGAGTCCCCATGGGTTTGGAAGCCCGAGAGGGATCACTTTTTCTGCCATGCGATAGGAGTCAGCAAGGAACGTGATGCCGTCTGTTTCTATGCGATCTTGTACAGTCTTTTCAAAGTCGCCAAGAGATTGAGGCAGTGTCCATCGATCGCCAATGGCCATCTCGTGGAAGACCTTGCAATCCTGGTAGAACTGCTCTTTTTCTTCCTCTGTAAGAGGATGAACGAGTTCTTCGTACACAGCGAGAGCTGAGTCGTACATCGTGTAGACGGTAAATTGCATTGACCCTTCCGCGAGAAATGCGCCCTCGGCGTAGGGGGAGTCGGGGTTGGGGTACCTACCATCGTGTAGGTGATCATGACCAGATTGGAAGCGTTTCCGTAGGTCGAGAATCTCGCCTCGCGTGGCGAAGATAAATTGGAGAAGCAGGTTATAGCTTTGGTCGACGTGCCGAATCGGGTGCGCTTCTACTTCGCCTTGGTGGACGAATGCATGAGCGATCGTAGGGTGAAGGACCTGTAACAGACAAGCGCGGGCGGGGGCGAGGCGGGTGGCTCGTTCCCGGAACACTTGCCAGATCATAGAGTCGGGGCTGAAAACAAATTGATCGTCGCTTCCATGCGACACATCTGTTTCCGTTGAAGCGCTTGCGGTCTCCGTCCGTGGAGTCATGAAGTACCTCATTCCGATATTGGGACATCAAGTACCGAGCGGAGTTTTTTTGCTTCCAAGATGGGGATCAGTGCTCCGCAGAGGGCAGCACTCATCCCGACAAGAAAGGCTGTCACCATAGAAAGTGCAGGCAATGCAAAATGGGGACGAAATGTGAGAAACACTGGTCCTGTGAGCGTGAAAGCTCCCGTGAGCAGTATTCCCCCAACCATTCCGATGATTCCCCCTATTCCGCCCAGTACGAGAGCATTGAGAAGAATTATAGCAGTTTCAAGGTGTACTGACAGCCCATAGTTTCTCATTGTGCTTCGTTCCTGCTGACATGAAATGAGGTTTAAGACGATCATGTTCGCGACACTTGCAAAGGAAATGAGAGCAAGTGCCCAACTTAGTGCGTGGAAGGGACGCATGAATTTCGCGAAAGCTTTTTCTGAAGCTGCGAGAAATCCTGCGTTGTCATAGATTCGCAAGCCGGGAGTAACAGCCACCGCTTCCTGGAATTCTCCTTCTGTCACGCCTGGGGCAGGACTGAGGATGGCCGTTGTCGTCGGTGTATTCCAATATTTTTCGGCGAGTTCAATGTTGATGCTCACGATTTTTCCCAAGCCGAGATCGTCAGCTCTCGCTGGAATTATTTCGGCTACGATAAACTCGATTTCTCCGTGATGGGGTGTAGGCAGGGAGAAAGTGTCGTCTTTGCGCACGGAGAGTTGTTGGGCGGCAGCAGGCGTGAGGATTGCGTGAGGTGTTCTTGTGTTGCCGAAAATCTCCAAGAGATTTTCTGGTGTCAAAGTGTTTTCAAAGCCTTTTCTCATGAAAAGCCCGTCTGGTTCCATGCCATTGAGCGTCAGAAACTTTTGCAGGACGGTTTGTGAACGCACCGAGACTATCCCAATGCGTGGATCTTGTCGCCAAGCTTCGAGTACTTCGGGTGAAAGCGGACCTTCGATCTGATCACCGATTTCTTTGCCGAGTACGAGCAAATTCGTGTCGGACATGACGAGTGAGTTTTCCTCGCGTATGGAGCGCTGCATGCCTGCTTCCATAGAGCTTGCACTCGTCGAAGTAATGACTCCTGCTGCGAGGATCGCAAGCGTCACACCTGTGCGCAAGGGTGATCGTTGTAGATCTGCTTGCAGGAGAATCGATGCGACAAAGAAGCGTTTTCGCTGCCCGATGAGTGGGGTAAAGGAAGCAAGACGAGGGCCATAGATGATTGTTGCTCCAGTGATTCCCATACTGAGAAGAAGAATGGCACTCAAGCCCAGCTCCTGTGTCAGGCTCTTTTCCCCGACAAGCCAGGTGAGGCCAAGCGCGGTGCCGATCGCAAGCAGCGGCACGATCCCCCAGGCTGCGCGTAGCGGTTTCGCTCGGTAGAGATAGTAGGTGGGACTGAGATACTGAGACTGGGCCGTAGGGGAGAGATTGGGGAGAGTGATTGTTGCAGCGAGTCCGCCGAGACAGCATGTGATGATCGCCACCCAACTATGGAGCAGCAAAGAGGAAGTCGCGTGATGGTGTACTCCTGCGGGACCGAGCAGTGACATGCCGAAGTGTCTGGCGAGAGTGGTTCCAAGAAGATGCCCTGCAAACAGGGTAAAAGGCAGCGCTATGATGCCGATGACCACTCCTTCGGCAATGCGTCCAAGAATGAGGGAAAGTTTTCGTGTTCCCAGTATGTGGGCGATGGTAAAAATGCGGAACTTCTCTGTTGTTTCTGCCATCAGAACCGAAGATCCCAGCAAAGTGCCCATGAAAGAAGCCGCGATGGCGGTGATCATGAGTAATTGTTGGATGTGTTGTAAGACCGGGGGAGCGGGCAGCTGAAAAGCAGAGATCTTTGAGATTGTTGTGTGGGGTATTTCTTTTTTCTGGGTCTCTGCCCACTCTGTGTCCACAAGCGCGAGACGCACCTGGTTGGGATGACCAAGCAAGGCTGCAGCATCTTGTGTGGAGGCAACAGCTGTCCATCCGTTGTTGATGGTTGTGATCTCGGGTGGAGCGCTAATTCCCGCGACAATGGCCGTGTGGCCTCCCTGCACGGTGAGCGTATCGCCTGCGACGACACCGAGAGATCGGGCAGTTTGTGGGGTGAGCGTGAGTGAGGGAAGTCGTGTGGTTGTGGTGGATCCTGTGCCCGATGCAGCCTGAGGTGGGGGTGTCAGATTCCCAGTTGTGGTTCTGCTGCCCATTTTTCTCGGTGTGATGGTGCCCGTGCGTGTGCTTCGGCAAGCGGCAGAAGCGGGAGAAGAGGGGCAATTCTCATTCAGTAAGAGCACGGATTCTTTTTTGCCGGACGCCGTGTGGAGTTCCAGGAAGTCCATCACAATCGCACGTAACTGCGCGTCAGGGGGGAGGGGCTCGAGGGTTTGTGTCGTCATCCAGCCATTGAGGTCTCCCTGGAGGACACGGACTTCCTTTTGGTTGGTTTCATTGATCTTGTACAGGTCTCGAAACACTTCGTCAAGTGTGTCAGTGTATGGAGCGTTGAGATTGTGGTTGAGAATCAGGACACCGGATAGGAGGGTTCCTCCGAGACCGATTCCCAAGGCCGCGATCGTGAAACGTTTCCAGCTGATGGGAGTGAGATGTACACGCTGGAAGCGAGAAAGTGTGGATGAGAAAAAACGCAGCCATTTTTTTCGTTGTTTTCCGGGCAGGGTGCGTATTTTTGCGCTTGGCATGCTCATGTGTGGGCTTTTTTAACAGCTCGTCCTGTGTGGTGTAAAGATTCGGCAGGGAAGATGCGTATAGGTGGAGGGTTCTCTGTGGGGTGGACAATGCAAGTGGGGGAGTTGGTGGTCTGAAATCGAAGGTCTTTGGTCGATGCAGACTCTCCTCCTCCTGCTAGGTGTACAAGTATACCATATCTGAAGTGGGCAGTCACACGAGGAGACGCAGAGTATGGTATTTTCCGTGCGAGGAAGGAGCTGTATTGTGGGTTACCGCGAGTTTCTTTTCCTGTGTCTTTCCGTTTGACAAGGGATTTTTCCTTGGTGATTTTTTTTTCTTCACTGAAAAAAAGCCAGGGTTTTGTTAAGGTGAAAACTCTTGTTTACCGGTATTGTGAGGGAGTGTCTGGTGCGTCTGCGTTCCAGACCGGGCGCGGTCTTTGAGATGACACAAGTGCAAACTGGCTCTCTTGCTGCCGCTGATGTCACGCGGAATAATGAGGGTCTGTGTTTCACCGTTCAGGCCGGAGAAGTGGTTTCTCTTTCGGCACCTGAAGACATCTGTTGGACCCTGCTCCGCCTTGCCCAGGGAGAAATACAACCTTCCAGCGGTAAAGTTTCTGTGCTCGGTCGTGATCTTGGCTCTGTTGGGCCACGCTGGCTGAAGCGCGCGCGACTCCGCCTTGTTCTCACCCTGGGAGTACGGCCTTCTTGGGAGGGGGCCTTTGACAATGAAGCGTGCGTGCTCGATCATCTTGTGGCAGCAGGATCGCTTGCGGGAGAACTTGTCGAGAAAGCTGAAGTTGATGCGCGCGCCCTGCTGACAGAAACAGGCCTATCTTTTTTACAGGAAGCTCCCTTGGTTGCCCTTGATGCCGTGGAGCATGTGCGCCTCGCATTGCTTCGCTCTCTGCTTTTGCAGCCCCGTTTTCTTCTGATTGAGCCCGGTATGTTTGCAGATGCCTTTGATACCGCTCTCTGGGCTGCAGAAATTTTGTGCAAAGAAACCAAGGCGAAAAAGTTTGGGGTGTTCTGGGTTGACCCTTCCCCGCGCGTGACGAGCCTGGCCGACAGAATGTATGTGTATTCTCGCGGTGTGTGTGTAAATGTGGATACAAATGTTCCTGACCCGGATGGCTTGCAAGATTTTGACAACCTGATCGACATGGCTGGGGACAAGGAACTTGGTACGCTCTACGAATTTGACAGTACAGAAATGCTGGGGATCACAGAAGAAGATTTCGAAAACAGAGGTTGAGGAGAAAGAGAGCGGAGAAGGCATCTTGCCTGCGTTCCGCCCCCTTTCTCCTATGAGCTTCGCGAGTTTCGCGATTTCTGTTTTCTCGGATCTCTCTGGAACTTCAGGTCCGGAGCTTGCGAGACCCTCTTGTCCTGCAGTCTTTTTGCCTTAGCGAAGATCCGCGTTGCGGGCAAGTGTTTCTCGCGTTTCGGCCACCAGCATCTGCACAAGTTCCCCTGCTGGACGTACTTCTTTGATGGCGAAGGCACCCTGTCCGCATGGCATGGAGCCTCGTTCGGTATCGCCGTCTCGCCGCGCCACAACATAGACGCTGCCAGAGTTTGCGAACTGTAGGGGAAAAGGCAAAATCTCGTCTTGACGTTTTTCCCATTCACGTGTCCAGCTATTGCGGATCACGCGCAGGGTTTTTCCCGAATAAGAACGCGTAATGACCGTGGAATCCTCTTCTGCTTCCGTAATTTTTTGTTTGTAGTTGACGTGGGCATATGCCTCATTGGAGGCAACGAAGCGTGTGCCAATCCAGGCTGCTTCTGCTCCCAACCAGAGACTGGTTGCGATGCCGCGTCCATCACAGATTCCCCCGGCGGCAATGACCGGTGTTGGTCCTACCGCGTCGAGCACTGCAGGCAAGAGAGAGACAAGGCCGACCCGTCCTGTGTGTCCGCCCGCTTCTGTTCCCTGCGCGATCACCGCGTCGACCCCGGCGTCCGCGACACGGCGGGCATTTTTCACATTTCCCACCAGAGACAAAACCTTTACGCCCCGGTCGTGCAACTCGCTCACCCAAGGGCCTGGGTTTCCGAGTCCGGAGGCGAAAACTGGCGGTGCCTCTTCAAGCACGATTGCCATGAGGTCTTCGGCTTGCACCATTTTGCCGTCTTTTCCTACGGCAAATTCTCCTTGCAAATCCTGGATCGCGTTTTGGAACTTGGATGGGTCTACTACGGGCGCGGCTTGTTTTTTTTGCGCACCATCTGCCTGCTCTGCCGTGCTGTGCCGGGCAGGCGTGTCTTCTTCCCATGCAGTGGGAGACTCGCCGGATCCCGTCTCGGACAGGGGTTCAGCCATGGAAAAAGATCTGGGGAGATCCTTGGGGAGATTCTTCGGAAGGGAAGAGGTCTTTCGCGTGGCTTGTCCTGGTGCAGGGAGCAGGAGATCCACGCCAAAGGGTTTGTCGGTCAGTTCCCGTGTTTTCTGAATCTCGGCACGGAGTTGTTCCGGGGTAAATCCGGCTCCTCCGAGCACTCCGAGCCCTCCCGCATTCGAGACTGCAGCGGCAAGTTCCGCGCGCGCCACAAATCCCATACCTGCGGAAAGAATGGGATACTCGATACCAAGCATGTCACAGATACGCGTGTGTAGAACATCATGCTCGCTCATTTGATATTCCTCCTTGTGGGTTGTGACTTGTAGGGTGTGAGCAAAGACGGAGCGCGGTACAGAGTCCGAGATGTCATCCCTGGAGCAGTGTGCCGGAGCAGTGTGCTGCAACAGGAGGAAGCAACCGGAAGGCGCGCGTGAAACAAAGGGGCAGAGCCGTGGTTGAGGGGACGAAACGGGACGCTGTCAGCGTAGAGCGCAAAGGGCATGTGGCCGTAGTAGAGATGCAACGACCGCCCCATAACTATGTTGACCCTGTGGTGTTGGGACAGGTGGCGGACACGCTCGAGGAGCTTGCTGCGGACGATACGTGCAGGGCGGCGGTTCTGGCTGCCGGTGGCAGGTCTTTTTGCGCCGGTGCGAACTTTTCTGCTGCTGCGGGGAGCAGCAGCGACGAGGCTGCTGCTGCCGGGGGTTTTAGTGGGGGTGCCCGCTCTTTTTACGATGAGGCGATCCGGGTTTTTGAAGCCGAGATCCCACTTGTTGCAGCCGTGCATGGTGGGGCGATTGGGGGTGGCATGGGTTTTGCGCTTGCGGCAGACCTGCGTGTCACGTGCCCCGAAGCCTATTTTTGGGCGAACTTTGTGCGTCTCGGCATTCACCAGGGGTTTGCCATGAGCGTGACCGTGCCGGCGCTGGTCGGAGAGAGCATGGCTGCTGATCTGCTTTTGACAGGCCGGCGTGTGTATGGAGAAGAGGCATTGACAATGGGGCTCGCAAACCGATGCGTCCCGCGCGAGAAAGTGCGAGAAGCCTCGATTCTTTTGGCAGAGGAGATTGCTGCTGCCGCGCCTCTTGCCGTGTCGGCAGTGCGGCGTACTTTGCGGGATGGGCTCGGAGAGCGAGTGCGGGCAGCGCTCGACCATGAGCTTACTGAGCAGGCAAAACTCATGGGAACCCAAGACGCGGGAGAGGGCATCCGGGCTTCCTTCGAGAAACGTGCTCCGGAATTTCTCGGGAAGTAATCTCACTATGCCTTGCAGCGTGCCCCCGTCCTCCACTGTGCGCGGATCATATCGCGCACGGGCCCCTTTCTGTCGAGGACATCGTGCAGAAGTGTCCGGGAGGTGCCTGAGGGGCGCGTTGTCAGGAGTGTCTGAGGGGCGCGCAAGAAGTGCTGTGCAAGAGGGGGAAAACCGGAGAAGAGGACGGGGGACGAATGGGTTGCCCTGGGTTGGGGAAATGGCAGCAAACCTTGGGAACAATCGCGGACAGCTTGCGGGGGAGATGCTGCAGGGTAAAGACACGAAGAACCGGCCTACGCTTCTGTGAGGAGTTCACGTGTCATGCCTGAGATGTGACGTTGACACCTGTGTCTGTGCATGTGACACTCATCAGTGACAGGAGTGCTCGCACAGGTGAGAAAAGGGGGATCACAGTGCCGGCAGAAGAAACTGCAGCCGCGTGCTTTGTGCTACGAGGTGCTCAGATGCTTGACGGTTCAGGTGCGCCTGCACGCCGAGCTGACGTTCTTGTGGCAGATGGCCGTATCGAAAAAGTCGGGGAGATTGCAGCAGATCCCGACATTCCAGAGGTGAACCTGGAGGGGCTTGCGCTCGCACCTGGGTTCATTGACATCCACACTCATTATGATGCTCAGGTTCTTTGGGACCCAGACCTCACGCCTTCGTGTTGGCATGGCGTGACGAGCGTTGTCATGGGAAACTGCGGTTTTGGGGTGGCGCCAACCCGCGCTGAACACCGCGAAATGATTGCCTACACCTTGGAAAATGTGGAAGGCATGTCCGCGGATGCCCTTGTAGCCGGCATCCCTTGGGACTTCGAGACGTTTCCTGAGTATCTCGACAGTCTTGACCGGCGCCCGAAACGCCTCAATGTGGGGGCCATGATCGGGCACACGCCATTGCGTCTCTATGTGCTTGGTGATGATGCGATAGAGCGTCCCGCGACAGACAGCGAAATCGAGCAGATGCGCGAGATTGTGGCTGAAGCCCTTGCTGCGGGAGCGCTCGGCTTTGCCACTTCAAAGTCTCCCACACACTCGGGGGCAGGCGGTCGTCCTGTACCGAGTCGTTTGGCAGAGACAGACGAAGTCTTCCGTATTGCCGATGCTCTTGGCGATGTCGACGAGAGCATCATGCAGATTACGCCTGGTCCCGGGCTTGGCTTCGAGCAGATGTCGGAGCTTTCCGTTAAGCAGAACAAGCCGGTGACCTGGACAGCTCTACTCGCTGGTTTGGGCAAGCCAGGGACGGCTACCAGTATCGCGAACAAGATTGCCGAAATGGACGGAGAGATCTGGCCGCAGATTGCCTGCCGTCCGCTTGTCATGCAAGTGGCTTTGGAGGATCCTTTCCCGATTGCGCCACTCGCTGCCATCCAAAAGGTCCTTGCGGTGCCGCGTGAGGAACGATCCGACATTTACGCCGACCCTGAATGGCGCGCCGAAGCCGCACCTCAAGTCGACATGATGTGGGGGCGTCGCTATCCCAAAATGGCGATTTCCGAGTCGGAAGCGCATCCGGACCTTATTGGTCGTACCGTAGGTGAACTCGCCGAAGAGCGGGGTGTGGCCCCCTTTGAGCTCATGTGTACGCTTTCTCTCGATGACAATCTCAAGACCCGCTTTACTGTGGTGCTTTTGAACGACGACGAAGAAGAAATCGCGTCCTTGCTGGGGCTTGACAATACCGTCCTCGGACTTTCCGATGCAGGTGCTCATGCCAGCCAGCTTTGCGACGCCTGCTTCTCTACCTACTTGCTGGGACACTGGGTGCGTGAACGCAAAACCCTCTCGCTCGAGCAAGCAGTCTGGCGTCTTGCCGGTCAGCCTGCCGAGATCTTCCGTCTTGAAGGACGTGGGTTCATTCGTGAGGGCTATATCGCGGACCTTGTTGCTTTTGACCCTGAGACTGTGGGGGCGAAAGATGCCGAGCGTGTGTACGACTTTCCTGCGGGTGCCGACCGTCTCATTGTGCAGAGCACCGGAGTCGAGCACATGTGGATCGGCGGCACACAAATACGTCGTGACGGCGTGGACATCGAAGGGGTTGCCCCCGGCGTGTTGCTGCGGAGGTAACCGTGGATGGCGTCTTGCCGGTCTCTGACGGTCCAGACGTTTTATTTAAGAGTACAGGGTCGCACGCAGTATCGCACGCGACGCCGCAGGCGACGCGCGAACGGATACTGCGTGCGACGCGCCGCGTGCTTGCTGATCGTGGTCTGAGGGCAACGGTCCAAGAAGTCGCGGATGCTGCAGAGGTAAGTCGTCGTACTGTCTTTCGTTATTTTCCAAAAAGAGAGGACCTCCTTGTTGCTGCGCTCGAAGCGAGTATGCGGAGCTACGAGGAACACATTCCGCACTTGAACGAGGGCGATGTGGGGGAATGGCTCGTGCAGGCCATGACCGCGGTGCACCGTATGAACCTGCGTCACGGGCGTGTCTACTGGGAACTTGCCTTATCTGACGATGTACCTCCTGAGCTCTTCCGTATTGCCGTGTCGCGCCGGGCGAACCGGCGTGAATTTGTCCAGCGTCTTGCCTTTGCTGCGTGGCAGCGCAAAGGTGGAGTTGGACACCCTCCCTCATGGTTGGAAGATATTTTCGCTGTCCAGTCCAGTGCATTTGCTGCTGAAGCGCTCCGTGGCGATTTTGGCAGAAGCGCCGAAGAGATAGGACAGTCCGCTGCCAAGGCACTTGCTGCGGCTCTTGAACAGGCCATCAAAGAACGAGGACCTCAATGAAGATATCACTGTTCTACCTTCCATCGATTGGAAGCCGAGAAGAAATCGAACGCGGTATGGCAGGCACGCGAGGTGACCTGTACGACAAAATGCTGAGTGATCTTTCTGATCAGGCCATTCTCGCTGATGAACTTGGCTACAACTCGATGAGTTTCACCGAGCACCATTTTCACGTTGAAGGATTCGAACTCTCCAATAACCCGGTGATGCTCGGCTTGTACATTGCCATGCAAACAAAACGTTTGCGTGTGGGACAGCTTGGTATTGTGCTCCCTGCCGAAAACCCGATTCGTGTGGCCGAAAACATCGCCATGCTGGACCATATGAGCGGTGGGCGGGCCAACGCGGGGTTTGCCCGTGGCTATCAGCGTCGCTGGGTCGACACCATGGCCCAGCAAGTACACGAGATTCACGGGGCGACTCCCTACGAGCATGACGCGATTGACGACGCGAACCGCGCTGCCTTTGAAGAGTGCTTTACCATTATTAAGAAGGCCTGGACAGAAGAGATCTTCTCCCACGAAGGCAAGTACTGGAGCGTGCCTGCCGGGCCAACTCCCTGGGATGTGAAGGCCAGCCTGGAGTGGGGTGCCGGCACCGAAGATGGTGTGATCAAGCAGCTTGGCGTGGTGCCCAAACCTGTGCAGAAGCCCTACCCGCCCATCTTCCAGCCCTTTGCCTCTTCGGAGCGGTCGATCCGCTGGTGTGCCGAGCAGGGCGTGGTCCCGATTCTGCCTCCCCTGCACCCTGTGCGAGAAAATGCTCTCTTTGATGTGTATGCCGAAGTTTCAGGCAAGCCGCGCGGTGAGGGCATTGGCGTGCTGCGCGACATTGTGATCGCAGACACAGACGAAGAGGCCATGAAGATCTGGCTGGACGGTCCCGTGTACTGCAACACGGCCTGGTTTGCCCCCTTCAACTTTGACAAGGGCCTGCCTCACCCTGAGACCGGGGAATACCCCGACATGATGAACGACAGCATGGCTCTCGTCGGCACGGTTGATACGGTCACCCGACAGCTTGAGCACCTGAAGGAGCGCCTCCCTGTGACCTGGATGTACGCATGGTGCTACAACGGGCTGATTGAGAACGACGCAATGAAGCGGACAATCGAAGAGTTCGCGACAAAGGTGCTTCCACGTGTAGGGGGAATGGAGAGCCCATGAGTGAAAAAGGGCGTGCTGCCCTTTTCTTTGGGCCGGGAAAGCAGATGGAGATCACTGAGCTTCCCGTGCCCGATCCCGAAGCCGGCGCCCTGGTCGTCAAGATTACCCGTGCCAACATTTGCGGTTCCGACCTGCATATTTGGCGGGGTGATGGCTGGCTTGGCGCGATGGCCCGCCCTGACGGCAGGGTGATCGGCCATGAAATGACCGGTTACGTGCATTCCCTTGGGGAAGGCGTGACGACAGACTGGGCCGGACAGTCTCTCGCTGAAGGCGACCGAGTTGTCTACCAGTACTTTGCCCCATGCATGCACTGTCGTACCTGTGTACGGCACATGCCTGCGGCCTGTCCCCACTCCTTTAAGGTGTTGCGCGGCAAGCCCAACAAGTTCCCGTACTTTCGTGGCGCCTACGCCGACTACTTCTACGTCACCCCACAAATGGCCGTCTACAAAGTGCCGGACAAGGTAACCGACACCATGGTGGCTGGGGTGAACTGTGCCCTCGCCCAGGTTGTGTACGGACTTGAGCGTGTGCATGTGAACGTCGGCGACAATGTGGTCATTCAGGGTGCCGGCGGCCTTGGCGTGTATGCCACCGCTGTCGCGAAACAGCGCGGTGCCGGCAAAGTCATTGTGGTAGATGGCATTGATGACCGTCTCGACCTTGCCCGTCGCATGGGCGCTGACGACATTGTGGACTTTCGCGTGCACGACACTCCCGAAGCGCGCATCCTCCAGGTGAAAGAACTCACCGGCGGATACGGCGCCGACGTGGTGTGTGAGCTCGTGGGTCGTAGCCAGGTTATCCCAGAGGGGCTGCGCATGCTTGGCCTCGGAGGGCGTTACCTCGAGATTGGCACCTTTTACCCGGGCAGCCCTGTCGAGATTGACGCTGGGGGGCTCGTGACAAGCAACCTGCGCATTGAGGCCGTTGCCGCCTATGACGCAGTCAGCCTGCACAACTCTGTGCAATTTCTCGAGCGCAACCTCGAGACACTCCCACTCGATCAGATGCTCGTGGATTATTCCCTCGAAGACATCAACAGTGCATTTGAGGACCAGGACGCCGGCAAAGTGACCCGCGCCTCGATCGTGATGTGATTGTGACATGACCGCACTGGTCGGTTTGTTGGGTTCTGTAAGAAGGATCGAGAGCAGACCGACCAACGGCACACCCTTGAGTTTGTAGTGAGTTGTGTTGTCTGTGTTGGGCGCGAGATGTGGCCTTGCACAGACAACACAACTCACATGACCAGCGTGATCCGCATGCTCAGGAATAGGCCCAGGTGCTGTAAAGCCTGAAAAAACAGGAAAAGGATCTGCAAAGGTTCTGCCAGTCGGGCTCTTTGCATTGCAGACAGCAAGGACACGCCTGTCTGCCGGAGGACAACGGGGGGATAATGAGCGAGTGGATCTACGCTGACGTGTGGGAGACCATTGCCGACTTGCAAGGCGATGCGCTTGCCTTGTCACATGGGGACCGTCATTTCAGCTGGCGAGAATTCGATCAAAGAGCTGACGGCATCGGCCAAACTCTGCTCGATGTTGGCGCGCGCCACCAGGACAAGGTGGCCATGATGCTTTACAACTGTCCCGAATATCTTGAAACCACTTTTGCCTGTTTGAAAACGGGCCTCGTGCCGGTAAATACCAACTATCGCTACCGCGAAGATGAGCTTGTCTACCTGTGGGACAACGCCGACGCCGTGGCTGTGGTGTTCCATGGGGTCTTTGCAGACCGGGTTGACGCGATTCGTGGAAAAGTCCCGGATGTGCATACCTGGATCTGGGTGGATGACGGTAGCGGTGCCTGCCCAGACTGGGCAATACCCTACGAAAAAGCCGCGGCTTCCACGACAAGTCGCACGCGTGCTCCCTGGGGCCGCGACGGCAGCGACCTTATCATGATCTATACCGGCGGCACCACTGGCATGCCAAAAGGCGTGATGTGGCGCCAACACGACCAGTACTGCGCCTTTAATGCCTACGGTGACCCCACAGAACAAGACCTCGATATTGTGGCTGCCCGGGTCGGAGGAAGCCCGATAAAACCTGTTGGTCTGCCTGGCTCCCCCGTCATGCACGCCACCGGTTTTATGTTTTCCCTCACCCAGCTGAACCTCGGCGGACGTGTCGCGACCCTCGCCGGTAGGCACTTCGATGTGAACGAGCTCTTCGGCACAATCGAGCGTGAAAAGGTCACGGCTATGGCGATCGTGGGCGACGCCTTCGCTCGCCCCATGCTTGCTGCCCTCGACGAAACCCCCGACAAATGGGATGTTTCCTCGCTCATGATGCTCGTCTCTGCCGGCGTCATGTGGAGCGCTGAAGTGAAAGAGGGCCTTGCCCGTCATCTGCCCCACCTCGTGATGATTGACGTGCTTGGTTCGACCGAAGCACACGGCATTGGCACTTCTGTTGCCTCCGGCGGGAAGGCCTCGACCGGCAAGTTCAGCCTCGGCGAGAACGCTCTTGTCGTGACCGACGATGGTCGCAAAGTCGAGCCTGGCTCCGGCGAAGTCGGCAAAGTTGCAGTACGCGGCTATATGCCGCTTGGTTACTACAAAGACCAGGCAAAAACCGACGCCAACTTCCTTATGATCGAGGGAGAGCGCCTTTCGGTGCCCGGCGACTACGCCACAGTCGAAGCCGACGGCACCATCACCCTGCTCGGTCGTGGGTCTGTGTGCATCAACACCGGGGGTGAAAAAGTCTTCCCTGAAGAAGTTGAAGAAGCCTTGAAAACCCACCCTGCAGTCACGGACGCCACCGTCGTCGGTATCCCCGACGAACGCTTTGGGCAGGCAATTTCTGCTGTGGTCACCCTTGCTCCCGGTGCCTCAGCCGAAAACAGCGAACTTATTGCCCATGTGAAAGGCGAGATCGCCGGTTACAAAGCCCCTAAACACATCCTTGTGGTCGAGTCCCTTGGCCGCGGCCCGAACGGCAAAGCCGACTATGCAGGAGCGCGCGAACGTGTTATCGCGTCTTTGGCTTAACACAGGGCCGCGCGCAGGACTGCATGCAGGGTTTGGCACAGGACTTTGTCCGGGATTGAAGCTGTGCGCACACCCGGGGTTTGAGAAACCCAGGTCAGCCCAAGCACGAGTGCCGGACCATCACGGCTCGGGAGCTTCCCGACCTGGTTTCCGGCAAGGGCACAGCTTCGCACGAGCAATTTTTTCCGGAGAGACAGAGCGACCTAAAGGCGTACAGGCACACAGAGTAAAAGGCCAGGGAGGAACCAATGCCTGAGACAATTATTTCCGCAGATTCCCATGTGACTGAACCACCAAACGTGTTCATTGATCGCATCGACCCAAAATACCGAGACCGCGCGCCCTTTGTCGTGAAAGACGACAATATGGGAGAGGTCTATGAGATCCCGGGCATGAAGGTCCCGATTTTCATGGGCCTGATTGCCGCCGCCGGACAAGACCCAAGCGAAATGAGCATCATGAAGGGCAGGTTCGAGGACCTGCATCCAGGCGGCTGGGACCCAAACGCCCGTCTCGCCGAACAAGACCGTGACGGCATCCACGCCGAAGTCATTTACCCTACTGTAGGCATGCAGATCTGTAACCACCGTGACGTGGACTACAAAAAAGCCTGCATGGACGCCTACAACCTGTGGATGGCCGAATACTGCGCCGCCCACCCCGACCGTCTGCTCGGCATCGGCCAAACCCCGCTGCGCTCCCCGGAAGAAGGCGTGCAAGACCTTTTCAAACTGAAAGAACTCGGCTTCAAGGGCGTGATGCTCCCAGGCAGTCCCACTTATGCCGACTACGACAGCCCGGAATACGACGACTTTTGGCGGGCCTGTATCGAGCTCGAGTTGCCCCCTTCGTTCCACGTCCTGACCACCCGTGACACCAGCCCAGTACGCGGCCCCCGTATCAACGGCTTCGTCCGCATCATCCGTGCGAACCAAGACATTATGGGTGTGCTCATCTTCAGCGGTGTCTTTGACCGTGTGCCCGAGCTCAAGGTTGTCTGCGTGGAAGCCGATGCCGGCTGGGCCCCACACTACGCCTACCGTATGGACCACGCCTACAGGCGGCACGGGGAGTGGATGAGCGTCAAGAAACTTGAAAAAATGCCAAGTGACTACTTCAGAGAGCACATCTACATGACCTTCCAGGACGACTGGATCGCCTTCCAGATGGCCGAAAAACTCAACGTGAACCGTCTCATGTGGGCAAACGACTTCCCTCACAGCGACTCCACCTGGCCCTGGTCGCAAGAACTCCTTGCCGAACACACCAAGGACCTCTCCGAGCACGCGATCGACCGCATCCTGCACGACAACGTCGCCGAGCTCTACAACATCACCGTCTAACTCGCGCGGCCCGAGGGGGCTGCCCTCGGGCCGCGTCTTTACTCCGTACCCTACCTTGGGAGCCATGCCCCCAGGTGGTTTTGGCGCGCCTGGTCGCGCCCGGCGGTAACCTACCTCGACCCGTGACACCCCGGGAACACCCGAGCACCCGAGTACCCGAAGCACCGGACCACGCACATCTGACCTGGCGAAAAAAGCCCAGCCCCACAGGTTTGTGCGGCTGCCGAGGAGAACCCGGTGTGCGTGGCGCCGCTTGGCACCCGGTTGTTGCACGCCGCTATTGGGCACCGTTTTTTGAAGGAAACGGTTTCTCGCGGGAAACCTACTCGCGCGCATGCTGGCGAAAAGTAGTCCACCGCGTTGCGAGTGGAAGACAAGAAGAGCTGGGGGTGAGGGAGAGGTGTTCCCTAGCGGGAAAAGCAGTTCTTCCCGGATCATTGCCCCAGGAAGAAACCACTAGGAGGGGGCAAGGGTGCTCCCGTCCTGAATTTCCCAGATGAGAATTTCCTTTTTGCTGTTGGTGGCGAGGAGTTTGCTGTCGGGGCTGAAAGTTGTGTGTTGTATCCAGGTTGTGTGGCCCGTGAGGGCGGCGTTGGTTTGGCGCCGGACGGAAGGGCCGGGGTAGGTCAGGGGGTGCCGTGTTGGCTGTCGTGTTGGCCGTCGTGCAGGTAGAGGGGGTGTCCGGTGTGGAGGGCGGTGAGGGCGGCGTTGGTTTGGCGCCAGACGGAAGGGCGAAGCAGACGGGATGCTTTGTCCTGGGAGCAGAAGGACCAGTCGAGCAGTTCGCCGTCGAGGAGACGGATGTCGGCGATCTGGTTTTCGTTCAGGATGCCGCCGTCGAAGACAAAAGTGAGGGTGTCGCCCCAGCAGTGGCGGGGTGGGGTCCAATCGATACAGAGGAGCTTTCCCACAGGAATAAAGATGCCGAGTTCTTCGCCGAGTTCTCGTGCTGCAGCGAGGCGGGGGGGTTCTCCGGCTTCGACAAGACCGCCGGGGAGATCCCAGTCTTCTTTGTAAGAAGGATCTACTATTAAAACGGTTCCATCTTGTTTTCGGAGGAGTACGTCGGCACCGACGAGTTTGCGCGGGAGGTTTTTTGCCCAGGCGAGGGTTTCTGCGTCGTCTTGCTGTGTTGTGATCTCGTCTTGGGTGTTTTGTGGGCTCATCATCCTCCTGATTTCTTCTCGCCTCTAGGTACGGGCTCTTTGGCTGGTTTTTCTTTTTTCGCGTGTTGTTGGCAGCGGGGCGCCCCCACCCTAATCGTCTTGAGAGAAAAGGGCGGGGACTTTTTTCGAGATCTGGTGTGCCGGCCATTTTTTTCGTGTTTTGCCTGTTCGTTATGTGGATTTTTTCGGTGAGTCCAGGATTGTGCGGGCGTGTGCTTGTCCTTGGTGGCTTTGTGCGCGTGTACTGCAGCGTGCGGGTGTCAGGGCCAGGTGGCAGAGGCTGGGTCTCAGGTACCAGGGCGAAGGGGCGGTTTTTCCGGGAGGTTTTTCGTGGGGTGTGCAGCGAGGGGCCTGGGCCGGTGGAGCAGCCGCTGGAACAGGGGATGATCAGTTTATCGGGTTTTCCATCGGGGCTGTCGGGGCTGTTCAGGCTGTTTGGACAGGGCGAGACGCACGAGAGGGCTGGGGTTGCAGCTGCTTGTGCAGCTTGTGATGGGGAGGTGTGTTGTGGTGTGGGTTGTGGGGTCTCCCAGGGTGATGTGGGTGTCGTGGGTTCCGATTGGGGGGGTCAGGGTGATGTCGAGTTTTCCCTCAGCGGGTTTGCCGGCGCATGTGATCCATGGCACGTTGAAGAGGACTTCCCACGACATGGGCAGTTCGTCTGCCGGGTTTTGTACTGCTATTTCGAAGGGGCCAATGGGCGTTTCGGGGCGGCTGCCGGTGATGTAGAGGCAGGAGGGGTCAAGAAAAAGCCCGTGGGGCAGTTCCGGTGAGGAGACTGTGCGTTGGGCAAGGGGAATGCTGTTTTGTTCGCCACAATGGGTGAAGCTTGTGTCTTGGCTGTCGTTGTGGGGGAGGTGTCCTTGCAGGTGTTCGCATAGGTCGTCCAGGGTGAGGTAGCCCTGTCCTGTGATGGGTGGTGCGCTCTGTAGTCCCTCAGTGAAGAGGCGGATGAAAGATACGGATCTGCCGAAGAGGCCAATGGGCCGGTTTTTTGTGTTTGGTTGACTGTAGATGATGAGGTGGCGGTTCGGGCCGAGCGAAAGAGGGGTGTCTGGGTTACGGCGGCGGGTGGTATGCAAAAAGCTGCGGCGGAGGAGGCCGGTAGGGTGGGGCTCCAGCGGATCCTGTGGGGTTTGCCCTGTGGTATAGCCGATTTCAGGTGGTGTCTGCTGCTGATGCTGTTGTGCTATTTGGGGTGTGAGGTGGCAGTCGAGCACGAGAATGAGGGCCTGCGCGCGACAGTTCCGGATCATTTTCCCGAGGGCAGTGACGGAGACGGCGCTTATGTCGAGCCTATGTGTCCAAGTGTCAGCGGCGCAGAGGGAGATGCTGCCGGTAGTGTCGCGCGAGGCGTGTCCGCTGTAGAAGAAGAGCAGGGTTTCGTCTCCGCGGGCATTTCGGAAGAACTCTTCGGTTCTTGTGAGGATTTCTCCTGACGCCGCGTCGGTTAGTACGCAAATGTTTTCTGGGTTGAAAAGACCAGTTTCGGGATCTGCACAGGTCTTTGCGAGTCGCTCCAATTCGTAGGGAACGCTTCCTCGCTGTGGGAGGTTTTCCGGATCGCGGGCAAAAAACCCATTTCCGATGAGGAGCGCTTGATATTTTTTTGTTTTTCGCGCTGTTTTTTCGTGTGCGGCTGTTGCGGCGAAACGAGGGAATGTTTTTTCGGCTTTGTTGTGGGTGTGCGTGGTATCCCTGGCAAACGACTTTTCCTGGTCGTGCAGACGCGTCGCTGACTTCTCGGTTGACAATTTTTCGCAATGACTTTCGCAGGGGGCAGGGCAGTGGCAGTGGCAGTGCCCGAGTTTTTTCTCTCCTCTTTCTTCTGTTTCTGCTGCCGTTGTCCTGTGCAGAGCTTTTCTTCAGGCGGAGAGTGTGGGGTTATATCTGGGACGCAAAGCGGAGAACCTCTTCGGTGAAGATGTCATTCTGGTCGCCTGCCAGCATGTGGGTTGCATCATGTACGTCGACGTATGAAGCATTTGGCATGGCTTTGAGCAGCTCTTGTGCCCCTTCTTCACTCACAAGGTCGGTGAGTTTGCCTCGCATGAGGAGGGCGGGCACTTCGACTTTGCCTGCGCACCGGAGAAGCCGTTCCCGCATGCCATCGAAGTGCTGTTCACCTTCTTCCATGCGGTTGATTGTCTCTGCCGGGGGACGCTGGGCTTCGTCCATACGATGCGTAATAAAACGGATGTCCCAGTGCCAGTGCCAGCGACCGTCCTCTTTTTGTCGCAGCACCTTTTTCAAGCCATCGAGGTTTTTCGTGCGCTTCTGGTTGAGGCGGTAGCCGGCGATTGCTTCTGCTGCCTCTTCGAGGGAGGCAAAGCCGTTCGGGCTGCTTGTCATAAACCCGACGATGCGCTGCACGCCTTCGACTTCCATGCGGGGCGTAATGTCAACGAGCACAAGGCCGCGGTAGAGCTGTTTTTTACTCATGCCCTGGGCCGACAGGGCCGAAATGCCGCCGAGTGAAGCCCCAACCACGATCGGTGCACGGTCGAGTTGCTCACAGATCTCGATCACGTCCTGGCCGAAAAACTCGAAATCGTAATCGGGGTTGACCGGCCACTCACTGTCGCCATGTCCACGCATGTCAACAGCATAGACTCGCCAACCTGCGGCTGCGAGGGCGGTTCCGGTGCCTCCCCACGCCTGACGGGTTTGCCCACCCCCATGTAAAAGTACGACTGGGTCGACGTTGTCTTCTCCCCACAAGCTGGTGGCGAGACCTAAGTTGTTCTGCCCCGACAGTGTGATTGTCCTCGGCTCGGAGGGCGTGTTCGTGACAGGTGATGCGGGCATGGCGACAGTTCTCCTTTCGCATGTTCCCGCTCTAAATGGGAGCATGCTCCTCTTCAGCATGCCATTGCATTGCCAGAAAAAAGATATTGAGGGAATTTTTGTTGGCAATTTTTCTTTTTGCCTGTTTTTTTTGACTGGGTTTGAGATGGCGCGGATTCGGTGGAGATGCAGGGGAAAACAATTCCCTTTCCCCGAAAAGACGCAAGTCAAAGACGTAAATATCGAGAATTTTAGGGAAATATCAGTAAATAGGATTGCTTTCTGTGACACTAGAGACGCAAGAAAGATGCGGGAATTTTTTTGTTTGTACTTTCGCTGACCTGCCTCACTTCCTGAGGCCAGTTCTGTTTCAAAAGGAGTGGCTTATGCTGTTGCGCCGTTTTGCTCGTTTTTTATCGGTTTCTGCGCTGTTTTGTCTGCTGCCTTTTGCTCCAGCTCTCGCGGAAAAAGCACCTCTTTTGTGTTTGGGGGCTTCCCCAACCATTGTGGGTTCCCCTGGTGACGATTTTTTGCTGGGGACCTCTGGTGACGACGTGATAATGGGTCTTGCCGGCGATGACGAGATCTGGGGTCTTGGTGGGAACGACACGATCTGCGGGAACGGAGGAGAAGACCTCCTCATAGGTGAGGACGGCGGAGACCTGTTGGACGGGGGGAGCGGAGCAGACACGCTCGATGGTGGTGCCGGAGACGACACGATGTACGGAAGAACAGGTGCAGACCGTATATACGGGAAGGACGGCAACGATCAGGCGAAAGCCGGAAGCGGTGATGACCTGCTTTTCGGCGGGGATGGTAACGATACCTTTTGGGGCGGCAGTGGTTTTGACCTGTTGGATGGGGGGGACGGGATCGACCTCCTGTATGGCGGGAATGACACTGACAGGATTTTCGGCGGAGACGGTGACGATGTGCTCTCCGGCGGAATGGGCTTCGACTCCTTGTTGGGCGAAGACGGTGCTGACACCTTGTATGGGGGAGCGGGCAATGACTATCTCGATGGCGGGCCGGGTCGTGACTATCTCAAAGGTGAGGCCGGCGCGGACGAACTCTGGGGTGACACCGGCAATGACCTGCTTGAAGGCGGCGAAGGTGACGATTTCATGGTCGGGCAAGAGGGGCAGGATGTGCTGCATGGCGGTCCAGGCGACGACTACCTTGAGGGTGGTCCCGATGATGACTTCCTTGACGGCGGCGAAGGCATCGACACGTGCGAAGATGAAGCTGGGGAAGAGCACAATTGTGAGGCCACTTTTTTTGGGTAACCCGAATTATGCCCTCAACAATATTGTTTAGGGCGGTTTCGCGTTGTGGGTATGAAGGACCTGCAGTGGGACTTACGGGGAGCAGTGCTTCCTGGGGTATCTCCTGAGAGGCAGGAGAGACGTAAAGGAACGACGCGCGCAGAGACGACGTGTGAGAGGGGAACGGCCGCGCAGACGGAGCAGTGGCAGACAGGCAGAGGCGGATGTGTGGGGGGGGATACACGCAGGGCTGTCCGCCAGTGGCGATGGGGCACTGGCGTGGTGTGGGGTGCCAAGGGAAAGTGCCGGCGACTCCAGCCCTGATAATGAAGTCCGACCGGGGACCGTGGCCCTGGGCGTTTTTTGCCGGCGACGCTGGTACTCGTCGTGTGCCCGGCGCGCCCACTAAGAGTGTACAGAAAATTTTTGTGTACTTGTCTACACTGGGGACAACTAAATTGGAGGGCTATCCTGGCGTCTCCTGAAGTCCGCAGGTCTTTGGGAGCGCACTGATTGGTACCCGGTTCGTCCTTCGAGGTCTGCCTGGTTACAAGGTAAACCCCTATGGAAGACGCGCAAACCGGTGTGTCGAGCTGGACTGCCCGTTTTGGCACTGTTTTGCTGGCTTGGGCCGACGCCCTTGGCGCTGTTGCACGGCGGCTCTTGTCTGCCCTGCGCGCCATCGACGACCTGCTGTGTGTGAGCGAGCGCATTAGCGGTCGTGTCGCCCGGCTTCTGGCAGTACTACTTGGTGCCCTCACGGTTTTGACAGCTTGGCTGGTCCGTCTAGCCGATTTGCTTGGGCTGTTTCAGGCTGATTGTGGCGCGGCCCCGTACACGAAAGTGTGCGGGTGCCCCCTGTTGGGGTGTCACTGTTTGCGAGACCGAGGCGGAGGAGCACATGACAGAGGACAAAAGGCAATCGCTATCGCGTGAAGAGCCGCATGTGCGGTCTGTTGCACCGTCTGCCCCGTCTTTTTCCCCTGGTTTTTTTCCTGAAGTCTCGACTGCCACAGTGCCTGCTGTTGCCGGCTTTTCTCTTCGTTGTTCTTTCGATTGGACCGCAGGACTCTCTCTTCTTCTCACCCTTTTGCTTTTGCCTGTGAGCTATTTTTCGGCGCGTGTACTGACTGCGCCTATAACCTACTTTTTCGGGATATCCTCGAATGTGCTGATTTTCTTTTGGCTGCTTGGGCTGGCCTTTCTCGCGATTCGTCCCGTGGAGGAAGTCCTTGTGCGCCTGTTCGGTGCGCGTTTTCCCACAGAAGATGAGGAGATGATCCTACTGCCGGCCTGGGAGATGGTCTGTTGGAAAGCCAAGGTTGATCCTGATGACTATGCGCTTTTTGTGCAAGACAATCCGGAGTTCAATGCCTTTGCTGTGGGAGTGCGCTCTGTGACAGTCACGCGAGGGGCGCTTGTGTTTCCTCCCGCGCAACTTGAAGCAGTGCTTGCACACGAGCTTGGTCACCATGTGGGTGCGCACACGGTGGTTGCTGCGCTTTCGCTCTGGCTGCTTCTCCCGATTCTGGCTGTGACCTCTGTCTTTGGCTTTATTGTCCATATATGCATAAAAACCGCGAATTTTTTTACGGAGATCAGACTGCCCCTGCTGAACGCCATTGGATATTTTTTGGCACTGCTTTGTGCGCTTCCTGTGCTTGTCCTGCGTGGCCTGCTCTGGGTGGTCGGGTTTTTGCGGAACCTGATTGGGCGGGGAAGCGAATTTGCCGCCGATGCTGTTGCGGTCGATCTCGGCTACGGAGACGGCCTTGTCGAGACCTTGGCCATCTGGATGGAATTAGGCGATAACGCTGAGGCTGCAACAGGCAACTGGAGAGAACACCTTTTTTCCTCATGCCCTTCTCCCGCTGTGCGCATTCGTCGCATCGAAAAACGCGCAAGGAATGCCTATGGGGTGGCGTAGACAGGACCGACACAGCAAGGGCATTCCCGAAAAGCGAAAGAGGCCGCAGGCCCTGGGCCCGCCAGGTATGTTTAAGCTTCCTCCGGTGTGGCAGGCACTGCGGGCTGATGCCCGCTTTGGCCCTGCCCTTGCCCGTCTCGAAAACGACAGGGCAATGGGCATTCTTGGCGAGATTGACACCCTTCGCATTGACACGGCCCTGCAGGCTGTCGTACAGGATCCCGACGCCCTTGCAGACCTTGCCGGCAAGATTAGGGTCGAGGGAGGTGCGGCTGCTCCACATATGTCAGGGGAGCGTGATCTTCCTTTGCGTCGCGCGCGCCATGCGTTGGACCATGGGGCCGTGCGTATCGGACAGTGCGCGCGCGACGCCCGCAACCCGCTACCTTATCGCGGTATGTCTTTTGCACTTGATACGGATGTGTTGCGTACATCCCTGCTTGTGGTGGGGCCTCCTGGTTCAGGGAAAACCAGTGGTTTTGCCTTTCCCGTTGCCGAGCACCTTTCGTTACAGGCTCTTGCGGGCCGGGCTTCGCTTGTCGTGATCGACCCGAAAGGCGATGACTTTGCGGGGCAGGGCTGGTTCGATATTGAAATCGACCCTGCGAATCCGTCGAATGGGCATGGTTTCGACCTGTACGGCGGGGCAGAAACGCCAGAAGAAGCCGCCGATCGTCTTGCGGACGCGTTACTCCCTCCCGGTGTTTCTGCCGACAAGGCGTATTTTTTGGATGCCTCAAAAAACGCGCTGTATGGTGCCCTTGCGCCGTACGTTGTTGCCCATGACGGGAAGTACCCGAGCTTGCACAAGCTTTTGACGCTTCTGAGCGGCGATACAGCGTTGCTCACGAGTGTGCGTGACCGTCTTGCGAACCGTGGGCTCGATAAGCAGTATGGGCGCTTTTTGGAAAGTCGGCGCGTGCAGCTCGGTCGTCGCGAGGACCCGGCCGCCTCTCTGTTGGAGCGACTCTCCTTGCTTGACCGTCCGAACCTTGTGGAACTTTTTGATCGTCGCCGTCCGCGTTTCGCGATGCGTCAGATCAATGGTCCTGTGCGTGTGCGTATTTCTCTTCCCGAGGGGCGCTACCCTGAAGCGAGCCGTATTATTGCGCGCCTTGCCGTGAGTCAGTTTGTGCAAGCTGCCTCTGCCCCCAACGCAAACCGCAGGCTTTTCAAGGCGCTGATCTGCGATGAAGCCGGTCGCTATGTCGATGAGTATGTGGCGCGTGGTATACAGCGTCTTCGGTCGAATAACGCGGGCCTTGTGCTGCTCACGCAATCTCTGGGGGATATTCCCGAAGATCTTCTTCGTACCATCTTTGGGAGTGCCGGCTGCAAGGCTGTTTTTGGCGGTATTGATCCCGACGACGCCCGCCATTTCAGCGAGTGGTGGGGAGAACACCAGATCGTGCAGCGGACTGTGTCTCATGGGACGAATACCGGCGCCGGTACTATCGAGACCGAGGAGTCTTTGGGCGATCGCCACACGGTCACGACTGGCCGTAGCGCCGGCGTTTCAGTCCGCTATGTGGAGCATGCCCGCTGGACCCCATCCGATATTATCACCGCGATTCCTCCAGGCTATACCCTCCTCAGCCTGACTCGTTCCAATGGCATCCGTACCCCTCCCCTCCTTGTGAACTTGCGTGTGTGATCCTCTTGCGCTGAGATGCAAGGGCTTACAAAGAATGCGTGAAAGTGTGCTTCTGCGCAGACAAGGCTGGTGGGAGTGGTCGGCGGCGTGAGGGACGGATCGTCTAGATTTTTCGTCGTTCCAAACGGCCTGAGGGGGTTTCCCAGAGTTCTTCGCGCGTGATAGGGAATCGCTCTCGTAGTTCTGTGATGGTCTCTCGCTCTTTATGGCGGTGCAAGAGGGATGCAAGTCGTTCCATGGCCATGATCGTGGCGGGGTGCCGGGGTCCGAGGCTTTTCATGCGGAAGATCAGGGCCTCGTTCCGCATGATTTGTGCTTCTGCCCGGTAGGAATCTTCTTGTTCCATATGGATTGCTGCCCAGTCAAGCAGGTCTGCCAGGGTTTCGACTGTAAGGTCAGACCTGGAAATCGGCGTGAAAGTCGAGGCTGAGGGAGGCACGGGATGAAGTGTTGTGTCGTGTGTGGCCTGGGGTGTGAGACCGTGCGTGAAGGCGTGGTTGCACACCGCAATCATATGTGGAAGAATCCGTACACGAATTGCTGTCCGGTTTGATCCCTTGCCTCGTCCGGCTTCTTGTCGTGTGCGATCCGGGTAGATCTGTCGGAGGCGTTGCATGACGCTATTGAGCGTGTGTTCGGCTTCTGCTTTGTGTCCTGTCCGTATGGTCTCTTGCACAAAAGGGTGCATGGACGACGCGTTGTCTGCGGGGTTGCGGGTGAGAATGCCGAGTTTGACAAGTTCTGCCAGGTTTTCTTGTGTTTGGGGTGTGCCGGTAAACAAAAAGTCAGGGATGTCTTCTGAGGCGAGCCACGCGTAAAGACACGCAAGCGCGCGGGCGCATTCTGTGCTGTCTTCCTGTAAAACTGCCAGGATCAGTTGCCGGGATGCAGGGAAGGCTTCTTCTTGGTCCAGAGGGGCTTGTCGCCGAAGGTCCGGCATGGGTTGGGCGAGCTGCCGGCATGCGGCCAATGACCGCCCGGTCACGCGGATGATGGTTCCTGCCTGGGCTAGTCCGAGAGCGAATCTTTCCAAAACTGTGGCGAGCGCGTTTGCTTGCGCTTCATCTGCGGGTGCGGCAGTGTCGACGCCAGTGCCCGGCAGGTTTGTGCCGGCCGTATCGTTGCCTTTTGTGTGGGAAAGCAGGAAAAGCTGTGCTGGTTTTTCGGCAAACGCGTCGATCTGTACAGAGGTTGCGCCGATCTTGTGCCAGCCGTTCCGGTTTCCCGAGGTAATAAGAATATGGCTGCGACGCGAGGATGGAAGCAGCAAGGCAATGTCGGCAGGAGCGGGGACTTCGTCGAAGATGAGCAGCCAATCTTCTTGTTTTTCCAGTGCATTCCGGATCGCGTGTCGACGGGCCTGCGGACTGGTTTCAGTTGATTCCGGGACGCTTTTCAGGATGTGGCCGAGGGCAAGATAGTCGGAGGAGAGGGTGATGGGGTTTCCTGCGCGGATCCACCAACCAAAACGATATCGCTCTGTTTCGAGGCTGCGTTTGGCGTAGGACAGGGCGAGTTGGGTTTTTCCCATACCTCCGATGGCAGGGGCGGTTCTCGGCCGGGTAATCACGGTCACGGCTTGGTTGCGCAGTCCTTTTGCCACGGAAGCGTGTGTTTCCGGACGGTCGGTATACGGCGAGGCAAGGAGGTGGAAGGGCATGTTGGACAGGGGTTGCCGAGAAGGAGGGAGTGCTTCGACGATTGTTTCGCGCAAGGGAGGAAAAGCGCGTGTTAATGCGTCTGTGGAGATACAGCAGGCATCATAGGGGAGTGCTGCAGTGTTGCCTTTCGCAGGAAGAGCCGGGAGCATCATGATCCCGATCACCATATGGAGAGTTTCATCCCAGATGGGTGCTCCCGCGAATCCCTTGTCAATACGCCGTCCTTGCACGGCATTCGCTTCGAGCTGAATCCAGCCAGGATCCGTACTGTTATTGTGGGAGTCCGGAGATGTGTCTGTTGGGGGAAAAAAATTTAAGAGCGTGCCCCGTGCCCAGGCGCCTCCCATTTGTCCACGGGGGAATCCGTACAGTCTGCATTCGTGTCCGAAGACCTTGTGCGTGCGCACAAGAGGGGCAGGCAAAGTGCCAGGAGGGCGCTCGGTCAGCAGACGCAAGGTCGCGAGTCCTCCATTGCCGTGTTGATCCGGCGGACACCAGTATTCGGCCAGGACTTCGGCTTGGCATACCGTGACTCCCGTGGCGAACACGAAGTCCACGCTGATAATTTCGCCTGGTCCTGCGCCCGCGTCATAGACAACATGCGCACAGGTCATAATATGGGAATCATCGACAAGGCAGCCTGCTCCAGCAATTTCGCGGTTCACGTGATGCACGCGCACGAGCCACTGGGGCGCTGCAGGGTTGCCTCCGCGCTGTTTCTCCATGCCGATTTCACCTGTGCCAGCGTACTATGAGTCGAACTTGCGTTTTGTGAAGACCATTGTGTGAAGACGAGAAGATGCCTGCAAGTCCTGTTCGCCTGTTTTTCTGATTATCTCTTCTCGGCGAACTGTTTTTCTGCGATCGTCGCCTGAGTAACGAGGATCTGTGCTTCTTCTTGATTCCCCTGTTGTTGCAAGTGATCCGCTGCCTTCTTCAGTGCCGTGACGGCAGCAGGTGTCACACAGTCAAATGCCATGGAGTGTGAGACCGCAGCGAGAACATGGGGAAGAAGAAGCACACGTATATCATTTTTTTGCGTTCCTGACGGGAAAACCGTGGCAAGAAAATTCACTGTGGTTTGAATCCACCCTTGTCGCGAGGGCGGTGCAAGGCGATCAATCAAGGCCCTCCCAATATGGGGTTCTACGCGAAAACCATCTTGGTCAATTTTCACAAAGGACAGTGAGGAAAGAAGGCGTATTGCCGAAATAAGCTGGTCTCTTTTTCGGGAAGCCTTGCGCAATTTGAGGGTGGACGGCAGGCATCCTCCGTGCTCGAGCAGCAAACTGAGGGGAACCTGACTGCTCCCCATGAACGCGGCCAAATACAAGAGCTCATCTGCCACATGCCGCGTGATTTTCCGTTCGCGGTCTGTTGTGAACAACAGCTCATGACTCAGCGCGACAGCAGTGATGAGATTGATTGAACTACCGGTCACAAAATTTTCCGGTGTCCACTCCCGTTTTTGTGTCCGGAACCGGTCTAAATAAGCAGAAATATCAGAGGATGATGCCTTCTCGTGGTCTGCTTCCCATTTTATGACCGCGGCCGCGTGCTCGAGTGTACCAGGTGCTCTACCCAACTCGTCTGCAAGTACCCGCGTGATTTCCCGGTCGTCGTTTCCAGTTTGATTCCGTAGGAAACGCGCTGCATCTTCTCGCAACAGCGGATACAAAGTGAGCAGGGCAGGTGCTTCCGGCCAATAGGGATACCGCGAGGTCACGATGATATGAGCATTGTTGTTGGGTTGAGCGCTTCTTTGTAGGTGAGGCAGAAAAGGCTTGAGAGTCTCAGGCGTACAAGCATTGTCGAATATCAGTAGCCATCTGTGAGAGTCTGCAAGCAGTGACTCCAAAGACACATCGGTTGTACCGTCAGGACCGGGTGGGTGGCCCAATTTATCTGCCAAAACCGCGCACTGTTGGGAAATGGTCGCAGGATAATCTGCAAAGATCCACCATATGATGTCGTATTGCTCTTTTTGAGAGTGGGCATACTCTGCCGCAAGTGCGGTAATTCCGAGACCACTCGTGCCGTCATGCGGCAGAAGGACCATGAGACCGTCCTGCTCGAGGCCACTCTGGAGCGCCATCAGTTCTCGGTCTCTTCCAAGAAAAGCTGGGTTCTTCCCATAGGGGAGCAAAATGCTTTTCGCTGCGTGCAGCGCTGTTTTCTCGTTTCTCTGGTCCTGCGGATTTTTCTCCCAGTCCGCTTCCCAATTCGGCTTCCGTGTACTTGTGTGCGAGGAGGAGACCAGAGAAGAAGGCGCTTTCGTGTCCCGAGGGCTTGTTTTCCTTGCGGGAGAAGCGGAATTTGGCGTATTGGGAGGATGCGCACTGAAGAAGGTGGTGGGTATGGGGTTTGGAAGAGCCGAAAGAAAGGGTTTCCTGCGATTTCTCGGGGTCTTCGTGTGGTTTTCAAGAGGCGTGCGGTCAGGAGAAAAGGAGGAGGCCGGTAGGGGAGTCGCGCTTATCGGCGGGGGAGACACCGCTCTTTTCAGTGGAGGACCGACGACGTCATGAGGATCGGAATCGGATCGAATGTCGTCCCGGTTCGTCTCTGTGGCTTCTGTGGGGGGCCGGGACGAGACGTGTTCGGTGTGGGGTGTCTCTGTGGTTGGTGTGGGGAGCAGGAACTCTGCAGTGGAAAAGACGTGCTCGGTGTGGGGTGTCTCTGTGGTTGGTGTGGGGAGCAGGAACTCTGCAGTGTGGGAGGGGGAAGATGTGGGGAAAGAGACTGGTGTGACGGGAGAGGTTTCTCTGGGGATGCCCAACTGTGTATGTGTGGAATCTTGCAGGATTTGTTCTGGTTTTGTGACGGTTTCGTGAGTGTTTTCTTCGGGTTTTTCTGCTTCGAGGGCACTGTGCAGAGTGCTGTCGTTGCTCGCCAAGACTGTGCTGCTGTCCGGGGCTGGTTCTGGGTGGGTGTCTTCTTTCAGGTTACCGAGGATGACGCGTTCGAGGGTTTCGAGAGGGGAGAATAGGTCCTGGGTCGTTTCGAATGCTTGTTGCAGGATGCGTTCTGCTTCGCTGTCAAGCAGGGAAATTTCGTTTCCTGCCTCCTGCCCACATTCTGGGGTGGTGGTAGCAGTGGTAGCAGTGTAGATGAGGGCTTCCTCAGTTGAAGCACGATCTTCTTCTCCTCGGAAAGTGAGATCCTGGTCGAACACTGTTTCAAGAAGGCACCGTAGAACGTCTGTCCATTGGGTCAGCTGGGGCGGGTTTGGGAAAGACCGTGGGGTTGCGTCGAGTTCTTTGAGCGCGAGGCGAACAGCGTGGAGTGTTGGTCCGAGCTTGCGGAGGAGAAAGAAGTTAGGCGTGAGACAGATGGGCTCAGATGCGAAGAGGCCTGGTCGTATCTCTGTTTCTTGTTCTTGGATGCTGGACAGCAGCTGTTGTTCCCCGTTTTGCAGGATTTTCCCGGATTGCTCGTAAAGAAACAGAAGTCTCTGGTGGAGCGTGGCTGTGTCCAGATGCGACAGTGTTGTTTTGCCCATCCCTTTCCCCGTTGAACTTGATTGTTGAGCTGAAGTGTTGTTCCGTCTTCGGGATACCTGTTTCGATCATTTGTCGCGAGAAAGGAGTAGACAGTCTTACTGAACAGGTAGAACAGCACAGTCTAAAAAGTAGTGACGCGAGTCGATACTTCTATTGTATTGAGAAAAGTATTGAAATACTTGAGAACTCCCGATTGCCTGGGAAATTTCTCCTTGTCATACCAATATTTTCCATATATATTGAGATTTCTTTTTTCAGGTGTCGTTGCCGGCGGGAACAGGTCTGCAGGAACATCTCCTGTTTCCGCCGGTGACGCGGAGGCCTAAGCTTTAGCACTTGTTTTATACTCGGTTTCGCAGGAAAAAGTGTCATATGAGAGAACTAGATTTCCCTCAACTTTTTTTCAGTCATAAAAATTTGCCTGTTTTTTTCTTGTGCTACGTCTTGTGCTCGACTGTGCAACAGCAGAATTTTTTGTTTTGCTTTCTCTTTTGATCCCTGCCGTTCTTTCCATGCTTTGTGTGTTTTTCCTGTTCAGGGGCGAGATTGTTGGGTAGTCGTCTTATGGGAAAACGTTTGAGTTTGCCCCTTTCCTCGTTGGTGGCCCAAGATCGAGGGCACGTTGAGGAGACGGTCAGGGCGAAACAAAGTGGTTTTTTGTTTTTCGTAACCTATTGGCGTTTTTTCCTTTATTTCTGCTTGCGACGTGGCATGAGGACCCTTCGTGGTCTTCTCACGAGTACCGAGTAACTTGTCTATATTTTCTGGGATATGCGCGCTGCGAGGGTTGGAGGAGAGAAATCGAAGCACATTTCCGGGAGGAACCTTATGGCAGTGTCCCCATCAATGGATGAGCCTTTGGCGTGTCGCGTGAGCTGTCCGACTGAGGGCATGACGCCTGTGTGGCGTCCCCGTGTCGGTGCTTGCCTTTCGCTGTGTCGTGTTGTGCTGCTCACGCTCGCGTGTGCGCTTGTTGTCTCTGCCTGTGAGAGTTCTGGGGACAGCGCAGAAGGGGAGGAGAAGATCAATAGTTATAGTGATTTGTCTCTGGCCACGCACGAATACGATGTCGAGCAGTCTCTCCTGGTCTCCATGTCTTTTCCCCCCGGTATTCTTCCTGAAGACGATTCTCGTGTTTTTTCCCGTCCTCCTATTGAACTCAGTGCTGTTGCCGAAATCGGTTATGCGGCGGACGCCGACAACTTTCGCCAAACGCTCAAATACAAGGAAATCTCTTTTATGGGAGAAACCCTTCCTACGACCGATAAAAAACCTGAAGTCACCATTTTTTCTTCCCAGGGCGAAATCCTCTCCCTTCAGGGTGTGACAGACTCGGTTGCCCTGAGCGAAAACCCGCTTCGTGCCGGATTTCTCTGTCCAGTTCTTCCTGCCGGCGGGGTAGAAGCTGGTGACCGTTGGGAAGTTCCGCGTGAAGTCAGTGCTTCCGGGCCGGCAGTCAATGTGATGCACCATGTGGAAAAAGTGGAACGCGATGGAGAAAAGGTTCTGCTCTTCACCGCTCGTTATAAAGCCGCTTGGGAAGCGCCGATTGACATGGATGCGCTCGCGGCATCTCTCGACACGGAGTTTTTTTCTCCGGTCACCTTCCGTTCTGCCGTTACAGTGCGTGTGGAGGAGACCTGCGAAATCAACACTGCAGACAAAAGTGTGCGTTTTATGGGGGCAGAGATGCACATGGAGGAAGACTGGAAAGCACAGAAAAATAACGAAGATTTACCTCTTGACCTCCTCCCTTATGACGGGGCACATCAAGAACGAGAACAACATCTCAAGATAGAGCGGAGATGAAACCGGCGTCTTCTCCTCCCCTCTGCTGTCTTCTTGCGCTGATTCCGCATAGGATTTTCGGTGGCCGAGTCGGTAAAACTGGGCGGACAGGGTGAGCGATAACGGCACAGAACGAGGGGATAGCCCGTACAGCGCGCGCGTGGAAAACATTTGCAGTTCTGCGAGTGCGGAACTTGTTTTTTTCGATTCCCCCGTCGATGCAGAAAAATGGGGAAGCCGTGCCACGTCTCTCTGGTGGGAAACAGACCCAGAAGATGTGGACAGGCGTGCAGAGATACTGCGCCTCTTCCAACAGACCGTCGATTATTGCGACGCACATCGATCTTCTCTTGGGCTTTCCATTCTTGCGGCTTTTTCTGCCGCAGGAGCGCCTTCTTTGCGGCAGCAGGCGGCATCTGCGCTCGATCGTCTGCGAGAAGAGGGAATCACCGGGCCCTCGTGGGTGCGTTTTGTAGGACGTGCCCAGTTTGAGGACGCGTGGCGTATCCATGATGATCGGTACGATCAGCCTGGGCAGGAATGCCTGTTTATTGGCTATTCGTACGATGGTATCGCATCGCATAGTCTGCGTGTTGTGCTCGACAAAAATCAGGGCGGAGTGCTGCGCGACGCCGATATTGGTCCATCTCTCACGGAAATGGCGACTCGCTGGCGCGATGGCCGCCCGGACATGCCTGCAAGTATTGAGCGTCTTTCTCCTGATACGGCGATGAGTCTTGTTGCAGAAGCATGGCAGCGTACCTGGCGTGTGTCCCAGGTTTCTTTCTTGCCTTCCTTTCTGGAAACGGCCAGTATTCTTGACGCGCGTGTGGAGAGTTGGCGGTTTGGTCCAGGACGACATCGCGGCCACTTACGGCTTTTGCTGCCCCTTTCCTCAGAAAAGCTCGCGTCTTCTTCTGCCCCGTTTGCCTCTGATGACGGGGCCGACGGACACCGCTCATGTCATCCTTCCACCGTTGAAGCCCCTGTTCCCGATGGCACTGTGCTGCGTCTTGTGCCTTCTCATTTTCGGGAAGTTGCGGATGAGGTTGCTCCGGATGAAAAAGAAGACCTGAAGGTGCAGGCAATTCTGCTTGCCATGAAAGAAGAAGATCCGGTGCTTGCCGACCGTGCGAAATGGGCCTACAACGCCCTCACCTGGGGTGAAGGCGTACAAGCCATTTCGCAACATGGGTTGCAAACATGGCTTTGGAGTGAATTGCCCGGGATGTGGGCGAGAGATGCGCATGATCATTATTCCCTGGCGACTGCGCTTGGTGAGCTTTTTGCTCGTCTTGGGAGAGACCGGAAAGCGGCCCTCTGCGCGTCTTCTCTGACCGAAAAAATTTTGGCTGCCTATGCGAATAACCCGAAAAAAGGGGCAGCACAATGCCGGCGGGCAATGCGCTCTTCTGGCGTTGAACCCCCCGATCTTGAGGACTTTGTGTGGGGGCGATCAATGGGCCCTGTTGAATCGGAAGCTTTTTTCTCGACTGCGACCGCGCTGGAACAAGCCATCGTGTCCGGGACGCTGCGACCTGGTGCACCTGCTTGGCGGGCGCGTCAAGGCCGTCTTGTTTTTTGTCACTTGCGTGCGGGGCGTCCTGCCCTCAATGGCGGGAACTGGCTGCATGAAATGTTGCGCGAACGCCGTGCAGTGTGGGGGCACAGTCGCGGGTATACGCGTCCGCGACTCATTGAACGCGTCGAAAACTGTATCCCTTTTGATGCAGTGCCGCTTCCGGACAATGCTGCGGACTCGTTGTGTCTGCTCAGATGGTTTGCTGCCCGCTCTGCTGATGGGCTTGATATTGCGGCAGATGGTGCGCTTGTTCCCTCGCTCCTGTCCTCTCTCTCCCGGGAAGCTGCCGCAAGCTACGCGACTTCTTTAGGGCTTCCTGCAACAGAAAAGGCCTTTCTTTCGCCGCTTCTGGCAATTGCCGAGCTGAGTCTCGGTCTTCGTCTTGTCCGCCGGCGGCACGGGCAGCTTGTGGCAGTAAAAGGTGCCTTGCCGCTTCTTGCGGATACCGCACAGCTTTGGCGTGCCGTGACACGTTTTTTTGCGCGGGGTACCGACCTGAACGCTGCTGTGCGAGAACTCGTTTTCGCGTTACTTCTCCTGGGCAATACGCAGTCTCTCTCCCAAAATATGGTCACGGTGCTACGTGAAGAAGGATGGGGCAGTGAAGAGCACACAGAGGGGTTTGATTTGCCGGCAGTAGGCCGCTCTGTGACTGGGCTTCTGCACATGATGACGAGTCTTGGCATGATCCAGCCTGCTCCGCGTGGCCTCGATGACACATGTTTGACAGAAATGGGGTGGGCAACCGTTCTCGAAACACTTCGCTGTCGATCGAGTGCGCCTCTTCCGTCTTTTCTTCCTTGAAAAGGTGCGCTGGGACAGGGAAAGACGCGCATCAGGGGCCTTGGATTGTGCTGTGTTGTTTTGGACATTGCAGCCTGTGCCCCGCACAACTTTTCGCGTGCATGCTGCGCGTGCATGCTGGGTGAACTATCTCGGTCTGGGGTCGGGCTTGTGTGTGTCAGGTCTCAAGCAGAACCAACAGCAGGGGGGAGAAAAGATGCGGGAGCGCTCGCTCTCTCGGTTTCTTGCCAGGATACGCAACGTTTCCAGGACGAAAAGATCACGTCATGCGCCATGTTGATCTTGTCTTCTTCGAGTGTGAGCAGTCGGGCGTTGAAAAGACGAGCGACGATGAGCGCGGTTGCTTCTGCCGGTCCACAGGCGGCCTGTAAGTCTGCCAGCCTGACCTGTGGTTTTTCCCACAACGACAAATGATCTCGCTCTCGAGACAAATATCCTTGGTTGGGGTTTTGCATGTGTGCAGCGTTTTTTCTGGCCTGTGCAAAATAGAGAAAGATCTGTCGCATGATCTCTTGGTCTTCCGGGCCAGACGCCTGATAGACATGTTCTGCCGCGATGCCAATGCGATGTGCCCACCCGCCGGTCGCCTCATAGTCCTCCAGGGACAGGATCGTGCCGCCGCGGTGTTTCCAGGCTTCCTGTAGCGCTTCTGTAAGAAAAGGCAGTACTGCCGTCTGGTGAGAGGTGTCGGTGAGCACGTGCGTCACGAGTCCTGGCTCGAAGGCCAGTCCCGTGTGCAGGGCCGGTTTCTCGACCAGTACACGAAGGTCGTTGTTGGAGAAGGGACGCACCGTGAGATAACCGGGGTCGAACACCCGCTTGATTAGAGGGTGTTCTCCAAAAGCAGAAAGATTGTTGGAACGGATAATTCCCAAGATAGTGAGTACCGGCGTCGGATTATTCATCGTGTGCGTCAGTAGACGAAAGAAATGGGTTCGGGTTGCTTTGTCGTTGGAGCGTGTGAAAATCTGCTCGAATTGATCTATCACGAGGAGAAGACGGTGATCCGGGGACCTGCTGAACGCTTCGGTCGCGATTTTTGCCAGGGCACGCGGGTCGGAGCGGATGTTTTCCTGCACAGTAGCCGGCTCTGATGCAGGGGCAAGGGCGGCGATGCTGCGAGAAAGATTCTGTAGGGGATCGTTGCCAGGAATACAGGTGAGTGTGCGCCAGAAGATTTTTTCCCCGGCTGCGGTATGGCTATCGAGCGCGGGCAGGACACACGCCTGAAAAAAAGAAGATTTACCGGTACCTGGTTCGCCGGTGAGGATCAAGAAACGGGCAGTGGGGAGACGGGCTAAAAGTCGACGTTTTAAGGCTGTGCGCCCAAAAAAAAGTTCGGCATCCTCTTCGGTGAACGTTTCCCTTCCCTTGTACGGGCAGATGGTGGCGCGCCGCGATATCTGGTCGGTATTCCAGCGGAACTCGGGAAAACGCCGTGTCACCGTGTTGAGTCGAATCAGCAAACTGGGACGGACTCTTGGAGATGCTGCGGCAATGGCTGTCGTCACCGCCCCGGTGACTTCAAAGAGCAACGCGATCTCTTGACGCAAATTTGGCGCGTGTTCATTGTTGAGACGCTGTGCAACACGATGTGTGGCATCCGCATGAAAGTCGTACAAAAGAGGTTCTTTTTTTTGCGAATCCCTGAGAATGTCATGGAGAATAGGAAGGTGAGATGAGAAACTTGTCTGAAAAAGCGCCCGTGTCGGAGGGGAAATCCCATGGGATTTCCCCTCCGACTGATCGCTCCTGGCAAAAGGAGCGAGGGTTGCCGCAGTAAGAAGCGCGATGACTGCGGTTTCGTTTGGTCGACGGAGGTCTTCGCTTTTCGTGCGTATGACCCAGCGGATCTCGTCTTGAATTTCTGCGATGAACTGGGGAGGCAAGGACAACACGATTGCAAATCCCGAAAACCTTCTTTTTCTCCACTTTTACCACAACGATATAGTAGTCACTCTCCCGCCGTCGTTTTTGTCCAGACAAAAACGCTGTTTTCGTGTACTCTCTTGTCTTTTTTGAAGCTTGTCCGCGAAGAGCACCCTTGGCTTTTGCGCTCCTGTCTCGATCCTGACGGGGAGACGAACGTGGGTCTTCGCGTGTGCGGCCCTCCTCTCCTTTCCCGTTTTCGCTCTGGATTGCGCGCGTGCGACTTTTGCGACACGTCAGAGACGGTTCAGCCATCTGCCGGCAAGACGCAGACGCCTTTCAAGCTGTCCCAGCGTGGCTTCTGCGATGCGCCGTATGCCTGCCTCTTTGTTCAGCTCTGCATTCACCTGAGCATGCGAGCGTCCTGTACGCCGAGCTATTTCACGTGCCACCGACGTATTTTCGTTGCGGAAACGTTTTTTTCGCTCTTGCCTTGTTTCCGTACGAGCGGTGCGCTCTGTTTCTCCTGT
>DEIU01000013.1:16639-24182 GCA_002352645.1 Acidimicrobiia bacterium UBA2766 | reverse complement strand
CTCTTTTTCGGGTCTCACGGTCTCTTCTGCTTGCTGTGCTTCTTCGTCTGCCGGTGCGCGGGCAAGACTATGGCGGCGCTGTTCTCGAATTTGTTCCGCCCAAGATCGCAGCCGGCGGTCGTCAGGAAGAAAAAGAAAAGCCTTCTGGCGAGATTCTCGGCCTGTCCAACGTACGAAACGTCCGACTGCTTGGCGGAAGAACAATTCGGTTGTGGTATTTGTGGCGAAGACACCGAGACGGAGACGAGGAATGTCGACTCCTTCAGAGACCATACGTACAGCCACCATCCAGGGTGCCATCCCCTCGGTAAATGCTGCAATGTGTTCCGAGGCCTTCGGATCATCAGACGTGGCCACAACCGGAGTCACGTGCAAACGCTGTTGCATGAGACTCGCGATTCCTCTGGCATGCGCCTGATCCATTGCAATCACGAGTCCTGCGGCGTCGGTATGGGACTGGCGTAATTCCAACAAATGTGCGTGGGCGCGGTCGAGCACCGCCGGAAGCCATTCGCCGTCCAGGGAAAGTGCAGTGCGCAGACGCTGACCTGCCCGGGCATGGTCGAGCTTGTCATCGAAAGTGTGGGAGCGAAACTCGCCGTTCGCGTCCATCCATTCCATATGGCCTTTCACCCGTGGAAAATACACAGGACGGACAACTTTGCCCTCCTGTAAGGCATCCCCATAGCCGTATTCAAAATCGGGGCGGGCTTCTTCTCCGTCATAGTGGATGAAAGGAATGGCATTTGTGTCGGAACGGAAAGGAGTACCCGAGAGAGAAAGCCGACGTGGGGCGTCCTTGAAGGCCTCTCGTACCGCCTCCCCCCAGGCCCGCTCGTCGCCTGCATGATGGATTTCGTCGAAAATAATAAAAGCCCGTTGTGCCGCGCGTCGCAGCGCGTGTGGGTTGGCAGCCACCTGTTGGTAAGTGACCGTGATGCCATGCATATCAGAGGGGAGACGTCCGTTTCCCGACGTCCAATCCGGGATGAGATGCAAAGAGAAGTGGGCTGCTGCCTGTGTCCACTGCATTTTCAAGTGACGGGTTGGGGTCACCACAATGAGCCGTTGTCCTGGATGCGCGGACAATTCTTGCAGGGCCACTGTCAAGGCAAAAGTGGTTTTTCCTGCGCCTGGTGTGGCAACCGTGAGAAAATCCCGGCTGTTCTTTAAGGCAAAAGCATCAAGCGCGCGTTTTTGCCAGGGTCTGAGACGAATAGATCTAGTCATTTCGTTTGGGAGGGAGAGGGAAAGGTTGCTGCTGCATTTTTGAGAGGCAGGACAAGATGTCAAATAGAGAGAGGAGTTCTCCCGCTTGTGTGGAAAAGCCCTGATGTGTGAGGCCCAAAGGGAGATTACCTTACGGTGAAAAGGATGTCCCGGAATCGCACGTCCTCGGTCGACCTGCTTGCGTGGATGATGTAATTTCCTGGCCCGAGCTTCCCGAGCGGCACAACCGCTTGTTGTGTGATGTCTGTTTCTGTGCCACAGAAACGAAGCTTTCTCTTAAATTTGACCGTGATATTGGAGCCTTCGACATGTGCCCAGAAAGTGTCAGATTTGCAACTTCCTTTCACGTACACAAAACTGAATAGTATATTTCCGTCTGGTTCCAGGGTGATTATTTCTGTTGTGACGTCGCCGTGACGGTTACTGTTGCCTGTCCAATTGTGCAAAATAATCGGTTGTGACGCCGTTATGGTTGTCGTCGTTGTCGTCGTTGTCACCGTGGTTGTCGGCGGTACCGCAACAATCACGGTGACAACATCTCCTGCTTCCGCCTCTGTGCCGGCGGAAGGGATTGTCTTGACGACGATGTCTGACGGCACATCTGTCGTGGTTGTTTCTTCTGTCGTGATGCCAAGACCCATGTCGATAAGCATTGTTCCCGCTTGTTCTACCGACATCTTCGTGAGGTCAGGGATGACTCGTTTTCCTTTTCCTGTGGAGATCACGATGAGGACAGTCGAATTGGCGGAAACTTGGGTATCAGGCAGGGGAGACTGATCAATCACCCTGCCTTCTGGAGAGGTTTCGCTCACACGCCTGTCCGCTTCCCATTTCAAACCGGCTTCTTCGATAAGAGGAAGTGCTTTTTTATAGTCAAGATTCATGAGGTTTGGCACAGTGACCTGTTCTAGGACAGTTTCCTCTGGTTCGGCGTTTTCGCTTGCGGGCACTCCGAGAAGCCCGTTCTCCTCCGTATTCTCTTCCATGGAAGAGAGAGCATCGTTCTCGTTCTTGTTTCCGAGCAAAACCGAGGCGAAAAAAGCAAGGAGACCGAGCGTAAAGAGAGAAGCGCACAGAAGAATGGTGGCCTTCTTCAGTGGTTTTTGTTTTTTCTTTTCGGCGCCTTGTTCCCTGTGAAGGGAATTGCTGGTGTCCCACTGACTTTCTGCGGCCATTTGTGCAATGAGCGTTACCTTCTTGTCCGAGGGCGCTGGGTTCCCTGAGGTTCCATACCCCTCATGTAGCGAAGTGCCCTCAGGGTCGATCGTGGTTTCTGCGATTGGCGAAGGATGCGAACGAGAGGAGGTGACCCGAGGGTCGATCGTGGTTTCTGCGATTGGCACACTATCTGAACGAGACTGCACAAAAGATGGCGGGAGTGGGGTGGCAACAGGGTTGGTCGAGTTCTGTGAGGCAGCAGGGCTGACAAGACGACCACTGACGCGCATCGGGGTGATAGTGCTTTGTAGTGTTTTTTGTGCTTGCTGGAGGGATTTCCCCATATCTTCAGATTGTTCGTAGCGGTTTTTTGTTTCCTTTTCCATGGACTTTTCCATGACCGCGCAGATTTCTGGTGGGATGTTGTAAAGCCGTAAGTCCGGGACAGGTGTGTTCGCGATCCTGTTCACAAGAGGAATGATTGATTCGTCAGTTGGGGACTCGAAAGGTGAGACGCCTCGCAAGAGGGAGAAAAAAGTGGAACCCAGCGAATAGATATCGGAAGCTTGGGACGGAGGGTGTCCGGCCAGGACTTCTGGGGAAGCATGAATGACCGTGGCAGTGATATGACCAGTGCTCGTACGTTGTTGTCCGTCAAATGTGGCGAGGCCGAAATCTGCCAGGACCGGCTCATCATAAGAGGAAAGCAGGATATTGCCCGGCTTCACATCTCGATGGATAATGCCACGATCATGGGCTGTCTGGAGTGCCCCTGCGATCCTGATCGTAATATCGGATGCTTGTTCCCAAGAAAATGGTCCATTCTGTTGGAGACGATCAGAAATCGATCCCGCAGGCAGGTACTCCATGACCAAATAGGGTCTTCCATCTGAGAGATACCCAGTGTCAAACACCGTGACGATATGAGGATGGTCGCCAAGCGCCCCGAGTGCACGACACTCTCGGTCAAACCGTGGCATGGCGCGCGGCGACAGATCCGTCAATACTTTTACGGCCACAGTTCGATTGAACGCCGGTTGCTCTGCACAGAACACCTGTCCCGAACCGCCGGCCCCGATAGGTTGCATATTGATCAGACCCGGGATGTGAAGGCCGGCATTCTCGTGGGAGTGCATTGGGACTCGTTCTTCCTGTAATAGGTGCTTTGTAGTGGGTACCTAGACCGTCACCTAATGGGTATGTACGACGGGCGTATATGTACTTCGCTATCGGGCCCGGTTATGGAATGGAAATGGCAGAGACCCGTACCCGGGACTGTGATGCTGCACGGAAGAAGCGGAAGTGCTTAGTTTTCGTGGAACTTCGCACACTTTTTAGGTGCTCATAACATTTCAAGAACGGAAAGAGATCTTCCTGGTCTTCGCAACACGGCGAAGTCGGGAGATAATACCCGAGAATAGGAGGGTCGCGCGGTCCTCGGTGACTCATTCGCGCGTGGCGGACCACCGAGGACCTGGTTTTTTCAGATTTTGCAGTCGATTGCGTGCTGTTTTTGGCAAAGTGAAATGCCCACCACTCTCTATGCCGTTTTGGCGTGATTTCCTCCTGTGCACCAGGACCGCTCTTCAGAGGATCTTGTGGGAAGAGTCTGCGGTGCTAAGGGGCAGAGGGAGCCGACGGTGAGATAATGGGCGGCAGGGAAGGCGGCAGGGTAGGTGGAGGCGGCTGGTTCTCCGTGCCGGTGCCTTGTTGTCCACCCTCATCTTGTTGTCCACCACTTGTGTCGATCTTTGGCACAGTGAAACTGATTTCTCTGCCCTGGGACACTATGAGATAGGAACCGGGAGCAAGCCGTCCAAGATTGATGCGGGTTCTCTCCCTCATGAGACTCGCGTCCGGTGCACACTCGCTACCATTCGCGGGCGGTTCCGCGACCGGGGTAGAAAGAATCGTGAATGTATTTCCGACCTGTTCAGCCCTGAAGTTGTAGTTCGTAGCACATTCTCTTACGTACCAGAGCCGGACTCTTACCTGGCGACTCTGGAGCAGGGTGACATTGCCTCGCACGATATTCCCGGATTCCGGCTCTGTGGAAGAATTCCAGTTTTTGAGCAGGATGGGGAACTCTGGTGCGGGCGTTGGAGGAGCCTGCGCCACCACGATCATGATTCTTGTTTTTTCTGCGACCTGCGTGCCGGATGCAGGGATTGTCCTGATCACATTTCCAGGTGGGACCGTTGCAGATTCTTCCCTCCTGACATCGAAAGTCAGGCCTGCTCTTTGGATGCGCCCAGACGCGTTTTCCAGAGAAAATCCGACCACATTTGGAACGGGACGCAGTCCTGATCCTTCCGACACCACTAAGGTCACGGTGCTTCCTGGAGAAAGTTTCCTTCCTGGAAGAGGGGCAGTCTCGATCACGTGGTCTTTCGTGACAGTTTCGGAAATCTTTCTTTGTATCTTCGCGTTAAGTCCCTCTTGCACGATAATGTTCTCTGCGTCGGTGATATGCAGGCCATTGACATTCGGGACCGTCCGGGGGGCTTTCCCGGCTGAGACGACAATAGTGATGGTACTTCCGACTTTTATCTGCAGATTTTCTTTCGGGTTTGTCCGGATAACCAAACCTTTTTCGATACTTTCTGAGGTTTGGCTCTCACTCGCCGAAGAAAAGCCGGCTTCTTCCAACTTCTGTTGTGCCGCTGCCAAATTGAGATTGCGCACATCCGGCACTGCCTTCTTGCCAGTTCCCGCCGAAATCACAATCTCAATAATGCTTCCCGATTCAACTTTGCTTTCTGCCGGCGGCAAAGTCCGCATCACCTTTCCCTGAGGAATACTATTCGATGTTTGCATACGGAATTTGCTGTTGAGGCCGACGTCCGTGAGTGCCTTTGTCGCGTAAGACTTCGGCAGTCCCACGATATTGGGAACTATTTTCATTCCTGGGCCTGTGGAAACGGTGAGCACGATGATCGATCCGACCGAAATGTCGGTTTGCGCGGCAGGAACCTGACTGATGACCGTGTCTTCGGGGATGTGTTCTTCCGCTTGGCTTGTAACAGAGGCTCCTAAACCCAGCTTGTCAAGTTCTTCGACCGCTTTTTCGCGCAGCATTCCCTCGAGGTTCGGGATTGGAACCATTGTCGCGGTGGCTTGTTCAGCTTGAGGGAGCGCATTGATTTTTTCTTTTCCTTCGTCGTTTTCGCCCATTTGGAGGAGGAACCCGACCGCGAGGAGCAGCAAAACGACTGCGCCCAGGCTGAGTAATAAAGTTTTTGCAAGACGGCGTGAAGGCTTCTGCATGACATGAAAAGATGATGTCAGCGCGGGGTATTCCTCTGATTCTTCGTATAGTCCTGCGTGAGGAAGAGGGATGCTCTTGTTTTTTTCCCTGGCCGGGAGGGGGGGAAGCGGAGTTGGCGGTGTGTTTGATGCAGCGACCGGCTTGGAGTTTATTGCCCCATTATTCTCAGGCAGTACCGCCGCATCCATTCCTGTGTTGTCAGCTTGAAGGTTTCCCGCGTTGACCGAGACAATTTCCCCGCTTATCCGCATGGGGGGAGAGTTCCGATTGTGTCTGGCGAGAACGCTTTGCAGTTCTCCTCCGAACTCTTCCGCGGTGTGTGGGCGATCCTCGAGACGTTTGGCCATTGACCATTCGATAAGGGTGCAAAGGTCGTCGGGCACTCCTTGAAGGCGTAGATCCGGGACTGCTTCAGTAGCGATACGATTGATTACCGGCAGAATGGACTCGTCGGTCGCAGACTCAAAAGGGGAGATCCCTGTTATCAGGGTGAAAAGAGTGGAACCAAGCGAGTACACGTCGGATTGTCGCGAGGGAGGCTGTCCAGCCAGGATCTCTGGAGCGCTATGGATGACGGTGGCGGTGACATGGCCTGTGCTTGTACGCTGTTGGGTGTCGATGGTGGCCAGACCAAAGTCCGCCAGAATCGGGTCTCCGTAAGAAGAAAAAAGAATGTTCGCAGGTTTGATATCGCGGTGCAGAATGCCTGTGTTATGCGCTGTTTGCAACGCCCCACAGATCCGTATTGTCATGTCTGTTGATGTTGCCCAGTCGATCGGGCCTTTGCTCCGTAAATAATCTGCGATGGAGCCTGCTTCGAGGTACTCCATCAACAAATAGGGGCGATCATCTTGGGTATAACCTGTATCAAAGATCGTGACAATGTGCGGATGCGCGCCAAGCGCGCCAAGCGCGCGGCGTTCTTTTTTAAATCTGGCCGCTGCCCGCTCAGATAGGTCAGCCAGAACCTTCACCGCGACGACCCGATTGAATTCAGGTTGTTCCGCACGGAAGATCCGGCCGTTGCCCCCTCTTGCGATTTCTTGAATATTCGTTAAGCCGGAGATTCCCAGGCCATTTGGGCTGTTAGGCCCCATTTACTGTCCCTTCCGTCCTTTCTTGAATCTTCTCGCCACGGGGGCGCGCTTTGCAAGATGAATACGCCTTTTGTTCCTTTGTCGGCTTTTTTCTACTTGTCTGTCGAGGACAAACTGAAAGGTAGGTTTTCATCACAGGTCAAGCATTTTCCAGGAACTCCCTCCAGAGGGTTTCTGCTTTCTTCCCAGCTTGTCCATATGACACCCCAGTGTTCTTTCGTCGAGAAGAACACGAAAAAGACTTCTCTTGCAGGGAGCCGGCGACGGCCCTGTCGCTATGTCAGGTTTGTATGGCGAGGCGGCGCCCAGGAGTGTCGGCGTGCGGGCGCTTGCTTCCATGCCGTACAAAATGCCATGTAAAGCGAATGTTCCTGTGTGTAGAGTGTGGCATGTTTCTTGCTTGTGGTTCAATGCTGAACAGTTAAATTCTGGCAATATAGGTACTTTGTTGGGAAGAAGAGGTGCGTCTGGCCAGCAGCTTTTTGTATGGGGAACAGAAATTTTTTCTTTGCAATCTCCTCGTAACGTCCTCTTTCGGAGGTGTGGGCAGACCGAGCAGGTATCTACCTGTAAGGAGGCTTCTACGTCTGAATATGTGGAAACTCTTGGCCCCACACGATGACGAGAAGAAGCGTTCCCGGCTTTCCGAAAGACACTTCTCCCGACATTCTTTAGCGTAGACGGTAACGAAGTTTTTTGCTTGTGCGCGATTTCCGCCAGGGAGCGGAAGAAAAACACGTGGATTTCGTGTAAAATCCCATCTGAACTGCCAGAAAGAAGACATGGAAAA
>DEIU01000013.1:3559-16568 GCA_002352645.1 Acidimicrobiia bacterium UBA2766 | reverse complement strand
CTGGAGAGAAGGCGAAGAAAAAAAGTCGGGCAGGGAGCTTGCGGGAATGAGAGATTTGATGACAGTGCCAGAGGCGTATGGTTACGAATCTGGGTGGAGGGAAGAGTCCCGAAGGGCCCGGAGGTATTCTGAGAATGGCTGGAATCTGCGGGATTGGGATCCGCATGTGTGAGATTTTTCTCATACACTGGAAAGATGTTCACCGGAGCCAAAATGCGTATGCCTGATCCTCAAGATGCTTTGCCTGGTCGGTCGACACCCATGCCGGTGTCAGAAGTACATCATGTAAATGGACATGCGCTTTCTCCGCCTTTTCCCATAGGATTTCAGACCCTCCAGTTCGGGATGGGGTGCTTTTGGGGTGCAGAGCGGAAGTTTTGGGAGCTTTCCGGAGTTTGGACGACTGCTGTTGGATATGGGGGCGGGGTCACCCCGAACCCGACGTATGAGGAAGTTTGTTCTGGGCGGACTGCCCATACAGAGCTTGTGCTCGTGGTGTTTGATCCTGGTGTCACAAGCTGCGAGGATCTGCTCCAGGTATTTTGGGAAAGTCATAACCCGACACAGGGCATGCGTCAGGGAAACGATGTCGGTACTCAGTACCGTTCTGCTGCCTATTGGTCGTCAGACACGCAACGCAATGTGATTGAAGCGTCCCGTGATGCCTATCAGGAGGCGTTGTCTGCTGCCGGGTACGGAGCGATTACGACAGAGCTGGCTCCTGCCGGTGATTTTTACTACGCAGAATCCTACCATCAGCAGTATCTCTCAAAAATTCCTGGGGGATATTGTGGACTTGGGGGAACCGGGGTCTCGTGCTCTGTGGGAGTGATTGCCGTCGAGGACTCTGCAGAGTAAATTTTTTCCTGTCTTTTGTCTGTTTAATGCACTTTTTAGGCTTTTTTGGAAGCTTGTGTTTTTGCCCTATTTTGTTGTTTTTTCGTCCTGTGTGTGTTTCTTTGCAGAGTATTTTTCTGTGAAAGCGGCTTCTTTTTTTCTCGTGTTCTTTTTTCCGACAAGCAGGTCTTTTTCTTGATATTTTCCTTTGTGGTGAGGGGAAAACGCGCGAGGTTACCGAGAAGAGATCGCCATGGGGGCAAGAAGTATTAGGCCGATACTCTCTGTTGACACTCTTTGTACATTGAGCTAAAACCCAAGGAAATAAATTATATTTTTTCACTTCTCTCTAGGAAGTGACTTACTTTTTTTGAGAAAAATTTCTTCATGTTTCATAATATCTCTGCAAATGAATGGGAAAAAAATTCGAAAAAACAACAAAATAGTCGTCTGCGTGATGTCTCACAATATCTCCCTTCTCTTTTCTCCTGGGAGGGAAGATACCGGGTACTCCATTTGACCTGGGGGGCCTTTTTTCTGTCTTTTCTTCTCTGGTTTAATTTCGTGCCTTTTCTGCGTGATATCAGGGATGATTTTTCTTTAGAACGCGACCAACTTATTTCGCTTTTTCTCTGTAATTTTGCGTTGACGATTCTTGCGCGGGTGTATGTTGGCATGGTGATCGACTGGTTTGGACCGCGTCGTGTGTATGGGGGCGGTCTTATTTTAGGCGGCATTGTTTCACTGTTTTTTGCTTCTGCCACCTCTTTTACTGTTCTTGTATTTACTCGTCTCATCTTAAGTCTGATTGGTGCGAGTCTCGTGGTTGGTGTGCGAATGATTTCTGAATGGTTTCCCGTCAAAGAACTTGGTACGGCTGAAGGCGTGTATGGTGGATGGGGAAACGTCGGTGCGTGTGCTGCGATGATATTTCCTCTTTGTCTGGGTCTACTTGGTGACGACGGCGCATGGCGATGGTCGATAGGCGCGACTGGTCTTGCTGCTTTTGCCTACGGTCTTTTCTATTTGAGAGCCGTGTCGGATACACCTGATGAGATGAGTTACGCGCGTTCTCGCCGGCAGGGGGCGCTTGAAGTCACGTCTCGCTCCGCTGTGTTTGGCTTGACGTTTCTTTTTGTTCCTTTATTTTTTGGATCGGGACTTTTCTTTTGGGAACTGGAGCGGTCCGGTCTTATCTCCGCATGGTTTCTTCTTGTGATTATTTTCCTGCTTACTGTGCTTTTTGCTTTTCAGATCTTCCAAATTTTTGCCGTAAACCAGCCTGCTCTAGAGAACCAGTATCCTCTCGATGATCAGTATTCTTTGCGGTCTGTCGCAATTTTGTGTGCTGCATATTTTTGTGCTTCAGGTGCCGAACTTGCGATTCTCGTTATCCTTCCGTCTTTTCTTTCGAAAGGATGGGAAGTCTCTTTTCCCACGGCTATTTGGATTGCAAGTATTTTTACTTTTACGAACTGTTTTGCACGTCCTCTTGGGGGTTTTCTCTCCGACGTAAGAGGAATGCGGCGTACGACATTGCGGCGGTTTCTTCTCGGACTTCTTTTTGGTTTTCTGAGTTTGTTTTTCTTGGATGGAAGCTGGCCGCTTGGAGTGGTGGCAAGCGTTCTTTTCTTTTCATCCTGTTTTGTGCATGCGGTCGAAGGATCGGTCTTTGCGCTTGCCCCGCTTCTCAAAAAACGTGTGGGGGGGCAGGTTGCAGGCCTTGTGGGCGCCTATGGTGTTGTGGGAACGTCAGTATTTTTAATGGTTTATGCGCTTTTTTCTGACCGAGTTTTTTTCCTTTCGATGATTGTTGCGGGAGTTATTTCCTGGATCATTTCTTTTTGGCTTCCTGAACCAGAGAACAGTTTTGCGGAAAATTTGTTGCGAGATACCTCGCATCTTTCGCACTCTGACCCGCCCACTGTGGGCTTTCTCCGCGTGTGAAAAAAGTTGACCTGTACGAGGCAAACAAATGGGGGGTTGCCATGTGAAAAACCTGGGTGACTTTGGTGAGTTTTCTGCTCACCAGATTCTTTTGTCCTTGGTGCTGCTACTTTCATGGAGAAGAAAGGAAACGAGATATGTGGTCTTTTGGCCGTCTCTTTTACTCCAGGGTAAGAAGCCGTTCTGAAGCTACCAGCGTTTCTGGATGATCGGGTCCCAAGGTTTTCTCGAAGATCTCATATGCCCGTTTCACATGTTTTTTCGCCCGGGCCGCGTCGCCCCGGTTCTCTTCGACTGTCGCGAGATTCAGCAAACAAATCGCGACTTCCCAGTGAGCTTTTCCGTACACTTTCTGATTCAGCGTGAGTGCCCGCTCAAAATGATTACGCGCCATACGCATATGTCCTGATGCGTATTCGACGCTGCCAAGGTCATTCAAGAGCCTGGCGATTTCTTTGGGCGTACTATCGTGCGAGCGTTCTTTGATACGGAGTGCTCTCTCCAAGAGACCTTGTGCTGTCTCAAGATTGCCCATCTTGTATTCGACAAGGCCGAGAAAGGCGAGAAGTCCTCCCAGGGAAGAATGGTCAGCGCCAAATGCCGCACGGTTGATCGCGACCGCTTGTTGGGCATGTTGTTGTGCGGTGGGAAGGTTTCCTTTTGTGTATTCGATCCGGGCGAGTCGTGCGAGGGTTGCTGCCATATCGGGGTGGACCGGGCCGCGTAGCTCTTTATGTAATGCGGCTGTTGTCATGAATCGACGTTCCGCCTCGTGCAAGTTGCCCCGCTGAAAAAAATAGTCGCCTGTTCTGGTCAAAGGTTCCACGATTCCTGCACCCTGGTCCTCATCTATCCTCATATGCGAAAGTGCGACATCAAGGTGGCCAAGCGCGATGCCTGTCCCCACGAACTCATGTTTTTTGGCCCTGTCGGCAAAGGCCTCGTTTGCAAGTTCGACGGTGGCTTCTGCCCAGCTTGCCTGCTCTTCCGTAGTCATACGTGCAATAAACGTCTCCTGTAGCACACGTGGCATTCGCACGTTTTCCTCCTCAGTTGTGAGGAGAGAAAGACTGCTCATAAGGTTGAGTACCTGTTGAAACTGTTCTTTTTTCCGGAGCGCCTTCCGCAGATGGGAAGGCAGACCTTCTGGTTTCGCTGAAAGCAAGGAAAAAGGGATGTCATGCGCGCCAAGGAAGGCCAAAAGATGAAGAAGTTCTTCTGCGGCACGGCGGAGCGAACGTGACCCGCTCTCTTCTGTCAATAATTCGTAAGAAAGTGCAGCAGCTATATCTACTGTCCCTGCGGATTTCTCTCTTGTGCGCTCTTGAAACAAGTGAAAGTAATCAATGAAATGCATATCCTTTGCTGCCAAAATGCCGGCCGCGCAGAGTTCAAGAGCAGCCGGGTGACGCTCTAGCGCGTCTGCAAGTGCCCGTGCTTTTTTTCCTTCATATTGTCCTGTGCGACGACAGAGAAACCAGGCGGCGTCTTCCTGGGAGAACACACCAATCGAGATGTGCGCGAGGGTGTCCGACCAATTCTGCCAGCGCGAGGTAATAATGACATGACTGAGACTCGGATCTGGCAGATAGGGACGAAGCAGCTCTTCTTCGGCAGCGTCATCGAAAATGAGCAGACTCCGACCTTTTTTTGCGAGCGCGTCCCAGGTGCTGTCAAGAGTCTGTTGCACATTCCACGAAGCCCGCGCGTGTTCGGTTTTCTTGATGAACGCGGTGTAATAATCGGGAAGACAAGCAGCTGAACGTGCAGGCAGCCAGCAAATTATGTCGTAATCGTTGCCATATCGGTATGCATACTCGGTTGCGAGCGTGCTGAGTCCAATCCCTGTTCTTTGCTCGGGAAGAAGCACAACGCAAGATAAAGTAGTGAGCGCTTCTCGTAAGCCAGTTAAAACAGCCTCTCTTCCCACAAAATGAAGGTTCCTTTTCCGCGGAAAAAGCCATTCTGGCCCTGACGAGGCCAGGGCTTTTTGTTCTGTGTGGAGAGAATCGTTTTTCTCCACAACTTCGCCTGTTGCACCAGGAGGTAAAGAAAGCCCCGCGTTTTTTTTCTTGCGGTTTTCGCTCCTCGAAAAAACAAGAGAAAGTCTGGATCCTTTGGGTGGAATGACTTTGCGGCCTTCTCCTGGTTTTTCTGGGTTCTCTGGGTTTTCGGTTTCTTGCTTGCCGGTATTGTATGTGGTGAAAAGAAGGTCCTGGCGAGCTTCTTTTTCTTCTGGTGACGGCGGATGTGGATCTTGTGGAAGTCCTTGATCTTTTGCCGGCGCTTCGTCTGTTGCTTCCGGCTGCTTGCTTGCTGCCGCAGGAAAGGTGTCTTTGGTGGCGACTGTGTCAGGCTTTCCTCCCGAAATACCTTTATGAAGAAAAGACGGAAAAAGGGGCCTGCTTTTTTGCTCTGCCTGCGAAGGCGTATTCTCTTCGCTCGGAGAAGAACTTGCCGAAGCAGCGGGTTTTGTTGCCGTCTTTTCTTTCGTTGTTTTGTTGCTGCTTCCCGTGTGTTGCTCTTTGTCGCTTATTCTTTTTCCCCTCCCTGTTTCTTGCATCTTCTCTCTTTGCAGTTGGCTGTGTTCTTCGGAGCTTTGCTCTTGCCTGTGTTCGGAATGCCGCCGTTCCCCGCGAAAAGTGAGATCTTGATGGAAGATGGTTTCTGTGAGACAGCGAAAGGCGTCCACACGTCGCAGCAGGTTGGTATCAGTCGGGTCGAGATATCCATTGCGCCCAATATGAAACGCAAGATCTTCGCGTGCAGTACGCAAAGGTTGGTCAAGATAGCGGAGAAGGGTGCTATCCGCATGCAGCCTCACAGGATAATGCTCAAAAAGATCTGCTGCTGCCTCTGTTCCCACCGGTAATGCCGTCATCGCGCGCGCGCCTGTGGATCCCTGCTTTTCCTGCGCGTTTTCGGGATGCTCTTCGGGAGGAAGACCCAAGGCTTTTCCGACTTGTTCGTAGAAAAAGCGGAGGCCTTTGGTAAGCAGAGCCGCGTCGAGCTCGGCCAGTGTTGTCTCAGCCATGTCTGCAATCCTGGATCCGGGGAGTCGGATCAGCCCTCTTCAGCTCTCCTGGAAATTGTTTTGCAGACTGTGGCGGCAGGTAGAGCAGTGCTGCACTCTCATGCTAACGGGAATTGTTGTGATCTGTCTGGGCCGCGGCATCTGGGGCTTTCGGGAAAAGAAGAAAACAAAGAAAAAGGCAGGCCAGAGGCGGCAACGTATCTGGTTTTGGCCGACTTTTTTTCGTTTCAGAGGGAAAGAAGAGAGGAGATGCCTACGTCAGTAAACATGGGACACCTGCTCCTCCTGCCTGTTTGCAATACTGAAGAAGATCGCACTATTTTCCCTGCTCCAAACTATTTTTCTATTTTTTGCTTACAGATTATCCTGACTGTTTCGTCTGTTCGTTCATCCCGGACGCTTTCTTCTTGTGTCTTTTCTCCTAGGCTGATCTGGAGGGGCTCGTTGGTTTGTTTGGTGTGAGCTATGGCCTTTGGCAGCTGCTGCCTTTTCACCGTCACCGGGGGAGAACATGACACTTTCGACGCACGCGGCGGCACGACCGGACCATCCTGCTGTACTGATGGTTGGCTCAGGAGCACAGGTATCGTTTGGAGAACTTGAACAGCGCTCTTGTCGTCTTGCGCGTTTCTGGCAAGAAGCAGGTCTTCAACGTGGGGACCATGTGGCAGTTTTAATGGACAATAACCCCCGCTACTATGATGTTGTCTGGGCAGCGTTACGTTCCGGCCTTTACCTCACAACAGTAAACCGCTATCTTACCACCGAAGAAGCCAGCTATATTGTCGACAATTGCGGTGCTCGTTCTCTTGTCGTTTCAGCTGCACTCGCCGAAATTGCCGTTGGCATGCCTGCGCTTTTACCGTCCTGTGAAACATTTCTTCTCACAGACAGTACTGACGGAAACATGATTCCCGGCTTCGAGTCATACGAAACTGCAGTCGCCGCTTGTGCTCCTGACCCTCTGGACGAGGAAGTATGGGGCACTTTTATGCTCTACAGTTCAGGGACAACAGGCCGCCCCAAAGGTATCTACCATCCCGCTACTTTTCGGCCTTTTTCCCAGTCTCTTCCCATGCACAAACGTCTTGCTGCCATCTATGGTTTGACTGAGGACACGATCTATCTTTCTCCGGCCCCGCTCTACCATTCGGCTCCTATTGGATACTCAACTGGAGTACAAGCATGTGGCGGCACTGTGGCTGTGATGGAGAAGTTTGATCCTGTTGAGGTATTGCGAGCAATCGACACCTATTGGGTCACCCATAGTCAGTGGGTACCCACCATGTTTGTGCGTATGCTCAAACTTCCCGAGACAGACCGTTCTGCTTTTCATCTCTCCACACACAAAGTGGCGATTCATGCCGCTGCGCCTTGTCCAATCGATGTGAAACGTCGCATGATCGAATGGTGGGGTCCCATCCTTGTTGAATATTGGGGTGCAACAGAAGGTATTGGAAGCACCTACATTAACTCAGAAGACTGGTTGCAACATCCGGGTTCGGTGGGAAAAGCATCCGCGGGTATTTTGCATATTTGTGACGAGGAAGGGGAAGACCTTCCTCCGGGTGAAGTGGGTACTCTTTATGTAGAACTGCCGCGCCGTCCTTTCAGCTATTACGGGGACGAGGAAAAAACGCGGGGCAGTACCCATCTTGTAAAAGAGAACTATTTTACTGTCGGCGATATGGGATATCTCGATGAAGAGGGCTACCTGTATCTCACGGATCGTAAGTCTTTCATGATTATTTCTGGTGGTGTCAACATCTATCCCCAGGAGATCGAGAACGTTCTTATTTCGCATCCGTCTGTCGAGGATGTGGCTGTTTTTGGTGTACCAAATGAAGACTTTGGCGAAGAAGTGAAGGCTGTTGTGCAGCTTGTTGCGGAAACCGATCCCAGTGATACACTCGCACACGAACTTTTGTCGTTTACCCGCGATAATCTCGCCCATTACAAGTGTCCACGGTCTGTTGATTTCATTGAAGAAATACCCCGTCTTCCTACCGGGAAACTCTACAAACGCCTGCTCCGAGACAAATACTGGGGTAAACACCAGACGCGTATCGTGTAACAGCCGAGAGGATTTTCCTGCCGGACTTGGTTACTCCTGATGAGCTGTTTTTTATCGGGAGAAAAAGCCGGCGATCTCACATTGGCTATGTGACTCTGAAATATCCGAACAGGTACTGTGGCTGTATTGTGGCTGTGATGCGAGAGACGGGCAGGCACAAGATTCCAGGCAGTGCGGGTGTGGCCGATGTTGGCTGATGTTCATGAAAAAGGTCGATGAAAAACGATCTTGATGAGGCCGGCGATGCGGACAGGATCGTGTGACGATCAGTTGATTATCTGGTGTTTGGGTGGGAGGTGCCCCATGGTGGTGCAGGGGCCACCCTCCCTGTTGTGCTGCGCCATATCGCTGTGTGATACTCCACCCATCTGCGTGGAAGGACGTGTGAACTAAACTTGTAGGTCTTTTTTGGTGTCCTGCACGGCTTGGTCGATCACCTCAAGAAAAAGACCTGGATCGGGCCGTACCCGATAGTTGTCAGTTTGGTCGGCGAGAAGGATCTTGTTGTGGGCATCGGTGATGACTACGGTGGGAAAGTACGCGTCGCTTGTTTCTAGGTGTGCTTTTTTCTGCAAACCAAAAGGAACGGCTTTTGGGTGCATGAGGCCGAGTTCTTTTGCGGCATGTAGTCCAGGGTCTGTGAAGTAGGAAAAAGGAACGTCGTAGCGTGCGGCCAGTTTTTGTGTGTTCTCGTGAGACTGGTTGCTCACGAGTGCGACACGTGTCCCGCTTTGTTCGAGTTCTTGATAGCGTGTGGCAATTTCTTTGATTTGGGCCATGCAGAGTGGACACCAGTTGCCTCGGTAAAAAAGAAAAAAGCTAGGGCGGCCACGGAAACTATCGCTGTGTACTGTTTTTCCGTCGAGATCTTTGAGGCTGAACTCTGGAAGAAAACGGCCAGGAGTCAGCTGTATGGCTTCTTCTCGCGGAAGTCGTGAATACCAAAAAACATAAAGGGGAAGCAGGACGACGCCTATTCCTATGGCACAGATAAGAGCCAGGATATTCGTCGTATTGTCCCAGAAAAGTGCGCCGGCTCCGGCAAGAAGTGCTCCGGCTAGACCCGGAAGTATTGCTTGTGGGAGATAGCGGGGTAAACGGGCAGGGCGACCGATGCCGATCCAGAGGAAAACCCCGATAAAAACTGTGGAAGCGGTAAATGCTCCTTCCCATTGCCAGCGGGCGTTACTGTCCCCAAAGGCATTTATCGCGGAAAGCACAAAGGCCGTACCTCCGAGTGCGATGGCTGGTGTAATGAAGTAGGGGCGGAGGTCCATCTCAGCTCCTTATTGTTTTGTAATGTGGAATGGTGTTGAACATGTTGCGGGTAAGCCAGATTCATCCTCAATCGTCGAAGGAATGGGATAAAACTTGAGAGCAGGGAGTGGATAAAGATTGCAAAGCAAGTGCCACGGTGTGATTGATTTCTTCGGTTGTTGCAGGGCGAAGCCGTGCCATAACCCGGAGTCCTTGCATGAGAGTGAGAATGAATCTGGCTTGGGTTACAGGGTCTGATTCGGATGGAGTTTCGCCGCGTGTGTGAGCGTCGGTGAGAAGGGTTTCCAGGAAGACACGCAGGGTAGATAGTCCTGTTTCGATGCGTTCGGCTATATCTTTGTCCGTATTACCAAATTCGACTGCAGTATTGGTGAGGAGGCATCCGGGTGGATCCTCAGGGTGTACTGCACCCAATTCCTCGCTGGGAACTCCCGCTGCAAAACGGAGAAAAAATTCGATACATTTCAAAGGCGGCAAAGTAGAAAGTGCGGTACTTTTTATAGTTTGTTGGGTTTGGGAATCTGTGAAGCTTTGTCTTTGGATATAGCGTTCCAGAGCAGCCAGGAAAAACTCTCTTTTCCCTCCGAATTCCCGGTAAATGCTTCCCTTGTGCATGCCAGTACAGGTTACGAGGTCTTCCATTGAGGTGCGTTCGTATCCCTCCTGCCAAAAATGGCGCATTGCCTGTTCGAGAGCATTATTTCTATTGACTGTAGGTGGTCTTCCTGGTTTTTTCATCCCTGCTCTTTCTGTCATTTTTGCAGGAGTTCTTTTGGTTTTTTGTCATCTCTGAGTGTTGGACACTTCAAAGTGTGTAGATGTTGCGTTGGTTGGCTGTTCTCTCTGAAATTTTCCCCGCAATGGGGTTTGACCCGCAATGGGGTTTGAAAAGAAAGATAAGTATTTGATACCGAATAGTCAAAAATGTATGAGACCAAACAGTATCAATCTCTGTTTTTTCTCATAGGACAGCAAAAAGACTTTTGTCAGGCTTGTCCCGGGTGATAATGAATCTGAGTAATATGTCAGACATTTTCCAGAGGAAGATACGGTGAGTACCGCGTAGTTTGTGTAGTGATGAGGATGGAGTTCTGAGTAGGGGAATATTTTGGGTTATGCGCGAAAGGGAGGGAATTGCTCGGGTCGGAATGCGAATGGCTACATTTTTTGATGCGAGTTGTTGGAAGTTTTTCCACAACTACTACTGCGCCTATACTCGAGCAATTCCCTCCCACAAACAGCCTAATCAACCCAAAAACTACAAAAAATCAAGCAATCAAGAGACGCTACCAGTTTAAAGTACGACGGAAAAGAGTCGTGAGAAGGGCAAGTCGCCGACTCGGGTGGGTTTGTGAATAGCGTGTTTGGCGCACTCGTGTCACCGTGCCTTCGATACCACCATCTATCGCGAGCACCCCAATGCGATAAGAAAAAACGGTAAGGGCATCGTCGGTGAGATGGGCGGGAACAGCGACCCAGAAGCCATCGAGAAAAGGAAGTGGGTCATTAATTTTGTCTTCGACGAGTTCCGTGGGAGAGCATTTGATTTCAACACCCCAAAGGGAGAGATCGTCAGGACTCTCTGGGTCAGGTTGTGTAGCAATCACGAGATCAAGGGGGTAAGGAGTGTGTGCAGCACCTGTATGGATGATGACATTCTCCAAAGTGTGCGTACGCCCAAGTGGTTGGGGGAGCCAATCTCGTGCATAGCGGCGAAGTGCTTGGGTCATTTCGCTACGGACAACGGCAGTCAACGCCTCGTTATCGGGAACAATATCTTCCCAGTCTGTTGTCCCACGCCCGCGCGCCGTCCTTCCTCCAGAGAGCGGACGATAGGTGCGCCATGTTTCACGCAGGTCATCACGAGAAAGTAATCCTGCGACAGTGCGTTCAAGCAGCCCATTGGAGACTTCTGCCGGGGCGTGCCGACAGATTTTCTCGACAAGCTCAATGCTTTCCGCAGGAGCTGTTGCTTTTTTGAGAAAGTCAAGGTCGTCGGTGTCGTGCACGCAAAGCCAGTAGCGACCTGCCTGTAGGGCACGCCAGTAGTTGGATTCATGAAGATGGGTTTCCCCGGAAAGTTGACGGACCCAAGCGGTGAAGCTTGTGGTGGTGAGTTTCCAAAGTGCTTCTCGTTCAACCTCAATCATGGCGCGAGAAATGGCAGTCCACGCGGAACGTTGTTCTTTTGAAAGTTTGACGAGGCGCAAGCGTAGTTCAATGAGGCGAGTCAGGCGTTCTTGTTGTTCTTGTGGAGATAACTCCATTTCGATTCCTTGACTTTTCCAGGGGTACAAGCGGAGTGCACAGGGGGGTAGGTTCTTGTTTTGCTGAAGTCTGCCAGAAGTACAAAAATCTAGCAACGCTAGATTAGTAAGTAGCCAACGGTCGAGAAGGAACGCAAAGCAAAGAAGAACAGAACGTCCTAAGAAAAATGTTTTAAGGAACAGGGGGCAATAGACAAAAGCAGCAGACATCTCGCTCACAACACAACACATAGGACACAAAAAAACACCGTGCTTCGTCACATATCTACAAAGAAGAAAAAGTAAAAAACCCGGAACAGGCATCCGATCCGAAGAGAAAAAAGACAGAAAAGCGCAACAGACTCATGCTGCCGTACACTGGACTGTCTTGATTTGGGGCAGTACTCAGGGTCGCGCAACGCATGCAGCGTTGTGCCCGCCAGAGGAATAAGCGACCAGACAAGATGACAGAACGAGGCCTGTATGGAGTCGCAGTCCTCACAACAAAACAACAAAAGGGGAGAGTTGCTGTGGAAAATGAACTGCTGCGCTGCGAAGTTGTAGATAATGTCGCGACGGTAACAATGGACAACCCCCCAGTCAACGCGCAAAACCCGCCTTTTTTTACAGAAATGGCACAAACTTTTGACGCGATGAGTGACCGGGATGATGTGCGGGTTGTGGTACTCACCGGGGCGGGAAAGTGTTTCTCTGCCGGAGTTGATCTGAAGTTTCGCGGAGGGGTTCCTACCGGGCCAGGATCCGGCTGGCAAACAAGCCGACTTGCCCGGGAAAGTTTCCATTGCGTCATGGAATGTAAAAAACCGGTGATTGGCGCGTTGAATGGGCCCGCTCTTGGGGCCGGGCTGGCGATCGCAGCCTCTTGTGACATTTTGGTTGCAGCAGAGACCGCCACACTTGGTTTGCCCGAAATTAATGTGGGACTGCTCGGGGGTGGGCGACACGCGATGCGTCTCTTCGGGCATTCCCTCACGCGACGAATGATGTTTACGGGATACCGTGTGCCAGGCCCAGAGTTGTACCGGCTTGGTATTGTCGAAGCCTGTGTTCCCGTTGAGCAGCTTCTCGAAACTGCTCAGGGTATCGCGAAAGAAATCGCGTCAAAAAGCCCGGTGGCAATGGTCCTGGCAAAACAAGCTCTGAACACGATTGAGGAAATGAGCGTACGAGACGGATATCGTTTTGAGCAGAATATGACTGCCGAACTGGGCCGGTATGAAGATTCCCGCGAGGCCATGCTCGCTTTCCTGCAAAAACGTGACCCTGTGTTCAAGGGTCAATAGAGTCGAGCCTCTGCAAAAAATTTTCGTGTGGTGGCGTTTTGGGGAAATATTGATTTCCCCAAAACGCGTGCGATCAATGCAAAGAAACGGGGAGGTTCGAAAAAGTAATGCCGAAAGCATTCATGAGGAGGACATCGCATGGGATTGCGGGACGCGTGGCAGGCTGAAACGGACAACTGATTACGTTTTTCTCGTCTTGATGACCATGCCCATTTTTTCTGGGGATGTAACCTACCGCGTTTTCTTGAGATCGTGTCTGCCCCGGGACGAGCGACCTTGGATCTGGGCT
>DEIU01000013.1:0-3531 GCA_002352645.1 Acidimicrobiia bacterium UBA2766 | reverse complement strand
TGTCTCGTCGGTTGCAGGCACTTGGGCATCAGATAGTTGGTCTTGACGTGTCATACCCGCTTGCGGCTGCGACAACCGATATGACTGAGAAAGCAGAGGAGGCAGTGTCCTGGTGCGGAAACTGAGATGGAACAAGGAGACGGGTCTTGTGTGGCGGTGCAGAGTGATGCTGCTGTGTTGCCGTTCGCGGATGCCTCTTTTGATCTTGTAACGGCATTTATGTGTCTTCAGGATATGGATCAGCTCAGTGCAGTGTGCGGGGAAATAACGCGTGTGCTCGAACCGGGTGGCCGTTTCTGCGCGGCGGTCACGCATCCCATGCAGACTGCGGGAGCTTTTACGCAAGAAAGCTTTTTGCCTGAGAAGATGCCGCGTTTTGTGATTCCCGAAGGGTATTTTCCGGAACGCCATATGGTTTTCGATGAAGCACGTGATGGTGTCCCAATGGCTTGTCCTATGTATCACCATTCGATCGAGACCTATATGCGTACATTTGTTGACGCGGGGTTTGTCCTTGATCTGTTGCGAGAGCCTGTGCCGGACGAAGAATGTTGTCAGGCTTTTTCCAGATTGCGGAAATGGCAGCGTGTCCCCTGTTCCCTCTATCTGGGGGACTATTGTGAGGATGCCCCCGGATAGAGGGGGACTCTATGTTTCTTTGGCCTTGTTGTGGAGAAGCAGGTGGAAGAGGGGGAATCCCGGGAGAAGAAGTGGGCTGTTCAAGAAGGAAGGTAGATCTCGCGCATTGTGGTGACAATATCGTGTACGGCTTGTTCGAGAGAACGGTGTGTGAGTCCGGACTCGGCGAGTAGGCGACTGTTGTCCACACGATGGACGAGCATGCCGTTCCAGCCGTTTTCCTGAAATTCGATGGACGCGTCAGGAATAAGGTTGCGGACAAGGGTGGCAAGGTCACCGAGAGAGGTGTCGTGTCCGCCGGTGTGATAGACGCGGTGTTGCAGTGTGGGAGCAGTGGCGGCCCAGGAAAAGATTTCGGCGATGTCTTCAACGTGGGCAAGCAGGTAACGGGCGGAGGCGCGTGAGCGCGAGTGCACTGCTTCGCCAATGGCGGGTTTGGTGATGCACTCGAGATGTTGAAAAATCCCACGGGGTTTTGCTTCGCCGATGACGAAGGAGGGCCGGATCGCGACTGCTTCAAGCTCGTAGAGTTGGTTGTAGACAGCGGCCATGGCTTCGTTGAACTGTTTGCAGCTCGTATAGACGCCGCCTCGCACAGGTGGTTCTTCTTCGTTGAGGGCACGGTTTGCGTAGGGCTCTTGGGAGGCACCATGGTAGGCGATTGAGCTGGCATAGACAACGCGGCGCACACCCTGGAGGCGGGCTGCTTCGAGGATATTGTCCATGCCTAAGATGTTGACACGGGTGGCAAGATGGGGGGTTGCCTCACCTTCGCCAAGCAGGTAGGCCAGGTTCACAATGGCGGTGGGGGTTTCTTGGGCGAGCACTGCCGCAAGGTCGTCGAAACGGGTGATATCTCCGGCGATCACTTTGGCAGGAAGGTTCTGGTTGTCGAAAGAGGACCGGCGAGGCCGCACGTCCATGCAAACGACGGTTTCTCCTTTTTTGATGAGCGCTTTAACGAGTCGCTGTCCGATGAAACCGGTGCCGCCAACAATGAGAACGGTCATCTTGCTTCTCCCCCAGAAGACGATGATGAGAAAGTGTACTGCCTGTCGGGACTGAAGGAGGATCCTCTTTTGTGTAGTGGACGACAATCCTTTTGGCAGGGACCTGTGAGATGTCATTGGCCTCGAACACAAAGTGAGGCCGGTTCGTCGTGAAGTCCAGCTCCGCCCTGGTGTCCGGCTCCTGGTAGGTTGGCGATTTCTTGGGTGATTTCTCGATTGGGGAGGAATTGGGGAGAAGGGGGGAAAGTTTTTCTGTTTTGTTGAGATACCGGGTGTTTTTATTTCTTTGGTAGGGCAAAAGTTGCCGAGGAGAAGAGGGTGAGGGCAGTTACGACACAATGCATAATGACGGAGAAAAGGCTCTGGGTTTTCCCTTTTCTCCCCTGTTCCCAATATCTTCGGACTTTGTCAAAGGAAAGGCCGCAACGGTGGAACCGATCCTGAAGGGAATGAATTTTGTGTTGTCTGAGTGTGCTGATCTCCGCGGCACAATGAGAACAGCACACTCAGCAGATGAAGCCGCAGTTTCCAAAGTGGGAAACCGGGCTTTCTCTTGGTTTTCGCCCTAGGGTGCCCTGTTTATTCTGGGCTGGAGCTCACAACGGGAACGCTGGTAGTAGGAAGCGCGAAAGGCTGGAGCTCTTCGCTTGAACGGAGACGCAGGACCTCGGCGGCAAATTCGCGGGCTTGCGCGCTGAGGGCTGTTGCGTGGGCGACGACCTGATCGTCTAATCGGGATTGCAGTTCAAAAATTTGACGTTCAGCTCGTGTGGAACGGGCTTCTTCTGCTTCGGCGCGTGCTTCGGCGCGTGCGACGCCGGCTTCGGTCTCACTAAAACGGCTTCGTAAATCATCGAAGCCGGCACGTAGTTCAACAAGTGCACGTTCTGCGCGCAAGGTGCGTTCTGTTTCTGCGGTAAAGCGGGCTTCGACCTCTGCACATGCCGCTTGTGCAGCAGCGCGGGTGGAGATTGCCTCTTCGGTTGTCGCCCGTTCTTTTTCTACCCGGGCGTGGGCGATTGTTTCTGCTTCTACTGCTACCTCACGTTCTTTTTGTGCACGGATGGTTTCTGCTTCCGCCCGTTCGCGTAAAGATCGTTCTACAACAACTTTTTCTTTTGCTTCTGCAATGGCTGTTTTTGCTGTTTTTTCTGCATGTGCGACGCGGGTTATTGCGTCAGCTTTCGCGGTGGCGATCAGGGTTTCAGCTTCGTTGCGTGTGGTTTCGGCTTCAACACTAAGTTCGTCAAAGCGTCGCTCTGCTTCTTCGGTGCGACGTTCAGCTTGCTGGGCGGCACGTGCTTCGCGAGCACGCGCGCGGTCGAGTTCGTCGGCCCAACTTTCGGCAGCTCTTGCTTTTGCGGCGGATTCCTCGAGGCGCTCGGATGCATTGTCGTCATCGCGGAAGGCCTCGAGCTCTTGCGTGAACCCTGTCCAGAGGGTTTCCGCACGCCCGAGGGCATCATCAAGATGGCGACCGAGTTCATAGGCAGCGGCACTGACACCACCAGTGATCCCAAGACTTTCGAGTGCACGTTGACGCTCGACAGCCTGTTGGGCTTGGCGAGCGTGGTACGCGGCAATCCGGTTATGGTCAGGGTCGTCGCAGTAGGCGGGCTGACGGCCACGACCGCCATTGCGGAGGGTGACAGGTCGGAGGCATCCGGGCATCCTGCAGATGCGCCGGTCGATTGCCTCATCAAACACTCTGTTTTCCCCACCGGCATCGATTGCCAGACTGTCCACTTTTTTGGACGACTTTTCGGATGATTTCTCAGAAATAGTTTCGACATTCACACCTGCATTTTAGCGCGCTGAAATTATTTAGTTATACGTTTAACAAAAAACGTATAACTAAATAACGATAAAAAGAGATGGCCAT
>DEIU01000009.1:6217-64040 GCA_002352645.1 Acidimicrobiia bacterium UBA2766 | reverse complement strand
ACCAAGGCTCTGGTGTTTACTCCAACACCTGACTATTGGATCCCACCCGGTTGGTGCATGCCGTTCTTGAGCGTGGCCAGTCGATCACTCGACCGACAGTCAAAACATCAAACGGTTCCCAAGCCAGAACAATATAGAAACATATTCGTATCTAGAAACTGCATCCAGGGAGTGATTCGGTGGTCATCAAGAAAGCTGTCATGCCCGTTCGGGGATGCAATGGGGATGAGCTCTGTGTTCGCGGGGAGGAGGGGAGGCAAGTTCCTCTTGCTGGTGTAAAAGAGAGGAATGCTCAGACATTGACAACTCCTTGCAGGCAATTGCCGAGACATGGCACGAATTCGCGTGTTGTCTTGTCGAACAAGGAACCCTCACCACCACAGACCGGACAGACCATCCAGCACAAGGCGTTCCACTGAGAAATGCACTCGGCTGACACACAACCCAGATTCCCACACCAAACACAGATGCCGGCGAAATTTACACGAGAAGGCTTCAACATGGGAAAAGAGAAAAACGGGAACCGTAAACCATACTGCACATCCCAGACCCAGACCCAGACTCGGACGCGTACGAGTCAGCCTCGAAACCAGGCTGCCCCACACACGCGTCACTATTGCGCCTGTCCACGACAAGCACCTCCTGAACAGGTGTTGTCCACCCTTCTGGGCTGCGTCAACAGTGCCAGAAGTCCCAGTCTCCACCTCTGTTCGTGCAGGGGTGAAGGCTTTCTTCTGTCTTCGAACTGTTCTCAATCACGAAGACTTTCCCAGCATAAGGCAGTCATTAGTAACTTGCAATAAATTGGGGGTTGATAATGGGAAGATCTATTTAACCTGCATAAATGCGAGAGCACCAGTACACATGACAAATACTGGCCTCAATGTTTTACAATGTGCGGATGGACACTCCAGTAGACCGCTTTGGTGAACGACTGCGATCAATGCGCTCTGCACACAGATTGACGCAACGGGATCTTGCCATCCAGATTGGAGCACGCGAACGAGACATCAGTCGCTGGGAATCAGGCAAATCTCAACATCCCCGAGGAAGCACGGTCGCAAAAATCTGCCAAGTGCTCAATGTGACATCTGATTACATGTTGGGACTTTCCCCCATGCCTCGCGCGCTCTCGCTCACGCCTGTCATGGCATGGCTCCACCGTTCGGATGTCCCAGTCGAAACCTGGAAATCCCTTGTCGACGATGCCCAAGAATATTTCGATTTTCTCGCCTACTCAGGGCTGTTTTTTCTGGAACTTGCCGATGATATTCTTACGCATTTTCGCAACCGATGTGCATCTGGCCTGAAAGTACGAATCGCGATAGGTGATCCGGCAGCCCCGGCGGTAGCACAACGGTCACTGGACGAGCAGTTGGATCTTCCTCCGCGTATAAAGATCACCATGCAATACTGCCGAGCGATTATGGATATCGAAGGCGTAGAAGTCCGACTGCATACAACAACTCTGTACAATTCGATCTATCGATCCGATGACCGAATGATCGTGAATACTCATATGTATCGAACTCGTGCACCTCACGCGCCAGTCATCGAATTACATCGAAACCAAACCCCAGATCTCTTCACTACGTACGAAGACAATTTCGCGACAATCTGGGAAGAAGCAACACCCCTACCGAAAAACGAAGCAGAGAGCACTGGTGGGACGCAGAACTGAATACTTCAATGATCCGAATGCGCCCATTCCAAACAGCATTGTTGCTGCGGTTACCGCAGTCGTTTCCCATCACAACGGGCATATCCTCCTCATTCACCGCACCGATAATAATCTCTGGGCACTTCCTGGAGGCGCGATGGAAATTGGCGAAAACATTACTTCAACCGTTGTTCGAGAAGTTCACGAAGAAAGCGGCATTCAAGTTGAAGTCCTCAACATCGTAGGAATCTACACAAATCCAAAGCACATCGTCGCGTTTGAAGATGGAGAAGTACGACAACAATTCTCCATCTGTTTCAGAGCCAACCCTATCGGAGGAACACTACGCAGCCAGCCGGGAGAAACAAGCGACGCACGATGGGTACCCCCTGACGAACTTGACAACCTCAATATCCACCCATCCCAACGCCTCCGAATCAAGCACGGTCTCGATGGAAACCGTTCACCATATATTGGCTGAGCCCTTTCCGGCCGGGGAAAGAGCAGTCTCAGGACAACGGGCCTGAGAGCAGGCGAAATAGCTAGGTGGGGCGGGAGAGGGCATTGTGCAGAATCTTTCCGACGGCTTCGTGTTCGATAAGAAAGCCGTCATGCCCGTTCGGGGATGCAATGGGGATGAGTTCTGTGTTCGCGGGGAGGAGGGAGGCAAGTTCCTCTTGCTGGTGTAAAGGGTAGAGCCGGTCCGAGGAGATGCCCCCGATTGTGACTGTTGCCTGCACGTGGGCGAGGGCGGCAGTGATGCCTTCTCTGTCGCGTCCTATGTCGTGGTGATTCATGGCTTCGCTCAGCACGACATAGGTGTTGGCGTCGAAGCGTCGTGCCAGTTTTTCGCCGTGATAGTCGAGGTAGGACTGTACAGCATAGCGTCCGCCCTGCAGCGGGTTTTCGTCTGCTTGCGGGCCGCGTCCGAAGCGGGTGTGCATCTCGGGTTCTGACCGATAGCTGATTTGGGCAATGGTGCGGGCCAGGGCAATGCCTCTATGGGGGCCTTGCCCTGAGGGGGCGTCATAGTAGTTGCCGCCGGAGAATTGCGGGTCTGTGCGGATCGCTTGGATCTGGGCCGATGACAGCGCGATTTGTTCGGCGCTTGCCGCAGCAGTAGACGCGATGACGACCGCGCGTTCCACCCTTTCCGGGAATCCCACAGCCCATTCAAGAACGCGCATTCCCCCCATCGAGCCGCCGACCACACCAGCCCAACGTGGGATATCGAGTGTGTCCGTGAGCGCGGCTTCCACTCTTGTTTGGTCCCGTATGGTGATGCGGGGGAAACGGCTGCCGTAGGGGCTGCCGTCGGGCGCAAGTGAGGATGGTCCGGTAGTTCCCTGGCAGCCGCCAAGCGTGTTGGGGCAGACCACAAAGAAACGGTCGGTGTCGATTGGTTTTCCCGGTCCAATCACGGCTTTCCACCAGCCCTCATACGAGTGGCCCGGTCCTGGGGGGCCGGTCGCATGGCTGTCACCGGTGAGGGCATGGAGGACGAGCACTGCGTTTGACCGGGACGCGTTGAGGCGTCCCCATGTTTCATAGGCGATCGTGACAGGGGAGAGACTTCCGCCTGTTTCGAGAAAGAGCGGGACACGTGTGAACAAAGAGAGGAAACGGCGCTGACCGGGAGGGTCTCCCGTGTGCCATGCTCCGCTTGCGGGCATAGGCTCGCTACCCGCTATCCCATGTGGTGGGTGTGGTGGCTCTGCGATTCCTGGGCTGGTGGGGTGCCTGTTTTGTGTGTGTGTGTGCGATCTTCTCATAGCTCAAGGGATCGGCGTACGCGCGTAAAGGGTCAGCGTACGCGTGTCGGGTTTACTTTTTTCCGGCGAGAAATCCCTGGTCAAGATCTGCCAGGAGGTCGTCAATGGTTTCGATTCCGATTGAGAGGCGAACCATGCCGGGTGTGACCCCGCTCTGGAGCTGCTCTTGCGCAGAGAGTTGGGCATGGGTGGTGCTTGCGGGATGAATAATAAGACTGCGTACGTCTCCCACGTTTGCGAGGTGGCTGAAGAGCTCTACGTTTTCCACAAAACGGCGCCCAGCTTCGACGCCGTCTTTCAACTCGAAGCTGAGGATTGCGCCTGCTCCCTTGGGGCAATATTTCTGCATGTGCTCGTGGTAGGGATTGCCGGCGAGGCCCGCGTAATTCACTTCTGTGACTTCTGGGCGGGAGGCGAGAAACTCGGCGACGGCGAGCGTGTTTTCGACATGGCGTTCCATGCGCAGGCTGAGCGTTTCCAGGCCTTGCAGGAAGAGGAAGGCGTTTGTGGGGGAGAGGGCCGGACCGAAGTCTCGCAAAAGCTGGGTACGCGCCTTGACGATATAGGCGGCGGGGCCGAAGGTGTCAGCGTAGACGACGCCGTTGTAGGTTGGGTCGGGCGTGACAAAATCGGGGAAACGCTCTCCTGCCGCGCTGAAGTCGAAAGACCCCGCGTCCACAATGGCGCCTCCGATGGAGGTACCATGCCCACCGATAAATTTGGTGCAGGAATGCACGACGATGTCGGCACCGTGTGTGAAAGGAGTGCAAAGATAGGGAGAAGCAAAGGTGTTGTCGATAATCAGAGGGACGCCGGCTGTGTGGGCTATCTCGGCGATTGGCGCAATGTCGAGGATGTTGCCTTTGGGATTGCCAATGGTCTCTCCGTACAGCGCTTTTGTATTGGGTCGCAGCGCAGCCTGCCATTCCTCCATATTGTCGGGATTTTCGACGAAGGAGCACTCAATTCCCAGTTTGGGAAGGGTGGAGGCGAAGAGATTGTAGGTGCCGCCGTAGAGCGACGCCGCGGACACGATATGATCCCCGGCCCGTGCCAGGTTCAAAATGGCGAGCGTTTCTGCCGCCTGTCCACTGGCGAGCGCGAGCGCCCCGACTCCTCCTTCGAGGGCAGCAAGGCGCTCCTCGAGGACACCCGTCGTGGGGTTCATGAGCCGAGTGTAGGTATGGCCGGATTCTGTGAGGTTGAAAAGATTCGCGGCATGGGCTGTGTCATTGAAGACAAAACTTGTGGTCTGATAGATGGGGACTGCTCGGGCGCCAGTCGTGGGATCAGGCACTGCACCAGCGTGCACTTGTTGTGTTTCAAAACCCCATGTTGTCATGCTTCCCTCTCAAACAGGGCGCAGCGAATTGTTTGCCCGAGTTTTCTCTGCGCTTCTTTCCGGGCTTCTCGGGAGAGGAGCTTATCTGTTCCGTGACCCAGGTGTGGAGATTCATATACGCAATAAAAGTGTATAGAAAAGGCAGCAGGTTTTTGCGCATTATGTGAGAATTTCACGTAGCACGAGTTCAGGGTGGTTTTCTCTAGTGTGATTTAGCACATAATTGCTGTCAAAAACAGCGAAGAGACTGCCGTCTTCTTTTTCGAGAACGTCAACATCGCGGATCTCACGCAGGATTTTCGCGCTCGCCTCGTCGGTTTGGCGGGCAAATTTGTAGCGAGAGGGAGAGAGCTCTACCGGAGCACCAAACTCGTTTTCCAAACGGTGCAAGGCAACCTCGAACTGGAGGGGGCCGACAGCGGCGAGAATCGGGGCCTGGTCTCCTCTCGTGGGGTGTCGCATCACCTGCACAATTCCTTCGCGGTCAAGCTGGGAAATACCTTTCTTGAATTGTTTGTAGCGGGTGGTGTCCCGATTGTAAGCCACCATGAAATGTTCTGGTGCGAAAGTCGGGAGGGGCGGGAAGCAGACCTTGTCCCCGGTATGGACAGTGTCGCCAATGCGTAAATCAGTCGTGTTGACGAGGCCGATCACGTCGCCGGGGAGTGCTTTTTCGATCGTGCCACGGCCCTGCCCAAAAAGCTGTTGCGCGTATTTTGTGTTGAGTGGTTTTCCGCTTGGCTCATGAAAGATCGTCATGCCTCGTTGGAAAACGCCCGAGTTTACTCGCACGAAGGCCATATGGTCTCGGTGGTTGCGGTCCATGTTGGCCTGAATCTTGAAGACAAAACCAGAAAAGCAGTCATCGGTTTGTCTTGTGCTGCCGTTTTGCGTGTTGCGTGGGCCAGGTGCAGGACACAGGTCGACCACGGCATCAAGAAGGTGCTGTATGCCGAAGTTCCACAAGGCAGAACCGAAGAAAACAGGAGTGCTCACACCCGCGAGAAATGTTTCCGTGTCGAGATCCTGGCCAAGTTCGTGCAAGAGGTCGAGTTCTTCTCGTGCGATTTTCCCCCATTCTTGCGCCGCGTCAAGTCCTTTTTCCATGTCGAGAAGTTTTTCTTTTGCAGCAGTCTTGCCGTGTTCGGAACGGGTAAACCGCACAAGGGTGTTGTCGCGACGGTCGACGACGCCAAAAAAATCTGTGCCGAGGCCGACAGGCCAGTTCACAGGAGTGGGAAGCAGGCCGATTTTCTCCTCAATCTCATCCAAAATGCCGAGAGGACCAGGTCCTGGCCGGTCGCATTTATTGACAAAAGTCAGGAGGGGAATGCCACGTTGCTTACTCACCTCAAACAATTTAAGGGTCTGTGCCTCGATGCCTTTGGCGGCGTCAATCACCATAATGGCGCTGTCCACGGCAGAGAGCACACGATAAGTATCTTCGGAGAAGTCTTTGTGGCCCGGTGTGTCGAGCAGGTTTATCTCGGTGTTCCGGTAGGAGAACCGCAACACCGTAGAAGAAATCGAGATACCGCGTTTTTGTTCTATCTCCTGCCAGTCAGAGGTAGTGGAACGTTGACCCCGCCGATCTTTGACGGAGCCGGCCGTTTCTATTGCTCCCGCGTAAAGCAGAAGTTTTTCTGTGAGAGTGGTTTTTCCGGCGTCTGGGTGCGAAATAATGGCAAAGGCGCGCCGCGGGGCTGCTGTCTCGGGCAGAGGTGAGGTCATGTCTGGTTTCTGTTGTGTGCTTGTGGGGTCGGGCTTTTATTCTGCCCTTTTCAACTTGTTTTGCGCGAACGCTCTTGCAGAGCCTGGAGAAAAGTTGCATTGAGGCGGAGACACCGGAGTGCCCGCTCGGCATTGAAGACTGAAAACTGCAAATTGAGAATTGTAACGTGAGATGGTGAGTGGGTGGGTGGGTGCTGCAAAATAGGTGTTGAGGATGCCGGGCTGCGCAGGCGAAATATAAGCGCTCTTCCTTTAAACTTTTGCATGGTACGGTATATTTGAGCAGCTTTAGTGTAGGTGGTTTTTCGACGTCATCTGCAGGAGAAGCTGGTTTTTTGCAGTGCTCTCGTTCGGTTTCTCTTTCTCTGGCAGGGGACTGTTTTCTCTGTGCAGTTTTTCTGTGGTTGCTGACTTCTGTTTGGCGCGTATGCTGCGGTTTTAGCGTGTGGTTCGGTATGAAGGTCAGGTAAACCGATCTTTGTGTTCGTCGGCCCTCACTGGCGTTCATTGGTGTCGAATGGTGCGCATCGATCTTTCAAGTTGATGCGTGAAGGGTTTGGAGAGTTCCTATGTCCTCGGTGTCCTCGGAAGAAAACCCGTATCGTCTTCCTCGTGCTGTCCTGCCTTCGCACTATGACCTTTGTCTTGTTCCCGATCTTGAAGCTGCAGTTTTTGAAGGCGATGTCACCATTACCTGTGTGCTTTCCGAAGAAGTCGACGAGATCGTGTTGAACGCTGCTGATCTCGACGTGAGCGAGGCGATTTTTCAACACAATGCACAGATGACTGTGTGCGAAATTCTTGTTGACGAGGAGCAAGAGCGGATTTCTTTACGGACGGGCGCGCCGTTTCCTGTCGGTGAATGTAAGCTTGTGTTCCACTTTGCTGGGATACTGAACGACAAACTGCGGGGGTTTTACCGTTCCACTTTCACCGATGCCGTGGGAAAAGAACAGGTCATCGCGACCAGCCAAATGGAATCAACAGACGCCCGGCGGGCTTTTCCCTGTTTTGATGAGCCAGATTTTAAAGCGGTTTTTGGTGTCACCCTTATTGTGGACGAAGGATTTCTCGCCCTGTCGAACGGGCGAGAAATCTCTGGGGAACCTCTGTGCGATGCCGACGGACGCAAGACAAACAAGGTTATTCATCGTTTTGCGGACACAATGAAGATGTCCACCTACCTTGTGGCTTTTGTTGTGGGTCCGCTGCAAGCCTGCGATCCTGTTGATGTGGACGGAGTTCCGATACGTGTTGTCCACCAGCCAGGGAAGGAACATCTGACAGAGTACGCTCTCGAAGTGGCGGCTTTTTCTTTGCGATGGTTCGTCGATTATTACGGGATTCCCTATCCCGGAGACAAACTCGATCTTGTCGCCTTGCCAGATTTCGCATTTGGGGCGATGGAAAATCTCGGTTGCGTGACTTTTCGCGAAGTCGCCTTGCTGATCGACCCGGAAGTGAGTTCCTCGGCTGAGCTGAAACGTGTGGCTCATGTGGTGGCGCATGAGATCGCGCACATGTGGTTCGGGGACCTTGTGACCATGAAATGGTGGAATGGCATCTGGCTGAATGAGGCATTTGCCACTTTTATGGAAGTCGCTGCTGCGGATGCCTTCCGTCCTGAGTGGAAGTGCTGGGAACACTTCAGCTTGGATCGCTCCGCAGCGTTTGGCATAGACGCTCTGCTGTCGACTCGTCCCGTAGAGTTTGAAGTGACTTCTCCTGCCGAGGCAGAGGGCATGTTCGACCTGCTTACCTATGAAAAGGGTGGCTCGGTCCTGCGTCAGCTCGAACAGTATTTAGGCGCAAATATTTTCCAGGAAGGTGTGCGTGCTTACCTTCACGCGTATTCCTATGGGAATACCGACACAGGGGATCTTTGGTCGTCGATTGAGTCTGTGGCCCATCTCCCTGTGGGCCAGATTATGGAGAGTTGGATTTTCCAGAAGGGCTTTCCTCTTCTTACGGTGAGCCGGGAGGACAACCTGCTGCGTTGCCGGCAGGAGCGATTTTCCTATCTCGAAGCAGAGCAATCTCTTTGGTCTGTGCCTGTGATCGTCCGGACGGGCGAGGGGACGGGCGACGAAAACGCCCCTGTTCCAGTCGAAAGGGAGAGTCTGAGGTCGGGGCGTGAGGACCGTTTCCTGCTTGACAAGGCTGAGGAATCCTTCGATGTGGGGAGTTTTGATTGGGCGGTCGTGAATGCGGGAGCACACGGTTTTTACCGGGTCCGTTATGACGCGGAATTGGCGCTTCCTCTTGCCGCTCATGCGCAAGACCTCATGACCCCGGCAGAACGGCATGGGTTTGTTGATGACGCGTGGGCGGCAGTTCTGGCTGGTGCGATGCCGGCATCTGACTTTCTCGAGCTTGCGCAATCGTTTGCGACCGAGAACAGTTTGAGTGTCTGGCGGGCGATATCGGATGCTTTATGGACGATGCGACGTCTCGTGAAAGGTCCTGGTGAAGATGCGCTGGCGGGTCTGGTTGTGGATCTCGTTTCGCCGGAGCTGGAACGTTTGGGTTGGGTTGCCCGTGCCGGGGACGATCCTCTCACAAAAGAACGACGCGGCGTGCTTTTGCGGTTGCTGGGGGCGCTTGGAAAGAAAGACAATACGGTACTGCAGGCTCGTGAGGCCCATGACTGTTATCTTGCCGACCCCCGGACTGTGGACGCCGATGTTGCTGCTGCGTGTGCAATGATCCTGGCTGAGCGTGGTGATGTGAAGGACTATGAGGTTTTTGTGGACCGCTTCCGGGAGGCAATCACTCCACAAGAAGAGACACGTTACTTGCGTTTGTTGCCTGTTTTTCGGGACAGCGCATTGCTGGATCGGTCGCTCGCAATGACCCTGGAGGGTGTGCGTTCGCAAGACGTTCCTTTTGTGCTCGCGGTTGCTTTGACCCATCGCGAGTACGGGGTACGGGCCTGGTCATTTGTGCAGGAACACTGGACAGAACTGAACGAACGGCTTGCGAGCAACACTGTGATCCGCATGCTTGGAGGGTTGCCTGCTTTGGGGTTTTCCTCACTTTCGATTGAGGAAACACAGCGCTTTTTTGTGGATCATCCTTTGCCGCAGGGGGCGCGGACCTTGGAACAATACTTTGAGAAAATGCGAGTGAACCGGGCATTGCAAGCGCGCGAAGAAAAACGTCTTGCAGAATTTCTGTGTTGATCCCGCATCGCTTTCGTGAAGTCAAGATGTTGAGATGTTGAGAAGGTAGTGGCGAGGGTTTGCCGGGAAAGGCCTGTCCTGAAAAAGTCAGGTGCGGACTGAAGCATTTTTTGAGATTTCCCTTATTTCTGCTTTGTAGTTCGACGATGACCTGTGGGAACTGTCTGCCGGCATGGCGAGCAGAGGGAGGGGGCGCGGTATGGTTGGAACGGGAGCCGTATGTTCCGCATTACGAGTGCTCTCTCTCGTACTTTTCTCACCAATGCATTTGTTTCGGGAGTCTGTCTTGTCCTGGTAGGGATCATTGCCCATGCCGGATGGAGCTTGTACAAGTTTGATGCCGCTATTGGGAGGGAAGAAGTAGAAGGTCTGGCGGGATCAAAGCCTTTCCTGCCTTTGGCAGAGGGGGAACAAAGGCAGGCAGCTCCTGATATGTTGCCGGATATGTTGCCGGACACATTGCCGAATGCGGAGATTGTGGTGGTTCCTGTCGAGCAGATGCACGCTGCCGGACGAGACGCAGAGCACACTCCTTTTCAAAACCCCGCAAATGTTGCCCCGGTTCCGCGAGGGCCTGCGAGGTCTCTTCCTGGAGAGGAGCATGGCGCAGGCAGTCAGGGTGTTTCCGTGCACACCTCTACTGCGAGGACCGAGCAGAAGCAGCACTTTTTTGCGATTAACCCGAATGAGGCTGTTCCTGCGCAAGCTGCCAAGTTTTATTTATTGTTGGGAAGTGACTCGCGGGCAGGACATCCTTTTGCCGCGTCCCACGGACATACCGGACGTGGTCGTTCGGATATTATCATGGTGGCTCGCGTGCAGGAAGATCGCCCTTTGTCGTTGTTGTCGATTCCGCGTGATTTTTATGTGCGCCTTCCCGGGTATGGAATGGACCGTGTGAATAGTGCCTATGCCCGTGGGGGAACGAGCCTTGCGGTGAAAACGCTTTGGGAGAACTTCGGCATTCCGATTCACCATACGGCCACTGTGAACTTTGCCGAGTTTGAGGGGGTGTTGCAGGCTCTTGGCGGCGTGGAGATTTGCCTGGATCGCGCGGAGCGCGACATGATGTCTGGTCTTTTTGCGAGTGCCGGCTGTCAGCGGTTTTCCTCAGGAGAGGCGCTTGCCTATGCCCGGGCGCGTCATGCAGAGGTTCTTGTGAACGGGGAATGGCGCAAGGACGGCAGTGGAGATTTCGGACGGATCCACCGGCAACAGGCTATTGTGCTGTCACTTTTGCGTTCCCTGGCTTCTCCTGGGAATCTCGCGCGTCTTCCTTCACTTGCAGAGACGTTTGCGGGGACAGTCGTTGTGGATGACACTCTTGACACTTTGCAACTTATTTCTCTTGGGTGGGACATGGCGGGTTTGGTGGAGCAGGCAGAGAGCCGGACGCTTCTGGGAAAGGCGAGCAGTGTGCGTACTGCGCGTTCGTTAAGTATGTCAGTAATTGTCGCTACTGCAGCGTCGCAGCGGATACTCGACGATTTTAAGAGCGGTTTTTAACTGGCAAGTTTGCGTACTGTTTTCTCTGGGAGTCCTCTGGGAAGAAGTCTGATGTCTGATTTGTCAGGAAGGGGAGGAAGCCGAGAGTTTTTGTTTGTTGAGTGTTTACTTCCTGGATTTTTTTGAGAAATGTCAGAATGCCAGTCTGCTGGGATGCACTCCCAGGTTTCCCCCTCTTTTCTGCAGGTTCTCCGCTGTACTCCTACGCGTTTGTGGCAAGTGATGCGCTGGGATGAGAGGCATCGAATGTTGCATCTCACTTGGATTGCGCTTTTTGTTACTTTCGTTACTTGGTTTGGATTCGCTCCTTTTGCAAAAACGATTCAGCATCAGTTCTCGCTTACTGATAGAGAAGGTGTTGCGATTGGGATATGTAATGTCGTGTTGACACTGCCCTTTCGGATCTATGTGGGAATGGCAATTGACCGTTTCGGCCCGCGCCGTGTGTACGGGGCACTTCTTTTTTGGGCTTGTGGCGCGAATCTGATGTTTGGATTTGCGACGAATTATGGGATGCTGCTTGGGAGTAGGCTCGCAATGGGGGTGGTTGGAGCCGGTTTTGTGGTTGGTATTCGTGTGCTGGCGGATTGGTTCCCCTCGAAAGATATTGGGACAGCAGAAGGGGTGTACGGAGGCTGGGGAAACTCTGGTGCTGCTTTTGCAGCACTTGTTTTCCCTGTTGTTGCGGGGCTCTTCGGCGGTGACGAGGGCTGGCGATGGACTGCTGTTATTACTGGGGTACTGTCGGGAACCTATGGCCTGTTTTACCTGCGCTCTGTGTCGGATACGCCCGCGAGTATTCCTTATTCGCGTCCTGTGCGGCAAGGAGCGCTTGAAGTAACGAGCCGTTCGGGAGTAATCGGCCTCTTGATCCTCACAGTGCCGCTTTTTGCTGCGCTCTTGGTTTTTGCCCGGGTCCTCTACCGGCTTGGCGCCCTCTCAAATTTTTGGTATTTAAGTGTTTCTCTTGTAATTCTTGTGTGTTGCGCCGAACGTCTCCGTCGTATTGTTCTCGTGAACCGCTTTGCCTGGATGAATCGTTATCCTGAAGCAGACCAGTATTCTTTTCGCACGGTAACCATTTTGTGTCTGGCGTATGCGGCAGCTTTTGGTGCAGAGCTTGCAGTGATCACTTTGTTGCCGTCTTTTTTCACTGATACTTGGGGCGGGGGCGCTGTGCCGGCAGGCGTTGTTGTCGGCGTGTTTTCGAGCGTCAACCTGATCGGGCGTCCTGTCGGAGGCCTTTTTTCTGACCTCTCAGGAGACCGTGTGTGTGTGCTGCGCAAGATGCTTGCAGGATTTGCTGCGACGTCACTGTTACTCACCCTGGTTGGAGTGTCGTTGCCCGTGTTCTTCCTTATTGTTGGGCTCGTGGCCTGTTCCTTTTTTATGCAGGCGAGTGAGGGAGCGGTATTTGCGATGGTTCCCCTCGTGAAAAAACCGGTCACGGGGCAAATTGCCGGGTTTGTGAGTGCCTACGGGAACCTCGGCTCCCTTTTCTTTCTTGCTGTCCGTTGGTATTTTGGTATGAACGTGGTTTTCTTTTGCATGGCCCTTGCCGCTTTCACAGTCGGGATTCTGACTTTCTTTGTGCTGTCCCAGGAAGAAAACCGGGTGGGCGGTCCTTGGGGTACCGGCGAGATGCTTCTTGTGGACGCGTTGCCACCAAACTTTTCTCGTACTTCGGATTTCGGCGGGGTGTGATGGCATCGTGAAGATTGCAGCTCGGTTCGCCGGCACAGAGAAGTGCTGGACTGCGCGTGTTTGCACAAGAGCGGATCCCGCACGTGACATGTTGTCGGTGCGGGACAGGGATGTTGGTGCCGGCTGATGTGGGGTTGGGCCATACCGGCCTGCACACTGGCCGGTTGCCGGTTGCCGGTTGCCTAAGAAGCTTGCTCGATCTGCGCGAGCTTGTCGCGGGCGTTGCAGACATCCATGCTTGATGTCTCCCCGTTTTTTTCGAGAATCTGTAGGCCTCGCTTTAAATAGGCTGTTGCCTGTTGTACGTCGTCCCATGTATAGGCGATTTGTCCGAGGTTGAGGAGGGTGACGCCCAGGTTGGGGTGTTCTGACCCATGTATTTGTTCACTAATTTCTCGTGCCCGTTCGAGATACTGTTTCGCAGTTCTGGTGTGATTGAGGGCCCATTCTGAAGTCCCGAGATTGTGAAGAGTTCGGATGAGATCCTCGGGGTTACTGTTGTAGTTTTTTTCTTGAATGGTGAGGACCCGCTGAAAAACATCTCGGGCATTCTCGATTTCACCTCTTTTGTATTCGGCGATTCCTAGATTTGCCAGGATGGCAGCCACTGTGAAGTGATGAGGGCCAAAGGTCTCTTCGTTTACTTGTACTGCTTGGTTGAGGACTTGTGCAGCGGTGTCATAATCGCCAGAAGCCAGAGCGACTTGCCCGAGCGCAGTCAGCGTGGTGGCAATATTTGCATGGTGTTCGCCGTGCAGATGTTTCTGCAGTTCATGGGCTTGTTCCCGGCATGATTTGCAGGAGGGGAAGTCTTTTCTTGTGAAAAAAACATTTCCCATATGGTTGAAGATCCGCATGGATTTGGCCGTGATATTTCCATTTGTGATGTCGAGCTGTGCAGCACGTTGCGCAGCGGGAAGGGCATGGAAAGCGATCTTGCGATGCTCCTCCCATGTTTCTGGGCCAGTGTGAGAAGGCAGTGCTGCAAAAATCAGGTCAAGGGCTTTTTCTGCCCATGCAATGCGGTGCGTGGGGAGGAGGCGCTCGATCAGGGCACATTGTTCGAGATTGTGCAAAAAGAGAAAATTGTCGTCTGACAGAGAATAGGAGCAGAGCAGATCCTTCATTTCTTGAAGGCGAGTTTTTTTCCGCATGACCTTGCGGAGCGTGCGGGGGAGCACATTCAGGTGGTCAAGGAAAAGTTGAAAGGGCAGTGGGGCTTCTCCGAGGAAGGCGGAAATATGAAGGAGTTGCGCGGCGGCTTCGGCAGTAGGGCGAGCTGTCGTCGTGTAGAGGATGGTCTCATATGTCGTAAGAAAGGCATCTTCCGCTTTGCCGTTTGATTTTTCGTTCGCGTCAGTGTGCGTGTGCCGGGCAGTTTGATGTGCGTTGAATCGGCGAAAGAAGTCTTCTGTTTGCAAGGAAGAGGCAGCTATTGCTGCGCCTGCTCGTTTCAGGGCAAGCGGATGCCCATCGAGTTCATGGGCGAGGGCATTTATCGAAGGGTTGTCTTGCTCGCTCTGTTCGGCGTGGCCGATGTGGAGAGAGAGAAGGCGGGCAGCTTTTTCTTTGGGGAGCCCGCATAAGCCGACTCGATCAAAAGAATTCGGCCATTCTGTGTTGCGAGAAGTGATGAGAACGTGCCCGGTAATTGGGGAAAACGCAGGAAAGGGGAAAATGGAGAGAAGGTCTTCCCAGTTTTTTACGCCATCAAAAATAAGTAGCCACCGCTGGCGCGTGGAGAGCGCTTGTGCGGTAAGCAAGATGATTTCTTCTGGGGTGTATTTTTCGGGGAGGTAGCCGAGGCAACGGACGAGTTCGGCATAACGATCGGGGACAGCAGCCGGTGTTTCTGCTGGGATCCACCAGACGATGTCATACTGCTCAAGGTTTGTGTATGCGTATTCTGTGGCGAGCCTGGACATCCCAATGCCCCCGGTATTGAGATGGTCGTGTGCAGGCGTAATCACAACCTTTGTCGCGGTTGTGAGGGTGTCTTTCAGAATGTTGAGATGTGTGCCTCGTCCGGTGAAATCAGGGGAAGATGGTTCGGGAAGTGACCAGAAGCGTTGGGGGCTGAAAGCAAAAGAGTCCCAGCTTTCTCTCGACTCCGTGCCGTTATTTTCCGACATGGAAGAAGAAGACGGAAACGTATTGAAATAGGAAGTGCCTGCATTCTGCACAGTGGGCATGAGAATAGTGCTGTCATCATGGGGCAAGGTAGCATGATGAGGAAGCTTGTTTTCTTTCTCAGTGGTATGACGATTTTCGCCTAAAAACGTGAGATCTTGTTGATAGACCGTTTCGACAAGACAACGGAGCGTATCGATGTGCCAGAGAAGATTCTCATCCGTGGGATCGATAATGCCGGAGCCTCCCACGTAGCGCATTAAACCATTCATTGCGGTACTGAGAGGCCGTTCGAGGTTGGCGAGGACTGGAAAGTGAACTTGTAGTGGGGTAAAGGTGGTGGGGAAGATGGGTGGAATATCTGGAGGAGGAGTTTTCTGGGGGGATTCCGTCAGAAAAGAGGTTTGTTGCCATTCCCTAAGTGCATGCTCTGCTTGGGCATAGAGAAACGCAAGACCCTGTGTTAATGTGACGGAATCCAATGTCGCCAAGGTCGTCATGAAGGGGCTTTCCGGCCGCTTTCTTGAACTTTTCTTTATCTTGTTTAGTTGATATATGTTTCTAACCGGTTAAGGGTTGGTTGCAAATTTTCGGAATTTTGGAAAACTCTTTTATTTTTCTGATCTTCCTTCGGACTGTTTTCCTGAAATTTTCACTGTATAGGAAAGCATTTTGAGAGAGGAGTCCGGAATGAGCAAAGTAAAAGTATTGGGTCTGGATCATCTGGTATTTAGTGGTTGCAGACGTGCGGGCACCTTTGCAGTGGTATCAGGGGAAACTCGGTCTGCATGCAGAACGATTCGCGGAATGGGAAGCAGGAGAAGCGCCCTTTGTCTCCTTGCGTGTACGCGATTCAATGATTATTGATCTGATAGAGGAAGAAACAGGCGGAGAAAAAAGCGATATGAATGCCGGAGGAACTTTTGGAGAAATTCCTTCTTCCACTTGTCGGGTGCAACATGTTTGCTTTGAGGTGGCGCAAACCGATCTTGAGGAACTCGCGCGCGAAGCAGATACAGCAGAGGCATTCGATGTTGTGGCTGCGCCGCGTCAATTGCATGGTGCACAAGGGGCGGGGCCAGGGATGTATGTCCGGGATCCCGACGGGAATATCATCGAGTTCCGCCACTATGGAACGGTGTAAAATCTTCGCTGTTCTTTGCGAGATTTCTCGGGATGATGGTGAGTCTGGTGCAGGTGTCTACAGATGTCAAAGGTGTGATGGTCTTTTTACGCTGATGACGTGTGCGTTGCATGCGCATTGCCAAGAAATGATGCGGCAGAGCTTCTTGCTACCTTTGCTTCTTGGGAGTGGAGCGTGAGATGCAGGCCACAAGTTTCTTCCCGAGTTCTTTCCCTACCTATGAGAATGCTGCAACCATGAGGGCTAGTATTGGTGCCGATGCCATGTGAGCCGCCGTCAAACGTGTGGGATTTCCCCGATCCTCTTTTCGCGCCGAACGATATCGTAGGTGTCGGTGCCGACCTGGAAGCAGGGACCTTGCTGGCAGCTTACCGCCAAGGAATTTTTCCTATGCCGGTGAACAATGACCTCATGTGGTGGTCGCCGGACCCGAGAGGTATTTTGCCGCTCGATAGTCTCCGTGTGACGGATTCTCTGCGGCGTTCCTGCAAGCGATTCGAGGTGCGCGTTGATACCGAGTTCGAGGAAGTAATGCGGCTGTGCGCCGATCCTTCTCGTCCTGGAGGCTGGATTACCGCAGATATCTCAGCTGCCTACCGTGCGCTTTTCGACTTGGGATGGGCGCACAGTATCGAAGCCTGGCGTGAAGGGGAACTCGTTGGAGGTCTCTATGGCGTTGCGATTGGGGGCCTTTTCGCTGGAGAGTCGATGTTTCACCGCGTGCGGGATGCCTCGAAGGTCGCGCTTGTCGGACTTGTTGATATCTTGCTCTCGGATAGTGATGAAAAACCTCTTGTCGATGTGCAGTGGTGTACTGAGCACCTACGTTCTCTCGGTGCGATCGAGATTCCCCGTCGCGAATACCAGAGGCTTTTACACCAGGCATTATTGCTTCCGCTTCCTTTCCCTCTGCGGCGTGAAAATGCGCGAGATCCTCGTTGACTTGTATCGTGAAGGCGTCGAAAGTTTTTCACAGTGCTGTGCACGCAAAGAACTGCAGTTTTTCCCTAGGAGCCGGGTTGAGTGGAATCGATAAGGACGCCTGCGCATAGACTCCTGAAAGGGAGTTCTCTCTCTTTCTTCCGGTTTTGTCGATGGCAGTAGACATGGCTTGTATTGGCCTTGTCCTTCGACACGGTGTGTCAGAGTCGGAAAGGGTCGAGAGCCAGGTGTCTCTGGGCGTTCAGTGGTATGACGACTGGCGTGCAAATTGACAGGGCAGGAGTGATTTGTGACAGAGAACGCGGTATTGCGTTTTGATGGACAGGAACTCAATCTTCCCGTCGTACGGGGCACGGAAGGTGAGATAGGTTTTGATATTTCCCGTTTGCGAGCAGAAACGGGAAAAGTGACGCTTGATTATGGGTTTTCCAGCACGGCAGCGACTGAGTCGGCGATTACCTACTTGGATGGCGAAAACGGCGTGCTGCGTTATCGGGGCATTCCGATAGAGCAGCTTGCAGAGCAGGGGTCTTATCTTGAAACCTCTTTTCTCCTGATTTTTGGGCACTTGCCAACATCAGCGGAGCTTGACAATTGGCGGGCTGAGATTCGTGGTCACACGATGCTCCATGAAGATTGCAAGAGGTTCTTTGATGGTTTTCCCACAGACGCGCACCCTATGGCGACGCTTTCGTCTGTAGTCGGGGCACTTTCTACTTTTTACCAGGACAGTCTCGACCCGCATGATCCATCTCAAGTACAGCGTTCCATTATTTGTTTGATGGCGAAGCTTCCGACAATCGCGGCCTACTCGTACAAGAAATCGATCGGTCAGCCCTTTTTGTATCCCAATAACTCGCTGGATCTCATTGAAAATTTCCAGATGATGATGTTCGCGGTGCCGACACAACCTTTTGAAGCAGATCCAGTATTGACTTCGGCGATTAAAAAACTTCTGATTTTGCACGCCGATCATGAGCAGAACTGTTCGACTTCAACAGTGCGTCTTGCAGGATCGAGCGGTACAAATCTTTTCGCTTCTGTGGCGGCGGGGATTAATGCCTTGTGGGGGCCTCTGCACGGAGGGGCGAACCAAGCAGTGATTGAGATGCTCGATCAGATTCGCGAGGATGACGGGAATGTCACCAAATACATTCATAAGGCGAAAGATCGTAATGATCCCTTCCGTCTCATGGGTTTTGGCCATCGTGTGTATAAAAATTATGACCCTCGCGCCAAGATTATCAAGACAGCCGCGGATGGAGTGCTCGAAAGGTTAAAGAAGAAAGACGACCTGCTTGCCATTGCCTTGGAACTTGAGGAAGTTGCTTTGCGGGACGACTATTTTGTGGAAAAGCGCCTTTACCCCAATGTGGACTTTTATTCTGGTCTTATCTATAGGGCGATGGGCTTTCCCACTCGGATGTTTACCGTGCTCTTTGCGATGGGGCGTTTGCCTGGTTGGATTGCCCACTGGAAAGAAATGATGGAATCGCCAAAGTCGAAACTGGGCCGTCCCCGTCAGATTTATATTGGTGAGACGGAACGGAAATACGTTCCGATTACTGACCGAGGGCAGTGACGGGCCTCCGGTCGGTATCCGCCGTGTTTGCTTGCAACTGCCGCCTCAGCTGGTCAGTGGGCGTGTGCGAGGGGGGGTCTTGGCGAAGTCCTTTGGGGTTGGGCTCAGCCTTGTTCTCGGGGAAGAAGCAGTCTGGGGTTTTCTGAGGAGAAAGCAAGATGCATGCTCGCTTCTCAGCCCTCATTTTTCTCGGTCTGGTGAAAATTTGGCCGAGCGGGAGCTGTCGAGTATCTGTGGATTTGTAGTGGAATCAGTCTCTCTGCTCCAGGGAAGTTGAAAAAGCAGGCTGCGTTGCCCAGTATTTTCGCGCCAGAATGCTCCTGTTTTTGGCTGTCGTGAGAAAGTAAACGGAATTGCGAGGGAACGTGTCGAAGACGCGGTGTGAAAAGAACTGCGAATATCGTGAAGATATTTTCCGATAATAGCGACAATAGGGATAAATATCTCTCTTGCGTTGGCGTAGTGAGCAAGCGAGCGCTGTCGATTGGTATCGCATTTTCTCTTATTGAGAGGTTATCCCAGAATATCCCTGGGAGTGAGTCCTCTTCGAGAATGGCGAGAAAGTGGGCGGCACTCAAGTATTAGCATGGACGCACATGACTGCACCTCTTTCTCCTTCCTCGAGTCATTCTTCTTTTCGTAGCCTCCCTGCTCCGCGACACATTCGTTCTCCTCTGGCACTTCCCACGCGCGCACAGTCTGGTTTCCCGCAGAAAAAAGACAAGAAAGAGGACGACACTGCCCATGCTCTTCTCCTGAGACCGGCTGCAGATCTTCATGTCGTTCCTCGTTTTTTTTCTGCCTCTGTACGGACAGTTGTTGTCGATGCTGATGTGGAGACTTTTCTCGCGACTGTTTTTTCGGAAAACGTGAGGGTTGAGAGAGATCCAATGCCTGCGCGGATTCCTCTATTGAGAGCGGGAACTGATCAGAGAAAAGCTGTTGAGGCGTATGCATGGGGAGCAGATTTGGCTCCCGATAAGTTTGTGATGCCAGGTATGTTGTTTGATTTTGCGACCTGATCAGGTTTTTTTGTTGTGAAAATATGAGCCAGAAGCTTGTGAAGGAAGCCTCTGACTATTATCTTGAGAGTACGTATCTATTTTGTAGAACTTGATTCTACGTGTGAAGATGAAGGGCGGAAAACGTTAGAGATGTGTGATACTTATTTGCTCGCGAATCAGGCTTCCATGAGCGTCGCGTTTCCTGTGTCGATTTAAGCGGCGACTCTCTACTTGGAGCTGTCGTTGACAATAGGAATTGGGGTCCTCTGTTTTTTTCTTTTTGCAGGAGGAATCGCATGGATATGGTTTTCGCTTCCCTGCGAAGAACGAGACGATCCAGCAAAAAAGTCCTTTCAACTGTATGAAGACTTTTATAATTGGAGAGGTCCGAAAGAGAAAAATAAGAATACAGAAGACGGGCAGAGACCAACCCCACTGCCTTCTACTGACAAGAATCCTTGCCTCCCCGTTCCTGTTCTCCCTCCTCCGAAGAACAGCAACGGACAGGTCCTTTCGGCAGGATCAGAGGACAAGAATAAAGTAGCGACGGATCATGCATACTGTAAAAACGGTGCAAAAGGTGAGGAACCTGACGAACCTGGTGAAGAGCCTGTCAATGGGAGGGAAAACGGCATGGTAGAAGAAAAGGGGGAACCTTCGGATGAGGAAGCTTGGAAAAATTTACTTGATGCGATCGCGCGCGGAGATGCCTGTGACTGTCGCGGTATTCGGTCTCTCTCATCTGATCGCGTACGCACAATTTTGCAGAATGCAAAATATGGGGGGAAGGAAAAACCGGTTCTCCATGATGCCGATTTTTCTGGTGTAACTTTTGATGGCGAGACAGACTTTTCAAATGTTTGCTTTTCTGGTGTAACTTCTTTTTGTTCGGCAATATTCGAAGGAAATGCGGTCTTTGATAAGGCTACTTTTGATGGAGACGCTGCTTTTCAAGAAGTATCTTTTCAGAGAAACGTCTTTTTTTCAGCTTCCACTTTCAGGGGAGATTCTGTCTTTTCTCGTGTGAAATGCTCTGAAAATGCTCGATTTAACGATGTTTCTTTCCTGGGTGAGACGTCTTTTCAAGCGTTTTCCTGCGGAGGTCATGCCCGCTTTGATGAGATAAAATGTAAAGGGAACACTGACTTCTCTCATTCTATTTTCCATGGAAAAAGCTGGTTTGGGGGCGCTTCATTTACTGGGAAGGCAGATTTTTCCAGCACCTATTTTGCTCTAAATGCATGGTTTGGTGAAGCGAAGTTTTTGAGCGTTGCTGATTTTTCAAGTGCATTTTTTCTCGGGAGTGTGGAGTTCCCGAAAACTGATTTTGGTGAGGAGACTATTCTCGATCATTCCTATTACTTGCCCAGAACACAAACTGCTTTGACAAGTGTTTCTTTTGGTCAGATTCTCGGTCTTCCGGCCATGCCTGACATGGGGTCTTTGCGAGTAGAGACGCAAGTGGCGTACTTGACAAAAATTCCCTTTCGTCAGCTTGAGAGTATTGCCCAGGAAGTGGCTATGAAAAAAAGTGGGGACACCGGAGGGAATACCCCATTTTCTGGGTTTTCGCTTCCCACGGCGATCACAGTTTTTGGCAGGCTCTACCCGCCCTCGGTCAGGCGATATTTGGAAGGGGCATTGCATGCCGAAGAGGATGCCCCGAACGTCTCTTTGCGGGCATCCTTCCCCCCGGACTTCGCGCGTGCTGTGCGCAAGGTTGCCCAGTCCTCTCCGCACGGAGTCATCAGCATTGTCCTCCGGGAAAAACGGCATAATGCTCTTTCTGCTCGCGGGGCTGTAGGCCGTGCGGGAGAGAACGGGGGCATTTCAATGTTTGGGGAGAACCTGGAAGCAGAGGAGGGAGTGTTCGGGTCTGCTCTTTTGGTCGTGACACAGGACACGGCGATTTCTTTTGCGGTGTTTCCCGAGCAGACCGAACCCTCGGAATTATCTGGTCTTGCCGGTGAAGTACAGCGCTATTTGCGTCTTGGCCATACTTCCAGTGAGTGAGCAGATTTTCTGCAGGGTTTTTTGGCAGGTTTTTCTGCGGGGACTCCTTTGGAAAGCATGACTCGTACGCGGGTCTCGTACGCGGGGTCTCGCGTTGAGGCTGTGGTGTTTCGCGCAAACCAGAGCGAAACACCTTCTTGGTATTTCTTCCGGAAAGGCTCACATGGGAAAGAGCACCGAAGGGAGAAAAGTTTCGCCCATGAGGTAGCGGTCAACCGCGGCTGCTGCCGATCTTCCCTCTGAAATTGCCCAGACAATCAAGCTTTGTCCCCGTGTCATGTCGCCGCACACGAAGATTCCGTCTCTGTTCGTCATCCAGTTGGCATTTTTCGCAACGGTGCCTCTTGCGGTGAGTTCTATCTCGAAGTCTTCGAGTAGGCCAGTTTTTTGTGGGCCGGTAAAACCGAGTGCGAGCAAGATCAGGTCAGCAGGCAGAGTGAATTCTGTGCCCTCTTTTCGGTTGAAAGATGGGCGGCCATCAGTGAAAGACACATCGACTTCCGCAAGCGTAATGCCGGTGACTTTGCCGGCTTTTCCTTCGAAGCGAGTTGTTTCGACAGAGAAAAGACGATCGCCGCCTTCTTCGTGCGCGCTGGCAGTGCGGAAGATCTGTGGCCAGAGAGGCCAGGGGTTTTTTTCCTGGTCACGTGTGAGCGGAGGTTTGGGCATGATCTCCAGTTGGGTGGTGGAGAGGGCTCCTTGGCGATGCGCAGTTCCCAGACAGTCGGCTCCTGTGTCTCCGCCTCCGATAATCACGACATGTTTACCTGTTGCGAGCAGGGGTGAAGTGTCGAAATCGCCTTCTTGTACTCTGTTTGCAAGCGGGAGGTATTCCATTGCGAGATGGATCCCGGACAGTTCCCTGCCCTCAATAGGAAGATCCCGGCCTATTGTGGATCCTCCTGCCAGGACAATCGCGTCAGAGTTCTCGCGCAATTCTGCGACCTGTATGTTTTCTCCAACATTGGCGTTGACGCGAAAGACCGTGCCTTCTTTTTCCATCTGCTCGATGCGCCGATCGAGTACCTTTTTCTGCATTTTGAATTCAGGGATGCCGTAGCGGAGCAGTCCCCCAATCCGGTTGGCTCGCTCGAACACAGTCACACTGTGTCCTGCCCGGGTGAGTTGTTGTGCGGCAGCAAGACCTGCTGGTCCTGATCCCACGACAGCGACTCGTTTTCCTGTATGTACACTGGGCAGAACGGGTTTTGTCCAGCCTTCTTTCCAGGCGCGTTCCGCGATTTCGACTTCGACATTTTTGATGGTGACCGGTGTCTGGCTGATGCCGAGTACGCATGCCCCTTCGCAGGGTGCTGGACAAAGGCGTCCTGTGAATTCTGGGAAGTTGTTTGTGGCGTGCAGACGATCAGAAGCCTGTTGCCATTGTTTTTTGTAGACGAAGTGGTTCCAGTCAGGAATGAGGTTTCCCAGCGGACAACCGTTATTGCAGAACGGAATGCCACAGTCCATGCACCGGGAGGCCTGTTCCCGCAGGAGATCCGGTGAAAAAGCAGTGTGGACCTCGTTCCAGTCCTGCAGGCGTTCTGGGACGCGACGGCGATCTGGTAGGACGCGTTCTGTGTGCTTGAGAAAGCCTTGCGGGTCACCCATGTGACGCCTCCATCACTGCCTCATCGACGGAAATGCCGCGTTGTTCCGCGGTGGCCATTGCGTTGAGTACACGTTTGTAGTCTTTCGGCATGACTTTAAGAAACAAGTCCACTTCAATATCCCAATTTGAGAGAAGGCGAGTGCCAACTGTTGATCCAGTCCAGTCCACATGGGTTTGGAGTGTCTGGCGTAGCCAGTCCACGTCTGTTTCTTCGAGCGGGTCGAGGTCTACCATTTCTCGGTTGACCTGAGAAGGAAAGGTGTCGTGAGGGTCATAGATGTAGGCAATGCCGCCAGACATACCGGCACCGAAGTTCCGGCCGGTTTCGCCGAGAATGACGGCCTTGCCTCCGGTCATGTATTCACAGCCGTGGTCGCCGATTCCCTCAACGACGGCGATCGCTCCTGAATTACGGACACAGAAGCGTTCCCCGACCACGCCCTCTATGTAGCATTCTCCGCCAGTGGCGCCATAGAGGATCACGTTGCCGGCGATAATGTTTTTTTCTGCGGGAAAGACTGCAAGCCGGTCCCGATGCACAATGACTTTTCCGCCGGAGAGTCCTTTTCCGAAATAGTCGTTGGCGTCGCCTTCAAGGCGCATGGTGATGCCTTTCGGAAGAAAGGCACCGAAGCTTTGGCCGGCAGAACCACGACAATTGATGCGTATTGTGTTTTCGGGTAGGCCTGTTGCGCCGTGTTTTTTTGTGACCTCCCAACCCAACATGGTGCCCGCGGTGCGGTTCACGTTTTGGATTGGAATGTCGATTTGTACTGCTTCTTTGCGCTCGATTGCGGGTTCGGCGAGCTGAATCAGGGTGTTGTCCAAGGCTTTGTCGAGACCGTGGTCCTGTACGGTCGTGCAGTGTCGCGCTTTGCCTTCGGCAATGTCGGGCATCTCGAAAATGGGGGAGAGGTCGAGACCGGAGGCTTTCCAGTGGGCGATCGATTTGTTTGTGTCGAGTGTTTCGGTGTGGCCGATTGCTTCTCCGAGGCTACGGAAGCCGAGGGAAGCGAGGAGTTCGCGTATTTCTGCTGCGATGTATTCGAAGAAAGTGACCACGAACTCGGGCTTTCCCGTGAAGCGTGTCCGTAATTCTGGTTTTTGTGTGGCAATGCCCACCGGGCAGGTGTCAAGGTGACAAACTCGCATCATGACACAGCCCGAAACGACAAGAGGAGCTGTGGCGAAACAGAATTCCTCCGCTCCGAGCAGGGCGGCGATCATTACGTCCCGCCCTGTTTTGAGTTGCCCATCGGTTTGAACCACGATCCGGTCTCGTAGGTCGTTCAGGAGAAGTGTCTGTTGTGTTTCGGCGAGGCCGAGCTCCCACGGTGTTCCCGCGTGCTTGAGCGAACTCAGCGGAGAGGCGCCTGTCCCTCCGTCATAACCGGAGATGAGGACGACATCTGCGTGGGCTTTTGAGACTCCAGCCGCCACGGTGCCGACTCCGACTTCTGACACCAGCTTTACGTGGATGCGTGCCTTTGGGTTGGCATTTTTGAGATCGTGAATGAGCTGGGCGAGGTCCTCGATCGAATAGATGTCGTGATGGGGCGGAGGAGAGATGAGCCCAACTCCTGGAGTGGAATAGCGAGTTGAGGCGATCCACGGCCAGACCTTTTTTCCAGGGAGCTGTCCGCCCTCTCCGGGTTTCGCGCCCTGGGCCATCTTGATCTGGATGTCGTCGGCGTTTGTGAGATACTCGCTGGTTACTCCGAAACGACCGGACGCGACCTGCTTGATCGCGGAGCGTCGAAGGTCCCCGTTCTCGTCAGGGGTGAATCGGTCAGGGTTTTCGCCGCCTTCTCCAGTGTTCGACTTGGCCGCGATGCGGTTCATAGCAATTGCCAGAGTTTCATGGGCTTCTGCGGAGATTGACCCATAGGACATGGCGCCTGTGGAGAACCGTTTCATGATTTCTGCAGCAGATTCGACTTCTTCGAGGGGGACTGGCGGGCGGATGTGTCGGAATTCGAAGAGTCCTCGCAGGGTGCCGAGTCGTTCTGCCTGATTGTCGATAAGCTCGGTGTACTCCTTGAAAATTTGGTACTGTTTCGTTCGTGTTGCGTGTTGGAGGCGATGTACCGTTTCAGGGTTGAAAAGGTGATGTTCCCCTTCTTGCCGCCACTGATATTCGCCCCCGATGTCGAGGCCGCGATGGGCTTGCTGGGCTGGATTGTCGAGAAAAGCCCGGCGGTGGCGCTGTGTGGTTTCCTGTGCAAGCGTGTCGAGGTCGATTCCACCGATCTGGCTGGTTGTTCCCGTGAAATGGGTTTTCACGAGTGATTTGTCAAGGCCGATTGCCTCGAATACCTGTGCCCCTGTGTAGGACGCGACCGTGGAGATGCCCATTTTGGACATCACTTTCAAGATGCCTTTTCCGCAGGCTTTGATGTAATTCCGCTGGGCTTCCTTGGTCGTGAGATTTTCGAGCTGCCCGGTTTCTACCATGTCCTCAATTGTCTCGAGCGCAAGGTAGGGGTTGACGGCGTTTGCGCCATATCCAATGAGAAGACAGATATGGTGGATTTCTCGCGCCTCTCCTGTCTCTATCACCAGACTCGTTTTTGTGCGGAGACGTTTGCGGATGAGGTGGTGGTGGACTGCAGAAGTGAGGAGGAGGGCCGGGATTGGCGCGTGTGTTTTGTCGCAGTGCCGGTCCGAGAGGATGATGATGTTTGCTCCGGCAGTAATGGCGTTGTCGGCGTGTGCACACGCATTTGCGAGTGCAACTTGTAGGCCTTGATCCTCTTTTGTCGTGTCAAAGCAGCCTTCGATGGTGACAGACCGGAACCCGTCTGTTTGTCCTGCGGGCTGGGGGCCGAGATCGTTTTTCTCAATGTGACGGAGCTTTGCAAGTTGAGAGTTGTCGATCACCGGTGTGGCGAGAGAAATCTGGCGGCATGAGGTGGCAGTGGGCTGCAAGAGGTTGTTTTCTGGCCCGATCTTGGCGCGCAAAGAAGTCACGAGTTCTTCTCGGATGGCGTCAAGTGGCGGGTTTGTCACCTGCGCGAAGAGCTGTTTGAAGTAGTCGTAGAGCAGGCGTGGCCGGTTTGAGAGAACCGCAAGGGGAGTGTCTGTTCCCATCGAACCGATAGGACCCATTCCTCTGACCGACATGGGGCCCAACAGGATCGAGAGGTCTTCGAGTGTGTAGCCGAAAACCTGTTGACGAAGGAGCAGCGGGGAAGAGCTTGGGGGGGCAGGAGGGTGAGAAGGCAGATCATCTAAGGTCTTTTGTCCGGAGTCGAGCCATGCCTGATAGGGGTGCTCGGTGATGAAGTGCTTTTTTATTTCGTCGTCGTCGATAATGCGCCCTTGCACAGTATCGACGAGAAAAATGCGACCGGGTTGCAGGCGGCCTTTGCGTACGATCTGTTCTTGTGAAATATTGAGGAGGCCTACTTCGGATCCAAAAATGACAAGGTCGTTGTCCGTCACCCAGTAGCGCGAAGGACGCAGGCCGTTTCGGTCAAGCAGCGCTCCGATGACGGTGCCATCGGTGAAGGCAATAGAGGCAGGGCCATCCCATGGTTCCATGAGGGAAGCGTGATATTCGTAGAAAGCGCGCCGTTCCGGTGACATGGATGCATGGTTTTCCCATGCTTCCGGGATCATCATGAGCACGGCGTGGGCGAGAGGTCGTCCTCCCATGTGCAAGAGCTCAAGTGCTTCGTCGAAACTGGCAGAATCGCTGGCGTCCTCAGTCAGAATAGGATAGATGCGTTCCAAGTTTCCGGGGAGGAGGTCGCTCACAAACAGGGCTTCGCGGGCGCGCATCCAGTTACGGTTCCCTTTTACCGTATTGATTTCGCCATTATGGGAGATGTAGCGGTATGGGTGGGCGAGAGGCCAGGACGGGAACGTGTTTGTCGAGAAGCGGGAGTGGACGAGTGCGAGCGCGCTCTCCACGCGTTCGTCGGTGAGGTCCAAGAAGAACTCTGGCAGTTGGTCGGAAGTAAGCATCCCTTTGTAAACGATGGTACGTGAAGACAAACTCGGAAAGTAGACGTTTTCGACTTCTCGTTCGATGCGTTTGCGGAGAATAAAGGCACGGCGTTCAAGACGCATGCCGGCGAGGGGTGTCGCATGTTGTTCATCGGCGGCGACAAAGAGCTGTCGAAAGCAAGGTTTTACTGCTGACGCAGTTTGGCCAATCATGGAGTCGTCATAAGGAAGGTCGCGCCAACCCAGAACGGCGAGTCCTTCGCTCGCGGCGATTTTCCCGATGGCTTCAATGGCAAGTGTGGTCTGCTCAGTCTCACGAGGGAGGAACCCGATGCCAGTGGCGTAGGTTCCTTTTGGGGGAAGGGGGAAATCGGCGACTTCACGGAAGAAACGATCGGGAACCTGAATCAGGATACCGGCTCCATCTCCGGTATTGACTTCACTTCCTGATGCTCCACGATGTTGGAGATGGCACAAAGATTGAATGCCATATTGTACTAGCTCATGCTGTTGACGACCTTGTAAGTCGACAACGAAAGCGACGCCACACGAGTCGTGTTCATATCCAGGGTCATACAAGCCACGCGGCTTTGGAGAAGCGTGAAACACGGCATATCCCAGTGTCGAAGGTTGTCAATTTTTTCCCGCGGTTGATTGCTTCCAGTGGAGCTGGGAAGAGGGAGAGCCGGCTCTTGAATGGCGCTACTTTCCGCGGGAAGCATGCGTCATGGCAGATGGCGCCGTTGCCAAAAGAGTCGAGTCTCCGATTTTAGTCGAAAGGTGAGATTTTTAACCAGATGGTGCTTTTGTTGTGAGATAATGAATGTGTTGCCGTACGCGTATTCTATTGCTATACGTGGAGAGTCGGTTGTTTGATGGTATCCAATGAGAATTGGCGGAAATATTGGCCTTGGCCATAGTCGCAACTCAGGTTGGTCAGTATTTCAAATTGTTTATAGGTTTCGATGCCTTCTCCGATAGTGCGGAGGTTCATGGCGTGGGCCATCGCGACTGCGGAGTGTACCAGCAGATGATCATCGGAAGAGTGTGCGAGGGCTGCGACATGGCTGCGGTCGATTTTCACGATATCGAGCGGGAGCTGTGTGAGATAGGCGCGTGAGCCTGCCCCTGTGCCGAAGTTGTCCACCGCAAGTTGTGTTCCCTTATTGTGGAGTTCATGCAAGATGGCTGGAGCAGTATGGGGGGATTCGAAGCATGACTCGGAGATGTCGAAGCAAATTCGATGCCAGGGTACAGAAGTTGTGTGGACTGTTTTTTCGACTGTTTCCAGTAAAGGGGAATTGTTTTGCAGCTGTGCTCCGGCCAAGTTGACGCAGATCATGAGGTCGGTCATTTCTCTGGAATGCGCGCGCCAACTTGCTAAATCGTTGCAGGCCTGTCTCAGCACAAACCCTCCGATTTCGTGGATGATATCGGACCGTTCGGCATGGGGAAGAAAATCTCCAGGGAAAAGCAGGCCCATTTTTGGATGGTGCCAGCGGATCAGGGCTTCCACAGCGACAAGCTTGTGTGTCTGGAGATTGATGACCGGTTCGTAGGAGAGAAAAAACTCTTGCCTGTCGAGGGCCCGTTCGATCTCCTCTTCTATAGGGAGACGGAAACTCACTACGGACTCTTCCGTGGAAATGTACCAGTAGTGTCCGCCGTGTTGTTTGGCTTTGTACATCGCCGCGTCCGCGCGACGCAGCAGAGCCTCCGCGTCAAATTCGTAGGGAGATGCCACCGCGATGCCAATACTGGCGGAAATGTTGTCGATCTTGATGGGATCAAGACGATAAGGTGCTTGAATTGTACGGATGAGACGTTCGGCGAATTCGCTGAGCGCGGCAATATCGGGGATGTTCTCGCACAGGATGACAAACTCGTCCCCACCAAACCGGGCGACAATGTCTTCTTTACGCGCAGTGTACATCAGACGCTCTGCGATTTGTTGGAGCAACAAGTCGCCAGTGCGATGGCCATACATATCGTTCACAGGTTTGAACTTGTCGAGGTCCACAAACATCACAGAGGGACCGTTTTTTCGCTCGTTACCCGGAGTGTCAACTTTGCTGAGTGCACATTCGAGACGTTCGAGGAACTGCAGGCGATTCGGTAGTCCAGTCAGGGAATCGTGCAGGGCTTGGTGTGTAATGACTTCTTTTTCGGTCGAGAGAAAAGCGTTTGTTGACTCGATACGACGGTTCGCTTTTTTTAGTGCGATGTTGGCAGATTTTAGACGTATGTTGGTGTTTTGAAGATTTGTGGTGTGGGTTTTTGTTTTTGTGAGCTCTTGTCCGGCCTCTTGTAATTTCCCTGCAAGCACTGCGATTTGCCGGCTCTGCCGCACTGCGTTTTCTTTTTCTTGATACCATTCTTCTCTGCGTACTTGTGTCGCACGAAGGGCCTGTTTTGTCATTGAAACGGAAGCCCAGAGCACCACGAGCTGGCCTACGGTGCGCGATGCCGTCTGCGGGAAGAACCTCGATTTCTGTGAAGTCACCTCAACGGTAGGTGGTGGTGTTCCAAACTGAAAGAGACTTGAGGAGATCAACGTACAGGTGGCGATGATGCCCCATATAATACTCGAACGTTTGTCAAGTGTTTGTCCTGCGATCATGGGAACAAGCAGTGTCGTCCACACCGGAATATTTTTCTCTTGGTCCGCTAAACCTGCACTTACTCCCGCGAAGAGCATGATGGCCAGTAACAGGTGCATGCCAATAAGAAAGGTGTGAGGAGGACGGAAATGTAAGGACCAGCAGCAGGTGAGGGTGAGGGCAGCACAGGTGCCAAGGAGAATTCTCACGTTGCGGTCATTGCCTGCGTGCACATAGAGAACAGCGAATGCGGCGAACATGGCGATACCGATGCGGGCAGTGGAGTAGGTTTTTGTGCGAGACATTTCTGCCGTCGCGCGATGCGGTGGTTGTGCTGCCCTTCTGTTCGGTCGCCTGTGCGGGGACCGGTCTTTTGATCTTTCTTCTATCCGGTCTTTGGACCACTCTCCCGACCACTCTCCTGACCGGTCTCCTTGCCTTTGTGAGGAGGAAAGGGAATGATCGAGAGGATGTTCGGTCTTTTTCCGGAAGAATTGTCTTTGTGAGAAGCCGCCTGACAGTGAGAGGCTATCCATTTCATTCCACCCAGTTCAGTGCAGCCGGTCATTGTGTTCCATCTGCCTGTTGCGAAGGGGAATGGAGCCTGGAGGACGAGGGTCCTGGTGTGCCGTGATCGCGTGCTTGTCTTCCTGTGGGCAGTCTGGCGAAAGCAGAAACCCGGGGAGCGAGGACGTTGGGAGGGGCACGATTCAGAAGGGGAAAGAAAAAGCGGGGCGGAACTTCGGAGGGGAAAGTTCCGCCCCTGGTGGCATGCCGAAGGGGGGGGCTCCGGCAGTATGGCCTGTGTTGCGATTGCTCGACGCGACAATTGCGCGATCGACCTTAGGATTGACGGATGACCATTGCCACGATCGTAAACGACTTGTTCGACTAATTGCCCTATTGTCTTATATCCGCGTGGGCTAAGACACTGTGGGATGTGACAAAACTTTCTCTTTGTCTTCTGCGGAATATGCGAATCCCTTGATCAGGGCAGCTTGTGTATGAGGAATCTTTTGATCCGACGCCCCAGTCCTATGGTGAAAAGACCGACAATAACGAAAAAAACACCCGCCCCGGCAGTGACGATGTCGAGAATAACGCCGGGCCAAATTAGAGCGGTAAGCCCTAAGACGAACAAGAGAACGGGGAACTTCAGGGGAAGCGGTTTTTGTGAGAGTCCCCGCCCAGTGTTTGCCTTTTGTAAGTATACAGAGAGAGCTGCGATCGCCAAGGAGAAGAAGAGAAAACCTGCGGCACCAAGGAAAATAATGACGTGAAAAAATGTGTAGGGCTGCAAAAGTGCGCCTGTCCCTGCGAGAATGCCGAGGGTCCCGTGCGCGAGAAGAAGTCCTCCTGCTCGGGGAGCGGTGTGTCGCAGTGCGAGTCCCATTGGAATTTCAATACTTCCAATGAGCAGGATCACAATGCCGAGCAGTGCAATTGTGACCTGAGAGGCCGCTCCCGGCCGGAGGAGAAAAACGATTCCGAGTGCAGTGAGGCTGCCCCCCGCGAGGAGAGGAATCCACCACAGTCTCCGCGCCATTTTTGGTACAGGACCATCTGGTCCATAAATAATAACTTCTGTCTCTTGCCAGTTCACTTTTTCTCCCGGACCCTGAGACTTCTGTTTGGCAGCCTAGTGGTACTTGCGAAAAACCGGCCCGGTTTTTCGCAAGCGAATCTTGATTTTTGTGGCGACATATGAGAGAGAAGAGGTTTTTTGTTGTGGCGTTCCCATCGGAAACAATGGAGACTGGCGAATACGGTAAATGATGCCGTCGTGTTCTCTGGAAGATGCCATATGGATTGTATGTCTTGGGATCTCGTGCAGGAGATCCCCGTCACTCTATGACGATTCACTGGGTGACGCAGCTTGCGTTTGCACTCAAGCTTGTCGGAGTAGGAGTCGAACATGAAGCTTCTACGCATGAACTTGTCACTGCCAGAAAAATATTCAGCCGAAACTTTATTTACCAAAATGACCGGGCAATCATCCGGAAGTTTGTGAAGTCAGCGCAGGTTGATACGGAAAAATGATGCTGAACGGGTTTCCTTTTCATGATGGGAAGTCTGATGCCCCCATTTTGGATCAGGCTGCTGCCTACGATGTTGCCTACATTGACTGTATTGTGGTGTAAATCGTACTGGTTGGGGGTCGTGCTTTTTTTATTGGCGAAGTAGTGGACTGCGATTTTCAGGCAGAAGAAGAGTCTCCTGTCCTGCGTATGGAAGACACCTGCATGAACTATGGGGGTTAATCGGAGCATGCGCGCCGGACGAAGTCTGCGAGAGCAGTTGCAGACGCAATGTGTACGGTCGAAGCCCTCGTGAAGGCGGAGGTTACCCCGGGATCTCTGAAACCCTTTTCCTATTGCGTTGCGCGCCGCTCGATTTACAAACCTGCAAAGAGAGAACGTAAGTTGTCTGTTGCAATATCCGGGTCGGCAGAGCCGTCGTGTGGGGTTCCGTTTTTGCGGAACCAGGCAGATTTCCAACCCATGAGATTTGCGCCGGCAATATCAGACATCAGTGTGTCGCCAACAATCCCCACTTCGCCTGGACCCAGCAAGTCTTCTGCCTCACGAAATATGATTGTGGAGGGTTTCCCCGCATTTATAAGGGTCGATCCTGTGGCGTAGGCGAGAGATGCGGCAACTGATCCGCACCCGAGACGGGGGCCGGACGTGCTTGGGAAAGTCCGGTCGAGATTGCATGTGACGATAGGCATATTGGGTTGCCACGCTTGCAGGAGTATGTCGAGGTGAGTGAAGGCAAGGCCATCGTATCCACCTACTAAAAGAGCATCCACGGCTGTGGTTTTCTGCCATTCGTGGGTGTTCCAGGCCTGCACACCGTGAGAAAGAAGCTCGGTGCAGAGGTCTTTCGTCCCTGCGACCAGGACGTTCCCATGCCCCTGGGCAGAGTGGTACAAGGCTGCAGCCTTCCCCGCGTGGAGCACTTCTTCGGCTTCGGCTACAGCACCAACTGCGCGTATGCGTGTGGCGATTCGCTCTGAGGAACTGGTCATGTCGTTTGTGATAAAGAGGATGCCCATATCCCGGGAGCGAGCACACGCGATCAGGTCGGCAGCTCCCTCGACGGGTTGATCGTCGACGTATACAACACCATCGCAATCGAGAACGAGATGATCCAGCCCTTCGAGAAAGGGCGTTGTGGGCATGGGTGTTTGGCTGGGTGTGGAAAAAAGAGAGGTTTGGGAAGACTGGGAGGCAAGGAAATGTCTTTTGTCTGAGGTGTTTCTGCTCATGTGCAGTCGACTTTCCTCTCGTGTTTTTTTGTTGCGCCGTCCGTTTGCGATGACTGTTTTGCCGTCCTCGTTCTGCGGCCGGGTATAGCCTCGTTTGGTTTTGTGTGGTAATGCAAATGTACTGCCATATTGGGAGAGCCTGTCAGGAGAAGGGCGCCAAGGAGAAATATGTCTGTGGGTAGGCGCTTTTTCTGCTTTGCCTCAGGACTGCTCTGTTACTGCTGTTCGTTTTTTGGTCGCCACTTGATGTTGCAGCCGAGAGAGGGACGCTGACTCGTAGGGAGAGGGGTGCCAGAGAGCACAGCGTCAAGGGCAGCGCGCAGGTCTTTGCCTGTTGGAGGGATGCCATTGCTGGGTCGGGCGTCATCGAACTGCCCACGATAAACGAGTTTCTGCTCTCCATTAAAGAGGAAAAAATCGGGAGTACAGGCGGCATGGTATGCCTTGGCGACTTCTTGGTTTTCGTCGATCAGGTAGGGGAATGTGTACCCAGTCTCCCTAATTTCCGTACGCATCATTTCTGGCGAGTCGTCGGGATAGGCTTCTGCGTTATTGCTGTTGACTGCGAAAATGGCGACCCCTTTTGGCGCGTAGTCGCGTCCGAAGGCGGCGAGTTCTGCGCTGATCAAGCGCACATAGGGACAATGGTTGCAGATGAACATGACGAGAAGTGCGGTTGTGTCAGTGGCATCTGCAGTGCCATGGAACTTCCCAGACGGGTCTGGGAGCTGAAAAGCAGGTGCTTTTGTTCCTAAAGGGAGGAGCATTGTGGAAGAAGTGCGCACCATATGAAATCTCCGAGTTGTGTTCCCGCAACTGCCTTTCCGCGGGAGGGAAGTGGTCGATGCATGGCTGTGGGGAAAAGACCCCGAAAGAGAGTTTCTGTGGAGCCTGTTGGGTCGGTCTCGGGATAGCGATCTGCAGGCTGAGTCTGCAGATCGGCGTGAAAGGGAACTCGATCTTGCGGAAAGAGGACGCTCTGTTTTCGTATTCCGAGCGTCCTCTTTCTCGGGGTTTTCTGTGTCCTGGATGATGAGCGAGAGGCCGTGATCTATGTATTTAGGACTGCCTAGGCGGTTTATTGGACTTGGTGGAGGAGGGGAGAGGTCAGGGAAGCTGGGTTTCGATGGCCTTTTGCAGTTGTTCATCCTCTGGTCCCGTCTGTGAACGGAACCGCTGCACCACAGTGCCATCTGGCGCGACAAGAAACTTCTCGAAGTTCCACATCACGTCTCCGGCTTTTCCGTCCCCGTCGGCTATTGCCGTGAGCTCCTGATAGAGAGCATGACGGTTTTTCCCGTTCACATCGGTTTTTTCCAACAGGGGAAAAGAAACGCCGTAGTTGGTGGAGCAAAACTCGCGGATTTCTTCTGCGCTCCCGGGTTCTTGTGCACCGAATTGATTGCAGGGAACCCCGACCACTGAAAAGCCGCGTTCGGCATATTTGTCGTGAAGCTCTTGCAAACCTTTGTACTGGGGCGTGAAACCGCATTTTGATGCCACATTGACGATAAGAAGCACCTTATTTTTTGCGAGCGTGGTCGCTTTTCCGTCGAGTGTACGCACCGGAACATCATGGACAGACATAACATGCCCTTTCGTGTGTTTTTCTGGGATGCGGCGCGTGGTGTCTTATGGTGTCTTTTACCTGGCGCAGGCCCCAGTCGCGCCTTCGTGTCTCAGCGTACCCCTTCAGAGGCGCATCAGATGGAGTTTCCCTGTTCAGTAGGGGAGCAGGGACTATCAGAGCAGGAGACAAGGTGGAGTCTTGCCTGAGGTTTTTCTTGTGTCACGACAGGATGCTCCTGCTGATCACCCTCTCGTTGTGAGAGAGGCGTGAGAGAGGCAAGGAGGGTGTGTGAGCGTTCTGCAAAGAGGTGGCTGTCTTGGGTCTGTTGTGTGCAGAGTATGCGTAGGTCGGTGGCAAGGCCGCACGGGTCGAGTTGTCGGGGACGTTCTTTTGCCTGTGAGAGGCCGTGCGCGATGATGGCGAGAAGCAGGGAAGTGACTGCGAATCCGCCCATGATGAGGAGGCGCTGGTGGTAGGCGTCTTTGCAGGAGTCTGTCTTTTGTGGCGGGAGTGTGGCGGTGGATGTGCCGGCCGCTGTCGGTACGTTTGCTTGGGTATGGTTTTGGGCGGTGCCGGCTGTTTCCAAGCTGGTTGTTGGAAGCCTGTCCGGGGTCTTTGTGGAGACCTTGTCGGCAAAAGTCTGTGAGAAATATTCCAGGAAGGGAGCACATTCTCTTCCCTGTAGTCTCTGCGAAATACTGACTGGATGCAGTCCTGTTGTGATGCCGCAGAGGCACGTGAGAAGCAGGCAGACTGTTGCAGTGCCAAGGCCAACCTGTCGTGGAGTAAAAAAAGAATGCCCCCGGGTAGGAGAGCGGGGCGGAGTGAAAGCGGGCTGCATGCCCAGAGTTTCGGTTTCGGAGGGAGAGTGTCCTCTCCCGAAACGTTCTTGGGAAAGCCTTTTTGGAGACCCACGAGAAAAATCTCTGAAGGGTTCTTCAAGATTTTTTGCAGACCTGAGGGGAGGACTTGGGAACGACGTGCGCTGTGAAAAATGCATATCCGGTGCGGTAAGGTGCAGCTAGGCCTACGGATCCTGGGAAATCTGAGGAAATGGGGGAGTATTGAGGCGGGTAGGATGCGAGGGGAGGAGCGATTTTTTCGAGAAAGCGGTGCAAGTAACTGTTGTTTATTCGTAACCTTTGCCGCGTTGCCGATCAATGTAGAGTAGCCTGTTGATGGCGTGGCGACTGAAGCCCGCGCCGACAATTATGAGCGATTAGCTCGGAGTAGTATGTCGGATCGTTGGAAAGAGTCAGATTTTCCCGATTCGGGTGCTTCAGGGACGTTCGGGGATTCCGTTATGCCTGATGTACCCGATTTTGCAGCACTTGAGGGACTTCCGCCAGGGACTGCGAGTGTCTCATCGTTGGAAGAGCTGCGTGGCCTTTTAGTCGAGGTTCTTGATGAGAAGGTGTCGGCCGATACTTCGTGTGGGCACCTTCACCCGGCAGACATTTTTCACAGTCTGGTGAATGGTGTTGACCTGGAATCGAGCGCGGAATCTGTCATACTCCCGCCTATTTTGCAGGATCGGTGTGTGGCTTGGCTGAATGCCGCAGTGCTTCTTGATGAGCGGGCCGTGGATGTTCTCGGTAGGTTTTCTGGTCCTGAAGCCCAAGTCGAGAACCTGATTGTCTCTGTCGAATACCCAGAGAATGAGGCTCCTTTGCTCTGGGTGTCGGCAGTTTTGGTGATCGGGTCCGACACCGCTCTCACTTCTGTTGCCCTCGTGGAGACGGCATGGGATGTGCAAGGCGATTGTCTGCACCCTCTCGAACCAGAAGGTGCCGGCGGGCTTTTGTTTGTCAGCGACAATGCCGGGCTCGACCCTTCGGTTTTGCAACTTTTTCTTCCCGATAGGATGGGGCCTCCTCGTTCACGGTTGCAGGCTGCGCTGGAAACGCAGTACGACGAATTGCGAAGTTCGTTGAGAGACAGAGCCTTGTTCTGGCTTGCCCGCACCACCGGTGAAGCACCTTTTCTGACAGATTAATGAGCGAAAGAGCGGACTTCTCGGTCTTTCTGCGTATCTTGGCATACGGACAAGTCGGTTTTTTTCGGTTTGTCAGAAAATTTTGCTTTTTTCTCGAAAGTCGCCAATTTTAAAAAGATGACTTCCTATTCCTACGTTACGAGTCAAGCGCGTCTCGATGAATTAGTCGACGAGCTTATTGTTGCACCGGCCTATGGGCTGGATACAGAATTTCACAGGGAAAATACTTACTACCCTCATTTGGCCTTGCTCCAGCTTTCAGGCCCGTCAGGTATTTTCCTTGTCGATCCCTTCGCTGTCGATATCGCTGTTCTCTCTCGTCTTTTCAAAGAAGGAGGGATCGCAATAGTGCATGCTGCATCGCAAGACTTTGAGATCTTGGACCGAGAGTGCGGGGCTATCCCCCATACTCTTTTTGATACACAAATCGCGGCCGGGTTTCTTGGTTTTCGTATGCCGAGTCTGGTTCTTTTACTCCGGGACTTGCTTGGAGTCACCCTGGAAAAAGAAGATCGCCTTACTGTCTGGACGGATCGTCCGCTTACCTCTGGTCAGATGGAATACGCGGCTGCTGATGTGGCATCTCTTCTTGACTTACACCAGAAGCTTATTGCGAGGTTGGAGGAGAGAGATCGCGGGCTTTGGGTCGAAGAAGAATGCGAACTATTTCGTGCCTCGCGTATCGAGCGCCGGCATCGAAATACGCTGTGGTGGAAGCTAAAAGGCGCGCGTAAACTCCGTGGCTTGTCGCGTGGCGTTGCCCAAACTGTCGCCGCCTGGCGTGACGAACAGGCCGCTGCCTGCAATTTGCCGGTAGGACGAGTTTTGTCTGACATGGCAATTATGGCCATTGCGGGGAAACCCCCACGTGACGAGGCCGAGCTTTGGAAAGCACGTGGTGTCGAACGGCGACGTTTCCGTCAAGACATGGTTTCTTCTCTTTTGTACTCGGTGAGGGAAGGGCGCTCCCTGAAGCACGCGCAGCTCCGTCTCCCTCCTGTTGTGACCCCAGACCGATCTCTCGATGCCGCGGCGAAACTCGGTGCCGCCTGGTTGAGTCAATTGTCAGTGGATCTGGAGATCGAACAGCGTTTTCTTGCCACTTCCGATGATATTTTTGCTCTATTGTCAGGAAAAGCAGACTGCAGGTTGTCTCAGGGGTGGCGTCAAGAGATCGTGGGCCGTTCGATGCAACAAATTGCCAGGGGGGAACTGGCATTGGCATGCGACGGAAGTGGCGGTCTTGAGCTACGGGAATGCGAGAACTCGTTTTTACCGAGGGGGAAAGATGTCGAAAGTGCAGGTCGGGTACATGCCACAGGGGATCACCGGGGGAGGTGGTCCAGAGCAGACAAGAAAGCTTCTGGCTTCGATTGAAGACGCTGGGCTTGACCATATTGGCGTGGGAGACCATGTCAGTTTTCATGTGGGCATAGGCTTTGACGGTTTATTGAATGCCACTGCATTGTCGGTGTTGCACCCTAGGCTTGCAGTTCATACTGCCGTATACTTACTGCCTTTGCGGCACCCTGTGCTTGTTGCCCGGCAGCTGTCGAGTCTTTCGCAGCTTGCGCCGGGCAGGCTGTCTTTTGGAGTAGGCGTGGGCGGAGAGGACCGTCGCGAAGTCGCGAATTGTGGGGTGGACCCCGCGACACGAGGCCGACGCATGGACGAGTGCATGCAAGTGCTGCGCGCGCTCATGGCAGGAGAGTCAGTGAGCTTTGCGGGAGAGTTCATCCAGGTCGATGAGGCCAGAATACTCCCCCCGCCCACACCTGCACCTCCTCTTGTGGTGGGAGGACGCTCGAATGCTGCGATCGATCGAGCCGGTCGCTTGGGAGACGGATGGCTCGGTCTCTGGGTGCAGCTTGATCGGTGGCGTGAGGCCATGGATCGTTTTCAGGAGGCGGCTGCTTCTGTGGGGCGGACCGTCGATAATCCTGCGCATGGCCTTTTGGTGTGGTGTGGTATTGATGACTCGAAAGAAGCGGCCCGGCAGAGGGTTGCGGGTCCAATGCAGATGCTCTACCAGACTCCCTTCGAGAAATTTGAGAAGTACACACCGTATGGTACTCCCGAGGATATTGCAGGGTTTCTTCAGCCTTTCGTGGAGGAAGGACTGACGTCGATTGAGCTTATTGCCCTTGGTGGTGACGAAGCGGCAGCTGTGGCTGGGGCGGGTGAAGTGGCTCGTCTGTTGCACATGTAGCAGGCGGTGAGCCGCTGATTTTATGAGCTTCTGTTCTTTCTGAGATGTTTGCTCTGGGAAAGAACAGAACTGCAGGTCCTCTGTATGTTGGCGTGCGGGTGTTCTGTGCTGGGTTGCTCAGGCGAGGCTTTGAGGTTTGCTCTGTTGAGTGGATCGCTCGATATTATGATGAGGTCGGCGGCAGCAGGTGTTTTTGCGGAGCTGTGTGTTCCGTCATATTTCCTGTGTGCCGTCCTGTTTTCTCTGCTCGGGTGAACTTTTTTTGCTCGTGCTCCTTGCGTGTGTGTGCTTTTGTGCCAGAGGTCATGCCGAAAAAAGGGCATCAGAGGAAAGGGAGAACTGTACTGTTGAATGCGCCGGTAAGGTATCTGGCGGACGCTTTCCAATGGGATTTGCGTCATGGGCTTTCTGGCCGTTGGACTAGTTTTTCAGGTGTTTGTGGGCGTGTCCACGGGATGCTTGTGTTGTTGAGCACGGAGCTGTGACTCGCCTGTGTGTCATTATCATCGAAAGGGGCGAAATGCGCGACTGCGAAGCAGAACGTTCTCAGCTAATCCGGGGTGGCCAAATGGCGTTTCCGAAAAGTGCCTCCTCAGGCTTACTGTCGCCTTCTGCTGAATTCATCCCGAATCCGGTTGTGCTCCAGAAGACTCCGACCGGTGAACGGATCATGGACATCTGGTCTCGCCTATTGCAGGACCGGATTATCTTTCTTGGCACGCCTATTGACTCGGATGTTGCCAATCTCGTTATGGCGCAGATGCTGTATTTGGAGGGAGAAGATCCCGACAAAGACATCATGCTCTATATCAATTCGCCAGGTGGTGAGATCGATGGGCTGATGTGTATTTACGACACTATGGAGTACATAAAGTCTGATGTCTCCACTATTTGCATGGGGCTGGCTGCCTCTGCTGCGGCGGTGCTGCTTGCTGCTGGTGCGCACGGAAAGCGAATGGCTCTTCCGAATTCTCGTATTGTGATTCATCAGCCGCATGGTGGTGCCCAAGGGCAAGCTGTGGATATTGAAATTCAGGCGCGAGAAATCATGCGCATGCGCAAGACGGTGAACAACCTGCTCTCAGAGCGCACGGGGCAGCCTTTTGAAAAGGTAGTCCAGGACACCGACAGAGATTTCATCATGGTTGGTTCCGAGGCAAAAGACTATGGCATGGTTGATGTTATTTTGTCTCCGCGTGATGCGGTGAACGCCGACGACGATACCGCTCCTGCGAAATCCTGAGAGATTCTTGTGTTGCCGTCTCTCTTGGGGGTTGTCGCCTTGCGCCGACTTTTCTTTTTTTCTGCCCTGTAGGGATGCAAAAGGGTGCCACCAGCGAGAGGAGAACTTTCTTCTGTGACATTGAGCTGTTTTTTTGACTTTTGGTGATCTGCGTGCCGCTATTCTGCTTTGATTGGAGACAGGGGGGAAGAAGGCTCAGGCTGGTGTTCTTTCACGTGACGTTTTTTCGCTTGAATGGCCAGCCTGGCGTGTTTCTTGATGTGGAATAGGACGAAATGATCCTCGACGCTTTTCTTTCCCAGTTGCCGGACACAGATCCGCAGGAGACACAAGAGTGGCTCGATTCTCTGGATGCTGTTGTCGCTATCCAGGGCACTTCGCGCGCGAAGTATTTGATCCAACGTGTGCTCGAGCATGCCCGCTTATTGCAAGTCAACATTCCGGCCACAATCTCTACTCCCTATGTGAATACGATTCCGTCTGAGAATGAGCCTTGGTTTCCTGGTAACGCGGAGATCGAAGAGCGATTGCGGGCCTACATTCGTTGGAATGCCGCAGTGATGGTTATCCGGACGAATCGCTGGGCGGAAGGGCTTGGCGGACACCTATCGACATATGCATCTTCCGCGGCCCTCTACGAGGTGGGCTTTCACCATTTTTTCCAGGGAAAAGACAGCGGTCGTCCCGGCGATATGCTGTACATACAGGGGCACGCTGCCCCGGGAATCTACGCTCGCGCTTTTCTCGAGGGTTACTTCACACAAGAGCAGCTTGACAACTTCCGTCAAGAGGTGAACGGGAACGGCTTGTCAAGCTACCCTCATCCGCGTTTGATGCCAGATTTTTGGGAGTTTCCCACTGTTTCTATGGGAATCGGCCCCATCAATGCTATTTACCAGGCCCGTTTTCTTCGCTATTTGCACGCTCGTCGTATTGATGACACAACCGGCACGAGAGTCTGGGCTTTTCTTGGTGATGGAGAAATGGACGAGCCGGAGTCTCTCGGAGCGCTGGCTCTTGCAGGACGGGAACAGCTCGACAATCTCACTTTTGTGGTGAACTGTAACCTACAACGGCTCGATGGTCCCGTACGTGGGAACTCCAAAGTGATCCAGGAACTCGAGTCGCTTTACCGTGGGGCCGGTTGGAATGTCATCAAAGTTATTTGGGGCAAAGAATGGGATTCTCTGCTCGCTTCTGATGTAGATGGTGTGCTCCTCAATAAAATGAACACCACTGTTGACGGAGAGTTTCAGCGTTTCACAGTAGAGAATGGCGCCTATATTCGGGACCACTTTTTTGGCCCAGACCAGCGTCTACGCAAACTTGTCGAGCATCTTGGCGATGATGATCTGCGTTGTTTGCCGCGAGGGGGGCATGACTATTCTAAGTTGTACGCTGCATATAAGGCTGCGGTAGAGCACAAGGGTGCCCCGACGGTCATTCTTGCGAAAACCGTCAAAGGATGGGCACTTGGCTCCGCCCTGGAAGGACGGAATTCCACACATCAAATCAAGAAGATGACAAAGCAGCAGATACGGGAATTCCGTGACCGGCTGCACTTGCAGGAAGAGATTCCCGATTCCCTGCTCGACGTGGATGACCCTCCTTATTATCGGCCCCCCGCTGATAGTGATACCTTTCAGTATTTGATGCAACGCCGGAAGGAGCTTTCCGGACCTTTGCCCCGCCGTATCGTGCGTGACCGCCGTCCCCTCACTTTGCCGTCTGAGAAAGCCTTTGCCGAGTTTTCGGGTGGGTCGGGAAAACAAGAAGTGTCGAGCACCATTGTGATGGTGCGGCTTTTGCGGAATCTCATGCGGGACGAAAAATTTGGTTCGCGAGTTGTGCCTATCGTGCCTGATGAGTGCCGCACCTTTGGGATGGACTCCTTCTTCTCGGAATTCGGTATTTATGCTTCACATGGGCAGAAATACGATCCAGTGGACGCCGATCTATTGTTGAGCTACACCGAGAAAAAAGATGGACAGCTTTTGGAAGAAGGCATTACCGAAGCAGGCGCGATGGCTGACTGCACTGCGGCAGGCACCTCCTATGCCACTCGGGGTGTTCCTATGGTGCCCTTCTTCATGCTCTACTCAATGTTTGGGTTCCAGCGAATCGGCGACATGATCTGGGCTTTTGCGGATGCCCGCGGGAAAGGATTTGTGCTTGGCGCCACGGCAGGCCGTACCACTTTGACCGGGGAAGGACTGCAACACTGCGATGGTCACAGTCCTGTGCTGGCCTCCACAGTGCCCTCTTGCCAAGTGTATGACCCGGCCTTCGCCTATGAGCTCGCCGCCATTGTGCAGCACGGGATCAACCGTATGTACGGCCCCAATCCCGAGGACATTTTTTACTACCTCACCCTGTACAACGAGAACTACCCGATGCCCGCGATGCCGGAAGAGCTCGACAAGGCCGAAATATTGAGAGGTATGTACCGATACGAAGCAGAAAGGGAAGGCTGCACGCAACATGCTGCGGTGCTCTTCTCTGGTCCGAGCCATGCTGCTGCTATCCGTGCGCGGGACCTTCTTGCAGCACACTATGGGGTAGGAGTGGAACTCTGGAGCGTGACCTCGTATAAGGCGTTGCGCGAAGAGGCGATGGGCGTGGAACGTTGGAATCGCTTGCATCCCGAGGAATCGCCACGGGTTCCATTGGTGACCCAGCTCCTCCTCCCAATGGAAGGACCAAAAATAGCAGTCACCGACTATATGAAGATTGTTGTCGACCAAGTAGGACGTTGGGTGCCCGGTACTTTTGTGCCGTTGGGGACAGACGGATTTGGTAGGTCCGACACTCGTGCCAACCTGCGACGTTTTTTTGAAGTAGACGCAGAGCATATTGCGGTTTCTGTTCTCTGGGCCTTGGCATCCCAGGGAGATATCGAGAGGACCGTGGTGAGCGACGCGATTACGCGTTTTGGGGTTGATCCCCAGGCTCGCGCGCCTTTTGCTCTCTGATTTTGCTTGGGGAGCCGCTTTTCTCTGATTTCTTCTTCTCGTTCAGCTTTATCGAACTGCGAGAAGAGACGATTCTTTTAGAAGCCCTTTTTTGCGGTGTTCTGCGGAAGATCTCTGTGTTTCGGGTGTCTCAGCTACTTGTTGGCAGGGTACGTAACCCAGGTTTCTTCTTGGTAGTGTCCCCACGCATCGGGCGTAGGCAGTGCCATAAAAGTTTCTTTCTCCGATCTGAACTGGCGGGGTGGGACGGGCTTTGGTGATTGAACAGCGTGACCGAGCAGAGCGATACTCCATAAAAGCTGCCATGAAAAAACTGCCCAGGTCTGGAAAGAAAGGCACAGCAAAAACGCGGTTCCTATGCAAATTGCTATGTATGACTGTGTGCGAGAAGAGACGGATCGCTGAAAGCGAAGGTGCGTGCCAATGGAAAGTCCGAAAGGCGGGGGTGTCCGCCTGCTTGTGTTCGCAGCCATCGCGCTGTTCCTGACAGGACTGTCTATTCGCAATATAGGGGTAGCGAGTCAAACGCGCAGCGAAAAGCGTGCAATCATGGCCAAGGTTGATGAGTCGCGAGAGAGGCAAGAGAACTCGGAGGAGGCCGTGGCAGGAACAAAGGAGGTCTTTGCGGCAGAAGTGCGTGACGCTCTACGAACTCGGCCTGTTCTTCAAGAACTCTCGACAGATACGACTTTGGCATACGAACAAATGACAAAAGCCCGTCGAGCGTTCGTGAAGGGAGGGACTCGAGCCGTTATTGGCATGCTCGATCAGGTTGATGAGGCGCTTGCGCAGTGGGAGGAGACGCTGAGAGAGTTGCAAGAACTCGAACAATTTGGGGAAGCCGGGGAAGAGGAATTTCGACGTGGGGAAGGAGAGCAATGAGCAGGCCTCATCTGCCTCCAGGTTCGGGAGATCTCGAGGTAGCGGATGGCCTTGGCTTACGTTTTGGGCTTGTTGCAGCGAGTGCTGCGGAGGAGAGCGCACAAGACAGAGAAAAAATAGCGGCGAGTTCAAGGATTTACGCAGATAGTCGCAAGAGAACCTCTCTTGCGAAAGAGCAGATAATGCGGAGTGAAAGACAGAACGGGCAGAAGAAGAATACTGCTGTCTTAGAGGGAGCGGAATGTCCTCCTCAGGGAGAAATACTCTTGGCGAAAATGGATTTGCCAGGAAGTGCAGCGCGAGGGACGAGCCTTGTTCTTTGGGCGCCTTTGCCTGGCGAAATTCCTTCTGAAGCAGCGAAGGCCTCTGATGGGGTCCCTCTTGGTTTTCTGCCGAATGATCGTTTTTTGCCTTTTGTCATACTGGTCCTTCTGTGGGTTTCAGTGATCCTTGCACTCACCACTTTTTTTGTGCGTGTGAATGAGGAGTCGTCACGTGGAGATGCTCTCGCGCTCCTTGTTGATCGTACGACCGAGGCTCAAACGTCAGATGCTTTTCTGGAGGTTTGGGATGAATGGGGAGAAGAGAGAATTCGTGATGGCGCGGGAAATACTATGAGCCTGTTGCGCGTGCGTGTGAAAAATGAGATGTCTGCTGCCTTGCTGGCTTTTTTCCAAGCGCGTACCACCCTGCTGAAAGGGCGCATCTCTTTATATGATGGCTTACTTGCTGATGCAGACCTATCTATCGCAGAGTTCCACGTTTCTCTCGCCTCTTTTGAGTCTATGGTGCGGGATCTTGCCATTTTTGCGGACAAAGGTGGTGTGCCCGAGGCGGAGCAACAAGCGTTACAAGAAGCCGCAGAATCTATCAAGCGTGTCGTAGGGGTGTCGTCTCCCGGCAGCCAGTAAAGCTCATATAACCAGTAAAGCTTATATAAATTACGTGAGTAATGTGAATTTTCTGTTCTTTGTTAACAGGCTTTTTCTGTGTATTCCCAGACTTCTCTGTCTGTTTTAGGCTGAGTAGGGAGAGAATTAAGACACCGCACTGCCAGTGATCCAGTCGCGCAAAATTGGTGGTCCAGGAATACGTTTTGCTTCGAGTCTGGTGATGGAAAAGCCGGCGTCAGCGATCGTGGACGCTGTATCACGGGTAAGGCAGCATCCTGCTGCGACACGGGACCAGAAAGGTTCGACGCGTTGCTGCCATTTTGCTGTTTTTTCCTGCGGCGAACGGACATGCTCGTGGAAGAGCAAAAGACCTCCAGGTTCGAGGACTCGATTCGCTTCTGCCAGCGCCTTGGCAGGATTGTCAACAGTGCAGAGCACAAGAGTGGCGATGAGGACTTTGCATGAATTATCGGGGAAGGGCAGGGATTCAGCCGGTGCTACATGTACATTGTCGTGATGGCCTGATCGGGGAGAGATGCGTTTCGCCATATGCTGGTCGGGTTCGACAAGCTCAACCTGGGTCACAGTTTCTGGATAGTGCTGCAGGTTCACTCCTGTGCCTGCCCCGATTTCTATGACCCTTTCCACGTCGGAAGGGATCTCAGACAGCAGTTCTTTGCGAATTTTAGAGAGAACTGTTCGCTCTGTACGGGCCATACTTCTGTTATAAAACGCAGCAAAGAAGCGATGGTGTTTGGATGTAGGAGAGAGTGGAGTGTCGGTGCTCATGAGGGTCTTTTCCAGACGCTTTCTTGTGACTGCTTGCGCAAGGTGACGGCTGCTTTTTTCACCCTAGTCTGGCTTCTTCTTCCTTTGGAAGATGGTGTGCAATGCGCAAATACTGTTCGACCGGAATATTTGCTGCTATCGCCTCTTCTTCGAGGTAAGTGTTGAGTTCTGCCAAAGCTTCTTCTTTCTTTTTTCTCAGTGTTTCTGACAAGTTTGCGAGGGTAGCAGCTTTTTCTGAAACATCTGTATATTCCTTTTCTTGAGTATCTGACGTCTCTTCGCATGCGATGGCCTGTTCTGCATGCGAAATGGCTTCTTCCAAGATGAGAAGCACGCTCGAAACCGTATCCCTCCAGGAGGGAAGCGGCCTGCTCACAGGGCTGTCTTCTACGACCCTCTGTTCGTTTGTGTCACGCATGGAGACCCCAATCAGAGAACGGAAAACGACCAAATATCTCTGTTTTTGTTGCGGGGGTTTCTTGGTCGGCGTGAGAGAGAACTGCTCACAAGTCGAAGAGAGCGATGGAAAGCGCGTCGATTTTATAGGCTACGTCTTGTAGGTTACCTTTCCGTGCTTCTCCCCCGTGCTGCTCCCGTGCGCTTCTTCCCTTTTGTTCCTGGGGTTCTGAGAGAAGCCCAGGTAATGTGGCTGTTTCCCATACTCCAGATTTTCCAACAGATGCTGCATTCGCCGAGAGGTGCCCTGACACACACCACAACTGAGGGAAAAATACCTGTGCTGTCGAATTCTGCGAGTCGAGCTTGGCGATTCTTCCCGTGCGGACGATGCGGAATAACACGATAGTAAATATCCCACAGTGCCGAGCATGAGCCAGGACCTCGATCCCCCCGTTAGTGCCCCCCCACTATTCGTTCCCTTCATCGCCCCTCCCCCAAGTTGTAGTCCCCATGTGCACGACTCGCCGGTTGTCGGTGAGAGTTGTTGGTTGTCGGTTGCGCTATTCGTTCTTCTGTCTGGTGTGTGTTTGAAAACTGTTGCATGCGCCATTTGGGCCTGGCTTCAGTTCCAGGTTTTGGGAACCTATGGGTGCGGTTTCGGTGGTTGGTTGTGGGTGCACCCATGGTTTGTGGGGCCGGTTTGCGGGGTCGCTGGGTAGGTTGTGGGGCCGGGTTGTGGGGCCGGTTTGTGGGGTTGTGGGGTCGGGCCTGGTTGGTTTGTGTTGGTTGGGGTTGGGTGCGGGATCGGGTTGTCGCCCTGGAGTTGGGTTGTTTGTGACCGAAGGCGCGCTGTCAATAATGCATAATCCCAACTGTTACCTGGGAAAACGGCAAGACTTATCCCAGATCTGTGGGGATCCGAAGTGTGGTTTTGGGGTGTAGGGAAGCCTTCTGCTGTTTATCGTAAAGGCCAATAAGGCGATGTGGTGCGAGGGGGGTGAAGATCACTTATGACATGCAGGACGTTCGGTTCTCCCGAGCGCACTGCTTCGGCTAAAGCCACGCTGTATTGAGCTTCGACTCCTGTGGCTTCGCGTGTGCGTAACTCGAACGCGCGAGAAAGTCGGGCGATGTCGGGTTGTCGTAGTTCTGTGGCGGTAGTGTTGCCGTTTGGTGTCGCACGCAACATCCCATAGCCACCGTTGTCGAAGACAACAACAGTGACGGGAAGATGTTCTTCTTTTAAAACGGCGAGTTCAGCAAGACAAAAAAGAAAACCGCCGTCTCCGCAAAATACTACAACGGGATGCTTGTGTTTTGTGCCGAGTGCCGCGCCAATAGCAGCGGGAAGTGCCCAGCCGAGAGTGCCCCAGGGAAGAGAAGAAAACATCGCTCCTTGGAGAGGAGGACGATGGTATCCGAGTATCCAGTATCCGCAAATGGCCATGTCTGTGAGGAGAAGACAATCCTCGGGGATTGCACGTTCTGTGTTTTCGATAAAACGCATTGCTGAAGCTGTATCTGTATGACGGGCCAACGCTTCTTTTGCTCTATCTGCTAAGGCGCGCAGGTCTGGAGGCCAGCTGGTGGGGTTTTTTGCTGTGACGCGTGTTGCGAGAGTCTGCGTGAGCAAGTTGGCGTCACCGCAGAGTACAAGGTCCATCTCGTAGTTTTTGCGGGCGTCTGCTTCATCAATATTGATTGCTGCTCTGATGCGAGGCAGCGGCAGTGCCCAGTTTTGCGTCATCATTTGGTCAAGGTCACTCCCGATCACAATGGCAAGATCGGCGTGCGTAACGAGGTCGGTCACGATTGGTTCGTGTGGCGGGATTGTGACAAGCAGCTCGTGTGAGGCGGGAAGCACGCATCGTGCTTGGTGTGTTGCGAGAACGGGTGCGTGGAGTTTTTCGGCGAGTGTTGCCACGGCAGAGCCGCATTCGCGTGCGCCTCCTCCTATCCAAATGAGCGGCCGTTCGGAGGCTTCCATCAGCGCGAGACAGTCGTCGATTTTATTGGAGAGGTCACTGGGAAAGTCATTGCAGACGTTGTTGGAGATGCTATTGGAGACGTCGTCGGACAGATTCTTGGAGACGTTCTTGGTGAGGTCGTAAGAGGAGGTTGTCGAGGCGGCTGTGGAGCGGGGGCTGTTTGGTTTTTTTGTTTCTGCAGTTTTTCTGAGGCGGGAGGACTGCCAGGTTTTTTCTGGGAGCGTGGTTTTTTCGAGGAGAAAATTCGTGGGGATTTCCAGGTACACAGGCCCTTGGGGTGCAGTTTCGGCGATTGTGATGGCATGAGAGATCGTAGAGGAAATTTTGTCAGGGTTTGTCACGATAAAAAGATGTTTGGTGAGAGGCGCGAATATTCCAGATTGGTCGGAGCATTCGTGAAGTGCTCCTCGGTACACGTTTTCTTGCCGCACTTGGGTGGAAATATTGGTGACAATCACGAGAAGGGGGCTTTTTGCTGCCCAGGCTTCGCCTACTCCGGTGAGGGTGTTTGTCGCTCCTGGGCCTGTAGTGGCAAAAACTATTCCCACTTGCCGGGTGACTCTGGCATATCCGTCAGCGGCGTAAACGCTGCCTTGTTCGTGTCGGGTGCCCACAATGCGTATCCCTGCAGTGGCACATGCAGGCCACAGGGCAAGATTGTGCGCTCCGGGAAGGCCAAATGCCAGTTTTACGCCGGCAGCCTGTAAAGCTGTTGCAACGGCTTCGGCTCCCGTACTCATCAGCGGCCTCCTCTGTCTTGTCTTTTGCTCGTTTGGCCCTGTTTTCGAGACGTGCCGGATCAGACCGATTTTGAATGCAGTAGGGCTTTTCGGGTGCACAGTCTCCGCGGACGTTTTTTGAAAAGTGGGGATAGTCCAACGCCAACTGTGGTGATGGCCGGTTCAGAGAATACGACTTGTCTAGAGAATTTGGGATAGGAAAGTTTTCGCGCGTTCCTCTTGTGGCTGTGAAAAGAAGCGGTCTGGAGTGTTGACCTCGACAATTTCCCCAGCATCCATGAAAACGACTCTGTTGGCGGCAGCGCGGGCAAACCCCATTTCATGGGAGACGACGATCATTGTCATTCCTGATTCTGCCAGGTCTGTGATGACGTCGAGTACTTCTTTGATCATCTCTGGGTCGAGCGCAGACGTAGGTTCGTCGAACAGCATCACTTTGGGCTCCATGGCGAGAGCTCTCGCTATGGCGACGCGCTGTTGCTGACCGCCTGAGAGTTGCCCTGGATACTTGTGCGCTTGTTGGGGTATTTGTACGCGAGTGAGTAGTTCTATTGCCTGTGCTTCGGCATCTTTTTTTGGCATACGCCGCACATGACGTGGGGCAAGTGTGATGTTGTCAAGGACTGTCAAGTGGGGGAACAGGTTGAATTGCTGAAATACCATGCCGACTTCCCTGCGCACTTCTTGAATTTTGCGTATGTCGTCGGTGAGTTCGGTTCCGTCTATGAGGATGCGGCCTTTGTCGTGTTTTTCAAGCCGGTTCATGGTGCGAATTAGTGTTGATTTTCCTGAGCCGGATGGTCCAAGGATGACAATGACTTCTTGGCGTGCGACAGTGAGGTGCACATTGCGAAGGGCACAAAAATCATCGAACCATTTATAAATGCCTTCGCAGACAATCATGGGGGTGTTCGTGGGAGTGTTCCCCGATGTTGGCTGGGACATGTGCTGATTGTCTTTCTGCAGAGGTTTTTTTCCTTGGGGTGGGAAAGGACCGGGCAGCGTCGTCTCGTTTTCCTTGTCGCCCATGTCATCTTTCTCCCACACCAAGACGTTCTTCAAGCCGTTTGCTTTCTTTGGACATGGTGAAACAGAGTGCCCAATAAACGAGACAGGCGGCTGCGAGAGTTTCGGCAGTCAGTCCCTTGCCGACGAAGTCGTCTTGGGAGGTGAAGCTTCGTGACACTTTCAAGATGTCACTCAGGCCGATAATTGAAACGAGGGAAGTGTCTTTTAAAAGGCTGATAAATTGCCCGACAAGGGCAGGAACGACTTTCCGTATTGCTTGTGGAAGCCCGATCAGGCGGATTGTTTGTATCGGGACGAGACCGAGTGCCTGGGCAGCTTCGATTTGGCCTTGTGGGATTGCCTGGAATCCGCCGCGCATGATCTCTGCGACGTAGGCTGCTGTGAAGAGAGCGAGAACGACTGCTGCTCGTGTGATGTCATTGGGGTCGAAACTGTTTGGGGGGAGGAAGAGTTTCAAGATTGTGGAGAGCAGAAGCAGGGTGATAAGGGGAACACCCCGGATCACTTCGATATACCCAACACATACGAACCGGATAGCAGGCAGGCTTGAGCGGCGTCCGAGCGCGAGCAGGATGCCGAGGGGAAAAGAAGCGAGAATGCTGACCGTTGACAGAAAAACGGTCAGAAGAAGGCCGCCCCATTCTTGTGATGGAGGTCCATTGAAGAGGAGTAGCAGCAAGGTGGCGCAGGCGGTTGCCAGGGCAAAAATGGTGATGCGTTTGGGGGAAGCTCCGGGGATTCTTGCGCCGATGAGACGCCCTGCTCCAGTGAGGGCGACGAGCGCAAGTATAAGCAACATTATTGTCGTGCTGCGAGAGAGCCGCAAGAGAAAGAGCACAAGAATGGTGAAGGGCCAGGCGCGGCGCACGAAATCGAGGATTTGTTCGCGCCCTGGACTGGGCGGGGGGGATGTGGGATCTTGCGTGGAGAGCTGTTTTGCTTGACCTGCGATGAACCCGCCGCTCCCGCCGAGCAGGAAGAGCGCGGCCCAGACACGTTCGAGCTCGTTTCGGGGAAACTGTCCGACCATGAGATTAGTGAGGTTGGTTTCGACAATTTCCCAGCGGGCAGTGACAAAGAAGAAACGCAGACCCCGGTATGCGGCGTAGCTGAGTATGACCCCGAAAAAAAGAGTAAATACTGTGTTGTACCAGTTGTTGAAGAGGTTTTGCAGGACCCAGCTGAGAGGTGTGGTGCGCGTATATGGTGGTTGTAGATCGTTGCTTGATGGTGATGGTTGTATAGCAGCCATCAGTGCCCCACGTATTGCAGACGCTGGTTCAAAACATTTGTGAGCGCCGATATGCAGAGGGAGAATACCAGGTAAAACAGCATGAGGAGCGCGATATTTGGTACTCCAGGATTCCCCTGGTTCATGACGAGGCGTGTGATTTGCGTGATTTCCATGTAGCCGATGGCGACCGCGAGCGAGGAGTTTTTCACTAGATTCAAGTATTGGTTTGTTAGAAGTGGGAGCATGATGCGTGCGGCTTGTGGGAGCACAACGAAGCGCATGCGATGGAAGGCGCTGAGCGCCAGGGTGTTTGCCGCTTCAGACTGTCCTTTTGGTACGGCCTGTATGCTTCCCCGGATGATTTCGCCGATATGGCTGGCGGTATAAAGAGTAAGCCCAAGAAGCAGTGCAAGATACTCGCTCAGTACTTTTATGCCGCCGTCGACATGTCTCCCGGAGTGTTCGGGCAGGGTGAGAGAAACCGGGCTGCCCATGAGAAAGTAGCCCGCAATGGTCAAAAAAACGAAGGCCCCTGCGCCGTAGAGCACGCGGTGGTGCGGTATCCCGGTTTGTTCGCTGCGTTTTGTGCGCCAGAGGGCCGTGATTCCTGCTGCTGTCGCAGCGAGAAGGACTGCTCCCCAAAAGATTGCGTCTCCTTCTGTCCAGGGAAGCCAGATACCTCGCTGTGATACGACCACAGTGTCAAAGAGGATGAAGGGTTCTTTAATATTGGGAAGCCGGAGAACAATCGCAAAATACAAGAAGATAATGAGGACAAGGAGCGGGATATTGCGGATTGTTTCCGTGTAAAATCCGACGGCTTTGCGGATGAGCCAGTTGTTTGAGAGTCGTCCCATGCCGAGGAAGAGCCCGAGCACGCTTGCCAGTACAATTCCCGCGAAAGATACGAGCGCCGTGTTTTTTAGCCCGATGAGAAGGGCCTTCCAGACAGGCTGGGTGGGGCGAAAATCTTCTGCTCCAGAGATGCGGAAATTGGTGGGTTGTTCGAGATAGTCCCAGCCGGTTGGCAGGTTTTGGTCACTGAGGTTCTGGCTTAAATTGGAGAGAAAAAACCAGATGAGCGTGCCAACTGTAAGAAGAAAAAAGGTCTGTCCTCCGGCGCGCAAGACCCGGACATTGCGCCATGGCGGGGGGTGCGTACCGGAGGATGAGGTCATGTCAATATAATTTTCAAGAATGCGGAGAAACCTTGGTTGCGTTTTCTAGATATAAGGCGGACTGTAGAGGAGTCCTCTTGGTTCTGCTGTCCAGAGGTTGTTGAGACCCCGTTCCAGGCCAGAATGGCCAATATTCCGCTTGTAGATTTCGCTGTAGTTCCCGACTGCTCTGATGACTTGAGCATTGAAATCGGTCGGAAGACCAAGCTTCGGATTGAATATTGTTCCGTCAACTTCGACACCGAGGAAGCGCTGCACCTCGGAATCCTTGCTACCCGCTATCATGTCGTCGACATTTTCTTGCGTGATGCCCAGCTCTTCGGCATTGATCGTGGCGAAAACGACCCAGTTTACAATGTCGGACCACTGGGTGTCTCCGTCACGTGTGACTGGCCCAAGCGGTTCTTTCGACAGGACATCGTCGAGGATGGTGAGAGCTCCGGGTTCAGGTAGCCAGTTTTTTTGCACGCCGACCAAACGGGAACGGTCGGCACTCCACGCGTCGCAGCTTCCGCTTTGGAAGGCCTCTTGCGCACTGTCACTGTTTTCGTAAGAACGCGGATCGAATTTGAGGTTTTTGGCCGCAAAGTAGGCTGCGATGTTGGCTTCGGTTGTGGTTCCAGAGATCAGACAAATGGAGCTATTGTCGAGGTCTTCGACCGTCTTGAATTCTCCTGTATGGACCATGATGCCTTGGCTGTCATAAAAAGTGGTTGCCGCGAAGTTTCCGCTTTCTGCCCCGTCTCGTTTTGCTGTCCAGGTGGTGTTGCGGATCAAAACATCAACTTCGGATGCCTGCAACAAGGTGAATCGGTTCGAAGCGGTGAGTTCGCGGTATTCGACTTTTTCAGGATCTCCGAGCACTGCTGCTGCAATTGCCTTGCAGAAATCCACGTCGAAACCCTCATGGTCTCCGTCGCTGTTCACCGTGCTGAAGCCGGGAACGGAGCCTTCGGTTCCACAGGTGAGCTTCCCTTTCCTTTTCACTTCCTTCAGTGTGCTGTCTGCTTGGTCTTGGTTTCCGTTTTGAGGTTGTGCCCCGTTGCTTTGATCGTCGTCGTCGCTACAGGCAGTGAAGACAAGGCTGAACAAGAGAAAAAGCGCTCCTATGCGCTTTACTCGTTGGCGTTTTCGCATCTTTCCCCCTGTGAGAGTTGTGGATATCGCGCTCGCAGTGCATTTTGGCTGCAAAAATAGAGGCATCGCAGATAAAAGCTGGTTACGGGGAGTTTTTTTTTGTTTTTGGAGCACGATTCGTGGTTTTTCTTGTTCTCGAAGTCTATTGTTCCCGATTTCTGTGGCACTACGAGTTTTCGCGATGAATTTTCTATGTTTTTGGAGAAATGGCGAGAACGAGAAAAGCGTAGCAAGAACGTGCTTAGACTGTCTTTTTTTGGGCTTCTGTAGCGAAAACAAGGTAAATCTGAAACGAGGTGTGTTCGAGCGTTATTCAGGCTAGCCGAATATATCGGGAGAGGGCGCTCGATGGAACACTTCCCTCCGCCGAGGCGGAGGGAAGTCTTGGGTTTATTCTTTGCCGGGGGTAATTAAGCCGTAATGGCCGTCATACCGTCGGTAAATCAGGTTTCCCCGTCCCGTGTCTTTGTTGAGAAAGAACAAGAAAGGCCCAGAAGACTCGTCGAGGAGAGTAGTTGCAGTGTCAATGTCACTTTCTGGGGGAGTGATGTCCGAAGCTTGAATTTTCACTGCAGAAGCATCAAGACTCTTATCCTTCGCACGAAGCTGGAGCAACTCGTAAGGTTCTTTCCCCTGACGCACGATAACGTTTTCTTCGTCAGTATTGATGTTGGTGAAGAGATAGAAATCGTGGTCGAGCATTTCCATATCGAAGGCTGCTTCGTCCGGAGTCATGCCGTGCATCGCGAAGCTTTTCCGCCGAAGGAGTTCCCTGTCTGCTGCTTCACGGTCAAAAAAGTTTGGCCGTTGATTCGGCATATTGCTGCGGCGCCACTCGTTTGGCTGCTGTCTTTTTCCGACTGGAGGTCGCCGTTCGAGGGCAATGGCCCGTTCGTGTAGGTTCCTTATTTGCCGGCTCACGCGTTCTTCGAGCAAGTCGATTGCTTCAGGCATGGTGGCGGCTGCTACATGTCCGCGCACTTGTTGCCCGCTTGCGTCAAGCGTTGCCTCTGCAATACAAGGACGATCATTTTTTCGATTGGCTTCGTGCACAAGGCGAATGGACGTGAAGAGAAGAGGTCGGGGTGCGAGACGATAAACGCCGGTGATTTTTTCTACAGCGTAATTCACGTGTGCAGGGAGCACGTTTCCATGCGTGACGATGGCCGGCTCAGGACCTTCCATATGTTTCACCTTCTTTTGAGAGAGAGTTGCACTCTAGACGCTATCGTTTTGTCGCCATGAGGAGAAGAGGACATTGGGGGTAATGACGAGGAAAGAAGTCTTTTTTCAGGGATCAGGATATTGTTTCTTGGCAGAAGAGACCACTTTTTCGTTCTGAGAAGTTTGTTTGCTTGTCCTTTTTTTCTGGCTCGTGGGTTTTTTTGGGCTGTTTGTGTTTTTTCTGGAATGTGTGACGGCCCCTGAGGATTGCCCAGTGTTCAGGATATAAAAAGGGCGACCGACTCCTTTGCACCATTGTTCGGCTGCGGCAAGGGCAGTGTGGATGCGTTGCTGAGAAGGCATGTCCTTTGAAGTAAACAAGGAGCCGAGCGCAACCTCTTGGCCTGATCCCACGGCATCAAATGAGCAGGCTGATTCCATCACTTGAAAATCTGATCCGATGCGAAAGAGTCTCTGCTCGACCGCGACAAGGAACTGCCCTCCGATCTCCGTGCCGTCTTGGGTACGCAGAAAACCACCTTCCTTGTAGATCTTGCGTACCCAGTTTACCCAGTCCACACACATGAAACGGTGAAGGTCAGCTTTTTTGCGCGGTGGTGCCGGCGGATCGTCGCCGGCATACATGAGAAGCTGTCCCATACGGTATGAAGTGGTGAAACCGATCAAATAACTGTTTCGCCAGAAGATTTTGCGGTCGCGGCGCACATACGAATTGTATCCGGCGGATGCCATGCTGTCGGCCCCCATGAATACAGTACTGTTCTCAATGAGTCCAACGATGCATGTCATATTTCGACTCCTTGTTATGTGCACCTGGAAAGAGACAGCACGCCTTGGGACACCTGAGGTATTGGTGGTTCGCTGTCGTGTTTCCGTTTTTTTGTGTTTGCTGAGCAGCGTGGTTTTTTCTGGAGATCTCTGGTTTTGTCGCTCTTTACCTCGTCATTGCGCCTGGTTTCCTCTTTCCTGTCTATCGGATTGCCGGTGTGAAGAGGCGGATGGAGATCCTCTGTGGGTTCTTTGTGTTTGCTGATGCTTCCGCAGTGGGTACTGGTTTTTTATTGTTGGTGGGGCCGGTTACTCCGTTGTAGTAGGGGAAGAAGGAGGAGTCTTTTTTTCTTGTGGGGGAGAAAGAGTGAGAATACGAAAAGGGCGGCCTACTCCTTCGCACCATTGTTCAGCAGCAGCCAGGGCGGTGTGGATGCGTTTGCGAGGGGGCATGTCTTTGGAAGTGAAAAGAGAACCGAGCGCAACTTCGTCGCCTGATCCCACCGCGTCGAAACCACACGCCGATTCGCCGACTTGGAAATCGGATTCCACATGAAAAAGGCGACCTTGCGTGGCGACAAGGAAACTGCCTGCGCTTTCTACTCCTTCTTGCGTGCGCAAGATTCCGCCGGACTTGTAAATTTCTCGTACCCAGTTGACCCAATCCATACAGAGAAATCGGTGGAGGTCGGTTTTTTTCTGGGGTGGGCGAGGTGGGTCTTCCCCGGCGTACATGATAAGTTGTTGCATGCGGGGTGAGCCTGTGAAACCCATGATGTAGACGCCGCGACGGAAGACCTTGCGATTGCGTAGTACCCATGTGTTCTGATAGTTTGACGCTATGCTGTCTGCTCCTATCAGGACATTGCCTTTGTCAATTAGTCCCACAATACAAGTCATATGTAGTGTCCGTTTTCTCTCGTGTCCTCGAGGGTTTCTTTTCCTGTGGAGACCGAAGCAAAAATGTCAAAGTAAGGATTTCTTCGACGGAAAATCGCAGGAAACAGCACTTCTGAGAAAGTAGGAATGCAGCTTCGCATGAAGTGAAGGGGAAGTGCGCGAAAGAAGAAGGAGTGCGGGGTTTTTCGGTGGAGCCAAGATGAACCGAGGTAAGGGAAGCCGGGCCGGCACAGAGGCAGGCACGCAGACGCGGAGCATTGAACTAGTACAAATATGGTAGTAGGCATCTTCGCATTTGAATTTTACAATGATTTTGCACCCAATATTCTGTTGACTTTGCAGGATGGAAGAGCGGCGACTGGAATGTGATGGTGACAGATAGGGCGCCTTGCCACATATTTCATGGGATGTTGTCCGCAGAAGGCTGCAGAAGGCTGCAGAAGGCCGTAGAAAAAGGGGAAAAGGTTATGGGGGAAAGCCCAAACCCAGTCCAGTCTGCATCGCGAGGCCGGACCCTGAAAGTTCTGGGAAAAGCATTGGGCGGAATGTTGCGGGGGGCAGTGCGCCGCCCGCGTTTCGGTACGCAAGACGAATCACTCGCCTGGTCGCACGGAGTGCTTTCCTCGGTTCTGCGTGAGGTAATTGGCTTCACGGTCAGCCTTGACGCCCCAGCACAGCGAGGAGCCGTTTCCGGTCTCTTTCGCGACCCGAAACTCCCGAAAGACATGACAGTTGAGAAAGAAGCTGTTATCGGCGGCGTGCCGGGTTTGCGTTGCCATCCAGTTTCTTGGGCCGAGAACGAGAATGGCCCTGTTCTCCTTCATCTTCACGGGGGAGGGTATGTGATCGGTTCCCCAGAAACCTCCGTCGGATTTTTGTATGCCATGTCAAAAGCAGCCGGCGCAGAAGTCGTGGCCGTGGACTATCGCATGGCGCCGGAACACCCCTTCCCCGCAGCTGTGGATGATGCTGTCGCGGCCTACCAGGGTCTCCTGGAATCAGGGATTTCTCCTGAACGTCTCGTTCTGACCGGCGACTCTGCCGGCGGAGGGCTTTGTGTAGCGCTGCTGCAGTCGCTACGGGATGCACACACACCCTTGCCTGCCGGGGCTGTGCTTTTTTCCCCCTGGTGCGATCTCGAACAGTCCGGTGCAAGCATGGAAACCAACGCCAAAGCCGACTATCTCACAAAAGAGATGCTGGAAAAGTGGGCCGGCTGGTATGCCGGAGAAACCAGTCGGAGTGACCCGCTTGTGTCTCCCATTCACGCGGACCTCTCGGGCCTGTCGCCCCTGCTCGTCTTCGCGGGGAGCGCCGAAGTACTACTCGACGACGCAGTCCGCCTTGTCGCCGCCGTTGAAGCGCAAGGAGGAGACGCAACCTTGCGAGTCTACGATGGAATGATTCACGACTGGATCGGAGTTGCTTCCTTTCTCGACGCTTCGAAAAAGACAATGGCAGAGACTGCAGACTTTGTTGCAGCGAAAAGTAAGTGAGAACTGCGCCGGCGGCGTCGCGTTTTCTTGAAGGCGTGCCATAAAGGCGTAGGCGTGTCATGAGACACC
>DEIU01000009.1:0-6171 GCA_002352645.1 Acidimicrobiia bacterium UBA2766 | reverse complement strand
GGCTTGGCCTTTGGGCAGGTTCTGTGAGGGACTGCCTTGGATGAGCTTTTCCTGGCGATTGCTGATCCCGTGGTTTCTTCTTCCCGATCTTCGTGATCATGCTCGCTTGTGATTGCTCTTGTGATCATCCTGAAAAGAAGGGTGGTGACGCAGAGTTTTCGTGACTGTCCTCTTTTTGCAGCGCTTTTCTGAGAGAATCTGCTAGCGCGTGCCTCCAGGGGGAAACGTCCTGAAAAGCCGAGAGGGAAGTCCTCTATTGTCTATTTTTGTGTATTTTTGTGCTGCTGGAGTGGAACTTTCGTGCCAGGAGAGTGGGGAGAGCGGGAGGGCGGTTGATCTGGGAGAATGGGTCCCCTGGTCCCGCTCCATCGGCAAGCCCTCGGGTCTCAACCAGGTATGAGGAAACCGGCAGGGTAAGCCAAAAGGGCAAGCCAAAAAGAGTAAGCCAGGAGAGAGGAGGCGGGGGATGGCTCGCAGTCCAAATAAGATCGCACTACCGTCTCCGCTTGCGACGGCGCGTCTTGCGCATGCCGCAGCACGAGGTCTGACGCGGGGCGTAGTACGTCATATTATTTCAGGTTCAGGACAGAATGCTGTCTCGCTCCCTGTTGGTGTTGCGGCATCTGTTGCCCGAGAAGGCAACGGTGTTTTGCAGACGTTGCCGCCTGCGCAACAACGCGGAACACTTCAAGTACTCTCTCGTTTTCCCCGGACTTTGCCAGGGCTCACTGTTGTTTCCGATATGGAAATTGGTGGCGTGCCGGGCTTGCGCGTGCACTCGGCAGGCACGTTACCTGCAGATTCCCCACTGCTTTTTTATCTGCATGGAGGAGGTTATATTTTTGGTGCTCCCCGTATGTTCACCGGTTTCCTGGCAAAAATGGCGAAGGCAGCCGGCGCTGAAATTGTGGCCGTCGATTATCGTACAGCGCCCGAACATCCCTTTCCCGCTGCGCTCGAAGACGCCCACGCTGCCTACCAGAGTGTGCTTGACGAAGGCATCTCCCCTGCTCGTGTCGTCTTGCTTGGGGATTCAGCCGGTGCCGGCCTCTCCATGTCACTTTTGCAGATACTGCGGGACGAAAGAGCCGCCCTGCCCGCCGGAGCCGTGCTTTTTTCGCCTTGGTGCGATTTAGGGCGCCCCAATGGCAGCAGAAGAAAAAACGTGGGCGATGACTATCTTACGCCAGGCGCACTGGACCGCTGTGCCAGATGGTATGCCGGAGCAACAGATCGAGAACACCCTCTCTTGTCCCCTGTGTACGGTGACCTTTCGGGTTTGCCGCCCCTGCTCGTTTTCGCCGGGACCGCCGAAGTTCTGCTCGATGACGCCAAACGCCTTGTGACTCGGGCCGAGCAGCAGGGCACAAAAGCCACCCTTTCTCTTTATCCCGGCATGACACACAACTGGCCTGTCGTCGCTCCCTTTCTTCCCGCCTCACAAAGAGCCCGACGCGAAGCCGCCACTTTTATCGCTACCATCACGAAACAGGACTCCGAGCCTGGTCTCTTGCTCCCGTGACCACTTGTTTCCCGGGTCATTCTCGGAAGAGGAGCGTGAGGCCAATCGCGACAGCCGATACCAACAACCAGCCCGCCACGATTACGCCCCACATCGCCCACCTGTACCCTCCCACCGGAACCCAGTAGGACTGCCGGCGTAAATCCACAAACGGCACTGCCGTATCCAATGCATACCAAATCCCGTGAAAACATGGATACGCCATCTCGAACACGCACTTATCCGCGTGGACGCCCTTGTTTCCAGTTGCTCTCTCCAGTGCTTCGGTATTGTGGGGCTCCGCTACCGGCACTATCTGTTCTGATCCCGCGGCTGCCGTGAATGTGCCCCAGGCGACAAGGACGATCCCGACAAGAAACCAGGCTGCCCGCCAGGGTTCATGTCCATATCCCACGAGCAGGCCTAATAACCGCCGGAAACACAACACCGGTGACAGGCGCCGCCGCCGTACCCCAGATACCACGACCGGTCCCAGCCGCACAGGAGAAAGTTCCACAGACCGGATCTGGCGTTTGTGTTTGGCGATGAGGACTTTACGCGCAGCACGCGCTTCTCCTCGTGCCTGAAACACCTTTGCCAACTGTTCATACGGGCCAGGAGTAAACTTTTCTTGAAGCGCTAACCATTGCACACGATCTTTCCATTCCACCGGACTTTCGTACGCGATCTCCTCGTATTGGAATCCATCCAAAAAAAGCATGCCCTGTTCTGGCCGGCACCCCGTATCATCCACCAGCTTGCGTACCACTGCATGTTCCAAAACAAGCCTCTCCTGAAAGACACCCCGTAGATCCATCTGCCCACCAACCCGCGCCGAACCCAACATCACTTCCCCCTCCGCTTCAAACCCCTTTTTCAAGTACACGCTGCCGTTGGTTTCGATGTTTTCGGCGTTGAGGGCTATGTCGCAGGGATTCCGAAATATTCCCTTGGAACAGTCGAGTTGGCCGCCGATCTTCGCACCCCACAGCATCACTTCCCCCTCCGCTTCAAACCCCTTTTTCAAGTACACGCTGCCCTTGGTCTCGATGCCCCGGGCCTTGAGGGCTATGTCGCCGTGGTTCCGGAATTTCCCCCCGGAACAGTCGAGTCGGCCGCCGATCTTCGCACCCGATATGTCCACTGCACCGTGTGCGAGGGTTGTTCCTTCGAGGTTGAGGTCGACACGAATGGTGGTGTCTTGGAGGTTGATGGGGCCGGTGTTGTTGGTGTGTGGTTTCCCATTCGGTTGGTGGGTTCCACCACACAAAACCCCAGGCCACACCCGGAGCGAAACACCTCAAGCACCTGATACACCTCACTCACCGACCAGCCGTTCTCCGTGTGGTCCTACTCCTCAGCGATCATAGGATCACACCCGAAAACAGGCTTTCCCGGTCGCGCCCAGTCTCCAGACTGGGCGCGGGTTGAAACTCGCGCGATGCAAACTCCCTACGGGTGTCCGTGAAGTGTCCGCAACCATGCTTCCCGACCAGTGAAACAGAGTGAGTGTGGCTGAAGTATTTCCCCTGCTCCCAAGGGGAAACGTTTGCTTTTGCCTTGTGGAATAAGGATTTTTTGTGCTTTGCACGCAGGAAGCCGCTGGTTCAAGTCCGGCTGGCTCCACTTCTAAATCCCCAGGTCACAAGCCTAAACTTGCTTCTTTCAGGCATTCGGCCGCTTCTGTTTTTCGGCCAGGGGAGCCAAACGGAGAGCCGGAGTCAAACTTGCACGCTTTTGAAGCGGACTCCCCTTGAAGTAAAAGCCTTCGATGTTTGCCTTCGTCTACCGCACCACAGTCGCGCAACAGCCAGAAATCATGCTGTCCGTTCAGAGGACGGTGGTGTGTCAACCGCACAAGCACAGCGGCACAACAACCCAGAGTCGAACTCCCTCGCCCTCGAAGAAGGCTCCCCAAAGGGGAGAAAACCCTAACCAAAACCCCAGGCCATATGGTGTAGTACACTCGACCAAACTCCTCGATTCTCCTTCGTCTATTTTGTTTGCCTTTTTGGGTGGTTTGCTTGCCAGACAAACGTATTTGGGAGGAGCGCTGATCCCTCGTTGCCTGTTTTGACGAGAAAATCCGCAATTTTGCTGGCAGAGTGTGATTTTTTTACAAAAGCCCAGCAACAACAAGAATAATTGCCGATGAACTCAAGAGTACTGGACAGATTTTAAACCAAATCACTGATGTACGCGCTCCGGTAGTCGCGGTAAGCACGGCTAGGGCAGTGAGCAAGGCGGCAACAGCAAAGTAGACCGCTGCCCTTACGTCTGAATCGCTGCTTCCTGTGACAGTCGCTGCTACCAGGATTCCGGCAAGGCCCCACATTGTGAAGGCTTCGGCGAGCCATTCCTGTAAAATTACATATCGGTTCTCTTGGGTTACAGGCATGAAACCATCCACAACCTGCCTTGTTGGCACTGAGTGTGCCACACCCCATAAAGCGATGAGGGTTGCGGCAATATATGCAAGAATCTCGCTCATGTCTTTAGTATTTCCTGAAACAACAGGGATAATAGGGCCTATTGTCCCTTCTTTTTGCCCCTCAGTTCTCTGAAGAAAACTATCCGTGTTGGAGAATGCGTACGGTGGTTTGTGTGCAGAGATGGCCGGAGTTTCTTTTTTAAAAAGGGAAGCGTGCCATCTTATTTTCTGGGATTTTGCGGAAAAGAAGCAGAAGAAAAATCTTGAGAATGATGGAAAATGATGGCCTACGTCCGATGTGCAGATCTTTGTGAAGCACGTCCTCCCGAGGGAGCCAGTTGCGGAGCCAGGCAGCTGACTCTGTAGCAAAAGCAAGCTTTCCGGTCTTTCGAAACAGGCTTTCGAGAAGGTGCTCCTCCCCGTTTCTTGCCCGTCTGGAATGCTAAACACAAAAAACGGTTCACCAGCAAAAAGGCGCAACAGTTTTCTATAGGGCTATTTTGTAGACTCGGAAGATATTTTCTTTTTGTCTGGTGTCGTAACGTATGTAACGTTTTGTTGCGAGACTGCAAGTAAATGATGGGCAAAAGCAGAAAGCAGTCGCTCGTGTGAAAGGGCAGATACAACAGGGGGTTTCTGCCAAGGATGGAGCTTCCTGACGATCTCACGGTGCATGAAAAACGTGTGGTGGAAGACGCCTACGCAGGACGCGTCACAGCCTTGGATCTGCCTCGAAACCTAGAAGATCCTGCAAGCTGGGTGGCAGTCCGGGCGACGGTCCTTGTCGCTCTTCTCCTCAACCCCGAAAAGCCCCTCACCTCGAAAGGGCTGCGCGTACAGCAGGCTCGTATCGAGGGACCCCTCGACTTTCTCCATGCCGGCCTGACCGCCCCTCTTCACCTTGAAGACTGTCTCTTCCTCGAAAAGGTCATTTTCACAGACGCTTCCTGCCCTGCCCTCGCATTGCCACAGTCCACCTTCAAAAACGGGCTTGATGCCCCCCGTTCCCGCATCGACAGCACTCTCAACCTCCCAAACACAAAAATCACTGGACAACTCAACCTGGAAAGCGTTTTTGTGCGCGTCGACCCTCATCTTGAGGGAGCACCCCTCGCCCCTTCCCCGGCTCTGGCAGACACCATCGACGACACCCCGTCCGTCCTCGACGCCAACAGTGCCGAAATCGGCGGCGGCCTCTACCTCACGCTCCGCGTGGAAGAGATCCTTGTGGAGGTGGAGGGAAAACTGATCTGGAGTGTGCCGAAGACACGCATGTCGATACGGAAAGTTTCTCTTCCGAGTTTTCTTGTGGACGAGCTTGCTGCGTATGTGGCGGGGCAGACCGCGGAGAGTTTGGTGTTTACGAGTCCGGAAGAGAAACCGTTGCGGCGGGCTAACTGGCGGCAGCGGTTCTGGTTGCCTGCGGTTGCGGCGTCGGTGGGGGAGCCGTGTCGGTTTCATGATCTGCGCCATACGCACGCGGCGCTCATGATCGCGGAAGGTACGCATCCAAAAGTATTACAAGCGCGGCTCGGGTATGCGTCGGCGAAGACGACTTTGGATGTGTATGGGCATCTTTTGGATGGTGCGGATGTGGCTGTGGTGGAGACGCTGGGAAGTGTCCGGCAGGACGAGACTACGGATCTTTGATGGACAAAATGCGGACAACGAGAGGAAAAAATGCCAAAGCCAGAAAAAGGAAAGCTAAATATCAGGTTTGACCTGGGGATTTGTGGGGTGGAGCTAGCCGGACTTGAACCGGCGACTTCCTGCGTGCAAAGCAGACGCTCTACCAGACTGAGCTATAGCCCCGTGTGCAGTGACAATACCGCGTATTTTCTTCTTGTGTTTCTGGTGCTTGCCGCACTTTAGCCTGTGGCGAGGCGGGGGAGACAATTTTTAGGAGTTTTTTATTGGTGGGATTGCTCGGGGCCTGAGGGCTGGTTCGGAGGTCTGGCGAGCTGGGTGTGGGCCGTTTGGGGCGTTGATGTGGCCTGGTGAAGTGGGGCGGTCTGGCTTGGGGCTCTGGTGAAGCGGGGTGGTCGTTGGTCGTTGGTTTTGGTGAGGTGTGGTGTGAGGTTGGGCCTGGGTTGTTTGTGTGGGTTGGGCCTGGGTGCAGTTTTGGCGGTTGGTTGCGGGTGGTGCACCCATGGGTTTGTGGGGTCGTGTCGGTGAGGCTGGGTTTGTGGTGTTGGGCTGGGCTCGTGGTGTTGGGTTGGGCCTGGGTTGTTTGTGTGGG
>DEIU01000005.1 GCA_002352645.1 Acidimicrobiia bacterium UBA2766 | reverse complement strand
GTCGTGGAGCGCCGGGTCGTGGGGATGTTCGAGGGTGCGGGGTTGCTGAGTGCGGGGTCGCTGGGGATGTATCGGGCGGCCGGTTTTGTGGTCTTGGAGGGCGTTTTTTTGGGAGGAGGCAGAGTGCCTGGAGGGTTAAGCCTCTGTTCCCCAGATTTGCTTGATAAGGGGGTGGGCTTTCATTAAGCGGAAGTCCGGCAAAAGGTCAAGGTACTCAAGATATCGTGCGAGAAAGTTGGCGAATTCGCTGGGTACCAGGTTGACTTTTCTGAGGGCGGGTAAGGTGAGCGGTATTTTTTCGGGTATGTACTGTCCGGATCCTGGGACGGAAAACTCGGGGCCGCGTTGTATGCCGTCCCACCAGAGCAGAGAACAGAGAAAGAAGAGCTGATATTGGGGGAGACCGTTGCTCCACCATTCTTTTGAGATGAAGAGCAGCTTGTGGATTTCGATGTGTCCACCAACTTCTTCGAAGATTTCGCGGCGCAGTGCACTCTCGGGATCAGCGTCGCTTTCCTCCACGCCCCCGCCAGGGAAGACCCAATACTTCCTTCTGTTGTGTTTTATCCGTTTGAGGAGAAGCAGCCGGCTATCCGAGGTGATGAGGACACCACGTACACGAGTGCTGTTTTTTTGCCATTCGTTCATATCCAGAGTCATCTCTATAGTTTTTCGCTGTTTGTCAGGCTTTCTTGGGAATTTTGGAGTTTTTTGAGATTTGCATACCTGCAAACAGGGGGAAGGCGTGCGTTGTCTCTGTGGGGGTGTCTCCGTGGGGGATGGGCAGGGGAAGCATCGGCAGTTGTCTGCCGAGATGAGCGACAAGTCGACGAATATGCTGGGGCGGGTTTGCTTGTGACGTCTTCCTGTGTACAGAAGTCGTAGGAGTAGTTTTGCAGCGATAATCTTGTTTTGGAGTTCTGCTGGGCTGCTGGTGGCATGTGCAGTTTGTGTGTGGTCGTGGATGTTTTTTAGGGGAGGGGCAGCCTCTGCTCGTGTGTTCTGCTTATTGGGGAAGTTGATGCACGGGGTGGGCCTGTTTGCGTACGGTTATTGTGCGGGAACGATTCGCGAGATGAAGATCAACCTCTATGCTGACGGTGACTTCAAGCGTGTTGTTGACGACTTTGGCTGTCACGCTGGCTTTTTGTCCGCGTTGTGCGAGTGCCTGGCAGGCAAACCATTCGGCAGTTTCGGCAGCGGTTTCGCGTCTGCTGCGGTGACAAGACCCTTGAGCAGGTGTTCTGTTAAATATTCCTCCGCCTGCGTTGTTTTCGCTGAGATCTGACGGAAAAAGCAGGGAGTCCCCATTGCCTGTCCCGCCGAAGTCCTGCGATCCGGTTAAGAGGTTGACCTCTTGTCTGGTACGAAAGTCGGAGAGGTTGATTTTTTGGGCGCCAGCGCGGGCTGCGTTGCCGGCAATGTCGCCCGCGTCGCGTCGCGCGGTAATGAGATGGTTCGCGTCCACGAGGCCCATTGCCACAGCAACTCCAGCGATTGCCATGATCGCCACAAAAAACGAGACGCTTCCGTCATCCCTGCGTTGTGTCCTCCTGCGTTGTTTGTTTTTGGACTGTGTGCTGGGTGTCTTCGGCGTCTTTTCTGAAGATTCCGCCGCCTGCAAGACCGAAGAAAACGGGCGGGAGAGACAGGAAAGGCGCATCAGGACCTTCTCAATCCGGATGTCGCAGTGGGCGTCAGTGTGGACATCAGTGTGGGCGTCGCAGGCGTGCGGGAGAAGAGGCCGTTGCCTTGGGGCAGGGGGGGCGCTGTGTGCAAGCGCGGCGCGTGAAGGAGAGAGGTGCTGCGCGGGATTTCCCCGGAGCGATAGTGGTCGATCGGTTCGGTTGACGCGGTGCTGAAGGTGCGTGAGGGAACCGGCACAATGTTGCTGAGATCTGATCCGTCAATCTCACATGTGATAAAAACGGTAACGTATCCGCCAGGGTAGAACTCGCTTGTATCGACCTCGACGCTTTCTTCCCAGCCGTTTTTGCAGCTTAAATCATGGTTTTCCAGGTTGGTTTGCACAATCTGGCGTGCTGCATTTTGCGCTCCTTGGGCTTCTTCTTTGAGTGAGGCGGCACGGGCCGCTTCGGAGACTGTGTTAAAGATGTGGCGCTCAGCCTGACCGACACGCGCGCTGTAGACGACAAGCATGATGCAGACCATGATGGCGGGGGCGAGAACTGCCGCTTCGAGGCCGGCGGATCCCCGCTCGCCATGGTGCGCAGTGTCGTGGCTCGGGCGCCGGTCAATCGGGCGGCGAATGGGGTTTGCGCAGCGGGCTTTTTGCCAGGGGAGTTGGGGCATCAGTCTGGGGCGCGCTCTCCCCGTGCCCGCGTTTGTCTGCGTCAGGGTTTGCGGCCGAGGCCGGTCCGGATCTTGGTTTCGGGCTTGTGCAGTGGGCAGTTGCATGAGTGTGTCCTCCTCCCTTTTCGGGTCCTACTCCCGGGTGTTGCGTCGAGCATTTGTGTGCGTTGGCTGATTTTTCGCAGGAGTTGTCGCTCCCTTGTGCCATCTGACGAAGAGCGCATCGGGATGTTTTTCGGCAGTCCTGCGTGTGAGGTTGTGGGGGGGTTTGGGGAGGCAGCGGGCCTGCTTTTTGTCGGGCCTGTGCTTGGTCGAGTGCAGGCAAAAAGGCAGGTGAAGCCGTAGGTATGTGAAGTGGGTGTGTATTTCGGGGAAACCGTGTGCCAGACCGGTATGTGCGTTGCCTGGTCCGTGTCCTGCCCGCAAGTTTTCTGGCGAAACGTTGTTTTGAGGCCGAAAACTTGCCTGTGGCCTCTCCCGAAAATTATCGTAGAAAAAGGCATACAGAAGTGGGGAGACCCGGGGTGAGGTCCTCCGCAGGCCCCTGGGCCCGAGTCTCCCCATGTTCGCGTTTTCTTTGTGCGACAGGCATCGCTGGGACGAAACGCAACACGTGTCTGCAGAAAGAGCGACGCTGCTGTCTTTTTCGGCTCTTTCCTGTGATTTTCCTGTGAATCTATCTGTGGAAGATGAGATTTTTGCAAAAAATCACCACTTTGGTGAGAAGTCGAGTTCGTCACGCTCTGGTGTAAAGAGGAACTGCTCGATCGGCCCATGCACTGTTTTTGCGACCTTCCAGTGAATACCTGGCAAGATGCTTGGTACCTCGCCTGCAATATGCACAGTCACCGTGTCGATTCCTCGTGTCACGGACACCTCGGGAGTGCCTTCAAGCGCATGTAGATCTGAGAGAAAAGACGAGGCGGCGTTGTTTCCGGCCTCGCTCGCGATGTCCGGGTTGTTGCTGTAGGCTTGCGCAGTCTCCAAGGCCTCTGCTGCCGCGCCATCGATTGCGGCATACGCAAAGAAGTAGATGCCTGCTTGCACAGTAATCAGGCAAAAAGCCAGGACAGCCGGCAGGACGAGAGCAATTTCTGCGGTCGTTGATCCCTTTTCGCGTTTCTCCTTCGCGCGGGTGCGTGCGCCATGTTGCTTCGCGTTGTTCGTGTCACGCTCCTGTCCGGCGCGGTGACGGGTCTGGTTCTGACGTCTCAGTTTCAATGGCTTTTGTTCCTGTGCACGTCGTATCTCGCGTGGCGGCAAAGGCGGGTAGGGCAAGCCGGGTCGCCCTACCCGTTCTGGACCCTGGGGCCTCTGCGGATCTTGTCGATCCTGGGGGCCTGTGACCTGCGGGGCGTGGTCTGTCGGTCAGGTGGGGAACGACTTGGGCGAAGGCTCGGTTGCAGACCTGAGGTTCGTCCTGTGCTTCCCCGTGTGAGAAATCCCTGTGCAGTCATTTGTAAAATTCCTCAGGGAACTCTCTCGAAAAGATGCAGAGAGAAGGCGACAGCAGGGCTGTAGTGGCGACACTGGGCACCTTTTCTCTGTTTTTTGGTCTTCTGCTGTGTGGTGAGGAGGTCGGGACTAGTCGCCGATTCGGTCGAGGATGCTTCCCTGACCCCCGATATCCTGGCCGGTTTCAGGGTCGTAGGGGGGAATCTTGTCGACTTGTTCTGTGGCTTTCGTGATAATGACGGTGGTCACGGTAATCGCGAGGGCAACCAACGCCGTGGCGATAATGGCCTGTTCCGCAGAAACAGATCCGTGGTCGTTTGTCTTGAACTTTTGCAGTCTTTCGAGCTGACGTGCTTTCCAAAGGTCGTAGCCGATTTGCAGTTCGAGTGTGAGGTCATTCGGTCCTGGGAACATGATGGTCATCTCCTCCGTGTGTTGTGTGTGACAGGATGCGACGCTGCCGGTGTGCGAACGAAGCTCCTTTTCCCCTATGGCCGCTTCGAGAGCCGTGTCGAGAGCCGTGTCGAGAGCGGATTACTGTTTTGCTGTTTGTGTCAGGGGTTGTGATGGCTGCTACTGGTTTTGTTGTGCTGGTTCGGTGGCATCCTGTCACGAACCAAGCTGTTGGACGTGTGACTCGGTGTGGTGGAGTGTTGTGCCCTAGCCTCCCGTGATCTTGGTAATGCTCGGCCATAAGACAAAACCGAGGAAACAGAACAGGGTGAAGCTGGTGGGAAGCACCATTCGTTCTGTGGCGGCACGGGCGTAGCTTTCGGTTTCGCGCAGCTGATGCATGCGCAACGACTCCGCGTGTTGGGCAAGCGATCGGCGTACGGCGGCGCCGTCTTGGCCTGCGAGGGTGACTGTTCCCGCAACGAGCTGCAGCTCTTCTATGCCGAGTTCGTCCCCGAGACGTTCAAGTGCGTTCCAGATGCTCTCTCCGGTGAGACGGCTGTGATCGAGTGTTTCCCCAATCAGGTCGAATGCCCAGCCCTCTCCGGCGTCAGCAGCGCTCCACATTGCCTCTTCGATGCCGCCGCCGCCTTCCAGGATGATGTGCACCAGGTCAAGATATGCGCTTAGTGCATGCAAAAATCCCTTGCGGCGTTCTTCGACTTCGCTCTGCAAGGAGAAGTCGGGAAACACAAAGCCGAACACCCCGAGACCGATTGCCAGCAGGCACACAAGACTGAGCGGGAGCGAGAATCCGTGCAGAGGAGAGGTCGCCGCCATC
>DEIU01000077.1:6092-13887 GCA_002352645.1 Acidimicrobiia bacterium UBA2766 | reverse complement strand
CCGATCAGCACCGGAAGTCCTGCCATTGTCACCATTGTGAGGGGAATTTTGATTCCCGGCAGGTTGGCGATGCCGAATGTGACGAGCACGCCTGCGAGCACGACGGGAAGCGCAATCAGGCGCCAGCGTACAGGGAAGACAATGTAGAGGATCACGATCATGAGGGCCACGGCGATCACGCCGGTAGTGGCCATGTCACTGATCATGCTGGTGGTCATGTCACGCATCAACATGGGGTTGCCGATCGCGAATGTGCCTTCCGGGAGGGAAGACGACGCGAGCAGGTCTTCGATGTCGCTCGCGATCAGCATCTGGTCGTCGAGGCTGAGCCCGCCAGTCAGCGCGATCATCATGATGGTGTGGTCGTTCACGAAGATCTGCGCGAAATTCGAGTTGACTTCGCCGTTGGGGGTAAAGACGAGACGTTTTGCGATTTCAGGGGTGATTTCCATCCCTGGTCCGCCTGTCTGGAGAAAAGTGACAAGGCTGATGACCGAGTCGACTCCTCCCATGGCGGAGATGACTTCTTGTATTTCGGTCATCGACTCGAGAACGTCAGCCTCGATGAGTTCTTCAGGACTGCCAGGGATGATCAGGAGGACTTGATCGCCGCCGAAGTCCTTTTCGTACTCTTTGTAGTCCTTATATGTGTCGCTGCTTTTCTCGACGAAGATCTCTTGGGATGTTTCCAGCGCGAGAGTGGCGGCGCTTGCTCCCGCAAGACCGATGATGACAGCGATGAGAAGCAGTACTCGTTTCGGAGTATGCTGTACTGTTTTCCCCACAGCCCGGAAAACATGCCGCATGAATGTTCCTTCCCTATAGTATCGGGAACTGCAGATACTCCCGGTTTTTGCGCAGCTTGCGGGAGTAGACCATGAGAAACGTTTTCGTACTCCCCCTTTGGGGAGGCGAACATAGGGTTTGTTCGGCTAAGGACAAGAACCCCTAAAATCCACCCACGAATTTTTTGGTGTTTGTTTCTGGATGTTCCATGCCAAAGACCGGAGCTTCTGTCTCCTGAGAGGAGTATCTTCTCGCCCGGACCTTTCTGTCCCTGCCCATCTTGCTCATCTGTCTCGAAAAACGGGACGCTGAGTGAGTATGTAGAAAGAGCAAAATATTCTGCGTGTGAGGAAAAAGCCATGTTGTAAACAGTTTTTTCCTCTCTTCGCGGGGGCTGAATTGCAAGTTTTCCCCGCTGGGAAAAAGGCACGCCAATTTTTGCCTCTTTTCTGGTGAGAAGTGGTCCCGGAGAAGCATACGCATAGCTGGGTGATAGAGAAGACCAGGTTCAGGTAAACCAGGTTGCCGGGGCGAGGAAGAGGAAAGCTTTATGGTGCTTTGTGCTCTTCAGAGAAGGGGGTCTTTGGTCGTGTCTGCAGTTTACCGTCAACGCGAATGTCGACGTATTCATTGTAGAAAGCGATAAGTCCGACGATCTTGCTGCTCTCTGGCAGAGGTGCCGGATATGACCACGCCGCGTCCTCAAGCAGAACCTCGTCTGTCTGAATAGACCAGTGCAAGGCGCTGCCTTTGTAGGGACACTGAGTGGCAGTGCGAGAAGGGAGAAGCAACTGCATGCGCACGTCCACTTTTGGTAGGTAATAACGTGGGGGAAGTCCAGTTTCAAAGAGAAGCCGGGGCTGGCGGGAAACGGCGAGAGAGGTCCCTTCGATACCGATTTCGATAAGCCGGGAGCTATGGAGGATGTCGATCCGTTTGTAGGGGTCACGCGGATGGACGAGGACTTCTTCGTCTTCCTCAAACCAGGCATCCATAGTGTCCCATTCGAAGCGGAGAAGGGAACCTATCCGTTCAATTCGAGACTGAGGATAGCACCATGCGGTTGCTTTTGCTTTTTTGCCTTTTGTGAGCACGGTGAAGTGGCGAGCGTTGCCAAGTAAAGGCGAAAAAACAGGTGACGGAGACCGGGAAGAGGCAGGAGGGCTGCTTTCAGTGTGGTGATCCGGTGCCATCTCGTGCAGTGTTGCGTGCACGTCTTCCCGCGGAAAATAGTAGGCCGGATACCATTCGTGTTCCCAGACAAGAAGAGGATGGAGACTGTCCACGACGACTTCCCCGCCTACATAGGCCCGCACTCGTTTGTTGCTTTCTTCCATACGGAGGGAAGCCTCACCTGGAAGCGTATCTGGAAGCTTTTCGTGACTCGCACGACTGTCCGGGTTCTTCTTCTTTTCATTGTTGCTGTCTTCATTGCGGATCATGTGTTTTCCTTCTGCCTGCGTGAACCGAAATTTTGCGGAGAAGGGCCATCGAGGTCGTGTGTCCGTGCAGAGTTTCTTTGTGACAGCATGTCTCCCGAGCTGTCCTGTGGCAGACAGGAAGCCTGTATAGGACAAGTAGGTTGAGAGTTGACTTTTTGGCCTGACTGACCTCCTGTGACAATGAGAAAAACGATTTTTTGGCTGGTTGCATCCTGGCACAGCAAAGCCAATTTGTCACTGGCCGTTTCTCGCGTTGTTGCAGAGAATTCTGCTTTGTCCCATGTCGGGTCTTGTTTCACCTTGAGTAGATTCTCTCTGGTATTATTTTTGCCGCGTTTTTTCCTGCCCTTTTTGATGTGCTTCCGGGAGATCTTCTGGGAACTTTGCGGCTTATTCCCATCAGTATCATCAGTATTGGGGTGGGCCTGATGCTTTGCTTGTTTGTTTCTGTATTTGTGCGGGAAAGGTTTTTCCTCGGGAGTTGGTTCCCGTTCTGCTTTGCTCTTTTTTGGGAAAAACCGCGTTGATTATTTGTCTTGTCTTGCATACTTGTGTGAGAGAAAGAAGAGGGGCATGGCAGAAGGGGGAAGAGATCTGTATGGGAATGAGAGACCGCTGGTTGCATCAGTTTGGACACCCGTCAGGTTTACGCGGACGGGCGGTTGGTCGTTTACTCGATCGTATGCACCGACGTGTGTACGGTGGAGCACTTGAATGTCTTGATCTCGCGTCGCACCATGATGTGCTCGAAATTGGTTTTGGAGGCGGGGTTGGCCTCGGTGTCCTCGGGGAATGTCTGCGTGAAGGAACGGGCACGCTTACGGGTATCGACATCTCTCACGAAATGGTGCGACACAATACGAAGCGCTTCGCATCGGACGTTCAGTCCGGCAAGTTGCACTTGAGTATTGCCGATGTGGCAGACCTTCCTTTTCCGGATGACCATTTTGATCGGGCAGTGGCAGTCAACACCGTGTATTACTGGCCTGTACCGGCAAAAGGGCTGGCCGAAGTGGGTCGCGTCCTGAAACCAGAGGCGCTGTTTTTGATCGCAGTAGGAGAACGCAAGAACGGTAAATCCATGCGACTGTCTATTCCTGGTCATACTGCCTACTCCGAAGCAGACCTCACTGCTCTTTTCGACGAGGCAGGATACGATGACATCGCGTCCTGCCGTGTGCCGACCCGGCCAGGTTGGAACGGCCTTTTTGTCTATGGTCGGAACCCAAAGAGGTAACTCCCCTGTGTGCTTCGGCCGGCCCCTTGGCGGATTTTTGCTTTGCACACAGAACTTCTGAGGACACTTTGACTGCCTGAAAATGCCTGGGACCTGGAAAAATATTCGGGAAGGGCTCTGGAAAATGAGAGAAGCGCCGTGTTCTTTTTGTCACTGTTGCCGATCCTGTGGTCTTTCGAGATGCTGCGCGAGACTCTCTGATGCGGGGAAAAGCTGCCACGATCTCCGGAGCGTGCTCCAGAGCATGTTCTCCCTGCTATTGGCGGCTTTCCCGCGTCATACGCGTCCTTGGGTACCAGGTGGAGCGGGGCAGCCTGTGTTGCACAAAGGTTGCCGTGCGATGCCATTTTGCTGAACGCCCGTGAGGAGAAGCCGATGTTGACGCAGATGGAAAACGGGATCTTTGTCAAGTCGGGTATTGAGTGGTGGGAATGGACCCGAGCCGGCAGTATTGTTGCGCTTACTTTTTTTCTCGCGTACTTGTCCCGCCGTTTTGTGCGACACACTGTTGGTCGTAATGACGCTGCCAACTCCATTGGCAGGCTTGTTGCCCGTCTTGTGACCGGAGTCATCATTCTTTTTGGTGTGCTTTATGCACTCAGCACGATTGGGGTGCGGGTTGCTCCCTTGCTCGGCGTTCTGGGTATTGGTGGTGTTGCGTTCGCGTTGGCCTTTCAAGATATCCTGGAAAACTTCATTTCAGGAATTTTCTTGCAGTTGCAGCGATCTTTCATTGTCGGTGATCAGATCCTTACAAATGAGTATGAAGGGTCTGTGGAAGATGTGAACTTGCGGAATGTGCTGATTCGCACGTACGACGGGGAACTCGTCGTCATTCCGAATGCTCTTGTTTACAAAAACCTCTTCGTGAACCGCACCGACCGGAAAATACGCCGTACTACTCTCGTTGTTGGCGTTGGTTATGGCAGCAATCTTTCTCAAGCCGAGCAAGTACTCCTTGGGGCACTCTGTGCGACTGAAGGTGTGCAATCGTCGCCATCTCCTGAGGCGCTGGTGCAAGAGTTTGGCGCGTCGAGTATCGATTTTATTTTGCATTTTTGGCATGAAGCCTCGATGCAAACCCACTGGACGGTTCGCCATAAAGTCGCGTTAAATGTGCAAAGTGCGCTTCGTGAAGCTGGAATTGAAATCCCCTTCCCGCAGCGCACCCTGTCTTTTTCTCCCGAGACTGCCCGTGTGTTTTTTCCACCAGAAACTCAAGATGTCCTATGAGATTTTCGTGAGGTATCTGGGATAGCTCTCGTCGTTGCCCCTGTGCATTCTCTCCTGCCTGTGCGGAGAAGGCTTGTTAGCGATCGCCATTGGTGTGCGTGCTCTGGTCACCGTTGCGGTCGGGAACCGGCTTTTTTTTCCGCTCCACAATTGGGTACGCTAATGTTCCAGTGTTTTGCCGGGTCAGGCTGACAATAATATTCCCCTGATTCGGTGGTCGTTCGTCCTCGTGAAAGACCCGCGTGATGCCTGTCGTTGTGTCGTGCACGAAGCACACAATAGCGTCGGATTCCTGGTTCACAGCACAGAAGTCCTGCCAGTTGAATTCGTTTGTCAGGCTGGTCCGCTTCGCTTGCGCACCCTCGGCAAAATGTTCGGTGAGGCGGTTGTAGGTCCACCTGTTCCCGAAGAGAATCCTGCCACGTTGATAGTTCGCCACAGGTTCTTTGCGCTTATGGCCGAGGCTGTCCGGAGCAAGCTGATACACATGTGCACTTCCGAAAATGCGCCGGTACCGCAATGTTGCGAGCGCGTTATTGTGATCATTTGGGGTCACGGCCAGCATGGTGCCAATGCCCTCAAGGTCGAGTTCTTCGGCAGCAAAAGGCGAGAGCGCGCTTGCAACTTCCGCACGCAGGCCTGTCATGCGAGCAGCAGTGATGTCTTCCCAGCTGGGATCGATCATGATCGTCTCGACCTTGAGATGGGCAAGCGAGGTTGCGAGCTCTCGTGCCCACAGAGGTGCTCCGACAAAGAGGAAACCCGTTGCGGGAGCCTTGCGTACCCCGAGTTTTTCGGCGAGCCAGGCAGCAAGCCCCCCGCTCAGCACCACAGTGGCCACAATCACAATGAACACAAGTGACACTAAAAGCTCGCCGCCGGGAATCTCAAGCTCCGTCATACGCACGCCAAAAAGAGACGAGACCCCTGCAGCCACGATACCGCGGGGAGCGGTCCAGCCGATGAAAAGCCGTTCCTTCCAGCTCAGCGCTGACCTGATGGTCGAAAGCATGACCGAGACAGGTCGCACAATGAGGATGAGTACAGCCAGAAAACCCAGAGTTGCCACCGGCAAAGCAGTCAGGGCACGAGGCTCAACCTGTGCAGCAAGCACAATAAACACGGCAGAAAGTGCGATCAGCCCCAGATCAGAATGGAACTGGGTGACGACATCAAGGGAGATGCGTTGCTGGCTTGCCAGCGTCATGCCGGCCACCGTGACTGTGACGAGACCCGCTTCCGGCTGCAGACTATTTGCGAGCGCCCAAGTGCTCAAAACCGTTGTTAGCACAAAGGGGTTTGCGAATTTATCAGGGACCCAGTAGCGGGAAAGCGCGGTGACCACGATCACTCCCGCAAGCAGCCCGGTACTCACACCAATGCCTATTGTTTGGGCAACTTCCGCGATCACATCCCACACGCCGTCTTTGAATTGGTCTGCAATCATGCCCTCAAAAACCAGGACGGCGAGTGTGGCCCCAACCGGATCAATCGTTACCCCCTCCCATTCGAGTACAGTGCAAACCCGTTTTGTTGGTCGCACATGCGTGAGCAGTGGCCCAGTGACTGTGGGTCCTGTTACCACCAAAATGGCCCCGACCAAAAGCCCAAGAGGCCATGGTAAACCCATGATGAATACCGCTGCTGTGGCGATGCCGGCCAGGGCAACTGGCGCCCCAATAATCAATAAATTGCGTACCACCCGACTTTCCGCGCCGAGGCGACGGATATCGAGCGATAACCCTCCTTCAAAAAGAATCACTGCAACTGCAAGAGATACGACAGAGGGCAGAGCTCTCCCAAACAAATCGTCAGGGTCAATCCAATCGAGGACCGGCCCGATAAGCAGACCAGTGCCAAGCAAGAGGACAATGGCAGGAATTTGAAGCCACCACGCGATGATCTGAGTCGTTATCCCAATCGCAAAGATGATGACCAAGGAAAGAGCGATGTCATCATGCATCCAACTTTCCTCTCAGGGCGTCAGAGAAATACATGGGGTGTTCATTATCTTGGGAGTAGGCGAAATGCTTCCCTGTGTCACGGGTGCATGAGACCGGTTTGAGTTGTTTTCTGGTCGGTTTGGCATGCGCTGCACACGATTTTTCGAGAGCGAATTTTTCTGAAGCTGGTGTGGACGGTGTCGACTTTGCTCGGTTACAGCTTCCTCCTTCTCGGGAGGAGAAGAAATGTATTGGGCTGCGGAGGAGAAGACCAAATGCATAGTTCTCGAGACACTTCTCCTCACCGCAGGATCCTTTCTCCATCTCTTTTGTTTCTCTCGCGGTTTCTCTGTGGTGAAGACCTGTGATACTGCGCGTATCAGATTCCGGAAGACAGGATGCCATGCACAATGTGACGCCGTGAGGCATGCTTCAGCTGTGCTCCTGATATCCAATGAAATCTGTTGTGCACCTGACCATATGCATAATCGTATGTATCTTTATCTAGGGAAAATCTGATGAGGCCGGCAAAGCGGATTGTGCCCGTCATATTGCTGGAGTGGTCTGTCGTTTCGGACCAGACCCGGCAACCCACAAGGTCAGAGTGGAGTTCACGCGAAGAGAGAGTCTCGCTGGTATTGGAAGTAGGTTGATGTAGGCAGAGAACGGGTCATGTTTTGGTTGCCATGCCCCAGGACCTTACCTGATGAGGGCTTATTTCGCTCCTTGCCCCGGTCTCTTCTTTCTCTTCATCCCGGTGCAAAATTCCCGTATGTCTTTTTATTCCCCAGAGTCTCCTTTTGCTTTCTCCCTGCCGGCATCTAACGTCCCTGTTCAGAAGCCCTCTTTTGTGTGAGCAGGAAAACCCGGGAGCTGAGAACGAAGAAATATTGTTTCCTGTCTTTGTTCTTCTTCTCCCGCCTTGCGCCGACCCGACCGACACCCTTCGTGCTATCACCCGAAACTGAGCGAGGGTTTCAGTAGCCCCTAACCCCTGACGGGCCGGCGAGCTGCGTTTTTCATCTTGCCACCCATATCGGGAGAGGGAGAGGGAGAGGGGACCCAGGAGTGAAAGGCGAGTGCTGTGTGTTGGGTGGTTCTGCCGGTTTCGTCATAGGGGAGAGGTCCGGGTGGAGCGCAGAGAAGCGTCGTGC
>DEIU01000077.1:1660-6020 GCA_002352645.1 Acidimicrobiia bacterium UBA2766 | reverse complement strand
AAGCGTCGTGCAGGCAAAAGGTAAAAGGCAGTGGCGTGCAGAAAAAGCACTGAAAAAGGGGAAAGCACAGAGTGCAAACAAGGGAATTTCGGCAAAGGCAAAAAGGTAGGGCATGCTGATTGAGAAAGAGCATAGTGACGGGCTAGCTTGCACAGGTATGGATGTGACAGCCGGGACCACACTGGATGCGCTGCAGGAATATGTAGCGGATATGGAGAGGGAACGCGGATTTGCCGATGACGGACCGGTTGAAAAGTGTCTGGTCCTCGCGGAGGAGGTGGGCGAAGTGTGCAAGAGCGTGCGCGGTTTCTCCGGCATGAAACTGGATGTGACACAAGATCGGTATCAAGACGTGAGCCAGGAGCTTGCCGACGTGCTGATTGTGCTGTGCGCGCTCGCGAACCGGGTAGGGGTTTCCCTGACTGAGGCCGTTGCGATGAAAGAGGCGCTGAACCGGTCACGCCGCTGGGAAGATGGCGTGGAGGCAATGTGATGAGATCTGTCTGCATCTGCATCTGCATCTGCACTGGTGGGACTGACCCAGTAGCATGAGTTCTTTGTTGGCCTTCTCCGAGTTCTACTGCTTGTTTTTCTTGTGACCAGGTCGTTGCGTCGGGAGCGGATTCGGGTGGAGTTTTTTTGCAGGTATCTTTCCCGTGTGTCCGCACTGCGCAGCAATTTTGACAGTTCCTGCGCCTGCCGGAAGACACCGCGAAGCAGCTCGAAAACGGGTGAGTGAAGCACCGTGACAGAGACCCGTTCTTTTTTGCACTCCGAAGGCTCCCCAGGCTTACCTGAAGAGGTGATTCTGCACCTGCTCGGGCAGGTCGACCATTTGGCGGATCAAGCAGGTCGCATGCTCGGGCCGGTGGTCTCAGCCCGAAAGGAACTACGTCGAGCCCTGATCGAAGACGAAGACCCTCCTTTTATTGTGCCGGTGCCCGACACCTCGGCGGGAAAACGGCTCGCTGCAGTCGATGGTGCCAGCGTGCACCAGCCCCTTTATGCGGCAGACCTCATGATGTCGGTCGCTGTTGCCGCCGAAGGGCTTACCCCGGCGCGAGAGCTTGCCGGGCGTGTTGTCTGCCGGCAGTGGAGCCGGATGGTGCGGCACGACATCGACCTCGATCGGTTGGGAAAGGCCGCGATGATGGCGGCCGAGCTCTCGATCGCTGTGTCTCTTCCGCACGATATCGTGATTTTGGACGGCTCCCACCAAACGCCGGTTGTGATCTTCCACGCGGCCCTCTCTTCTCTTTCGGAACAAGTGCGCACTGCCACGATTGAGGTGTGCGAAGAGCTTGATGTGGTAGAAAACCTTGCCCGGCTTTGCGACGACCAGAAGGGCGCGCGCATCATAGCCTGCCCGAAGTCAGATTCTTCGACCGACCTGGCAGAGCGGATGCGAAGAAAACACGGCGTCGATATCCTCTCCAATGATAAATTTCTTGCCACCATGCTCCTGCAACCAGGGGAGATGACCCGCCCTGTGGCAGTGCCGCGCTCCTGGGAGCGTCTCCGGGTGCGCGTTCCCGAAAACCTGCACGATCCGCAGGCCGCGGCCCTTGCGAACGCGCTGGACGAGGCGAGCGGTCCGCTGCGAATTATGGACGAGCCAGGTCGCAATGTCGGCCTTTTCTATGTGAAACCTCACGGGGCCTCCACCGCCGTCAAAGTGGAGTTCAAGCGGCATCATGGCAGGGACTATGGGGGCAGGCTCGCCTGTTCCGTTTCTGCCGAAACCCCTGCTCCCCACTTTCAGGAACCTTTTTGTCAATGGCTTGCCGACGCCTGGGCAAAGTCAATTGGGCCGGCGAGCGAAGCGGCCTTGCAAGGTCTCACAATGGAGCTTGCAGGACGGGGCGCGGGTGACTACATTGAATTCCTTTTGCGGAGCTACCGTTCCTATGGAGAATAAAAGCTCCAGGATCGTCTCTCCTTTTTGCCGCGTCTGCGAGGAAACGTGGGAACGCGAACGAAGACTCTGTCGTGTGTTCTGCTCCAGCTGGAGATGGCAAACACTCTTGTGCACGACAAACAGTGCAAACTGCGTAGGCGCTTCTGTTCGACCTTTCTCTCGCCCATTTTTCGTACCGTTGCCAAGCCTTTTTGTGGGAAAACAAGCTGTAGTGCACCAGGTGTAGTCCCCAGGTGTGGTTGGGTAGGGTTTTTCGGTAGCTGGGTGTGCGTGTTGTCGGGCCCGGTTCTGTTGTCGGACGGGGCCTCTCCCAGGAACAAGCATGGCACCATGAGAAACCAAGGACGAGTGAGCCCAACCCAATGAGCATCGATGATTTTTCTGCCGATTTGCCGGCTGAGCCGGCAGCCGGTCTCCCCGGCGGCTCCTCGGACGCAGCCACAAGAGAAACTCCGTCAGGGCCTGCTCCTGCGCCTTTCCCCGGAGGCGAGCCGCAAGACGTGCCTTCCGGGCGATTCTCGGCCTCGCTTCCCGCCTGGTCGGATCCCGATTGGCCAGATCCGTCCGTGTTGGATCCGCCAGTGTTCGATCTGCCGGAAGAAGACACTGCAACCTCCGAGGAGAGCGACTTTTTTTCCGAGGTCGGGTCCGGAGTGGGTGCTGTTGTGCCGAGCCCTGCGCCTGTTGTGCCCGGCATTGTGCCCGGTAAGGTTGGGGTGGTGGGATCGCCCTCTTCGACGGCGACAGTGACTGTCGAGATTACGCGTGACGCCGAAGAACTCGGCCTGGTCGGGTCGATGGTCGTCATTCCCAAACAATTCACACCTGAGGTTTCGGAAGAAGCCCTTGGCACGGTGACCGAGGCCGAGACGAAAAATCAGTGGCACGAGAATGTGTCGATGCGAGGCGTGATTGCCGAGCATGGTGCGCTTGCGCACCTTTCAGGTCGGGCAGACGTGCGCGCTGCCACGGTCGATGTGCAGGCGGTGTACCGGCACGAAGGAGAAGCGTATGTGCCTGCCGGGGCGAACCTTTCGATGTCGCCTCGCACGGGTACCGAGATTTTCCGTGTGAACAACGACCTGCTTGCAGCCATGACAGCTTACGATTCTGGTTCCCTCTTTTGTCTCGGGGATATTTACCGTATGCCGGGTGTGCACCTTCCTTTTAATACCAATCATTTTGACACCTCGCGCGGCGCCTTCCATGCGGGGGTTTTCGGGGCGTCAGGATCGGGGAAGTCCTGGTTTGCTGCCTACTATGTGTGCGGGCAGCTTCGTCATGAGGACCTTGGGGTGCTGCTGATCGATCCGCAACAACAGTTCAGCCTGGAACGTGATCTGCCCTTTTCTTTGCAGGGCGCGGCGACTGCACTTGGCAGGGAAGTGCGCGTGCATAATCTTGCAACTGATGTGCGTCTTCCAAAGAACCGCAACCTCTTCACGAAACTTCTCGACAAGTCAGGCTTGTTGCAGTTGCATCTGGTGCAGCATCCCCAGAATCGCGAGCGGGCCCGTGCCCGCATCGCCGAACTTTTGCAGACGCTCAAAGACCGGGACGACTGGACGAGTACTCCTGCGGATGTGCTTTTTGAAAAAGTGCTTGCGCATCTTGGCGCCAATGCCGAGTCCGTGTATTCAAGCAAGGCTCCCCGCGAAGAGTTTTTGCAACGGGTGGAAAACCTGCGGGCCCGCCCCGGTTCGGCTCTCGGGATTTTTCGTTCGGTCCTCACACTTTTCGCTCCTGTGAACCTTGCCGATGGCAAGCGGACCCCGGTCGAGAGCATTCTGCAGGACCTTTTTGCCCGGCATCCCGGGAAACCCCGCGCCTTTCTCGTCTTTAACATGACAACCCCGGTGGCTGATGATGACGACGACGACGGCGACATACACGGCCTGGCGGATGACGCCGCCAAAGCGTTGATCTTGCAAGAAGTCTTCCGCTTGCTTGAACAGGCAGCTTCGCGTGCCTACGCCACAGGGAGCGCCACGGGCGGTCGAGATGCCCGAAGCCAAGCTGACAGCCATCGTCTGCTCAATACAATGGTTGTTTTTGATGAGGCCGCCCGCTATGCCCCGGCCCGTTCGGACGTGGAGGAAATCAAGGACCTGGCTGCGTCTCTCGCCCGTTACGCCCGCGAGACCCGCAAGTTCGGCATTGGCTGGTTCTACATTTTGCAGGAACCAAAAGATCTCCACCCTTCTGTGTGGGCACAGCTCTCTTCCGGTTTTCGTGCTGTCGGCTACGGCCTTGGTGGCTTCTCCCTCAACCTGGTCGAAGAACACCTCGACAGCCCGGCTTCGCTGCGCCTCTACCGCAGTTTTCCCCAGCCCACCGGCTCTGGCCAATACCCTTTTATGGTCCTCGGCGCTGTTTCTCCGCTCTCTTTCACGAAAGCCCCTGTCTTTTTGAACGTGGCCCCTTCTTTCGATGCCTTCTCCG
>DEIU01000077.1:0-1532 GCA_002352645.1 Acidimicrobiia bacterium UBA2766 | reverse complement strand
TTTGCCGGGAACCGGGAAGGCCTGTCTTTTTTCGGCTTGTCGCGGCTTGCGACTGCTTACGACTGCTTGTTGGGATTCAGGATCGCCAACCTCGCTTCCGCTTCATATCCCAAAGGAGACGGCCTTCTTCTTCCAACACTGCCGCTTCGAAATGGCTTATCTTCTTGAGATTTGCACCAGTAAAAATGGCCACGTTTTTGAACGTGGCCCCATTGAAAATAGCTTCGTTTTTGAACGTGACCCCGTCAAAAACAGCCATGTTGTCGAATGTTGTTCTTTTGAAGATCGCCAGATTTTTAAATACTGCCCTATTGAAACTGGTCGCACTCTTGAATGTTGCGCCGAGAAAACTTGCTTCTTCACTGAATACTGTGCCAGTAAAGATCGCTACGTTTTCGAATGTTGTCCCGTCGAAGACGGCATTGCCGTCAAATGTTGCCTTGTCAAAGATGGCCACAGTATTGAATATGACCCTGTTGAAGGCAGTTTCTCTTGCAAAACTTGTTTCGTTGAAGTCAGCGTTTCCCTTGAAAATTGCGCTGTGAAAACTGCTTTTATTTTCAAATAATACCTTGTCGAAAACTGTTTTACTTTCGAATATTGCCCCGTCAAAGAGCGTAATATCGTTGAAAATTGCCTCGTTGAAGAGCGCTTCTTCCTGAAATATTACTTGATTACAGTCGACATAGCTTTTGAATACAGTTTTACTGAAGTTGACTTTTTTCTTGCATACCGTTTTTTTGAAAGTGCTATCTCCCTCAAATACTACCCCTTCGAAAGAAGCCTTTTCTTCGAAGGTTACCCCATCAAAGATCGCTCCGTTATCGAATACCGTCCCGTCAAAGACAACTTCGTCTTGAAAGGTAAGATTCTCGAAGTTGGATTCGCGTAACCGTGGTTTCCCCTCTGGTGTGCGGGGAGCAGCAGCCAGAATTTCCACGAGCTGTTTGTTGTTGAGCACCGTGATACCGTGAGCGTGCGGGTCGCATTTGCCACTGCGTTGCACAGCTTGCAGCAGAAAATCAAAAGAAGAGTCGGGATGCGATGATGAAGTCATACAGAGAGTCTGGCAGCCGAGTTCAAAAGAAAAAGGTTTTTGACCGCAAAATCCCGATAATTCTCTTTTTCTTTTTCTTCGACTTCTTCCGCTTGGGATAGATCCGCTGGGCGATAGTGTTTGGCCGGCGTTTCTCCAAAAATTCCCACTCTCGAAACTCCCACTGTGCCCCCCTGTGCAAAGAAGCGAGTCCCGTGCTGTGAGCGTGAAGTATCGGGACTGTGCCGCCGCGAAGCGAGCACGACACCTGTTGGCGCTTCCGGCTTGTTTCGAGATTTCACAGTGTGCTCGTGTCAAAGAAAACCGTCATCACGCTATATCGCGCACAACTCTCGCGGGTGTAGCGCACCGTGCCTCGTGGGAAATTCGCATGCTCGAGGGATGGCGTCAGGTAAGACTCCCGTGACAGTACGCATTTGTCTCTTGAGTGTTCCCCCTTTTGCCAATCAATCGGGCAAAACGCCCCGAGGATGAG
>DEIU01000023.1 GCA_002352645.1 Acidimicrobiia bacterium UBA2766 | reverse complement strand
CCGTGTTCGATCGGAAACTGCTGATCAGTGATTGTTCTGGCGTTGCCTTGAGGTGATTGTTCTGGCGTTGCCTTGAGGTGATTGTTCTGGCGTTACCTTGAGGTGATTGTTCTGGCAATTCTTTGGCAAATCCGGTACACGGTGGAGTGAGCTGCGCACTGGCCTTTGCCTTTTCTCTTTGCGGGGGATCCGTCTCGACCAGCGTGTGCTCGGTTTGAAAAACCCAGGTGTGGGGGAGGTGTCAGGGTTTCCGTGTGTTTTCTTGGGGTCTTTTGCAAGCAAGTGCCTTTGGCTTCGGTCCTCGCGTGCAGACAAGCAGAAGGCGTCCCCGAACAAATTTGCTTGGGGACGCCTCTGGTTCGGACGGTCAGGACGTGGAAGCAATATCCATGATGGGTTTATGGAGGTGCTTGCCGCCCATCGATCCGTGGAACTTGGCGTCGCCGAAGGCGAAGACTCCGCCGTCAAAGCCCGTCAGCCAGTAGCCCTTGCCAGTCGGGCTGGCATCCGCTCCGATTATAAGGTCGTTCATGGGACTGCTGCCCATGGAGCCGTAGAACTTGGCGTCGCCATAAGTGAAGATGGCACCGTCGAAGCTCATGAGCCAGTAACCTTTGCCGCTTGGCGTTGGGATGATGTCGATGATCATGCCGTTGAGGGCTTTGCCTCCCATGGAGCCGTAGAACATGGCGTCGCCGAAGGGGAAGATGCTCCCGTCCACGCTTACGATCCAGTAGCCCTTGCCCGTTGGTGTGGAGGCTATTGCCCAGATGGGTTTGTGGAGGTGCATGCCGCCCATGGAGCCGTAGAACATGGCGTCGCCGAAGGCAAACACGCCACCGTCGAGGCCCACGAGCCAGTACCCCTTGCCACTTGGCGTTGCTGTCATGTCAATGATGTAGTCGTTCAGGGGTTTGCCGCCCATGGAGCCGTAGAACTTGGCGTCGCCATAGGCGAAGACACCGCCGTCCATGCCGAGTAGCCAGTAGCCCTTGCTGGTGTGGTGGTCGCCCGCGCTCTTTTTTGTGTGCTGCGTGGTTTTGTTGTCAGCGCTCATTGTCATGGGAGGGGTAGCCGTAATGTCGATGATGGAGCTGTTCAGGTGTTTGCCGCCCATGGAGCCGTAGAACTTGGCGTCGCCATAGGCAAACACGCCACCATCCTCGGCTGCCAGCCAATAACCACCGCTTGGCGTCGTGGTTGTGGTTGTGGTGCTGGTGCTGGTTGTGGTTGTGGTGCTTGGCGTGGTGGTTGTGGTGCTTGGCGTCGTGGTTGTGGTTGTGGTGCTTGGCGTGGTGGTTGTGGTTGTGGTGCTTGGCGTCGTGGTGGTTGTTGTGGTGCTGGTGCTGGTCGTGGTGGTGGTTGGTGGTGTGGCGACTTCTGCACGGAAGTTGGCAACAGTATTGGCGGTGTCATTGATCGATCGGGCGTTGTCTGCTGTGCTTGTGTGCCCGGTGGATCGGCCCGAATAGTTTATTGCGGGATTGGAGTACTGATTCACGCGAGGGCAGCCACCACTTGGGTTACTCGCAGTAACCGGGCAGTTGTATGCCATTACGGTGCGAAAAGTTTCGTTGGGGGCCGGGTCTTGCCATCCTTGCGAATAAGGCGAGACGCCGGTGCTTCCTCCCGTGTTGTCTTTGTCGTGTGTGCTTCCTTGAATGTGGCCGATCTCGTGACCGAACGAGAAATTGCCCGTCGCGCAATTGTGTGCCACAACGCCGAAGGCATAGGTTTCAAAGGTCGGGGTGAGTGATGACATGAGCCAGGCCAGGCCGCACGCGCTGGGGTCAGTTTTTCTGATGAGAATCACGACGTCGGCGCCATAAGTATCGCGCCAAGTGTGTACTTGGTCGAGAATTCCGTCTGTTGTTGATGTCAGATTGGTGAGGTCATCGGTAAAGGACCCCTCTGTGTGGGCTATTTCAGCGGTGTGGACGAGCCTGAGGCGTGTGTTGATGTTGCTGTTGGCGTATCCGGTATTGGTTTCGGTGATCGCGAGCTGGATCAGACTCTCAACGGGAGTTTTTCCCCCCGTTTGATTTTTCGCTTCGGGCGTGTAGACCACCATCACATCGATCTGGCTGCCATCGTCTTTTTCTGCTGTGACCGTGTGGTCTGGGATCTGCTGTGGTGGGGATGGGGGGAGCTGGGGCGGGAGCTCCGGTGGGGGTACTTGGGGTGGGAGACCTTCCGGGAGTAGGGAAGTGTCTGTCTCACGTAGCACGTGCTGTCCGTTTTCTTGGGAACGGAACTGATACACGTTTCCGTCGAGCGTGACATTGCCCGTGAGGTGCCCTTCGTTCAAGATGAAAATAGCATCACTTTGCTCTTTTGTGTTGACCTTTCCCTGCCATGCGAGGGTGGAGTTGTCGGTCCTCGCGCGTGTGAGGTCGAGTTTGAGTATTCCTTTTTCGAAAGCGGGAAAGGTCAAATGCGCGTGCTCGCGGGCTTGTCCATTCGAGTCGACCAAGCTTTCGAGATGCACGTCTATGTTGACAGAACGACTTACGGTATGGTCCTGAGGCAGTACAAAGTCTTGGTCTCCATTCTCGTTGTCTGCTGAGGTCAGGCTGGCGAGGACCGAATATTCCTGCGCGGAAACTGGTTGTTTTTCGGAAGCTGACGCGGAAGTCGACAGCATGGGTAAAAGACTGCAAAAAATAGCGAAGACCACGAACCTGCTTGTTCGTTCGATATTTTTCCAATGTGCTGGCATGGGCATTTCCCCGAATAGCGGAGTCCGATCGGTGTGGAGTACATCGGCAAATACGGAGGAAAAGCTTGATCGTCTCTATTGTTGCGAAATGCCGAAATTTCTAGATTTTCTGTGGGAAAATTCTCTTTTCCGGAGAAAACTGCTTGTGTTCCCAGGTGAAAGTGGGTTTCTGTTTTCTCTCCAGGGGGTTCTTCTGGTAGCTGTCGTGCAAAGATTTTTCGCGAGGTGTGTTTTTCGTGCAGGAGCTTGCTGCAGAAAAAGAAGAGAAAAGCCGGAGAATCAGGGGGCTGCGATGGCGACAGTCGGGGTCTGGTCAGAGTGCACCATTGCTCCGCCTTGTGAACGAGCTCTGGCAAAACCGTGCACTTCCCCCTCCCTGCCGGCCAGTAGGTAGCCGTCACCGGAAGAGAGGGAGACGAGACTGACAACTTCCTGCCTGATCTGTCGGGCAGGAAGACTGCCGAGATACGGGGCGTCGCCAAAGGCGAAGACGCCGCCGTCCTGGGCGGCGAGCCAGTAGCCCTCGCCCGTTGGGGTGGAGGCCATGGTAATGATCGGTTTGTGCAGGGGTTTGCCGGCCATGGAGCCGTAGAAGCCGGCGTCGCCGAAGGCGAAGACGCCGCCGTCCTGGGCGGCGAGCCAGTAGCCCTCGCCCGTTGGGGTGGAGGCGATTGCAGTGATGGGTTTGTAGAGGTGCGTGTTGCCCATGGAGCCGTAGAAGCCGGCGTCGCCGAAGGCAAACACTCCGCCGTCCTGGGCGGCAAGCCAGTAACCCCTCCCGGTGGGAGTGGAGACAAGTCGAACTACTTTTCCTGCTATCGGGACCCCCGCAAGTGAACCGTAGTGCTGGGCTGCTCCAAAGGGGTGCACTTCCCCGATTGAGCTGAGGATCCAATAGCCTTTTGCAGCTGTTGACGTTGATGTTGTTGATGACGTTGTTGACGTTGTTGACGACCGTACTTCTGCGAGATCGATCGCGCTTGTCTGTGTGAACGCTTGCGAGAGTGATCCGTGATCTTGCGCGGGAGCAAAAGCATGGACTTTCCCTGTCGCAGTCAGAACGTGATACCCAGTGGGGTCCGTTATATAGAACCAGGTGCTGGAGATGCCGAGAGCCCGGCGGAAAGTATTCGCAGGAATGACGCGTGAACCATGTGCGAAATTGATGCGTATTTCACGCGCACGCCCACCGTCGGAGCCAATCCCGTCTCTTCTGATCACGGAGAAGTTCTGAAAAGTTCCGAGGTCTTGCCCGAAAATCTCTGTGATTTCACTGATGGGGATGTCTTTTGACCAGCGATGATACTTATTGCGAGAAGTGGCATCTCCTGTATCCGAGACTGCGGGGAAAACCCCGCCGGCAGTATGACCACCTGTGGAAGCAGAGAATTCTGTTCTTGCTGTATCCCCGTTGCTCCAGTGGCGCACTTCTCCGCTGGTGGCCGTGACCGCCTGATTTGAGAGTAAGTGCTCAAGGGGAAAGAAGCCGGAATCCTCCGATATCGCGGCTCCTCGATAGACCTGGCATGTGGCGGTGTTGCAGGTATCGGCATAGAGATATTTTCCGTGCCCGTTATTGGCTTGCATGTCGGAGGCCACATAGGAACGAGCGGCTACTGCCTGCGCGCGCAACGCGTGTGCTCCCCGTCCTTCTCCCTGTGTCGCCCAATAGGCGGGCATTTCTTGGGGGACAACACCTTTTAGATAGGTTGCAAGGGGAAGAATATTCACCGTTCTCATCTGCTCGTTCTCTTCCTGGGCCTCGAGAGTCCCGCGTAACCAATGAATAGTTTCCTGCGTGGTCTCGCCGGTGGTCTCGTTCGCAGTCTGAGAGATACAGAGCTGTAACAGTGTGTTGTGCGGGGCGGTCATGACCCCAGCGCGGGCATCAGGGTGAGAAGGGGTGAAAAGAGGAGGGTGGTCCACAGTTCCAAGTTGAGTCCAGGGCCCTGTGCAACTTGCCCCTTGTTCAATAAGGAAGTGACCGGAGGAGATGCGACGGGCTCGCGCCGCGCCTGAGGCCGGTATTTCCCATTGTGCGACGTGAAAAGGTGCTGCAGAAGTGACCTGCAGTGCTGCGCCGTCATTCTCCACGATCCTTACCCGGAGAAGTCTGTCTGGTATGAAGCTTCCTGGTTTGGTTCCGCCGTAATAGTGAGCAAGGATTTCTTGATACGGAACTCCTGCGAGCGCGTATCCGAGTGCTCCCCATTGGCCAAGGCCGCGACCATGACCGAAACCGCGGCCTTCGATCCGTATCTGCGCGTTTTCTTCTGGTGCTTGCCCGCGCAGAGGTGTTGCCGTGACAAATGCCGGCAATACCAGTAAGGAAACCGCGTAGAGAATTGCGGAAAAGACTGTGCAGCGAGGCCGGAAAACTTTTTGCCGGTCTCTTTTTTTCTTTGGAAAGTGTTGGTGGGGACGTTCTTTCTTGTGATGATATTGCATTGCAGTTCTCGTTTTCTAGCGGAAAGTGTCGTTCTTTCTGTGACTGTCGAGCAAAGAAGAAACAGACTGTGGTAGAAGAAGAACGAGTGCAACAGCGGGATCGTCGCGATTTTCATCAGTGGGGGGCGTCAAGGATCCATGAAATTTTGCATCCCCAAAAGTATGAATCTCTCCTTCGCTTGAAAGCAGATAGTATCCTCGTCCACCGATACTTGCTCGCATGGTGATTATTCTTGACAGGGTGTGATGGTCTGCTGTTCTTGCCTTGTGCAAGCGGGCGTCGCCGAAGGCGAAGATGCCGCCGTCTTGGGCGGCGAGCCAGTAGCCTTTGTTGGTTGGGGTGGGGGCGATCGCGGTGATGGGTTTGTTGAGGTGTTTTCCGCCCATGGAACCGTAGAATTTGGCGTCG
>DEIU01000006.1:55652-55970 GCA_002352645.1 Acidimicrobiia bacterium UBA2766 | reverse complement strand
ATGGCCGTATCGCCTGTTTTTCGGCTTCTTTTTACTGGCCTGATTAGTGGACTAGAAGGCTTTTATGGCTTTTGGTCAGCATATGCAGCACAGTACGCCGAGAATCAGAAGTCGTAGGGGGTTTCTCAGAACAAGAGATATTGCACAGTAGAGTCGATTTCTGTGATTTCTCCTACGGGATGACTTCTGATTCTCGATTGATCTTTGCGAGGTTTCTGGTGAAAAGGCCGTCTCGACCGAAGTCGACTTTGTCCTTTGACATCAGTCCTCGAACTGCTCCCGGCTAGGGCTGGGTGGTGGTGGGTGTGGTGGGCTGGG
>DEIU01000006.1:55384-55523 GCA_002352645.1 Acidimicrobiia bacterium UBA2766 | reverse complement strand
AGTGGTTGTAGTGGTGGTGGTGGGCTGGGGGATTGTGGTCGTGGTGGGCTGAGTGGTTGTGGTGCTGGTGGTGGTGGTGGGCTGGGGGATTGTGGTCGTGGTGGGCTGAGTGGTTGTGGTGCTGGTGGTCGTGGTGGGC
>DEIU01000006.1:30588-55285 GCA_002352645.1 Acidimicrobiia bacterium UBA2766 | reverse complement strand
TGGTCGTGGTGGGCTGGGGGATTGGGATTTCCCAGATGGCGGCGGTGTGGTCGAAGCCGGCGGTGAGGGCTTGGGTGCCGTCGGGGCTGAAGGTTGCGTTTCCTACTGAGGCAGTGTGGCCTTCGAGGGTGTGGGTGACGGTTGCGGTGATGGCATCCCAGATTTGGGGGGTGCTGCTGGTGAGGGTTGTGGTGATGATGTGGGTGCCACTGGGGTTGAAGGACGCGCTCATGACTGGGCCGGTGTGGGGGAGGGTGTGGGTGTGTATGCCGGTGCTGGTGTCCCAGATGATGGCGGTGTGGTCGAAGCCGGCGGTGAGGGCTTGGGTGCCGTCGGGGCTGAAGGTTGCGTTTCCTATTGGGGCAGTGTGGCCTTTGAGGGTGTGGATGAGGGTTGCGGTGGTGGCATCCCAGATTGTGGCGACGTTGGCTGTGCTGGTGGTGATGATTTGGGTGCCGTCGGGGCTGAAAGACGCGTCCAGGAGTGGATTGTTGTGGGTGAGTGTTTGGAGAACGTCTCCGGTGCTGGTATCCCAGATTATGACGCTGCCGTCTTGGCCGGCGGTGAGGGCCTGGGTGCCGTCGGGGCTAAAATCTGAGTTCCATATTGTGTTGGTGTGGCCTTGCAAGCGGTGGGTGCGTGTGCCGGTGCTGGTATCCCAGATGGCGACGGTGTGGTCGAAGCTTGTGGTGAGGGCTTGGGTGCCGTCGGGGCTGAAGGACGCGCTGCTCACAGGGCCGGTGTGCGAGAGGGTGTGCAGCTCCTCGCCGGTGCTGGTGTCCCAGATTGTGGCACTGCTGTCTTCGCTTGTCGTGAGCACTTGGGTGCCGTCGAGGTTGAAGGACGCGTTCCAGACTGTGTCGGTGTGGCCTTCCAAGGTATGGATGAGCGCGCCGGTGACGGTATTCCAGATGGCGGCATTGCCGTCGAGGCTTGTGGTGACGACTTGGGTGCCGTCGGGGCTGAATCTCGCGTTGAGTACCGCTTCGGTATGACCTCTGAGAACGTGTAGCGGTGCGAGATGTTCTAGCGGTTCTATAACCGTTCTACCTGCGAGATCTGCTATGGGGAGTGCAGAGAGCAGCAGCCCGAACAGAGGGAAGGCTGCGAGGATGCGGTGGCGAGGAGAAAACCCTCGACCCCAAGCTGTCTGCTGATGTTTTTTATTTAGGGGTGAGGAAGCAGACCTGGAAGCAGGAGGCGCGGATCCAGGAGAGAGTGTGAGCCGGGGGTCAGATGAAGGGGGCTTGGGAGAAGTGGGAGGAAGGCGGTGCCGGCGGGCATTTTTTTTTCTGCATAAGGAGAAAAAGATCATGCGGGTGTCTTTCTTTGTGTGGGGCAGGGTGTGAGGTGGACTCTCCGGTGTGCCGTGTGTTCTTGTGGAGAGCGGGAGAATCCCGGAAAATGCTGTTTCGGTGTGTGCTGTGTCTGCTCGTCGAAGAAGAGGGCGGTGCAGCAGCATAGATGTGTATCACCTAAGTGTAGTTCTCTGACGTGATCTTCCGTGGTGCCTGTTTTCTGGGGGGATCTCCGACTGGGTTTTGTTCTGACGGGGTCTCTGGTAGTGCCTGTTTCAGGGGTCTCCGACGGGGTCTCGGGCTGCTCCCCTCACGTGTGGCTGAGGCACTGCTTGCGGAGCTGGAGATCCGGGGTTTTTGCCTGCTTCGCTGGGCCAGTTGTGGGGTGCTGCGAGTTTTCGCGGTTTGGGTCATGTTTTGGGTCGTATGATGCAGGGGTCTGGAGGGCAAAGCGGCGGGTGTGACGAATGCGCAGATGCGGGGCTGTTGCGCTGCTTTGTTGTTTTGTAGGAGACAAAGTCGGAGGGGGAGAGAACATGGCCGGTTGGAACTTTGCGGATGTGTGGGAGACGATTGCCGAGGCGCAGCCTGATGCGCCTGTGTTTGTTTTTGGGGAGCGAAAAATCTCTTGGGGGGAGTTTGACTGGCGGGCCGATGGGGTTGCGCAGGCGTTGCTTGCTGCCGGGTTGCAGCAGCAAGACAAGGTCGCGATGTACCTGTATAACTGCCCGGAGTACATGGAGACGGCTTTTGCGGCGGCGAAAGTGGGGCTTGTGCCGGTAAATACGAATTACCGGTACCGCGAAGACGAGCTTGTGTATCTGTGGGACAATGCCGACGTGCGGGCCGTGGTTTTTCATGGGGCGTTTGCGGAGCGGATTGAGGAACTGCAGGATCGGGTGCCCTTTATCCAGACCTGGTTCTGGGTGGATGATGGTACGGGGCCCTGTCCTGACTGGGCGCGTCCTTATGAGGGGGTCGTGTCGCAGCGGTCTCTGTCGGAGGGCGGTCGTACACCGGCGCCGTGGGGGCGGAGTGGCGACGACATTTTTATGATCTATACGGGGGGGACAACAGGTATCCCAAAGGGGGTGATGTGGCGACAAGACGATTTTTATTTGGGCTACAACACTTCGAGTGATCCTGTGCAGGCGGATATGGACTTTGTGCGGGAACGTCTACCGTCGAGTTCCACGGCGGTTGTGCTGCCTGCGCCCCCGCTCATGCATGGTACGGGCTTTCTTGTGAGCTTGAATTGTCTTTCGCAGGGTGGGTGTGTTGTTTTGCTGACGTCGCGCTCTTTTTCGGCAGAGGAACTACTCGATGCGGTGCAAGAGCACAAGGTGAACTGGCTTGCTCTCGTAGGCGATGCCTTTGGTCGGCCTATTGTGAAGGCTCTGGATGAGCAGAAGGGACGCTGGGATATTTCGAGTTTAGGACTTGTGGTGTCGTCGGGTGTGATGTGGAGTGAACCGGTAAAAAAGGGCTTGTTGCGGCACCATCCAGGCATGCTTCTGGCTGACCTGCTTGGTTCGACTGAGGCGCTGGGGATGGGACAGTCGGTCTCGGGTTCTGCTGGGTCGGCAGAGACGGCAAACTTTCGTTTGGGCGAGAATGCCACGGTCATTCGTGAGGATGGTTCTTCTGTGACGCCCGGTTCAGGAGAGGTGGGAATGATTGCAGTGCGCGGCTATATGCCGATCGGTTATTACAAAGATCCCGAGAAGACAGGACGCACCTTCCGGGAGATCAATGGGGAACGCTGGTCAATTCCCGGTGACTATGCCACGGTTGATATTGATGATCGTATTCAGCTTTTGGGGCGAGGCTCTGTGTGTATTAATACTGGGGGGGAGAAGGTTTTTCCCGAAGAAGTAGAAGAAGTTCTCAAAGAGCATGAAGCGGTACAAGACACTGTTGTGGTGGGTGTACCTGACGACCGGTTTGGTCAGGCGATTTGTGCAGTGATAGAGCTGCTGCCTGGCAAGACCGTGGAAGAAGAGGAGCTGATTGCCACCGTGAAAGAACATTTGGCTGGTTATAAGGCACCCCGACATGTGCGGATTGTGTCGAGTGTAGGCCGCAGTCCGAACGGAAAAGCCGACTATGGGCGGGTGCGGCAGGAATCTCTTGACGCGTTGGGATTGTCGTCGTGATGGGCTCTCGCAGAACTGTTGTTGGAGCGGAGACAACCGGAGGGATGTCCGAGCAGTCACGTCAGAAGTCTGCCCCGCGTGCGATTTCCACCCGGTTCACGCGTCTCGTGGGAGTGGACTTTCCAATTATGCAGGGGGGCATGGCGACCGTTTCGTTTGCCCCGCTTGTTGCTGCCGTATCGGATGCCGGGGGACTCGGCACTTTGGGCAGTGCCGCCTTCTTCGACGACCCGAAGCAACTGCGAGCCGAAATTGACGCGGTGCGGGAGCAGACGGACCGTCCTTTCGCGGTGAACATCCCGCTTTTTTTTGCTGACCTCGCGCATGTGCTGATTGATCAGGTGGTTGCGGCGGGCGTGTCGATTGTCGAAACTGCCGGGCGTAGTCCCAAGCCCTTTGTGGAGCGCCTGCACGATGCCGGGCTCATTGTGGTGCACAAGGCTGCTCGTGTACGCGACATGGTTTCGGCGGCACACGCGGGAGTGGATGCCCTGGCTATTTTGGGCTGGGAAGCTGCTGGACACCCTGGTCCTGACCATGTGACCTCGCTTGTGCAGGCGAGACTGGTCCACAAAGAACTCGTTGCGGCTGGTTTTGAGACTCCCTGGCTGCTCGCGGGTGGGGTGGCTGACGGGGCCGGTCTTGTGGGGGCGCTTGGCCTGGGCGCTGACGGTGTCCTTATGGGAACGCGTTTTGCGGCAACGAGAGAGGCTGAAGGACATCCGGCGTGCAAAGAACGTTATCTTGCGGCGGCGCACACTGACACCCTGCTCGTGATGGGGAGCATCGACGATGATGCCCGGGTGCTTGCAACCGAGCGGGCCCAGCGTCTTGCGGCGGCAGAGCAGGCGGGCGCCCCGCCCGAAGAGCTGTTCGCCTTGTATGGTGACCATATTTTTCGCCAGGTCGTGGCGACGGGAGACTTTGAACAGGGCGTGCTTGCTGCGGGTCAGGCAGTGGGTCTCGTGGACGATTTACCGAGTGCCCGGGATCTCGTTACACGTATGGTGAGTGAGGCAATCGATGCTGCGAGTCGCGTGCACCTGATGTTTGCCTGAACTTGTGTGTTTTTGCCGGGCAGGTGCTTTCCCTGCCCGGGGTTTCTCCCGAAGGGCTTCTCTCGTGGGCCTTTTTGGGCAGTTCTGCCGGCCTACCGGTCTGCTTCTCAGCTGTGCAAAATTTTTGTGACGAGATGAGCGGGCACTTTCTCGTAATGGTGAAATTCCAGGGTAAAGCTTGCGTGCCCGCCTGTTTTTGAGCGTAGATCGATCGCGTATTTGTGCATTTCTGCCTGAGGCACGAGCGCTTTAATCAGGGTCTTTCGGTCCCCCAGATTTTCCATACCCTGGATGTGTCCACGTCGGGCGCTCACATCACCGGAGATGTCTCCGGCGAATTCATTTGGCACAAGCACTTCGAGGGTGCATATGGGTTCGAGCAAGACGGGCGAGGCTTGGTCGATGGCTCCCTGCAGGGCGAGTTTTCCTGCCATGCGAAAACTGTTTTCGTCGGAGTCGACAGAGTGGGCTTTCCCGTTGTCGAGGGTTACTCTGATGTCGACGATGGGATAACTGCCGAGTGGGCCTTTTGCCAGGGCTTCTCGTACGCCCTTATCTACGGCGGGAATATACTGTTTTGGGATGGCTCCGCCGACAACTTGGTCGACAAATTCGTAGCCTGCGCCGCGTGGTAATGGGTCAAGGCGAATGTGGGCGACCCCGAATTGTCCGTGTCCTCCGGATTGTTTTTTGTGTTTGCCCTCGAAGTCGCTCGGGCTTCCTGCGGTTTCCCGATAAGGGTTTTTTGGGTCTTCAGTCGTGACTTCGACGCCGAAACGCTGTCGCAGTCGATCGATTGTCGTCAGGAGGTGGGTTTCTCCCATCCCCCATAAAAGCGTTTGGTGGGTTTCGGCGTTCCGTTCTATCTGGAGCGAAGCGTCTTCGAGCAGAATGCGCTGCAAGCTTGTCGTGAGCTTGTCGTCATCTCCACTGGTTTTCGGAGAAATGGCGAGAGCGTATACCGGTTTTGCGACTGCTGTAGGAGCGAGGAGGATGGGGTTGTGTGGGTCCGATAAAGTGTCTCCTGTGATGGTGCCTGACAGTTTGCCTACCGCTCCGATGTCACCATAGGCAAAGGTTTCCGCATTCTGCTGGTCTTTCCCGAATGGGATGAAGAGCTGGTGCAGTCGTTCGTCTTTCGTGCAGCGCAAGTTGTAGAGGTGGTCGTCTTTTTTTATGTTTCCGGCGGCAACCCGAAAATAGTTGATTTGGCCGACAAAAGGGTCGGTGATTGTTTTGAAGATATACAGGGTGGGGGCGCGTTCTCTCGCGTTTTCCAATGGGAAACGGTCTTCGCTTTTTTTTCGGGTTTCGCGAAATGGGCTGTGCGCGAGCGGAGAGGGAGTGCTTTTTGTGATGAGATGGGCGAGCCGGTCGATGCCGATGAGTTCTGTTGCTGCACCATAGATCACCGGAAAAGTTTCGGCCCGTGTGATTCCTGTGCGGAGCGCGTGGAAGAGGGGGCCACCTTCGATGTCTTCATCTGCGAAATAGCGTTCTAGTAGCTCTTCGTCGTTCTCGACGATGGTTTCAACCGCTTGTTGTCGGAGGTCTGCGGTGTGTTCACGTAGTTCTGGTGGAATGGCAACTTCTTTTGGGATGCCATTTTTGTATTCCCATGCGAGATTGTCGAGCAATCCGATCAGGCCGCGAAAGTCTTTTTCTGCGCCAAGGGGAATCTGAAGCGGAGTGATACCTACTCCGAATTTTTCGACAAGCTGTGCAGTCACTCTTGGAACGGATGCCCGTTCTCGGTCGCACTTGTTGAGGAAGATGAACCGGGGAAGATGTGCAGTGCGGGCAAGCTCCCATAGGATCTCGTGTTGTACTTGTACTCCTTCGACAGCAGAGATCACAAAACATACGGTGTCGCAGACGCCCAAGCCAGTCTGAACTTCACCTATGAAATCCGTATAACCCGGACTATCCATCAGGTTGATTTTGCAATTTTTCCATTCCATAGGAGAGATTGCGAGGCTGATGGAAAGCTGTTTTTGTTTTTCTTCTTCTTCGAAATCAAAAACAGTATTGCCGTCTTCAACGCGTCCTGGACGATCAAGAACCCCACTAAGATAGAGAAGGGATTCACTGAGAGTTGTTTTGCCAGTTCCCCCATGCCCGGCAAAAAGAACATTACGGATATGTTCTGATGAGTAAGAGTTCATCTGGCATTTTCTCCCATTTTCCAGCCAGGAAGTCTCTGGTGTACATATTTTTATGTTCGTTTTTTCAGCGGTAATCTTCTGGTGGCACTGTGTTGTGAGAGGCTATTTTCAGGTCTCAGAGTTTGTCGATTATTGTCTCGGAGTATGCCACTTTCCTACGGGTGGGGAAGGACTGATCTTTCCATGGGTAAGAAAATAGGAAAGGGAATGTGCGAGGGAAACAGGAAATGTGCCGACCTGTTTGTCTTGACTGGACAGGCTGGATGTGCGCCCAGGCGGAAGGGCTCTCTCTGTTCCCTTCCGCCTGGGCATTGTGGGTAACTACAAATATGAACGGTTGTGCATGTGAAGGCTTACCCCGTGTGAGCAGGTGGTGCAGTGTATCGCTTGCAAAGTGGTTTTGAACGTAATACTGGCGTGACTTTTTTTCTCTGTAAATGATTGACCTGAGAAAGGTGACGATAACTTACGCACGTGAGGTAATCAGTGAGGATTGTGATGTGTTTGCGGATGATTTCTCTGATTATGCCTTGCAGTTCCGCTTTTTTGCGGTTTCCGCATTGCCGAATCAGGATGAAGACAGAATCTATTGGTTTTCGCTTTTGCCTAGGTGGCAAGAGCGAAAACACCCCCAAGGAAGAGCGTAAGAACCGTGAGAGTAATCACGACGATGACCATTCCGGTGATTCCAACGTTTTCTTCTTGTTCTGCAGAGAGTTGGGTTCCGGATGACTGTGTTTGGCCGTTGACGATGCTCTTGTCGGCATCCATCTCTTCTCTCCTTTCGCCTTCGTTATTTTGCTTTCGTTGTTTCCATTAGGGTTCCACAAGACAATGGAACGGTTTTGCACCCTGGATGGTTCCCATGAGAGAGAAATCTCAGGTAGGGGAGAGCCGTAGGAAGAAGAAAAGGCTGTTCTGTTCGTGAGTTCTTACCATTCAGTACTTGTGAACAAACTTTTGGCGTCTTTCGGCATTGAGAGCGCGTAACCCTGGCATGCGTCGCATCCAGTCGCCTGGGCGATATCGAACTGGTGTCGAGTCTCGATTTTTCCGGCGAGAGCTTCGATTCCCAGGTTATGAGCGAAGTTAATGATGGATCTCCAAAGAGTAAGCTGTTTTTTGTCATCTTTGGTATTCGGAAGAAGCGTACGGTCTATTTTTAAAGCAGAGATAGGGAATCTCAATAGTTCAGCAACCGGCATGTTTCCTGCTCCGAACCCATCAATGCAAATCCGCACTCCTCGCTGGGCGAGACTCGTGAGCGCCGTGATGGTTTGATCACACGAAAAAATATTGTCGTCGCGTATTTCGATGGTGAGGCGTTCCCCTTGCAAATTGTAGGTGTCGAGCAATGTCGAGAGCCGTTGTGGGAAAGATCGGGACGCCAAAGAGTGAGATGAGACATTGATGTGGATAGGAAGGGTGGAGATGGCGTGTCCCGACCACTTCGACCATTCTTCCAGCTGTTTACAGACTGATTCCAATACCCATTCATCAATTGAGGTGATGAGGCCCGCTTCTTCCGCGTCTTGAATGAAGTTTGTGGCGTTGAGGGTGTTTCCGTTTTTGTGTTTACGGGTTAGGACCTCGATGGCACGAGGAGCACAGGACGGCAGCGCGTGAATGACCTGATAGTGCAGGTCAAACTGTTGCTCACTCAGTGCCGAGCGCAGATCTTGCACGGCTTTTGCTCGCCTGCTTGTGCGGGCTGGGCGCCAGGGTGCACCGATTTGCCAGCTTACTCCCGCGCGTTGCGACGCCCTCATTGCCTCTTCTGCGTCGAGCAGCAGATCGAGCGGGCGTGTGGCATGAGGAGAAGAAAGGCTTATCCCAATACAAGGTTGGAGATGGAATTCCCCTTCTTCTGTGGAAACAGGAGCAGAGAGCGCGGTAGCGAGGCGTTTCGCGAGCCGTCCGACCTGGGACTTTCCTCGCATGTTCTCAAAGATCAAGGCGAATTGCATGTCTCCTGTGCGAGCGAGCAGGTCATTGGATCGTCGTGTGGCGGCGAGCTGTTGCGCGAGGTTCCGGAGGATTTGCTCATCTGTTTGCCATTCAGGCGTGTTGCTGTTTTTCCCCCGGTAGGTGAACCCAATTGAAAAGAGCGCAAGGATATTGTCTGCTTGGTGTGCCCGGGCGAGGCAGAGAGGCAGGCAAGAGAGCAGCGAAGCGCGGTTATGCAGTCCGGTGGCAAGGTCGTGTTCTGCGTTTTCGTGTAATTGTCGTTGGGCGCGTTGCCGGGATGAGACGTCATGGTGAGAGATGGCACAGTGTTTTTCGCGCCCTGGTAAGGCGACAGCGCTGAACTCGAACCAGCGTTCTTCGCAGGGGTCCGTATCCACATATTCAAGAGTAAAAGAGGCATCGGGAATTTCGGGAGAGAGGACTGCGCGGATTCCGATCGCTGCACGTGCCGAGGTCCAGGCTGAAGCGGGAAGACTTTCGGCTCGGATCAGAGAGGATTTTCCTTTTTTTCCCTGTGAGTGAGGAAGCCTCAAATCGCGTGAAAGACTGTCGCAGATTTCCAGATAGTTGTGTCCTTTTGCACATGTGGCGGTGCGGTCATCGTGGGTATTTTTTGTGGAAGTGTCATGCCAGGCTTTGTTGGCTTCGACAACAGTCCCCGTTGTATCGAGAATGGCGCTTGGTGTGAGAGGGATTTGTTTTGGGTTCTGCGCCGTATCGTGGGTGGAGTTCATCTGCTTGTGAGAAATACTTGGATGTGCAGCAGGGGAAATAAATCGCAGTGGTTTGCGTGACACCGGGCCGAGTGGAATGTGGAGAAGATGGAGAATGGCAAAGCGGTCATATGCTGTGGTGAGATGATCGATGGTTGCTGCAAAGTGCAAAAGGGTGCCAGGAGGTCCGTTTGCTGTGATATGCCGAAAGCCGCACCGGTCTTGCGGATGGAGTAAGAAGGCAACATGGTCGGTAATGCCCTTGTGAAGAGAATGCAGCGCTTCTTTTGCGGCGCTCAGCATGGGGTTTGCCGCGGGAAACTCTTCCCCCCTGTGCGTTGTCGGGAGTTGGGCAGCAGGCATGGGAAGAGACGGGAATGGGCATCCATCGAGATGCAGGAGTTGCCCGAGTGGAATGCCTGCGAGATTGATGTGTGGCGTCGCAGATGTCGCAGATGTCGCTGGGTTCTGGGCCGCATGGCATAAGAAGACCTGTTGTGCCATCGTGTTGGCGATGGCAACCGCACCTGTATCGCGAATTATCAGAACTGCGAAAGCTAACTGATCGACGATTTTTTGCAGTCTGGCGACACTTCTCTCAGGGGCGATCTCAGAGTCGAGGTCGGCTTCATGCTCGGGGTTGATCCTGGAGGTTCGGGTGTCGAGGCTGCTATCGGGGCGCGGGTCAGATTCGGCAGAGAGATGCTCGCTCATCGACTGCTCCTGTGGGGAAGAAGAGCGGTGCAGGCTGGGATGGGGGGCGGGAGGAAAAGGCGTGGATCGGGCGCAGAACGAAAAACCAGGCGGGGAAAACGGCGGAAACGGGCAAGTAGTATGTTTTTGACGCTGTCGTGCGGGGTGACAGATCCTCGACTGCGCCATGCAATAGTGCCAGAAAAGGCATGAGTATCTTATGCATGGTCAGGCGACACCCCTAGTGGTAATTGAACGCTTGTTGTGTTTTCAGGGGTGGAGAGCAGGCATACTGTCAAACTCTTGAATTTTCGGCAGTAGTCCGGTTTTTTCGTTTTGTGGGCGCCAGGACCGGGTGTGGAGGGTGTGGGCACGTCTTGTGGTGCGCTGCGCGCTCGGCCCTGTGCGGCGGCGGCTGCTCTTTTTGGCGTGTTGTCGTGGGCGCGCGCTTTTTTTCGAGAAAAGGGGCACTTTACAGGTCGAGGTGGGGCGAGCAGGTTGGGGAAATCCCGTTCGGCCGGCTGAGACCGCGTCTCTTGAGCGTTTCCATTCGCGATCTTGGGCCGCGCGGAATACCCGGCGCAGCCTTGTTATTTTCCGCTGAACATCATGAGCCACTGCTCTTCGGTTTTCGGTTTGAAAACAATATTTTGGCGGCGTGTTGTTCCGAGCGACTGATGGCCTTGTGCTGAGTAGAGATGACCAGGAAAGAGAATCGTGGAGTCGGGAATTTTTGCGAGCCGCTGCGTGAGACTCTCATACAAGGCTGCAGGGTCGCTGCCTGGCAGGTCGGTGCGACCGCACCCTTCCAAAAAGAGGGTATCTCCCGATACTAAATATTCGTCATTGACATAGAAACACTGGCTGCCAGGTGTATGGCCAGGCGTATGCATCAGAGTGATGGGAATCTCTCCGATTGTCACCTTGTCGCCGCTTTCATGTGTGGTGAGATCGGAATCGGAGAGGCCGGTCACCATTTTCACCCAGCGCTCTTCTTCCGCCTGAATATGGACTTTCACGCCTTGCATGTTGAGCAGTTCGCGCACCCCCTCAATTTCGAGTCCCATCATGTTGCCGCCAATATGGTCGGGATGAAAATGGGTGGCAAGCACGCCGGTGAGCTGCATCTCATCTTCTTCGAGAATGTGCACGAGCTCGTCGACGCGGTAGGCGGGGTCAACAATCACGGCTTCTCGTGTGACTTCATCACCAATGAGGTAGACGAAATTCGCCATTTGGGGGGCCATTGGGTCGTCGCGGGCGAAGTCTTGCCCCGACAAAAGCTGTTTAAAATAGAGGCGGTCTTTCATTTTCTCCTCTGTCCCTCTACCTGAAAGGGTGCTGACTGTGGTTTTTTCTTTGTTGCCGTTGTCCGGGGGTGTGTGCCGGCAGCGTCCGTGTTGTTCATTTTTGTCAGTCTGACTCCTCTTAGCCTATTCCGCAGTGTCTCTCCTGGGCAGTTTTCTCGGAAGTCGCGCTCTTTGAGGTTGCCCCGTTTTCTTCGATGGGTGTGTGGTAGTCGAGAGTCGAGTGCAGCCGGTGGGTGTTGAACCGGTCTTTGATTCAGCGGACGAGGTCCTGGTGGGCGTGGGTTCTGGTCTTCCACCGGCGCCGGTTCGCGAGTTCATGCTTGAGCGTGCCGAAAAACGCCTCAGCCGCAGCATTACCCCAGCACACCCCGGTTCGCACCCCTCGACTGAACCACACCGAACCGCGCACAAAGTGCACCGAGCTCTCCAGAGGTGTATTGCGATCCGTGATCACCATGGAACACTATTTTGTTGGTTTTTCCGTCGCAGGTCGTGACTGCCGTACCCGGGGCGTCAGTAACCAGTTTGGTGCGTATGTGCGTTGCGATGGATCAGTCAATTATTCGGCGGGAATGGAAATCGATCACTGTGGTCAGGAGCAATCAGCTCTCTCCGGTCTGTGGACAGGTGCCATCACCAGCCCGGATCCTGTTCGGTCCCGGCGGATTGAATCTGGGTTGCACATGCTCTTTCCCTGTCCGAGTGTTCCGGTCAAGGACTGTTGTACGTATTTTGTGGTGTCCGGTTTCGCTCTTCGAGTCGTGTGCGCGCATGATCCGCGCGGCTCGTTTCCGGCTGACCCGGAATCCTTGTTTCCGTCACCAGCGATGTGGTCGGGATGCTCCGTAGGTACGGTCCGAAGTTTCCCGGACCGTTGTGATCCTGTGCGCGAGTTGCTCTGAGGTTGTCGCGTTTTCGTGCCGAGGCCAGCCGGTGTTGTCAGGCATGAAACCCGGAACGCGAAACACCTGAAACTCAGTACATCTCGCTTACTGACCAGCGATTCCTTTTGTTGGGGTCCTGCTCCTCCGCGATGAACAAGTGGTTTTGCTGTCTGCGTGAGGCGTTCTTGAGGTGTTGTTCAGGCGTTGTTCAAAAGAGGGCGCCGGCAAGTTTTCGACGGTAGGTTTTTGTGAGGGGGTGGTCGTCGCCGAGGATGGCGAACAGGCGCAGCATGTTGTCTTGTGCGCTTTTTTTCGCGTCGGGATCGGGAGCGGAGCGCACGCGCTCCAGATAAAGTTCGAGTGCTTGGGTGTATTCCCCCGCGAGCGCAAGCTGGGCTGCCTGATCGTCTTCGGCTTCGAGTGCGAGGTGGATCCGGGCGACGAGTTGTCCTGCCTCGCCTGTTGCAGGCAGCCGTTCGAGCAGGGTGAGGGCCTCTTGGTGTGCAGCCCGTTCTGTCATGATGCGGGCAAGGCCGAGAATAGCGCCCGCGTGTGTGTGCTCGAGCTCGAGGGCTTTGCGATAGCCCTCTTCAGTGTGCAAGGTTGCGGCTTTGTCGGCTTCGGACGTGAGCAGTGTTTCAAAAAACTGCTGTACAGCGTTTTCTGGGAGTGCGCCTGTAAATTCGTTCACGACTTTTGCGTCGCGGAATGCCTTCACCGCCGGGATACCTTGGATATCGAACTGCGCGGATATGTTGGGGTTTTCGTCGACATTTATTTTGGTCAGGATGATTTGCCCCTGGTACTGAGCGGTGACGCGTTCGAGCACAGGGGCGAGTTGCCGGCATGGTCCGCACCACGGTGCCCAGAAATCGACGACAACAGGAGTCATTTCAGATTTCTTGAGGACTGCTTCGGGAAATGTGGCTTCTGTGACGTTGAGTGTGAGATCAGGCATGTATTCTCCGCTTCTGCAATCGTTTTTTCTGGTGAGATTTTTTGCCCGTGCGATCCGAGATGTTGTGGAGAAAACGGCGTTATATGTGATCACGTAGGGAATCGGCGCACAAGACGCGGTCCACGAAGATTTCGAGAACGGCACGGTCAGGACGTTCTCCGGGCACACGGTATTTTTCGGCGTAGGCGGCGACTGCGGCAGCCACGATGTCAGGTTCGGTTGTGGTGCGAGCATTTCCCTCGAGTGTTGCCCACCGTCCCCCGTCTACCCAACTGACTGCGGCTCGTCCGCCTCGCGCGGCATTTTTCGTTTTTTGGCTGCCGTCTATCGTGATAATGCGAACAATGTCATTTTGTGTGTCGAGCGTGAAGCCGACGGGAACAAGGTGGGGACTACCGTCCGCGCGTAGAGAGCCGAGAATGGCCAGATGATATTCGGCGGTGAAGGCGCGTACGCCCTGGGGGACGACAGAATCGACAGGTCGCGGGGATTCCATGAGGCTCGTTTCTGCTTGTGGATGTCGGGGATTGTGAAGTGTCGGGGTGAGACGAAATGTCAGTTGGCGGGTCCCGGGTATATCGCAAGAATCCCGAAAAAGACGCAGGGAACAGCGACTTTTTCGCATGCTTTGCCTGGCTGTTTAGTCTGATTCGGTCGCGCGTGCAAGAAATTGCGCGCGGTTGACGACGACACGGACAAGCCGTCCGCGTGCGATTTCTTTTTTTCCGGACTGGGCGCGAATGTTAAAAGTGAGTTTTCGACCGTCGACAGCTTCGAGACGGGCTTCTGCACGTACAGATGCCCCGATGGGAGTGGGAGAGAGATGTTTCATATCGACTGCGAGGCCCACGCTTGTGAGGGCTTCGTCGAGTTGGTTCTTGACTGAGTTGACCGCAGCTTCTTCGCAGAGAGCGACGAGACGGGGAGTGGCGAGAACGGGAACATCGCCAGACCCTATCGCCAACGCGGTGTCTTTGTCTGTGACTTCAAGCTGCGCTATTCCTATGTGTCCTGGTCTCGGAGTCATGGGGAAAAACTAGCTTATTTTTTTCGCCAGGAGGGAAATTCTGTCTTTCTTTGCTGATATAGCTGTTGTGAAGATTTTTCTAGGTCTACTCTGAAAAAGAAGAAATCGAGAAATGCGCCGGATGCAAATCGGTCAAGTCACATGAGGCATGGCCGCATTCCAGAGTCTTCCGGCGCGCTTGTAAGCAATTTTCCTGTTTTTTCTGTGCCCTTTTGGAAAACCAGTGACAAGGCCGAGAGTGAGCATGAACTGATACGGAGAGCCGCCAGGAGGACTGTTGCTGCAATATGCGGAGAGCACGCGCACAATACGCGGGGCCGGTACGTGAGAGATGAGTCGGGACTCTCGAGCTCAGGCTGACAAGTCGATCGATATACATGCGCACGACCGGACATGTCCCGCGTTACCGCGATGAAGCCGAAGATCCCGCGTAGATGTTTACAAGATGTTCTAGGGACGATCGTCCTGGGGTATCTGTATGGAGGAGAGAAATCGAGTGATCGATCAGGATACAGCAGCCAAAACAATTCATGAGGCAATGTCGAGTGGGGCTGACTTCGCGGAGATTTTTGCGGAGGAACGGCGTTCTCATACGACGGGCCTTGATGACGGACGGGTCGAAGAGTTTGTCACAGGGCGCAGCCGTGGAGCTGGTATCCGTGTGTGTGTCGGAGACACCATCGGTTTTGCCCACACTGCCGATATTTCTCGGGCAGGCCTGTTGCACGCTGCCCGCCAGGCTGCAGCCGCCGTCCGCTCGCAGGGAGAGGGGGTTGTGGTTGCGCAGCTGGAACGGGTTTCCCCGATAGAGCACGAAATCGAGATCCCGCTTTCGACTGTGACGAAGGAGCAGAGAGTAGAAAAGCTGCGCATTGCCGAGGACGCGGCACGTTCGGCTGCGCATGAGATCAAGCAGGTAAGTGCGGGCTATGGGGATTCCATCCGCAAAATTTTCGTCGCAAACTCCGATGGGGTGCTGGCAGAAGATGAGATTTCCCGTGTGCGTTTTTCTGTGAGTGTGGTTGCTGATGGCGACGCGGGTATGCAAACAGGATTCTATGGTCCGGGGTATACCGGGGGATGGGAGTACTGGGAAGAAACTGACCCGGCAGCGGTGGCGAAAGAGGCTGCACGGCAGGCGCTTGTGCTGCTTGACGCGCGTCCTGCTCCGGCGGGAGCCTACCCGGTTGTGCTGCGCAAAGGTGGCGGAGGGGTTTTGTTCCATGAGGCATGTGGGCACGGCCTTGAAGCCGACCATGTGCTGAAGAACACCTCAATTTTTGCGGATAAAGTTGGTCAAAAGGTCGCTGCCGATGGAGTCACTCTCGTGGATGACGGGAGTTTCGATCGTGGTTGGGGAACCGCTGGAGTTGATGACGAAGGGGTTCCCGTTCGACGCAATGTCCTCATTCAGGATGGAGTACTTTCCGACTATATGTGGGATGGTGTACGTGCTCGTAAAACGGGCCGTCCTTTGTCGGGGAATGGCAGGCGCCAGAATTATCGCTGCCTTCCCATGGTGCGCATGACGAATACCTTGTTGCTGCCGGGAGAAGAAGACCCTGACGAGATTATTCGTCAGACGCCACATGGGGTCTATGTGGCGAGTCTCTCGGGAGGACAAGTCGACACGTCAACGGGAGACTTTGTTTTTGGTATGTCCGAGGCGTACATGATTGAAAACGGGGAGATCACCTACCCGTTGCGGGGCGCGAACCTGATTGGGAACGGGCCAGAGGTTTTGCAGCGGATAGACGCCATTGCCAATGACTTTGACGTCTGGCCGGGAACCTGCGGAAAAGACGGCCAATCGGTGTCGGTTACTTCCGGTCAACCCACGCTGCGAGTGTCGAGTATCACGATCGGTGGGACTGCGTGACCCTTTGTGGACTTTTGTGGACCAGCTCCCTCTCCAGCTCACTTTCCGGGGTGATGGGGCGTCTCGCACAGGACGCCGGGTATGGGTTCTCCAGGCTTTGTGAGAAGAGAATCCGGTGAGACAAGCTTGTCCGGTATGGACGGTATGGTCATCGAGGCCAGAGGATATTTTCTCTGCGTGAGCAGAGACTGCACACAAAACTTTTTTACTGAGAAGACCTCAGGAGATTTATGACACAGATCGTTCGTGATTCTGATGTGGCCGTTCCTGTTGGGGAACGAGACCTCTCGGCTTTTGCGCGTCGTTTGGCTGAGCAGGCAAACGACGGTGAAGAGATTGAGGTGTATGCCCTTCATCGTTCAGACGTGGACGTGCGCGTGTACAACGGGGAAGTGGAGTATTTCACCGCGGCAGAGGTCGCTGGTGTGGGAATCCGTGTGATAAAAGATCATCGACAAGGCTTCGCATACGCTGGTTTCCTCGAAGAAGAGGTGGCGGCAGAAGTACTGGCAGACGCGCGGGACAATGCCTTGTACGGTAGTCCCGACGAGGCGCTTGGCCTACCCGAAGCCGAAGACCTTGCGCTTTCTCCCCCGACACTGGATCTGGTGTCGCCGACCTTTGGCGATTTTTCTACAGAGGCGAAAGTGCAGATGGCGTTGGATCTGGAAAAGGCAGTGCTTGCTGCCGATTCCCGTATCCGCACAGTTGATTCGGCAGACTATGGCGACATGATTTCCCACGTTGCCCTGGCAAACTCTCGGGGCCATGCGGTTGAGCACCATCGCACCATGTCGGTCCTTTCGGTCGGTGCAGTTGCCGAGGACAGTAGTGGCCCGCAAAGTGGTTATGGTTTTGACGTTGCCCGTGATCCTGGCAGCCTCATGATGGAACCTGTGGTGACAGAGGCAGTCGACCGCAGCACCCGTCTGCTTGGAGCCACGCAACCCAAAACACGCCGGGTGGCTGTTGTGCTTGACCCGCTTGTGGTCCGCTCTCTCCTTGGGGTGCTTGCTTCTCCTTTGAACGGAGAGTCTGTGGTGAAGGGGCGGAGTATTTTCGCTGACCGCCTCGGGGAGAAGGTGGGAAGCGAGCACGTGCATCTCGTGAGCGATCCCACGAACCCGGACTTTTTTGGGGCGCGTTCCCATGATGCCGAAGGTGTTCCCACCCGGCCTGTCTCTTTTGTCAGTCACGGAGTGCTGCAGGGTTTCGCACATAATGTGTACACAGCCCGTCGTTTCGGCACGAGGACGACAGGTTCAGCGGCACGGGGAGGATATTCTTCTGTTCCCTCTGTTGGGGTGTCCTCTTTTGGGTTTGTCCCAGGAACGGCCTCGCTTGAGGAGCTTTTACGCCTCGCGGAAGGTGGAGTGTATGTGCAGACCATGCATGGTCTGCACTCCGGCGTGAATCCGGTTTCTGGGGATTTCAGCGTGGGGATAGAGGGGTTTGAGATCCGCGATGGGGCCCTTGGCGCGCCTTTGCGGGAAGCCACGATTGCTTCCACCCTGCAGCGTATGTTGCTTGATGTGCCGGCAGTTGGATCGGATGTGCGTATTTTGTCGAGTGGGCCGGCGTCTCCGGTTTTGCTGGGTGAGGTGATGATGGCCGGGTCGTGATGGCCCGAGTGTGATGACTTGAGTGTGATCTGTGCGGCGGGGAAGGTCGTTTACTTGTCCCCGTGGTTTGCCTGCACCTTTCGCCTGTGTTGTCTCCCTGCCAGGATGAGAAGCCTGACAGGGAGACGGTGCAGCTGCTGTGGCGGGCGAATCCGAATTGTGCAATGGCGGGTAGTCGGTTCGACGAGAAGGCCGTTCGTCAAGGCCGTTAGCCTTGGATGAGCTGGAGGATGCTTTGAGGGAGCGCATTCGCCTGGGCGAGCATGGAAGTTGATGCTTGCACCAGAATTTGGTTGCGTGTGAACTCTGCCATTTCTTCGGCCATGTCGGTGTCTCGAATGCGTGATTCCGACGCGGTGAGGTTTTCGACTGCAGAAGACAAGTTCGAGATTGTCTTTTCCAGTCGGTTTTGGAAGGACCCGAGCGAGGAGCGCATGCTTGAGACTCGGATGATGGCGCGTTCCACCGAGTCGATCACCCCCACGCTTCCGGCAGTGACGAGGGCGACGATACTTGCCGAGGTGAGGCTGAGGTCGGTAGCGGCCATGATCCCGCTGATCGCCAGGTTGATCTGGTTGAAAGACTGGGTACTTGCCCCAATATGGAAAGTAAAGATGGTTTTTGTGGCTAAGAGCTGTTTGTTGCCGAACTGGGTCGCCTGAGCGATCCGGTCGATTTCCTCAATGCTTTGCTCGATTTCTCGCCCAATGGCGTTACGGGCGCTTTGGTCGTTTGCTCCGGTGTTCGCTGCTTGCACGACGAGACCACGCATCCGTTGTAGCAGGTCGTGCACCTCAGTGAGGGCGCCTTCTGCTGTCTGGATCACGCTAATGCCGTCTTGTGCGTTGCGTACGGCCATTTTGAAGCCCCCAATTTGGGAGCGCAGGTTTTCAGAGATTGAAAGTCCGGCGGCGTCGTCAGCGGCCCGGTTGATGCGGAACCCCGAGGCAAGCTTTTCGAGACTTCGGCCCATTCGTAATGTGTTGTTATTCAGGTTGCGAAGGGCGTTGATGGCATTGGGGTTGGAATTGATGCGCATTCCCACGGCGGTGCACTCCAATGTCGAGGAGGTCACTCCGTCCGTGGAGTTGTCGGGTTCGGCGGTTTGTCCAATCGTCCTGGTTGAGACGGTCTTGTCATCGACGCGATGCTTTCTCTGGTTGAGAGAGAATCCGAGTTTGCAGTGTGTTCTCTTTTTTGCAGGCAAGTTTTCTGGGTCTTTCGAGATTGTTAGAGGAGAAAGAGGTATTTTTTTGGGTGCATCGCGCGGCCTGCCGGCAGGCGGAGCCGGGTGCGGACAGGGAAGAAAACGACTGAAGGAACGACGAGACAGTTGGCGGGACGCGTAAAACTGTCAGGTTTTACAGAGTGGCAAGGGCGCAGGCGGGGAGCAGACAGGTATTTTGCGCACAGGGCGAGTTAGGATTTCTCCAGGGACAGGAGCGAATGAGATGGGGAGAAGCGCTGATGGTTGAAGAGCGGGCGGTCTCTTGTGTGGGGCCTGGCTTGGACGCAGAACAAGTGGCGACTCCCCCAGCAAGCGTGGACACACCGGACACAAAAGAGATGGGGAGAGGAGCGGAGTCAGAAGATTCCGCGGCACAGCAGTTGTCGTCAAGGCAACCGGACGCGTCGCTGCCATCGTCTTTGTCATCCCCGTCTGCTTCGATATCTTCTTTGGCTGCTTCTCTGACAGAGTCTTCTTTGGCACATTTCCCGGTGCGGGAACGTTTCGTGGCTATTCCTGTGGATGAGGCGCCTGTGCTTCCTGTGGGCTGGGTGAAGGTCGACTTTCATATGCACACTTATGGGTCGGGTGATGCAGTGACCACAGACGATGAGTTCGGCGCGGCAGTCGAAGAGGCGGATCTCGATGTGGTGTGTATTACAGATCACAATGCCGTGCGTGTCGCCCATATTCTTGCAGCAGAGCTCGATGTGCGCGTGATCATTGGCGAAGAGATCAAAACCCACGAAGGGGAATTAATCGGTCTTTTTTTGCAGGAGCGTGTGGCGTTTGGGTACCCGTCCGCGGTCGCGGCGAGCATGGTGCGAGAGCAAGGCGGGCTGACGTATGTGCCTCATCCGATTGGGCCTCGTAACTACGCCATGTCGACAGAGGCGATGTTTGCCTTGATCGAGGAGGATCTCCTTGACGCGATTGAAGTATTTAATGCCCGCAACAGTTTGGACGTCATAAATCGAAAGGCCGCGGCTTTTGCGACGGCAACAGGCCTCCCTGGAGGCGCCGGTTCTGACGCGCATTATCCAGAAGAAATTGGTGCTGCCTGGCTGATTATGCCGGATTTTGATTCTCCTGACGACTTTCTGGAGAGCATGCAGGAAGGACAAGTTGTCGGTACGCGTCATGATCCAAAAATGTCAGTATGGCGCCCTCGTATCATCCCTTCTTCATCTGCGCTTTTCTCATGAAAAATGGTGTGAAAACCAGGGAAGAAAGCATGGGAAGAAAACCTGGTTGCATGCTGGTATCCGGCGGTTTCTCGTGGGTTTTCCTGTGTGAAGGCACGTGAAAGCACGGGTGGAAAACTTGCTTGCAAAAGTGGGGAACCTGCTTGCAAAAAATAGTGTAGCCTGTTTGTAGTCCGGTCTGTTTCCTCTGCGAGGACAAGGGAAAAATTGGAGTTTACACATGAAGTGTGGGGAAAAATGTGCAACGTTTTTTTCTTCTTCCTCCGATGATTCTGCAGAGAAGAGGCTTCCAGACTTTTTTCTGTGCGCTACAACGAACCTACACTCCATTTCAGACAGGGTGTGAGCCGTTTGTTTTGCCCTGGTGCGTGAGACAACAGACAAGAAGGGGGCGAGGCGCTGTGGCGACACTTTTATTGCCCGCCCACCGAGATGCAAGCGGCGGATGCGTAGGGGCATCGAAGGATGATTCCTGGCCCGTATTTCGTCTTTGACATTTTATCCCGGCGATAACCAGGGGAGCACGACTTTATGAGCGGGCAGCCGAAACGGGATCGACCGTGGGTGTTTCGCACCTACTCCGGGCATTCTTCAGCAGGGGCATCGAATGTCTTGTACAAAAAGAACCTGGCGAAGGGGCAGACGGGACTTTCAGTGGCGTTTGATCTGCCCACGCAGATGGGATATGACGCTGATGCGCCGGAGGCTTTCGGGGAAGTAGGAAAAGTTGGGGTTCCCGTGTGCTCTATCGCAGATATGCGAGAGCTTTTTGATGGGATTCCCCTGGACAAGATGAATACCTCGATGACGATCAATGCCACTGCGGCCTGGTTGTTGGCGCTCTATATTGCGGTTGCGCAAGAACAAGGCGCCGAGGTGCAAGCGCTCACCGGTACCACGCAAAATGATATCCAAAAAGAATACCTTTCGCGTGGTACGTTCGTTTTTCCGCCCGAAGCCTCCTTGGGTCTGACCGTCGACACCATTGCCTATACCCTCACCCATCTTCCGAAATGGAACCCTGTCAATATTTGTCCCTACCACTTGCAGGAAGCAGGCGCGACTCCTGTGCAAGAGCTTGCGTTTGGTCTGTCCATGGCGACAGAAGTGCTGGACGCGGTGCGGGAATCCGGGCAAGTGGACGAAAGCATGATGCCCGATGTGTGTGGGCGGATCAGTTTCTTCATGGACTCCGGTATTAATTTTGTGGAAGAAGTCTGCAAGATGCGGGCCTTCACGCAAATGTGGGATCAGCTGGTTTTGCAGAAATATGGGGTGGAAGATCCACGCAAGCGGCGTTTTCGGTATGGGGTGCAGGTCAACTCGCTTGGTCTGACGGAACAGCAACCAGAGAACAACTTCATTCGTATCGTGTTGGAAAGCCTTGGTGTCACGTTATCGAAGGGTGCCCGTGCCCGCGCGTTGCAGCTTCCTGCCTGGAATGAAGCCTTGGGTCTTCCGCGTCCTTGGGACCAGCAATGGTCTTTGCGGGTGCAGCAAGTGCTTGCGTATGAGACAGACCTACTTGAGTATGACGATATTTTTGACGGATCGTATGTGATTGAGGCAAAGACCAATGCCCTCATTGCTGAAGCAAAAATGGAGATGGACAAGATCCGCGAGATTGGCGGGATGGTCAAAGCCATTGACACTGGGTACGCCAAGGGTCGCATCGTGGAATCAAACGCGGCCCGCGTCGCCGCGATTGAGAGCGGGGAACATGTGATTGTGGGTGTGAATCGCTTTCTGGAAGGGGAAGAGGGGCCACTCACAGCCGACGGGCAAGGGGGTATCTTGCGGCCTGACGCCCGTGCGGAAACTGCCCAGCGAGAGCGCCTTGCCCGCCATAAGGACGCACGTGACGCAGCAGCGGTCACTGTTGCCCTCAGCGCCCTCGGACAGGCCGCAAAGACTGGCCAGAATATTATGCCTGCCTCGATCCAATGCGCCCATGCGGGGGTCACAACAGGAGAGTGGGCAAATGAACTTCGACAGATTTTTGGTGAGTACCGTGCGCCGACTGGCCTGGCGCAGGCAGTGTCCACGCCTTCGGACGCGTCTTCTTTGACAAGCCTGCGGGCCGCAGTGCAAGAGACCTCGAGTGCGCTTGGGCGTCCTTTCAAGATTCTTGTGGGGAAACCTGGATTGGATGGCCATTCCAATGGGGCGGAACAAATCGCGATGCGGTCGCGTGACGCGGGAATGGAAGTGGTCTATGAAGGCATTCGTTTGACACCGGCAAAAATAGTCGAAGCGGCGCTAGAAGAGTCTGTGCATATAATCGGCCTCTCTATTCTTTCCGGTTCACACCGCGAACTTGTGCCGGAAATCCTACGCCTCATGCGCGTGCAAGGCATTGATGACATTCCCCTGGTGGTTGGTGGCATTATCCCAGATGCGGATGCTGCCGAACTGCGTTCTCTCGGAGTGGCCTGTGTGTACACCCCGAAGGATTACGAGCTGAACACAATGCTCGCGCACATCGTCGAGATCGCGCGTGAGGCCCATGGCCTGTCGTCGCGCGGACTCGAGGAGTTTTCTGTTTGAGCATTTTCCAAGCAATAGTTCTGGGGATTGTGCAAGGACTGACCGAGTTCATTCCCGTGTCTTCTTCTGGCCATCTTGTCTTGACTCCCTGGTTGTTTGGCTGGGATCTCCCTGATGAACTCGGTAAAACCTTTGACGTCGCCTTGCATCTCGGGACTTTTTTTGCAGTTCTTGTTTACTTTCGTGCGGAAGTAGCCGGGCTTTTTTCGGCGGTTTTTCGCACTTTTTCTGACCGCCGTCTTGTGACTTTTGAGGATCGTCTTCCCTGGTTGCTGCTCCTGGCCTCTGTACCAGCAGCGGTTTTTGGGCTGGTGGGGGAGGATTTCATTGAGGAGAACCTGGACCGTCCTCTCAGTGTGGGCATTACCCTTGGTCTCTTTGGCCTGCTCATGTTGTATGTGGACAGGTCGTCGAAAACATCCCGCAAGCTTGACACGACAACATGGGGTGACGCCATGTTCATTGGGTTTGCGCAAGCGATTGCGCTTGCGCCTGGCACCTCTCGATCCGGCGTGACGCTTACTGCGGGCGTGTATCGGGAGTTCTCTCGTGAGGACGCCGTGCGCTTCTCCTTTCTTATGTCGCTTCCCGTGATCGGAGGCGCGGGACTGCTGAAAGGGGCGGAGCTCGTAAGCGACGGCTTCCCGGCAGGCATCGGCGTCTGGCAGTTTGTGATTGGGATCACCGCCTCCTTTTTGACGGGGTACGCGGCAGTCTCCTGGCTTTTGCGTTTTCTCCGCACCCGGACACTCGTCCCCTTTGTGATATACCGCCTTGTGCTGTCTGCGATCGTGATTGGGGGGGCGCTGCTCGAATAGGGAGCGCCCCACTCCTGCAGCAGCTGTATCACGTGAATGGAGCGCACAAGAAAAAAGGATGACGGAGGAGAAGCACAGGCAAGAGATGCCGCCTCAGCTGGTTTTCCCGGTGTGCGGAGAACCGAGAGAAAAGGCAGAGGGAGCTTGAGCGTGAACGGTGACGGAGGTAGGAGCGAAAAAGTCGGAAAGTGAGGCGACGTGCCCGGCAAGAAAAAGTATTTTTTTCGCGCGCGTGCTGTTTGGGAGATCCGCCCAAGGCTGTGTTTCTCTTTTTCTTCCTTGTTTCTCGTGGAATTACTCTTGTTGCAAGCGCCGGAGTTTGCGTAGTTGGCGTTTTGAGAGCAGGCTACGCAAACGCTCAATTTCTCTGTCGCGTGTTTCGCGACGGAGACGTTCTTCTTCTGATTGCGTCCGGAGCAGGGTGATCTCTTCTCTGTGATGCTCGGCGATTTTTGCGGCATGGTGCTGCGCGGATTGCAGTTCTCCTTCGAGTCTGGCCGCGCTCTCTCGCGAATATAAACGCATTTGTTCGCGTTCTTGGCTTTCCTCGCGTGCTGCAGTGAGCTCGAGCCGGCGACTCTCGCGCTCATGGCGGAGATCAGCCCTCATGTCAGCGAGGAGCTTGAGAAGGACGGTTATATCTTCGGAGGTTGGGCGGTGTTTCGTTGGTCTTGGTTCGGTGTCGGGTTCTTTGAGTGGAGTGAAAAGATTGTCGAGAGCGTTGATTGGAAGATGCCATTCTTCGCCATGAACAGACGGTTTTTTGTGGGCACCCTCAATTGCACCATCTGCGAGACGCCGCTGAATAGTGGCGCGGCTGACTCCATAGCGGGCGATTGCTTGTGCGATCGTCACGGTTGGTCCCAGGCGTCCTGGTGTGTGCATTTCGATTACCCGGTGTGATACCGGAACGCTTTCGGAAGGTGGCAGCGCGACAGTCATGCCCAAGAGGATGCCATATGTCGACGAGAAATGCGACATAAGTTCGTGCAATAGGTTCTACAAGGGGAAACGCTCGGGTGATATAGCATGACATGTCGCGTGGACTCTCGAAGAACCTCTTTCGGGACGGGTGATTTTTCCTCCTGTTGTTTGCCGTGAAGACGCCGAGCGCGACTTTTGCATGAGGCGTGTGGGCGTGGAGTGCGGGGTGTCATGTGGGCATGTG
>DEIU01000006.1:29328-30509 GCA_002352645.1 Acidimicrobiia bacterium UBA2766 | reverse complement strand
CTGGATATGTCTCGCGGGATTACGGGTCTCGAATCGGGGGTGTTTTTCGGGGGGCAGCCGGGCGAGTCAGGAACTGCACTTTCTGTGGGTATATTGCAGTCCCATCTCGGAGATGTTGGGAGCCGTGCGTGTATCGGTTTTGCAGCGTGCCTCGTGAGGACCGGCTTCTTTCTTTTCCGACAAGCCTGACCGGGGTGCTTGTCGTTGTCGTCGTCGTCGTTGTCAATGTCGTCAATGCCAAGGGGCTGTGGTTAGAGCTGCGCGTGCTCCAGTGCGTTTTCACACTGACAGCTTGCAGTCGCGGCGGGCGGGAGGGAGGCGATGAGCACTTCGAGGACATCGATGAGTTTTTTGTTGTTTTGTTGGGATACCTCAATGATCTTGTCGACAGTGACTGCTTCGATGCCGGAGTCCAGGCTGAAACCGGTGTCCCAGTCGGTGACAAGAGAGATGTTGACAAAGCAGCATTCTTTTTCGCGTGCGAGGGCTGCTTCTGGATACTGTGTCATATTGATGACTTCCCACCCCTGAGAAGTGAACCAACGTGATTCAGCTCGTGTGGAGAAGCGGGGGCCTTCTACCACAACAACTGTTCCGCTTGGGTGCATGGTGACGCCGGCGGTTTCGCAGGCTTGTGTGGCAAGCCGGCGTAGTTCTGGGCAATACGGGTCTGCGAAGCTGATGTGGGTTGTGGGGCCAGTGCTGGGTGAATCGTAGAAGGTGTCGCCGCGCTGTTTTGTGCGGTCGACGAGCTGGTCGCATACGACAAAGTTGCCTGGTGCCACGTGTCTCTGCAGACTTCCCACCGCGCAGGGAGAAATAATGCGTTTTACACCGATTTCTCGAAAGGCTGCGATATTCGCGCGGTATGGGATGGCGTGTGGCGGATACTCATGCGAAACACCATGACGTGGCAGAAAGGCAATTTTTTTCCCAGCGAACATGCCAACGGCGATCGAAGCTGATGGACGCCCCCAGGGGGTATCTATCTCGCGCATTTCTGCCTTTTCGAGGAGCTTTTGGAAGCCTGATCCGCCGAATACTCCTATTTCTGGCTGAGTTGTCTGGGAAGACATGTCCATGTCCTTTATGGAAAGAGAGAGGTAGATCTAGCAGGTTTCAAGCGCTTTTCTCGCTTGATGAGGAACCTTTGGAACTCGAGGAAGAGCTATTCGAGGAAG
>DEIU01000006.1:23916-29263 GCA_002352645.1 Acidimicrobiia bacterium UBA2766 | reverse complement strand
GGAGGAGGAATCACCGGAGGAGGAGCTGTCTCCCGAAGACTGGGAGGATCCTTGCGAAGATGACGCTCCGCTTCGGTTGTCGGTCTTGTAGAACCCGGAGCCCTTCAAGACAACCCCGATGGGGTAGTAGACCTTACGGATACTCTCACTGTTGCATGTTGTGCACTGTGTGGGAGGTGCGTCAGTGAAACTGTGGACGACTTCGAAGTGACCGCCGCACTCCTGACAGGCGTATTCGTAAGTCGGCATGTTTATTTCCTTGTTGGTGTGGGATTGTGGTGAACAGGTGACTACCTGTTTCGCTGGACTCTGAGCGCAAGAATGCAGAGAAGAAGAAAGCCTTGCTTCTCTTTCTGTGTTTTTCGCGGGATGGATCGCGACAAGCGGAGCGAGGGTATGCACCAGTTTTTTGTTTGTTGTTTACTGCCCAAGACTAGAGGAAGGAAGGCAAAGGAAAGAACGATCCGCCTGAACAGGTTAGGTAGCGGCCCGTGTTGTAAAAGAAGAATGAATGGCTTTTTCTTTTTTACCGGCCCTTCTCTGAGCCATTACTTCGCGAGAAGGTCCTTCTTCTGAGACTGTGGTGACTACTGTTTGGAAAACTATGTTTTTTGCCGGGTTTCGCAGGGCTGCTCCAGAGTGCTGGTAGCGATGGGTCTCAGCTCTTTTTGGAGTTTTCCATATTGCTCTGTTTTTCGTAGTTTCTTTGGCTGCGAAAATTTTTCTGGAGAGTGCGCTGCGTCATTTGCCATATGCGGGCATACCCGGAGTTGAGATGGAGAGGAGGTGACGTGCGCGTTCGTAAAGTTGTGATTCCCGCTGCTGGGTTGGGTACCCGTTTTTTGCCTGCAACCAAGTCCCAGCCAAAAGAAATGTTGCCGCTCGTCGACAAGCCGGCAATCCAATATGTCGTCGAAGAAGCGATTCGCTGCGGCCTGGACGATATTTTGATGGTGACGAGCCATTCGAAACGCTCAATAGAGGATCATTTCGATCGGTCTGGTGAGCTTGAGGACAGTCTCGAACGAGCCGGAAAATACGATGTGCTTGAGGAGATTCGGGAGATTTCGCGTTTGCCTGACATACATTATGTTCGGCAACGGGAGCCGAAGGGACTTGGGCACGCGGTCATGGTGGCAGAGAAGCATATTGGGCGAGAACCCTTTGTGGTGATGCTCGGAGATGATCTGCCTGATCCGGAGAGCAATCTGCTCGCTGAAATGATCAACGAGTTTGAAAAGTACGGACGGTCAGTCATTGCCGTGACTGAAGTTGAAAAAGATCAGATCTCCAACTATGGCTGTATTGAATCTGAGGCAAGGCGAGACTGTCTTGCCCGGATTCTCAATATTGTCGAGAAACCAGACCCCGAAGATGCTCCTTCGAACCTTGCAGTGATTGGTCGGTACGTTTTTACCCCAGAGATTTTTGATGCCCTGGAAGACACTCCTCCAGATGAGCATGGGGAGATCCAGCTTACTGACGCCATTAGGAACCTGGCTGGATTTCAGACAACGTATGCATACGTGTATGACGGGGTCCGTTACGATATCAGTGACAAGATCGACTACATGAAGGCTATCGTCAACTTGGCCGTTGCACGTGCAGATGTGGGTCCGCAATTCCGCGAGTTTTTAGGCGCGTTTTGTAAGCAACACGGGATCACTTAATGCTTTCATTGGAAGCTTCTCGACAGCGTATTTTTGATCAAGTGTCACGACATACTCCGCGACAACTTCCCTTTGATCAATGCTGGGAACATGTCACTGCAGCACCAGTCGTGTCGGCGATACCGGTTCCTCCTTTTGCGAACTCTGCCATGGACGGTTATGCCGTACGCCAGGCCGACGTGGCCACTGCTTCCCGAGAAACGCCAGTTGCGCTCCGCGTGATTGGCGTGGCGGCTGCGGGCCATCCTGCTCCACAGCGGGTCGGGCCAGGGGAAGCTGTGCGCATTCTCACCGGCGCAGTCATGGTGGAGGGAGCGGACACTGTAGTGCCTGTCGAATGGACACGACAGGAGGAGAGTGTCGGGGAAGAGCCCGCGTGTGCTCCAGAGGTGACGCCGGATCGAGGAACAGCGGATCTCTCCCAAAGAGACGGCAGAGACGGCAGAGACGGCGCAGAGGCCAGTGGCGGAAACGACCTTGTGAAGCGTGTTCTTGTGGAGGAAGCCGGCCCAAAGGCTTCTCATGTGCGTGGGGCAGGGGAAGATGTTCCCGTCGGAGCAGTGGCAATTCCCCTGGGAACCCGTCTCAATGCCGCCCATCTTGGTGTTGCTGCCTCAGTCGGCGCGGCGGAGCTTTTGGTTTACCCTGCTCCCCGGGTGGCTGTTGTTTCTACAGGAGATGAGTTGCGGCATCCTGGAGAAGGCCCGCTTGCTCCCGGACAAATTTATGACTCGAATTGCTTTGTGATAGCGGCTTTGCTTCGCAGCGGGTTCAACATTTGCGCCCCGACTGTTTTTTCGTGTGGTGATGACATCGAGACGGTGCGGTCGGATTTGCTGGAATTAGCTGCTTCGCACGATCTCATCCTTTCCACCGGAGGCGTTTCGATGGGAGGCGAATACGACGCCGTAAAAATGGCTTTGAGTGATTTGGGAGTCGAGTTTTGGCAGACTGCGATCAAGCCTGCGAAACCAATCGGGTTTGGTCTGGCCGGTGGGGCTGTTTTCTTTTGCCTGCCAGGAAACCCCGTGTCGGCAGTAGTGGCTTTTGAGCTTTATGTGCGTCCTGCAGTACGGAAGATGATGGGTATCACGCCTGTGGTTCCTCCGTTTGTCCAATGTCGGGTTGGAACACCTTTACAGCGGCCAGATGATGGAAAAACGCACTTCGTGAGGGTGCAATCTCGGGAAGGTTCGCTGTATCCAACAGGCGGGCAAGGATCTCATATGCTTTCGGGACTCGCCCTTGCCGATGCGCTCGCGGTTCTTCCTCCGGGCAAGGACGAATGGGCGACAGGTCAGCTTGTTCCGACAATTCCTTTGAACTGGGCCCGCGAACGTCTCGACAGCGGTGTGCGCGTGTGAGACACGGGGAGAAGTCGTGAGCGAGCAGAATGCCGGTACGGATATGTCGCCGAAAACGGAAAGGTTCGAGGCGCGCGCAGAAAATAGTGAGGTGCTGCGTGAGGGAGAGAAGGCCACTTCTGGTACCTCCAACTCTGAGATCGGAGGTAGTCGCGATCTTGGTGACGCGCGTATGGTGCAAATTGGCGAAAAAGCAGAGACGCGACGCAGGGCTGTTGCGCGCGCTGTGTTGCGATGCCGTCGTGAGACCATTATTTTGCTACGAGAGGGTACCCTTCCGAAGGGGAACGCCCTGGAGACCGCCCGGATAGCAGGCATCATGGCAGCAAAAAATACTCCGGGAATTTTGCCTTTGTGTCACCCTCTGGCGCTCACAGCTGCGAAACTGGACTTCGACCTTGGCGAAGACACTGTGGAAATCACTGCCGTCGTCGAAACAGTTGGTCGTACGGGCGTAGAGATGGAAGCTCTTACCGCGGCGGCAGTGGCAGGTCTCACGATTTACGATATGGCCAAGAGCGTCGACCGTTGGATGGAGATCACTTCAGTGGCACTTGAGGAGAAAGAAGGAGGGCGGAGCGGCCACTGGCACAGACCTCTCGGGCCAGATGAGAAGACGGGCGGGCAAAGAAGCCTGTGACGTGATAGGACGAGGCGCGGGGATGAGGCGGATGGAAGCGGCGAGATAGGTCTCGTTCTCACGGACTTTTGCCCTGACTGCCTGTGGCATCTGTGCGCTCAGGGATTGCGTACGGCAATATGGTGACAAAACGGTGTGCCGTTTGCGCGTCGTTTATGGAAAACAGCCACGAATAGACAGAGTCTGGTCAGAAAACGGAAATAGCGATAAACAACCCGACGGATAACAAAGGATAGTACAGGTACCCGGGACCGGGTTGTGAAGACGATGAAAAGCCACGTGTCCCTGACCCCTGTTCCTGACACTAGGGTGGGCACAAGGATGGAGACACATGAGCGAAAGTGTTGCGCTGCGAGCTGCTGTAGTGGTCTCGAGCGATGGAGTAACAGCAGGAACGCGTGTGGACAAATCGGGACCGCTTGCTGCGGAACTGCTTGAAGCATCCGGATTCTCTCTTGAAGGGATTCGCGTTGTACCTGATGAAATTCCAGAGATAATGGAGGTTTTACGCGAATTCGTGGGTGCAGGAGTGAATCTTATCGTCACGAGTGGCGGAACAGGGTTTGGTCCTCGTGACTGTGTTCCGGAAGCGACGCGGATGGTCATTGAACGTGAGGCGCCAGGTTTTGCGGAGGCTGTAAGGAACGGTTCTCCCTCTCCCTTTGGAATGCTTACTCGTGGGATTGCAGGAATCTGCGGAAAGACGGTGATTGTGAACTTGCCTGGCTCCTCCGGTGGAGTACGTGATGGTCTCAAAATCCTTGTTCCAGCGCTACATCATGCATGTGAACTGGTGAAAGGAGAAATGTCGGTGCATCCTGAAAAAGGTGGTGCTTCGAGATGATCGCGGAAAGTGGGCGAATGGCCCTTTCGAGGAAAAAGCTGCCGTCAGCTTTCGCGCTTGACAGATCCCCTCTTCTTCCGCAAGAGTCGTGCGCCAATTGGCGCATCGACATAGAGGGACGGGGTAGAGGTCCGCTGGCCTTTTGGCCTTCGGCTGTTTTCTCGTCTCTTTTCTATCGTCGATTTGCCGTTATCGATCGTCCGCTTCCAGTGGGCGAGAGAGGTTGAGGAGGCTTCCCTCCATGGATACCGAGGTTGGCTCATTCGGTTCTTCCGTTGAAGCACCTGGGATAAAGGGTGCAGTTGCTGGGCGCCCGGAGCAGAAGCAATCCGGACTACAAGCTGGTCGCAAGTCTGCCAGCTCTGCTCGTCGCCGTCAGAATCTACAGTTTTCTCTTGGAGTGGCTACCTCTGTGTCGATTTTGCTCGGCATTTTTTGGTCCACTTTCTGGTGGGTTTCTGCCGCGCTCGTTGTGCTCTTCGTCAGCTACACATTTATGGCGACAGAAGCTGCAAAACGAGAAGAAGAACAACTATGGGAACGCAAGATGCGCCGTATCGCCGATTACCGGCAGCGTGCGCTACCTGCTGCGGCTGCCGGCGTTTCTGCGCCGATGCCTTTTTCCGCGAGTTCTACTTTTTCTCCGCTTCACCTTGGTGGGTCTGCGACGACTACTTCCCGCCCTCTGGAGGGCAGGGTCGCTCCTGAGCATCTGCAGCCCTCTGCACAGTCTTCTCCGATGCAGGTGTCGGGTGTTGCCCCGGGTGTTGTGGGGTCTGCTCCGTCTCTGACGGAAGTGTCGATACCTCAGGTGCCCCAGGTGTCGGGT
>DEIU01000006.1:17303-23772 GCA_002352645.1 Acidimicrobiia bacterium UBA2766 | reverse complement strand
CTCAGGTGCCCCAGGTGTCGGGTGCTGTCCCGGGTGTTGTGGGGTCTGCTCCGTCTCTGACGGAAGTGTCGATACCTCAGGTGTCGGCAGAGTCCTCTTTCCAAGAGGAAGCTCTAGGGACACCTGTTCCAAGTTCTGAGAGAATCTATGACGATATCGATGAGAAAGATCCTTTCTCTGGTGCTCGTAGGAGTTTCCAAGCAGATCTTGACTATACGGGGAAAGTTTCTACGGAAGTTCTGAGAACTGTGTCTTCTCCTTTCTTTTCCAAGGAAGAGGCTGCCCCGACTGGCACTCCTTTTGGTCAAAAGAACAAAGAGCCGACTTCTCCTTTTTCCATGGAACAATCTTCTATGGCTGACCCTGCGGTTGGCGTTCCTGGGAACCTTGCCGGTGAAGGAAGGCGCGAAGAACAGAGAATTTTGCCGGTTCAAGATGGCATGCCTACCGATCCTGGTTTTGGGCAAGGTGTGGTACCCACTGTTCCCCAAGATGCCGTCTCTCGCGACGCAGGAGTAAGCTCTTCGCCGGATGCCACTTTGGCTGCTGTGCCTGTGATTGTCGGACCTGGCGGTGTGCTTCCGAGTGCCCCTCTTGGTGATGCCTGGTCTTCTGAGGAAAACAGAGACATTGGTGACAGAGAAGGCATGGTGGTTCCCCCGGTCTCTGGAGAACAAGACGGTTTTGTGACCGATTCTGAATATCTCACACCAGGCGAAACGCCAACCGACCCTGGAACTGTAGCGGACACTATGGTGGGGGGAGACCTGATGGTGGCTTTTGATTCCTCCATGGATGATGTTGTGCGCCAGTCAGTGGAAAACGTCATGGAAGGACGAAATAACGGCGACCTGACCTTGGCTGAAGTCCTGGACATGAAGGATGAAGTCCCCTCTCTGGAAGCCCTGAGCGGCGACCCGCTTCCCGAAAAGGAAAATGTGGCAGAAAACAAAGACGCGGAAAATGAGGAAAACCCAGCTTTTCTTGTGGATGGGCACGATACCCTTGATATCCCTTCGGATATTCCGCATGCGGACACTCTGATCGAATCTCCCCGGTATGTCCCGCGTGACTCTGGGAGAGACAGGTATTCTCCCGCTCCGTCGCCTCAAGAGGGGAGCCAGAGTCTGCACCCTGATGAAGTGTCTCATCAGCAACCGCCTCCTTCTCGTCCACAGCCCTCACAGGGCAGGCAGCCACCGGGCCGGCAGTCACCAAATGGATTCCCTGAGAATTTTCTTCCGCCTGCGAATGCGGGATCTGTGGGGTTTTCTTCTTTTGAACGCGGTAGAAGTAGGACCGTGTCACAAAAAGGTCTTTCCGAAGCTGAGAGTTCGAGATACTCCCGGTGAGTACTGGTCTTGAAGAAGCGACAGGCCGGATCCTGGAGGAACTCGAGAAAACTTCAGCGGCGCGTGAGATCGGTCTGGCGAATTCCCGAAAAGTGACTCGTCTTGCGGCGAACGCGATACGTGCTCTGCACCGTCGTGACTTTACGAAAGCGCATTCCCTGCTCGAAGAGGCGTCTGTCCTTTTAGAGCAGGCGTCCCAAGTACTGGCTCCTTATCCACGTGTGTTGTGGTCGGGTTTTCTGCATGACGCGCAAAAAGAATACGCCGAAGCTTGTATCTATCAAGCAGTGGTGGCTGCGCATCCCATTCCAGATCATGAGGAGTTGAAAATTCCTGGTGTCGCCTGGTTGCATGGCGTGGCAGAGACGATAGGGGAGTTGCGACGGGCTGTGCTGGACTGGCTGCGAGAGGGGCACTCGCATGAAGCCGAGAAATTTTTTCAAGTCATGGAGAAAATGTACGAGATTCTTCTCCAAGTCGATTTCCCGGATTCCATGACTGCTGGTTTGCGTCGTGCGACCGATGCAGGCCGGGCTATATTGGAACGCACTCGTGCTGACTTGTCGTTGACTATCGTGCAGAGCCGTCTTGAGGCGGCTCTTGCCCGTTCGGTGCAGGCTTTTTCCTCATAGAGCAGCGGACTTGCCGGATGTCTGTGCACTCTTCCTCTTTCCCAGGGAAGAAAAGCCTCAGACCACATCCGGGAGTGTGCTGTCGGACAGCGCCAGTTTTTCCCCTCCCAAAGTCCTTGTACTTGAATGCCGGATTTTCAGGTATTTTGCTTCGTGACAGTTTCGCTTTGGCCTGGGAATGAAGCGGCAGGATCGCTCGGTGTGCTTTCGTTTCCCACCTCAATTGCCGCCTGGTACGCCCTGTTTTTTGCAACCCCGAGGTCTGCTGCCACTCTTGTGGCAATCTCCTTCGTGGACAGTCCCTCCCGCTGGAACTCTCGAATATGAGCGACAAGCGTTGCGGAGCTGACCGTGACCGGAGGGGCTCCTCCTACCACAATGACGACTTCTCCTTTTGTGCCCTCCGCAAAAGAGGCGGCGATTTTCTCAAGACTGCCGCGGCGCACTTCCTCGTGTATTTTTGTGAGTTCACGGCACACGGCACATGGTCGCTCTGCCCCAAAAATGTCGCGCATGTCAGATAAAGCGGGAAAGAGGCGGGTGGGGGATTCGAGAAAGATCATGGTGCGGGTTTCCTGGGCGAGCGATTCCATGCGCCGTTTCCGCTCCCCTGCTTTGCGTGGCAAGAAGGACTCAAAGACGAAACGGCCAGTTGGAAGCCCGCTCAGAGATAAAGCGGCAATTACAGCGGAAGGTCCGGGTACTACTTCTACCGGAAGATTCTGTTCGGCGCAGGCCCGGACCAGAGTTTCGCCAGGGTCGGCGATAGCAGGACTCCCTGCATCAGAGACCAAAACCACATGTTTCCCTTGAGATATTTGTGTGAGAAGCCAGGGGAGTTGCCGTTGCTCATTGTTTTTATTGTACGACACCAGTGTTGGGGAAGGGATGCCTTGGGAAGAGAGCAGCTTGCGTGTGCGGCGAGTGTCTTCGGCAGCAATAATGTCGGCTTCACGTAGACGCTGACGCGCGCGGTCTGTGAGATCTCCCAGGTTTCCAATGGGAGTTGCCGTGAGAGAGAGCCCAAGGCAGGGACTTTGCTCTCGCTGACTTTCTCGCGGTTTCTCAGAAGGAGCGGTGTTTGTGGGGAGAGGGGTGCTGCCGGGGGGCGAATTGGCTGGGGCGCTCATCGCGATCTCGTCGCCTTTCCTGGCTGTGTTCTGGGCTGTGTGATGGAATCCGGAGATCTTTCCCACGCTTGCCCTGCCAAAAATCGACCGCTGTCTTTGCGACAGATGGAGGAAAAACTGGTTTTCTCTTGCATCTTTGCGGGTTGTTGAGACTTTTGGGCGAGTGCAACTCGCCTGTTGGAGAGTGTAGAAACATTTTGCGGGAAGACTTCGGGAAGTTTTGTGAAGCAGGAGGGCAGAAAACTTCTCGTGAGGCCGGGCTTGCGCCAGAGTGTACTGCTTCTTTGTCGGGAAGCGTAGAACCAGCTGCAAAAGAGAGAAGCAAGAGGTACAGCTGAGGGAAAGTCAGGGGAAAAAGCGGGCAGCGCTCGCGGTTGGGATGTGTATTGGCTCTCTTTTTCTGGCTTTGATAGGCTTGGCATCAGGTTCCATGGAATCACGGACGAGAAAAACCTTGTTATACAGGTATCGTATGCCGTCTACCATGCACTACCTGTCGACTCAGGGCTCTTGCATGCAGACGAGTCTGTATGCCCTTTCTTTTCAGAGCAGGGTATGGGCACGTGAGGTGTGGCTTTCAGTCCAGCTGCGAAAGATACTGGTTTTTCGGTTTGTCGTCCGTGTTCTGGTGTTTTTTCACTAGCCTGGCTGCATGCCTGCAGTTTCATAGCATGGCATAAGGAGATTGGCAGAAAACTCAGAGGAAGACCGCGCAGCAGAGATTCTCAATGTCTTTTCTGGGTGTGCACAATGCAAGCGAGATTCTGCCAGAATTTTCTCCTGCCTGTGCTGCGAACGTGTGGCACACTCACTTTTTACACACATGACACTTCTCATCAGTGTGGTGAAGCGAGAAGTTGCAGGAAAAGTCTGAACAGGAAGGCCTGACGATATGAGTAAGAGGACCCGCAAGCGAAAGTCTCGTGCTCGCAAGCGTAAAGCAAACCACGGCAAAAAGCCGAACTGTGGTCGTGGCTGATAGTCGCTGATCCTTCCCGATGATTTGTCCTCGGGATAAAGAAGTGAGAGTAGTGCCTCTTGTCAGCTAAGCTGCGGGGCACCTACGGGGGTGTAGCTCAGTTGGAAGAGCGCCTCGGTCGCATCGAGGAGGCCAGGGGTTCGAGTCCCCTCACCTCCACCCAAACCCTCAGAAAAACCTGCTGTTGCAAACCCTGATGCGCAAGCATCGGGGTTTTCTTGTTTTGTGAAGTATCTTGCGTTTCGGTACGAGTTGCGGCCCTGTGATGTGCGTGTGTGGGGCTGCCACGATCACAGCTGAAGTCGTAGTTGTACCCAAAGAATGATGTCTTGCGTGCGCGAGTGGAGCACAGGTATTCGCAGATTCGTGTAGATATCTGGGTGAGAGTACTGATTCCGGGACCATTGTCGGGTGTGTGGCACACTTGCGCCCTTTTGTGGCTGGAGATCTCTCGTGACGGTTTCCCTCGATATCACCGCAAATCCTTCGGAACGCTCTATCTGTGGAAAATTTTTTTCCACATCCAAATACAATTGGGGTAATTGGGTAGTGTTGCGGTGATCGTGTTGGCAGGGTTTTGCCTTACGAAGACGACCTTGTCGGGTAGCCTAGGAGAATCGTATGCCACCTTTTTGTCTTCTTTTTCGTGTTTTCGGTTGGATAACCGGCATTCTCCTCGCCACCGCCACGAACACCATTGTCCCCGCCGTTCCTGCCGCCCCCGCCACTGCCGCCCCACCCAAATGCGGCGGAAAAACGGCCACGATTGTTGGAACAAACGCGAACGAGACCCTCTACGGCACCTCTCGTCGCGACGTTATCGTGGGTTTGGGCGGGAACGACAGGATCTATGGCAGGGGCGGGAACGACATCATCTGTGGTGGGGATGATCTGGACAAGCTTGTGGGCGGGGATGGTGACGACTGGCTCTCTGGCGGGGATGGTGACGACATACTCGAGAGTGGGGACGGTCAGGACTGGCTGCATGGCGATGACGGTGACGACGTGCTCGATGGCGGAGTTGGTGACGACAAGCTCTGGGGTGGAGATGGTCACGACGAGCTCTGGGGTGGGAATGGTCATGACGAGCTCGATGGCGGGTTCGGTGACGATGTGCTCGGCGGCGGAGTCGGTGACGATGTGCTCTGGGGTGGGGATGATGATGACCTGCTTGATGGCGGCGTTGGCGACGATATGCTCGATGGCGGGAATGGTTATGACGAGTGTTCTGGTGGGGAGTCCTTGTCGGGGTGCGAGATATTGTGAGAGCGCAAGAGGCGGCGTGATGTGCGAGGCGCTGCCGCAAGCGCCGACACTCCGGCTATTTGTACGCGATTGGTTGTGAACTGCTCGTCGGTTCGGCAACATGGGGGATCGGTGAACCCCCCATGCGCGGTGTGGCTGTTTAGGTGGAAGCCTCTACTTGCAGGGGAAGCCGTGTGCATTACGATGCCCTGTAAGGGTCTTGGATTCTTGGCTTGGTCTCCTTGTTCTCCCCAAACCAGACCGGGAGATCCCTTTTGCCGGCAACCTGTTGAGGAATGGCAACCTATTGAGTGGCAACCTGTTGAACAGCGGGAACCTGTCGAGTAGTGGCAACTTGTTGAGGAACGACACCTAGCCGAAAATAGAAAACCGACAAGAGGTGGGCATGGCGATATTTCTGCCAGGAGCGGAACTTCCTGACAACCTCACGGCAGATGAAACACGCGTTATAGAAGACGCCCGCACAGGACATGTCATAATTTTCGACCCGCCCGAAGATGCCGAAGATCCTGCAAGCTGGAGAATGGTTCGCGCCGCGGTTCTTTTCGCGCTTCTTCTTCACCATCCCAGGCAGCCACTCGCGCCAAAAGGCCTCTGCTTGCAACACGCCTGCATCATAGGGTCTCTTGATTTTAGTCATGTCAGGCTTGCTGTCCCCCTTCAGCTCGAAAGTTGTCTTTTTCTTGAAAAGGTTGTTTTTGCGGATGCGTCCTGCCCTGCACTCTCATTCCCGCATTGCACTTTCAAAAATGGTTTCGATGCTCCTCGTTCCCGTATCGATAACACCCTCAACCTCATCCACACAACCATCATTGGTCAACTCAACCTCGAAAACACTTTTATCCGTGTCGATCTCGACCTGGAAGAGGCAACGCTCTCTCTTTCCCAAGATCCGCTGGATGTCCCCCTACCCGTCCTGAACGCCAACAGTACTCAGATCGGGAGCAGTCTCCACCTCACAAAGGGTTTCCAAGCAGACGGCACAGTGAGTTTGTCGGGGGCGAGGATCGGCGGCCAACTCTCCTGTCGGGCTGGGATATTTCGCCGTCCCAATGGCATTGCTCTCAACGCGCAGAGTATTGAGGTGAGTGGGGGCATGTTTTTGGATGG
>DEIU01000006.1:16399-17248 GCA_002352645.1 Acidimicrobiia bacterium UBA2766 | reverse complement strand
GAGGGCACGGTGTGGTTGTCGGGGGCGAGGATCGGTGGCCAACTCGGCTGTCGGGCTGGGATATTTCGCCAGCCTGGTGGGGCGGCTTTTCATGCTGAGAATATTGAAACGAGTGGGGGCATGTTTTTGGATGGGGGGTTTGTGGCGGAGGGCACGGTGTGGTTGTCGGGGGCGAGGATCGGTGGCCAACTTGGCTTCCGGGCTGGGATATTTCGCAAACCCGGCGGGACAGCCCTTCACGCCGAGAACATTGAAACCAGCGAGAGCATGTTTTTGGATGGGGGGTTTGTGGCGGAGGGAGCAGTGGTCCTGGCAGGTGCGGAGATTGGTGGTCAGCTCAATTGTTCTGGTGGGAAGTTCCGTAAACCCGAGGGTATCGCGCTCAATGCCGAACATGTTGAGGTGAGTGGGGACGTGTTTCTGGATGGGGGGTTTGTGGCGGAGGGCACGGTGCGGTTGTCGGGTGCGAAGATTGGTGGTCAGCTCAATTGTTCTGGTGGGAAGTTCTGTAAACCCGAGGGTATCGCGCTCAATGCCGAACATGTTGAGGTGAGTGGGGACGTGTTTCTGGATGAGGGGTTTGTGGCGGAGGGCATGGTGTGGTTGTCGGGTGCGAAGATTGGTGGTCAGCTCAATTGTTCTGGTGGGAAGTTCCGTAAACCCGAGAGTATCGCGCTCAATGCCGAACATGTTGAGACCAGTGGGGACGTGTTTCTGGACGGGGAGTTTGTGGCGGAGGGCACGGTGCGGTTGTCGGGTGCGAAGATCGATGGCCAATTCATCTGTCGGGGTGCAAGATTGCGGAATCCCGGCGGCACAGCGCTCGACGCGCAGAGTATTGAGGCGAGT
>DEIU01000006.1:1723-16296 GCA_002352645.1 Acidimicrobiia bacterium UBA2766 | reverse complement strand
CATGTTTTTGGATGGGGGGTTTGTCGCAGACGGTAGAGTGGTGTTGGCAGGTGCGAAGATCGGTGGCCAACTCGGCTGTCGGGGTGGAACATTTCGCAATCCTGGCGGGGCAGCCCTCAATGCCGAGAACATCGAAACCGGCGAGAGCATGTTTTTGGATGGAGGATTTACGGCAGAGGGGGCAGTGGTATTGGATTCGGCGCGGATTAGTGGGCAGCTGGATTTGCGGGGAGGGATTTTTGAGGACGAGCTTGTTTTGGCACATGCGGTGGCACGCAAGCTGGTGGACGATAAGAAGAGCTGGTCGAAACAAGGCCTGCTTTTTTTGGACGGGTTCAAATATGAGGAACTCGCGTATGACAGTCTGCTGGGCTGGAAGGAACGGCGGGAATGGCTCGAACGGCAAAAAGACTTTGTTCCTGGGCCATATGAACAGTTAGCGAAGGTGTATCGGGCGCGAGGAGAAGCGCGTGCTGCCCGTAAAGTTCTCATCACCAAGTACACACGTCAGATTCGGTCTCTGAACCTTTCTCCTGTACGGCTGGGACCAGTCAAGGTGTCTGCAGTATGGCGGCGGCGTCTGTCGCCGGTGTTGTTTTTCCGGCGTTCATTGGGCGTGCTTGTGGGATACGGACATGAGCCCTGGCGAGCTGGTGGATTTCTCGCCCTGCTGATCCTTCTCGCCTGGGGCACGTTTACGTTCGCGGCCGGTGAGAAGCGTATGGCGCCGGTGGAAGAACCCCATAACTCCGACGCGTTCCCTGGAAGAGAGAGCGCGCGTGCGGACGAATGCACGTTTGGAATGGCGTATCCGTGTTTTCACGGGTTTGTATATGCGGTGGATGTGGCAGTGCCGTTTGTGGATTTGGAGCAGCGTTCTTTTTGGGCTCCGGTCGGGGGATATCGATGGGTGCTGTGGGGAGTGGTCGTAGCTGGGTGGCTGTTGGTATCAGCGGTCGCGGTTGGTCTCACGTTGCTCTTTCGGGAATGACCGCAGGCATACGGGCGGGACTGTTCCGGGGTGGGGGATTTGTGAGGGATATTGCTGACAAATTTCCCTAATGGTTTGTTTCCCATCATAAGTGCGGAATACGTTGGAAGCAGCTATCTGGTTGGATTCTGACTGTCCGTGGAGGTGTGGATATTGTGATGAAATACTGTTCGGATAATCCTATTGGCGGGGTTTTGTCGGACGGGCAGATCTTGCTGAGTAGCCTGCGGAGAATCGCATGCAACCTTCACATCCTGTGTCCCGTGTCTTTCGTTGGGTAACCGGGATCTCTTTCGTCACCGCGAGCACCATGGTGATGGGCGCTTCCCCTGCCATCGCAGGCCCACTCGAATGCGGTGGGGAAAGAGTCACAATCATCGACACACATGGCGACGATACTATCCATGGCACCCCCTGGTGATGACGTGATCATGGGGTTGGGCGGGAACGACTTGATCTGGGCAATGGCAGAAACGACTTCATCTGCAACGGGGACGGCATCGATCTGCTCGAAGGCGGGAGTGGTGCCGACAGACGTTGTCATCATCCGAAGGGATAACAAATATTCGGATCTTTATATCATCCGCTCTTAACATCGACTGAACATATCTCATGCGTTGGTGTATTTCAGGATAATGGTTCGGAGTAATTTCGACGGCATGACCAATAAACATCGCTTCACGCGTGCGATCTGCAAACCAGAAAAGGCCTACAAAAAGAAAGATAAGGAAAGGTTTAAAAAGGAGGATAATGAGCAGTATGAAGAGCGAAATGTCAACAACTATCCTGGCAAGGAGTAGGGTTTCACGCTCAGAGGGAAACCGGTACTGATTCACGTCGATAAAAGGTGTCCCTGCCGGGAGCGGCTCTGCGCTACTGTTCATCGAGTGCGTCCCATCCTTCGTTGAGAATGTCTTGCAAACCCAAGATATCCAACCCAAGCTTCAAATGAAGACTTGCGTACTAGTAGGCTGTGCTCAGTAACCAGTAACTTCGAGCCGTTCGGGCTTTCATTTTCATCACGAAAACCTCGCAATATATTAGCGGAACAATACTGAATAAGTACTACAAAAACCCGGCCTATTCTTCGACCGCCCCGCGAGATTGAAAAGTGATAGCGAGGATGTCCGGAATAGAGGCTGCTACAACAACGGAAACTGTTTTCTTTCTCGCACAGGAAAAGACAGTATCCCGTCAGAAAAGAATCTCACCGCGACTTTACGCACAGTCCAACTCGGTTTTCTTGGCGTGACAGTGCCCGCACGACTTGTCTGCGGTTACTCGTGCAACACTCGTCGATGCAACAGGTGTGCGATTGGCGAAGCCCCGCTTTGCCTGGGTCTGTTATTTCTTCTGGGATGCAATTTTGTGTTGGGGTGTTTTGCATGCAGGGTGAGGGTAGTCCGAGTGGATAATCTGACTGAGTGGGGTGGATGAAGGTCTGCTTGTCTGCCTGATACCTTCCTTTGTGAAGAATATGGTGGGGTGAAAGGGGAAGGAAGCGTGGTTTGGGTTTTCTTGTTTGCGCGGGGTACAGGAGCGCGGACACTTCCATCAATGCACGCGAGGGGTGCCGAACGTGGTGCTTAGAAAGTCCGACCTTTACAGTTCGCTCTGGAAGAGCTGCGATGAACTTCGTGGCGGTATGGATGCGTCGCAATATAAGGATTATATCCTCGTACTGCTTTTTGTGAAGTATGTCAGCGATAAGAAGAAAACTGATCCGCATAGCTCGATTGATGTGCCAGATGGCGGCTCTTTTGATGAGATGCTCGCGTGCAAGGACAGCAAAGACCTTGGCGACAAGATCAACAAGATTATTGGCAGGCTTGCGGAAGCGAACGGTCTTGAAAAAGTTATTGATCTCGCGGATTTCAATGATGAGGAAAAGCTTGGCAAGGGCCGGGAGATGCAAGACCGGCTCTCGAAATTGCTCTCGATTTTTACTGGCCTTGACTTCCGGGGGAGTAAAGCAGAAGGCGATGATCTCCTCGGGGACGCGTACGAGTATCTTATGCGACATTTTGCCATCGAATCCGGGAAGTCGAAGGGGCAGTTTTATACGCCGGCAGAAGTGTCATGGGTGCTGGCAAAGGTTGTAGGAATCGGGACGGACACACCTCGTGACAGCACGGTCTACGACCCGACGTGTGGTTCTGGTTCACTTCTCTTAAAGGTTGCCGCAGAGGCTCCTGGCGGTATTGCTGTTTATGGTCAAGAGAAAGACAATGCCACCTGGGCGCTTTGCAAGATGAACATGATCCTGCATGGGAACGAGACTGCTGATATTCGCAAAGGCGACACGATTAGTAGTCCGCAGTTCACGACGGGCGATGAGCTGGAGACTTTTCACTTTGCCGTTGCGAATCCTCCCTTTTCGGTAAAGTCTTGGAGCAATGGTCTTGAAAATGAGTACGGTCGATTTGCATATGGCATGCCACCGGCGAAAAACGGCGATTACGCGTTTCTTTTGCATGTGTTGCAGTCGTTGAAGAGCAAAGGGAAGGCGGCTGTGATTTTGCCGCATGGGGTGCTCTTTCGTGGGAACGCCGAGGCCGCAATCCGTAAGAAACTTCTGGATTGTGGATATATCAAGGGTGTTATTGGTCTTCCCGTCAATCTTTTTTATGGCACGAGTATCCCCGCGTGCATTGTGGTCCTCGACAAAGAACATGCGCCAGATCGCTCTGGTGTTTTTCTGATTGATGCTTCCAAGGGCTTCATGAAAGACGGACCGAAAAACCGGCTTCGTAGCCGAGACATTCACAAAATTGTCGACGTGTTTACCAAGCAGACAGAGATCGCGCGCTATTCGCGTATGGTGTCGTTTTCTGAAATCGGTGAGGATGCCAATGATGGGAACCTCAATATTTCGCGTTATATTGATTCCTCCGAGACAGAGGACATTCAGGATTTGCATGCCCATTTTCGGGGTGGCATCCCTGATCGAGACCTTGACGCGCTTGGCGAGTATTGGAAGGCTTTTCCAAAATTACGCCCCATGCTCTTTCAGGGAAATCGGGCCGGTTATTCTGATTTGGCTGTGAACTTGCACGAAGTGCAGCAGACGATTTATGGCCTTGCGGAATTCCAGAAGTTTTCGGACGAGGTGCACGAAGAAATTTCCGCATGGTTTGCCTCGCACCGGGCGGCTCTGGAGTCAATTCACAAGGGCACAAAGCTGGGCGATCTGCTCACTGTATTTGCAGATGATTTACTGGACCGTTTCACGAGAATCCCGCTGCTTGACGAGTATGGCGTCTACGAACAGTTCATGACTTATTGGCATGACACGATGTGTGACGATGTCTTTCTTCTGATGAAGGAGGGCTGGGTTGGGGCCTGTCGGCCGCGCTCAATCGTCGAAGACAAGCATCGCAAGTTTGTCGAAACCCCAGACCTTGTGATTGGTACAGGCCGGAATGCCACGAAATACAAGACCGATCTGATTTCGCCGGAACTTGTGATTGCTTGCTTTCTTCCACAAGAGCAGGCGCACGTGCACGACCTGTGTGCCCAAGCTGAAGAGGCCGCGCGCGTGCTTGCGGAGTATCTCGAAAACCATGCAGATGAGGATGGACTGCTTGCAGAGATGTCGGGCAATGGCAAGATAAACAAGGCACGAGTGACGGCCTGTCTCAAAGAAGCGACACAGACGAACGCAGACTCGCGCGAGCTGGGGGCATTGCAAGAGCTGCTGCGCCTTTATGACGAGGAAACCGCGGCGAAGCGGGCAGCACGGGCAGCGCAAAAGGCGCTTGATCACGCGACGTTCGAGAAATACGGTGACTTTTCAGAGGCCACTATTCGGGTGCTTTTACTCGATCACAAGTGGAAGAAGACGATCATGGCGCGCATCGACAGCGAACGTAACGCGGTCATTGCAGCGTTCGTGCACCGCATCCAAGAACTTGGCGAGCGCTACGGCGAAACGCTCGAAGAGCTTACCGTCGAGCTGGCGAAGGTTGAGGATCGTCTTGTGGCACATCTGACAAACCTGGGAGTGACGTGACCCAGGCGGTACCTGCTGGGTGGCGCATGGTGTGCCTCAGTGACATTTTAGACTTCAAGAATGGCTTGAATAAGGCAAAACGCTTCTTTGGAACCGGCACCCCAATTGTGAATTTTACAGACGTGCTCTGTCATCCGCTGCTGTCGAGAAGCGCAATACGAGGCTGTGTCACCTTGGAAGCGCAAGAAAGGCGACGCTTCTCGGCTTGTCGAGGCGACGTTTTTTTCACCAGGACATCAGAGTCTGTTGAAGAAATCGGTACGGCTTCTGTGCTTATCGACGATATCCCCAAGGCAGTATTTAGTGGTTTTGTGTTGAGAGGTCGCCCACGAACAGACGAGTTGGACCCTGTGTTTCTTGCCTATTGTTTGCGGAGCAGCGCGGTGCGTGCCCAGATTATGGCAACAGCTACCTACACGACCCGTGCCTTGACAAACACCCGATTATTAGGGCGTGTACGCCTCTTGCTTCCCCCTCTTGAAGAACAACGCCGGATTGTCGGTGCATTGGTGCGCACGGACAATCTGATTGTCTCGTTGCAGCGTTCTCTCGTGAAGCAAAAGTTGATACAACAAGGTATTATGCAGCAACTCTTCACGGGCAAAACCCGCCTTCCCGGATTTTCTGGATCTTGGAGGACGGTGCGACTTGGAGATCATGTTCGCTATCTGAAAACTGTTGCTCTTGCGCGTGCCGAACTCGATCTGGACTCCCCGCTGCGCTACCTCCACTACGGTGATATCCATAACAGTCGCTCTGTCAATCTCGACGCGGCCTGTGCGCCGATGCCGCGTGTGCGCGCCGTACAAGCGCTGTCTGTAGGGCATCTTGGCGTCGGTGACCTTGTGATTGCGGACGCGTCCGAAGACCTTGATGGTGTCGGCAAGTCGGTCGAGATCACGTCTGTTCCCGCGGATGGGGTCGTGGCCGGACTGCACACCATTGCGGCGCGCTTCGATCAGACCGTGCTCGCAAACGGCTTCAAGGCATATCTGCAATACAACCCGGCATTTCGCAACAGGCTCGTGCAATTTGCTGCGGGAACAAAAGTTCTGGGTATCACGAAATCCCATGTTTCCAGTGTGGTCCTTGCCCTCCCTCCCGTCGCAGAACAGCGTGCAATTGCCGGCGTTTTGCAAGACTTTGCAGCGGGAATCGAGATGCTCGGCACGAGCCTTGCAAAGGCCCAGGCAATCAAACGGGGCATGCTGCAACAACTCCTGGCCGGCCGTACGCGCCTTTCGCACAAGGACCCTGTGTGCTGAGGCATCAGGTTTTTGGCGAGGTCGCCGGCTAGCTGCCGGCGCTGCCGGCGCTGCTCGTTGCGTAGATATCGACAGGGTTGCCGTCCGGGTCGAGCAGCGTCGCATAGCGCTGGCCCCAGAACGCGTCGAAGGGCGCTTGCTTTGCCGCGTAGCCCGCTTGCGTGATCTCGGCAAACAGCGCATCGACCTCTGTTGGACTCTCACATTCGAACGCGAATCCAACGCTACGGCCGCCCGATGGTGCCTCGTAGGTGCTGAACCGCTCGATGACTTCAATGGTGTCGAACATGATGCGGAAGCCGTTGACGATCGGGACTTCGACATGACCTTCATCGCCGGCAGTTTCAGGGATGTCGAGGCCGAGGCGTCGGTAGAACGCTAGCGTCTCGGCCATGTTCGTGGTGATGATACCGATTGCGTTGAAAGCTGGCATGGGGGACCTCCTCTGAACTGTGTGCCCTTGCCGGTCGGGTTGGTGATGACCGGAGAACGAGTCAAGCGGCGAACGAGCGAACCAGTGAACCATAGTACGCAACATGGCCGCTATTTTGCTCGGGATCAAGGTGAAGCGGGCGACTATTGCGACAGTGGCGTGTGGCCTGGGCGTTGGCTTTTTTTGGGATCGTCTTCTGTGTCGGAGTCGCCCGGGGGAGTGTTGCGCTTTCGGGATTTCTCGGGGATACTGATCAGGACGTCTTTGCCGAGATGCTCTTTGATGAGGTATTTCAGCTCGTTGCCGTCAATGAGCTGCATGCGTCCGTGTTCTCTGGCTTTTTGCTCGGACCTTTTCGTGAACTTAGAGGTTGTGACGAGTATTCCGTAGCCGGCCTTTTTCTCTTCCATTGCCCCGGCAAGCTCGCGGATATGGTTTGGGCCAACCGGGTTGCGGTAGCGTTTCGCCTGGACAATGCCGATTATTCCGCCAAGGATGGTGTCGGGCCGGCGGATCACGGCATCGACGCCGTCATCATTGCTCTGCTGGGTGGTCCAGCCTTCGGCGCCCTGTGCCTCAAATACCTGTCGCACGAGATGCTCGAAGTTTGTTGGAGACATGTCCATCAGGTCGGGGCGGGAATCGAGCGTGGCGATGGCGTCAAAGCCCTCCACGAAGGAGAATTTGGCAATGTCGAAGTCTATGATTGGTTCGATTGGTTCGAGATCATACGGGTGGTTTGACACAATCGAGTTGAGATTTCGTATGCACGCTTCTGAGATGACCTTCTTGATGTGTCTGTCCACGGGGAAGTCGCTGCGTTCGACTTTCAAGCTGATGATGCAGGGGTACTCTTCTTCGCCTGTTGCCGGGTTTGTGGCATGGATGTGGCCGTTGAAGCCAACGCAGTTTAATACAGGGTCGCTGTTGAACAAGTCCCGTACACAGAGAAGTGCGACCTGGCTGATGACATCGCGGTACAAGGCAGCGAGGTCGGCTGCTTTGCGGGCTTTGGGACGCTGTTCGTCCTTGGTCTGCACGTAGGTGTAGCTCTCAAAAGTTGGCATCAGTTTTCGTTCTGGAAGTGCAAACCGTGCAAGAACCTCTTCTTCCGAGGGATGGAAGACCACCTCGACCTCGTGCGAAAAGTTGCGAGGCAGTGGTACCGCATTGAGGACGCGCTCGTAATACCATTCGACGTCTGCTTTGTTGTGTGCTGCGAAGCCCTTGATATGCGCGTCGAGTACCTCGTTCTGCTTTTTTGCAGCTTCTCTGATTGCCTGTGTTTCTGTCTCGTGCCTGCGTTGTTGGTCTGTTTCTTGTTGTTGGCGTGCGACTTCGCGTGCTTGCGTGTCGAGGAGTTCCTTGTCGTATTGTTCTCGCGCCGCGGCGACACGCTTCTCGTAGCGTGCCATGCCGCCAAATGCTCGTCTGAGTTTGCCCGGGGGACGCTGATCGAGGTTTTCCCATAGCGGTATTTTGGGAGGAGTCGCAGGCTTTCTCTCCGGGTTGAGGCGAGGGAGGTCGGGTACATAGCGGGCGGCTTTGAGGTTTTGTCGAGCAGACCGGTTGAGGTTTCCGGACAAGATGTTTTTCAATTCTCGTACGGTCAGCTTGATCAGGAGGTTTTTTCGGTCGACCTCTGCTTTTCGTGTTTCGATGTACTTGTGTTTCTTTTCTTTTTCCTCTGCAAGACGTTTGCGTTCTACATTTTTACGCTGCTGTTCCTTCTCTCGTGCACGTGCTTGTTGGTCTCGTTGATGGTCCGATTGTTTTCCGCGCTTTGTTGCCATGCTTTTTCCGTCTCGCGCTCTTGGAGTTGGATCGGGGCTGCATCACAGTTGCATCCATCCTAATGAGCATGGACAGTAATAGTACGAGGATTGTTGCGCATCGAAACTATTGCCGAAATAGGTGTGAACTTGTGAGCGCGTGGCATCGGGTTCGGTCGTGGGCTGGGGGCTGCTGCGGCGTTTTGGCGAGGGTGTCTACCCTTGGATTTCTGTGTCGTCGGGGATCCGGAGTGCTCCGTTGGCGGGGTGTTCGATGACTACGTTTCCGCTGATGGAGACCTTTTTGCCAAAGAAGACGTTGCCGCGCACAATGAGCGAGGAGCAGTGGAGGAGGGAGGGTGGGCCCGTGGGGAACCGCTCTTCAAACTGCGCCGGCAATTTAAAGTATTTCGGGTCAAGCTGCACGACAGGTGTGATGCCTTCTCGGTCCTGAGCGAGGACGATATGGTCGTTCCCGTCAAGGTCATAGGCGTCGGAGCGCAGGGCGAGTAGGTCATTTGTCGTTTTTACAGGGACGAACCGTTCGCGTCCGACTTCGATGGCGTGGGCGCCTTTGAAAAGGGGGATGGCGGTGCCAATCGCGGTTTCGAGCTGATAAACCTGGGGAGAAGATGGGTCGGTAGGGTCGATGTTCTTCGTGTTTCGGATCATCGGCAAGGGCAGGACTTGGTCGTGTTCTTCGAGTGTGCGGGCCAGGGCACGTAGGTTGAGCCAGATGGTGTTGGTGTTGAAATAACGATGCCGGGTGATGTCCTGAAAGAAGTGTTTATCTTCGAGAGGACACATTGCGGACTCACGTAGAAGAAAATTTCCTGCTGGGTCAAGGGCGAGATGTCCGCCTTTGCGGTCCCCCATAGTGCGTGTTGCAGCCTCCATCAGAAAAGGAATTTTCTCTGTGCTGAACCAGGAGAGAATGGCAGGGTCGAGCACTGCCCCTAAATTATCGGCATTCGATATGAAAGCGTATTCATAATTTTGGGAGAGGAGCGTCTCAAGGGTGTGGGAAGAGACGATCGCTGCGTAAAAGTCGCCGTGTCCGGGGGGGCACCATTCGAGTTCGGGGTTTTGTGGCCACACGGCAGGGGAAAGATCCGCTGCGTTGACTTTCGGGACCATATTTTGGAGAAAGTCTCGCGGGAGAGGGCTTTCTTCTGGAAAAAGGTCAGGGTAAGTATTGAGGGCTTCGAGAGAGTCCTGTTGGGAGCGGTGGCTATTCATGAGGAGTAGGGGCAACCTGACCCCTTGCTCTTTGCGTACTCTCAGCACTTGTCTTGCGATGACATCGAGAAAAGACAGGCCGTTTTTTATGGGAAGCAGAGACTTCGCGCGGGTCATTCCCATACTGGTGCCGAGGCCGCCGTTGAGTTTTATGACGACTGTCCGGGTGAGCTCGTCTCTGATGTTTGACGGAGTAGGTAGAGTGCGTGCCGGCGGCAGCGCTGCGAGTGGATGGAGACTGTCCTCTGGGAGTAGGCCTGTTTCGCCGGCAGCGAGCTGTGTATAGCAGCGTTGAAAAGCCTGGCTTGCCAGGGGCGACACGGCAGCAGCGTGCATTTTTTCAGCAAAGAGTGCAGATAATGGAGTCATTTCAGGCTTTTGTCTGATGTGTTGTTTCCTGATGTTGTTGGGCTTTGGTGTCGGGTGTTTTCATTATTGGGCGATGCGTTTTTGTGTCGTGCGTGTTGTGGGCGCTGCGTGTTGTGGGCGCGAGCGTAGGCAGAAGAAAAGTCGCGTGTTCTTCTGTTGAGGCGTGACCGCGGCAAAACCTGGCGAGGTCTGGTTGTCGGAATTCTGGTTGTCCGAGTAGAGATGTGAGAGAGAAATGCGAGAAAATAGTTTGATGAGAGCGGAGAAAAGCGAGCGAGAAACAGCTATGCGCTTTTCGTAATGGATCGGCGACAGTCAAGGCATACCATTTTACCGTGGTAATCCCAGAGATCGTTCTCAGTGTTACAAAACACACAACGATCTTCGACCTTGTGCAGAATGATTTGTTCGTTCGAGACGGAGATTTCGAGGCGATCGCCTTCGGCGATGCCAAAGCCCCGTCGAATTTCGGCGGGTAGCACTATTCTTCCCAAGTCGTCGACCTTGCGGGTCATTCCAGTGACCTTGCGTTCCATCGTAATTCCAGGCTTTTGTGTCATGCTGTGTTGATACGATCCTAACCTGCTTGTCCTGCAATCGTGGATTCCGCTGCAGAACATCGTGCGAGGAGGCACGTGAGTAATCAAGAATATTTTTATGTGACAACCCCGATTTATTACGTGAACGATGTGCCTCACATCGGGCATGCGTACACAACTGTAGCTGCGGATGTACTAGCTCGCTGGTACCGCCTTAAAGGATACCGTGTTCATTTTCTCACAGGAATGGACGAGCATGGGGAAAAGGTCGCAAAGACCGCTGCTGAAAAAGGTATGACTCCCCAGGAGTGGTGTGACCATATGGCACCCCACTTCCAGGCAATGTTGGAGTTGTTGGATATTTCCAACGATGATTTTATCCGTACCACCGAAGAACGTCACGTGCGTGGCGTAGTGACTCTGCTCGAAACACTGCAAGAAAAGGACGCACTCTACCTAAGAGATTATGAAGGGCCCTACTGTGTAGCCTGCGAGACATATCTCACTGGAGGAGAACTTGTCGATGCCGAAGGTGGCGCCGGCGGGAACCTTTGCCCCATCCACAAGTCCCCGGTGGACCATCTGCGTGAGCACAATTGGTTTTTTCGCCTCTCGAATTATCGAGACAGGTTGCTCGACCACATCAAAGAGCATCCTGAGTTTATTGAGCCGGCAACGCGCCGCAATGAAGTCATCAGCTTTTTGGAAGAGGGACTCAACGACATCTCTTTCAGCCGCTCTACCATCACTTGGGGCGTTCCTCTGCCCTGGGATACGGACCAAGTTGCCTATGTGTGGCCGGACGCTTTGGCGAACTACATGACAGCCGTGGGCTACGGCACGAACGAAGAGCGCTTTCACCAGGATTGGCCGGCCAGTCTGCATCTTGTCGGGAAAGACATTTTACGTTTCCACACGATCATTTGGCCTGCCATTCTCATGGCAGCGGATCTTCCTTTGCCCCGGCAGGTGTTCGTGCACGGATGGCTGCTCGCTGCGGGCGAGAAAATGTCGAAAACGCGTGCCAACAAGATTGCCCCAAGCGAAATTGTCGACGGCTTCGGCGTGGACTGTTCGCGTTACTACTTCTTGCGAGACGTGAGCTTTGGCCTGGATGGTTCCTTTTCCTGGGAAGCAATGCTGCAGCGTTACAACGCTGACCTTGCGAATGATATTGGGAATCTGGCAAGCCGGGTGCTCAACATGGTGGAGCGTTACCTCGATGGTCTCTCCCCCAAGGAACAAGGCGTCGATGGAGACGATGGCGGCGAGATTGATGCCCTGCAGGCGGCGCTGACCTCGGCGGTTTCCGTCTATGGCGAGCGTTTTGAAGCGCTCGATTTTGATGATGGCCTTCTGGCACTCTGGGGATTTTTTCACGCGGCCAATCGTTTTGTGGAAGACACCACCCCCTGGCATCTCGCCAAAGATAAAAGTCCCGCTGCCCAGGCCCGCCTGCGCGAAGTTCTCGGCGCTGCGCTGGAGGCATTGCGCATCTCGGCCGTGCTTCTCTCTCCCGTGATGCCGGGCGCTGCACGCCGCCTTTGGGACAAACTCGGTCTTGAAGCTGCGCCTGACGCGCAGATCCTGGAAAAAGCCGTGATTTGGGGACAGTTCCCGGCGGGGACTCGTGTGACAAAGGGCGACCCGCTCTTTCCCCGCAAAGAAATATAGGAGTGTGCAAGCGCACAGTAGTGGGCTGAGGGCAAGCCTGCTCCCGCTGCGCTTTTCCCGATTCCTGTGCGTTCTCGTGCACGGCCGGACAGAGGCGAGGAGACACAAATGCCAGACGCCGCAATAACCGCAGCGACACAGCCATCCCAGCCATTTTCTCGGGAACTTGCAGAGGAACCTCTGCAAGTTCCTCCGCAAGTTCCTCAATGGATGGATACCCACTGCCACTTGCAGCTTCTCGACGACGAGGCCGCAGCAGTCGCAACTGCTGCCCAAGATGGTGTGGGTCTTTTGCTTTGTGTCGGCATTGACGCCAAGACGACAGAGGCAGCTCTCGTTGCAGCCCACACGTTTCCGGGTGTGTGGGCGTCATCGGGTTTGCATCCACATAGTGCCTCCGACCTTGCTCACGAATGGGAGCTGTTGTCTGCGCTTGCGGCTGATCCGCTGGTGGTTGCGATCGGAGAGACCGGTTTCGATTTTTATCGCGACCATTCTCCGCCGGGTGTGCAGGAAGAAGCCTTCCGCCAACAAATTGCCTTTGCGAAAACCCAAGACAAAACGCTGATTATTCACTCGCGCGATGCCTGGGCAGACACTTTTCGTGTACTCGCCGATGCAGGCCCGCCTGAGCGTTTTGTGTTCCATTGTTTTTCCGGTGGGCCTGACGAGGCGCGTCGTGCGGTCGAGATGGGTGCCTGTTTGTCGTTTGCCGGCCCGCTTACTTACCCGAAAAACGAAACTTTGCGTGAGGCTGCGCGTACAGCCCCGCACGACAGAATCGTGGTAGAGACGGACGCTCCCTTCTTGCCCCCCCAAGGGTTCCGAGGGAAAACCTGTTTTCCGGCTTATACTGCAAAAACTGGAAGTGTGCTGGCCGACGTGTTGGGTCTTTCGAGAGCAGAAACCGCCGCGCTGACTACCGCAAATGCCTGTCGGGTTTTTCGGCTTCCCGAGCTGTCCGGGGTGGGGGATGGCGGAACCGTCTGACTCCATGCCAGATCAGCAAGAGGGGAGTGAAAAGCCTGAGAGCTTGCACGCCTCTGCTTCTTCTCCGGCTCTTCTCGGACCTGTTGAGGTGCGTCGCTTGCTGGCGTCGTGCGGGGCGCGTCCTTCCCGATTTCGTGGCCAAAACTTTTTGATCGACCCGAACACTGTGCGGCGTATCGTGCGCCTGAGCGACATCTCTCCTGGGGACAAAGTCTTGGAGGTCGGTGTTGGCCTCGGCTGTCTCACCCTGGGATTACTTGCTGCCGGGGCACATGTCCTCGGTCTTGAAGTTGACGAACGGCTTGCCGCTGTAGCCCCCCTTCCCGCCGGCACTGTCGACTTGCGGGTAATGGACGCGCTCGATGCCGACTGGTCCGTGCTCTTGGCGGAAAGCGCAGCGTCGGCAGCAGGACAAGCCCCGGAACGTGGCGGGGAGCAGGCAGGGGAGCACATTGAGGGGCGTGTCGAAGGGTGTGTCGGGGAGCATGTTGAGAGGCACGTAGAAGGGCAGTCACAGGGGCAGGCAGCGGGGCAGGTCGAGGAGCACGCCGAGGGGCAGGCAGGGGGCCAAGCTGACTGGAAAATGATCTCGAACCTCCCTTATTCGGTGGGGACCCGTATCCTTTTGGATATTGTGGTGAAGGTCCCCCAGGTCAACTCTTTTCTTGTGATGGTCCAACGCGAAGTGGGAGAACGCCTTGTGGCCCAGCCGGGAATGCCGGCTTATGGGGCATCAAGCGTGAAAGTTGCCCATTTTTGCACTGTGCGGCTTGAGGGAAGTGTGCCTCCCAGCGTTTTTTATCCGCGACCTGAAGTGGATTCTGTGCTGGTGCGGTTGGAGCGGCACCCGCGTTTTTCTCCCACGCGCAAGGCTCTCCCTGTATCTCTCAGGCGTGAGACCGGGAGTAGTCACTGCGAGAGCGGATCGGGAAGTGCCCCTTCTCGTGCCCCTTCTTCTGGATCTTCTGCTGGGCTTTCTCCTGGATCTTTTCCGGGACCTTCAGAGGCGAAAGCGGCTCTGCCTGAAGCCGAAAAACCAGCAGACAGTTCGTTGGTGTTTGGTGAGTCAGAAGAGAGTGTGAGGGCTTTTTTTCGTGTCGTCGACGCCGGTTTTGGGCAACGGCGTAAAACTCTACGGAAGGCATTGCGGGCGGTTTTCCCGCTGGAGCAGGTGGAGGACGCTTGTGCAAAGGCTGGTATTGACCCACGGCAGCGGGCAGAAACCCTGTCTTCTGCAGATTTTTTGCGGCTTTCCCAATTCTTGCAGTGAAGTGCAGCAGCATCGACAC
>DEIU01000006.1:0-1687 GCA_002352645.1 Acidimicrobiia bacterium UBA2766 | reverse complement strand
TGGGGAGAGCGAAGAAAACTTCCCGGTGTATTCTGTTTGAGACGAGACAAGACCAGACAAGACCAATTATTCCTGCATATACCCTGCTGAGGAGCCATGACGCTGCGACTCCGTGCGTACGCAAAAGTGAATTTCTCTCTGGACGTGGGACGGTTGCAACCTGATGGTTACCATCCATATACGTCGATTGCCGCTTCGATCGGGGTATTCGATGAGCTATTCGTAGATTTTGCGCCGCCGGGGACTGGGATCTGCGTCACTATTGACACCGGAATTGTAGATAGTTTGGCGACGCGTGGCTTTCAGGTTGTGGCTGACGCGCTGGAATCCAGTACGGATGTGCAAATTCGGATTGGCAAGCATATCCCCGTGGGAGGAGGTTTGGCCGGAGGATCGGTGAACGCTGCCGGAGCAATGATCGCGGCTTCCCGTCTGCTTGGTCCTCCACCTGTGCCTCTGGTAGAGCTCGGCGTGAAGGTTGGGACCGACGTGCCCTTTTGTGTGACGGGCGGTCATGCCCGGCTGTTCGGTCGGGGCGAGCTCGTCGAGCAGCGGCCCCCCTTGCCTCCTTTTGGCGTTCTGCTTGCCGTGCCCCCGCTTGCAGTGTCGACTCCGGCAGTTTACGCGGCCTTCGATGAGGACCCTGTGCCTGCCTCGCCGGTTCCTGTGCCCATGTGGCTGACAGATCTGCTTCCCGAGTGCAGTTTCCGCAACGACCTTGCCCCTGCTGCCTATCGTGCTGTTCCGGCTTTGTGGGACTGGAAGGAAACTCTGGAACGAGTTGTCGGACGCCCCGCCCTCATGACCGGCTCAGGTGCCGGTCATCTCTGTTTTGCCGAGTCCCCCCAGGATCTCTCCCCCTACCTGCCTGGCCTCCGTGCCGCCGGATTTGCCGTATGGATTACCACCCCTGTTCCCGTCGGTGTAGAAGTCCTTGTCGCAGTATGAGCCCGCAATGCGCCCCTTCCTCAGCCTTTTCGGCAAATCCCGGATGCCGGATGCCAGGTGAAGGGAAGTGCCTGGAAACAGGTAGGTATGGAAGTAGGTGAACCAGTCCGGGGAAGCGGGGGGGGTCAAGCAGGCGGGGGAGGCACGGAATGTGGGAGTCGGGGTGTCTGCCCGCCGGTTGGCATAGCCTGCTGCCTGGGATCGCTCCACAATATGCAAACGCAAGAGGTCAACATATTCGGCGCGCCGAACGAGGCGGAGAGCGGGAAGGCACGCAAAGCCGGAAATCCTAGGGGAGAGCCGGTAGACCGTCGATACTTTCCCGGTTCATTTTCGCTTGGTATGCAGGAACATCCGTGAATTTCATGGCCGTGGGAAGCTCCTCACGCTCTGTTGCAAATGTGTATTGCGGAGTGCCGAAACCACAGGAAGTAGAGACCCGGGAGATCTCGACAATAATGATGCTGCGTGTGCCAGGCTGAGGGGGAAACTTCTCGATAAGGTCATTGAATTCCGGGTCGTTCGGCAGGCTGGCACGCCCTTTGCCATAGATCCGCACAGTCAGGGGATCTCCCTTGAAAGCACAAAACATCAGTGTGATGCGACCATTTTCCCGCAGGTGCGCAATAGTCTCGGCCCCACTGCCCGTAATATCGAGATACGCCACATGCTGCTCGTCAAGCACCCGCAAGGTATCGAGCCCTTTTGGCGACAAATTTATGTGAGCGTCAGAGCCCAG
>DEIU01000054.1:3337-7172 GCA_002352645.1 Acidimicrobiia bacterium UBA2766 | reverse complement strand
GTACATCTTCCGAAAGCAGATTTGTCAGCGTGTTGTGCCGCGTTTCTTTCTGGCGCCAGTTTCATTTTTGCAAGCCATCCCCTGCGGTTTCTGCTCATTCCTGTTCCGCGGAGGCGCCTTGTCAGATCTTTCTCAGAGACCTTTTTCGACAATGCGCTGAGGAGAACATTCGACACGAAGACGAGAAAGCCCGCTGCAGAGGAGCAATGAGAGAAAAATAAGAACAGAAGATTTTTTGTTTTCTCGTCTTGCACAGGGAATATGTACAGGGAATATGCAGAGAGTTGACAGAACGGAAATATCTGAAATAGCGGGAACAACGCGCACAACAGTGGGCCGGAAAAAGGAGAATGTGCTCCAGGACCCAGAATGTGAAATGGTATTTCCACATCCTTCAGTTCGAAATCAGAGGCACTGCTTCTGTTTGGGGGTGCTCCCCCCCCAGGGTACCGAGGCGAGGAGTATTCGATATTGCTTGAAGCCCTTTGGTGGGACATGGCTTTGCCAGAGTGCGTTGCAAAGCCTGCAAGGACGTCAAGGGAATATGCAAGAAATCTTGGGAAATTCTCCATAGAGGTGGTTTTACTGCCACAGCTGATTTGGAAACTGAAGAGGGCAGTTCTCATACAGAAGACAGGTGAAAACAGTGGAATCTAGCCAAAAGAAACCTGCGACAATGCATTTTACCACACCAGTGATATATGTCGAGAATGGCGTAAAATGCATATTGGACTTTTGTGTCGTGGCGTTTGACCAAAAAATTAAGTACCAAGTACTACGACGATAGTGNNCTGGAATCTGGAGAGCTCGAGACTGGAGATGTTTCCATTATGATTTCATCATATAAAGCTGGTGAATTTATGGTGGGTGAGAAATGTTAAGAACCTACGGAGGAGAAGCCCTCGAATGTAGAAATCGCGTTCGTAAGCTCCGATGTTCCATTCGCTTGTGAACGATCAGTAGCCGCTGGTGCGCAACCCGCAAAAGAGCTCATGACCTTTGACTGGGGGCAAACCGCTGCCTATGTATATAGTATTAAAGGTACTTTTGTGGGGATTTTTTCACCCTCTCCTTCCCCGGAATGAGTCGTGGTAGATGCAGCGCCGAACAAAATATTTGTGGCCGGCTCCTACAAGTGGCCGCGAAAAGACGACCGTAACTTTCGCCAGTGAGAGAACTCGGCCTGAGTGCACGAGAAGCAGTGTTGCCTGTTGCGAAGTCCAATGCAGTAAATTGCTATGAGTTTGTTGGTTTATAGCCGTAGTAGACAATAGAATCTTCAGAATCAATTTGTGATCGAGTGTAGCAATTTTGCTGGAAAAAAACTTCAGTACCACAACCAGCTACGAACACATCTTCGCCAATGGTAAATTCAATTCTGCCATTTACCACTACGACCAATTCATGACCAATTCGTCTTGATCATTGTGAACTGCTTCATCTACACCTTTCGCTAAAGGAACTTTTCCAGTCCTAAAAAGGATACACTTCTTCTTTCCAGCTATTTTGATATTCAGCCTCTGTCATGCCACTGGTCTCTTTTTTACTTGCAACGCCGTGATCAGCGGTTTTGGCGAGTTCTCATTCATACTGAAATTCTTATCAGTTGCAGGTATGGCTTGAAGATCGAATTGACAGCTTCCCGAAATAACCCGTCTTTTCTTTGCCATTGACCATTCCCTGTTTTAGGGAAATGGGGTTGGTGTACCTGACGGTCGGAGATAGTGAGAGATGGTGGAAAAAGGGGAATTTGCTTGCGAGAAATGGGGAAACGGCTTGATTTTCAGGAGCCGGGGCGAAATCGCACTGGTAAAGTGCTACCCATTCTCGGGTACCACTGCCGGACTTCTCTGAAAAAGGTTTTGATTCTCGCGACTCTTCTCCGCCGGAGAAGAGTAAGCGCCTGAACGGACGCGCTCCATGAGATGGCTTGCCCATTCACGTTCAAAGATGAGTTTGCGCCGCTGGTGCTCAAAGAGGTCTTCTGTGAAAGCAGACATCGGTGCTTGGTCTTTTGCCCGATGCTGGGCGTCTTCTGCGTCCAGGAGCAAAATGTCGATCGCTGCTTGCCGTTGTTCCAGCAAAATCAGGATCTTTTCTTTGGGGAGGAGATCCACAAAAGATAACGCAATATCGAGCAGGGACGCGGTCATACGCGGGCGTGACCAGGCCTCCCGCAGCAGGGACTGCAGCTCGACCCGGCCTGTTCCTGTGATGCGATACACCGTGCGAACCGGCCGTTTGCCCGTCTGAGAGGTCTCGATTGCTTCGATCAGGCCTTCGCGTGTGAAACGTTCCAAGCTTGCATAAATAGACCCTGGTTTAATGTCTGCCCACTGATTGATACGACGCTGGGTGATGAGCTGACGGATCTCGTAGCCGTGCATTGGGTGGGAACTGAGCAGGCTCAGCACGGTGAGGCGCGTGACTTCCCCCGAGCCTGGAAGACGAGCACTCTTCATGTGGGCACACTAAGCCTTTCTCTGTGCCGCGGTAAGTAGCGCGCGAGGAGGTGCCTCATGACCTATGTCAATATATATCAAGATATGTTGCTTTTTTCTTTCTCCTTAGGAAATGGGCGATTTTCAGAAGTTGGGATGGCAGGAACCTGGCCGGGCTGTAACCGCATTTTCCCAGCCTGACCTGCAAGAAAACACGACACCAGTGTGACGACGGCATGACGCCAGAGGAAAACCTGACTTTTCACTCTGGCATCAGACAGGAAGCTTCGGAATGGTTACCGCTTCTTTTTATTTGTGGACTGGATAGATTTGTAAAGCTTGGTGAAGCGACGATCTTCTTCACGGCGCTCTCGCACGTTTTTTCGTTTTTCTTGGTAGGCGAGTTCTTTTTGGAGTTTCCTCCAGCTTTCCGCGCGTGCCGGACTGATCTCTCCCCCTCCAATGCCCGCCTGCACCGCACAGCCCGGCTCCGTTTCGTGACGGCAGTCGGCAAAACGGCACTCGACCGCGAGAGATTCGATGTCGGAGAAGGTCTTGGTCATGCCCTCTTCCCCACTCCAGAGCCCAAGCGAACGCAGGCCCGGCGTGTCGAGCAGCACGCCACTTTCCGGCAGGAGCACAAGGGACCGTGCGGTTGTTGTGTGGCGTCCCTTTGCGTCACCGACCCGCACGTTTCCTGTTGTCTGCACCTCCGTACCGGCCAGGGCGTTGACCAAAGTAGATTTTCCTGCCCCGGACGCGCCAAGCAGGGCCAAGGTGCGATCATTGCAGGCCAGGGCGCTCAGCCGGTCGAGGCCTTCTCCAGTTTCGCTGCTCGTCACGATGACCTCGACGCCGGGACACTCAGCTGCCAAGGCGTGTGCAGTTTCTTCGGCATCGCTGCACAGGTCTGCTTTTGTGAGAACAACAACGGGTGTGGCGCCACTCTCCCACCCGGCAACAAGCATGCGTACAACAATACGTGTGATCCGTTGGAGAGAAAGCGTTCGGTCGAGAGCCTGCGTTATCACGACAAAGTCCATATTGGCTGCCAGGGTGTGCGCCCCAGTTGCCTGACCGGCCCCTTGCCGAACGAGCGTGCTCTGCCGAGGCAAAATACCCGTGACATTCGTCCCTGAGTTCGGGTCGTGCAAAAGCGTGACCCAGTCTCCAGTGACAGGCGGGGCTGTGAGACCCGCCTGACGGGAAACAGAGGTATTCGACCCCGCGCGCAAGCTGCCACGCGACGTTATGACAAGAGCAGAAGCTCCGTCTGCCCGAAGTACCCGTCCGGGAAGCGCAACAGCAGCGGTTCTTCCAGCGGAAGCGGGAGGGGACACTACGTTGCGCTTTGCAAAGGCCTCAGCCCAGTTTTTGTTCCAACCATATCGGCC
>DEIU01000054.1:0-3293 GCA_002352645.1 Acidimicrobiia bacterium UBA2766 | reverse complement strand
GCGTCTGCCGACGTGTCTTCCCTGTTTTGTGTGCAGTGGTCTTGGTTCGACTCGTCTTGGTGAGAAAGATTGTGCGAAAAACGACGCGAGCGAGAAATGGGAGTTCCTCCTGTGCAGGAGCGCTCCCTGGCAGAAGTTTTCTGTCGTTGGGCCAGGAGAAGATCAGGAATGCGGCCCGCAGGGGAGCGCCCGGGTGCTGTTTTGGACACCGAGATACACAATACTCACCGGGGGTGCCATCAATGTACGCATATGCGCTCCTTTCTTTGCAAGCAAAACCGGGAAAGTTTCGCTCTTCTCATGTGTTTCCTGCAGAACGAACAGTAACAGCTCCTACCATGCCGCGGGTTCTTTTCTTGTTGGGCGCGGCATTTTTCTGCATTTTTCTTTAGGAATAGCCAGAGAGCTGGGAAAAAGGGATTTCAGAGAGTACCGATTCCAAAAGGCAGACGCCCGATTTCTCTGCGTAAACTGTTCCATGACTCGGAGTAATGTTCAACAGGCGAGGTTCTTTCCTTATTGGAAAAGCGGGTGCCCTGGAAAAAACCGCTCTTTCTGTTGGAAACGACAATACTCTCGCTTGCAAGTTCTGCCCAGCCCGGCGTCGCCCCGCTCGGGCTGGGCAGAATGTTTTTCCCCGAGAGCGCGCGGGCCATCCCCACGTGCCTGGGGAGCACGTTGGCCCGGACGCTCTTCCCGTCTGCGATTTCGGTTCATCCCCACGTGCGTGGGGAGCACGATACAGCGGTCTCGGTACTGTTCGGCGACGGGAGGTTCATCCCCACGTGCGTGGGGAGCACACTGGCTGTGCTGGGCCTTTCTTTTTCAGCTTATGTTCCCGGTCTGTTCTTTCACGAATGTTCCAATTTGCTTGAGGGCATCGCTTGCTTCGGGAAAAAGTGGGGCAAACAATGGCCAGATGTGCATCATGCCATCAGCGATTTCGAGGGTGGTACGCACGTTTGCCTGTCCGGCTGCTTCGGCAAGACGGGTCGCGTCGCTCAAAAGGATTTCGGCAGTGCCCACGAAGATGAGCAGGGGAGGCAATCCTGTGAGATCTCCCGCAATTGGCGTCACCATGGGAGTTGTTGCCGTTGCCTCCGTACCTGAAAGATAGTGGCCCGCAAACATTGCGAGATCTGCGAAAGTGAGCAGGGGATCGGCCTCTGCCTTTTGCGTCATGGATGTTCCGCTCATTCCAAGGTCCGTCCAAGGAGAAATGCAGACTGCTGCAGCAGGAAGCGGAATCCCCGCGTCGCGTAGTGTCAGGAGTGTGACGACGGTCAGGCCACCTCCCGCAGAGTCTCCCCCGATCACAATAGTTGCCGGATCAGTTCCCCCGTCGAGCAGGCCTTTGTATGCGGCGACCGCGTCGTCAACAGCACTTGGATACGGATGTTCTGGGGCCAGCCGGTAGTCCACGCTCAGCACCGCGGCTTCTGCTGTAGCTGCCAAATGCGACATTGGAGAGCGATACCCTGCAACAGACCCGATACAATACCCGCCGCCATGCAGATAAAAGATCGTGCGTGTCGGTGTCGTCCCGCTTACTCGCGACCATTCGCATGGAACCCCTCCGACAGTCGTGGGCTGTGTGTCAATCCCCTCCACGGCAGGCACAATCCCGAGAAACTGGTCGACCATTTCTCGCCACTCTTCAAGTGTGCGATCTGCTGTCTGTGCCGCCCGGCCTGTTTCGAGTACCTGTAGAAGTCCCTGGAATTGCTCGCTTGGCATAATACCTCTCCCTGTTTCCCCTTCGTTTCCCTTCCAGGTTCCCACATCTGGCCATGGAATACGGCAGTATTGCGCGTTTGCGCAGTTCGTTCCCGTTGTCGTCTCCTCAATGTCACTACACTTCCCTGCGAAACTCCCTGAAACCCAAAGCACTGCTACGCCGGCCTGCCTCACGACTGCCTGTAGTTCCGGGGCGTTATTCCTGGGTGGGTTGTTGAGTGTGTGTGATGGGAGGCTTGTTGTCGAGTGCGGTATGTAGTCGTTCGTGATTGCAGAAGTTGCAGAAGTTGTGGAGGGCTTCTCGTCATTGGTTGTTGTTGGTTGTTGAGTGGGAAAGGCGAAGCTGGGCCTACTCTCCGATTCGGAGGTGCTGTCTTGGACTGGGGCAAAAGGCCTGGTGGTCGTCATGGTTCCCCAGCAGATTCCTTGCTGTTGGGACTTTCGATTCCGGGGTGCTCTGTCAAAGATCCTGCCGGGCCACATGCCGGGAAATATTGTCGCCGTTGTTCTCGGGACCTGGCCGGGTTTTGTTGTGAGGGCCGGGGGGTTTGGCGATGCCAAGGGGAAGCTGTCCTGCCTGGCGGTTGGTGCATAAACGCGGACTTGTCATGACCGCCCGGCAATGTCGCAAAGTGGGCCATGGGTATCTGGGTGTCGCGGTGGATGATCATTCTGGCTTGGTGTCTGTCGAGGCTTGTGAGAACGAGAAAGCCGGCATTTGCGTGTGCTTTCTTATGAGTTGCCCTATGAAATGCTGAAGTGTTTTTTGCAGCACACGGTATTTCCAGGATTGAGGGTGTTCGCCTGCGACCCCAGACAATTCGAGGGGTAGCTTTTGTTCGGTGTTCGGTGTAAATGTCAACCTGTTTTCATCCCATAATGCCTGATCTAAATTCTTCATCAGTATCTACAATTGAGAGAATCGGTCCTCTTGCGCGAAGGAGAATATTTTTATGACCAGCTCGCTCCCTCAGCTCTCGGGTAAAGTTTTCATCACCGATGCGGGATTGGAAACCGATCTTATCTTTCAGCAAGGCATGGATCTTCCTTGCTTTGCTTCGTTTCCACTCCTGGAAACCGAATCAGGGCGCAAGGCACTCCAGGATTATTACCAGTCTTTTATTGACATCGCCCGTCGAGACGGTACTGGCGTGGTGCTTGAGACACCCACGTGGCGGGCGAACCCGGACTGGGGGAAGCAACTTGGCTATTCAGCAAAGAGGCTTGATCAGGTGAACGGCCAAGCCGTTCGTTTTCTGCAAGACCTCGGCGCGAAGAACCCGGAAATACAGGTGGTGGTGAGTGGCAATCTCGGACCCCGCGGAGACGGCTACGTTGTCGATGAGACCATGACCGCGGATGAATCTATGGCATATCACGGTCCTCAGATCCGCTCATTTGTCGATGCCAAGGCAGACATGGTGTGTGGTCTTACCCTTGGTTACGCCGAGGAGGCGATCGGTATGACACTTGCTGCCCAAGACCGGGGGGTTCCGATCGCGATTGCTTTCACTGTGGAAACTGACGGGAATCTTCCGTCGGGACAACGGCTGGCT
>DEIU01000104.1 GCA_002352645.1 Acidimicrobiia bacterium UBA2766 | reverse complement strand
GCCTCATCCGTTGCCGGAGCCTCCAGGGCCTCATGCGTTGCCGGAGCCTCAGTCTCCACTGAAGCCTCATGCGCCGCCGGAGCAGCTTCGCCCTCGGAAGGAACTTGTTTTTCTTCTTCTCGCACCAATTTCTTTTTCAGGTCGCCTAGGGCAGAACCGGTCTCGTCGCCGATCTTGAAGCCGGAGGGGCCATAAGGGGTGCGCTCTTTGCGCTCTTTGCGCTCTTCTCCACGGAAGGGAGTGTCTTGCTTGTCTTTGTAGACATTCGGGTCGAAACCGCCAGAGGTCGTGCCGCCGGCCTGTTTGATGGAGAGGCTGATGCGACGGCGAGCAAGGTCGACATCGATGATCTTGACGTCGACTTCTTCGCCCACATGCACGATCTCTTCTGGACGATCGACATGGGATTCTGACATTTCGGAGATGTGAACGAGACCTTCGATACCGTCTGCAACCGAGACAAAAGCACCGAAAGGCACGAGCTTCGTGACTTTCCCCAGGACGATATCGTTGACTGCACGTTCCCGGGCGAAAGCTTCCCACGGGTCTTCTTGACATGCCTTCAACGAAAGACTGATGCGCTCTCGTTCCAAGTCGACATCAAGCACTTGCACGTCAACTTCGTCGCCGACTTTCACAACTGCGCTCGGATGATCGACATGCTTCCAGGAGAGCTCGGAGACGTGCACGAGGCCGTCCATGCCACCAAGGTCAACGAAGGCACCGAAATTCACCACACTGGAGACGACGCCACGGCGCACTTCTCCTGGCTCCAGGTGATTCAAGAAGGCCTGACGTTGCTCGGCTTGCGTCTCTTCCAGATAGGCCCGCCGAGAAAGAACGACATTGTTGCGGTTTTTGTCGAGTTCAATAATCTTGCACTCGAGTTCTTGTCCCACATAAGGGTCGAGGTCGCGCACACGGCGAAGGTCGACAAGGGAGGCGGGAAGGAAACCGCGCAAGCCCACATCGAGAATAAGACCGCCCTTGACCACTTCGATCACCGGGCCGCTCACGACTCCGCTCTCTTCTTTGAGCTTTTCGATCTTGCCCCAAGCCCGTTCGTACTGGGCCCGTTTCTTGGAGAGCTTCAGACGACCGTCTTTGTCCTCTTTTTCGAGGACGAGAGCTTCGACTTCTTCGTTCAGCTCAACGACTTCGCCTGGATTGACATCGTTGCGAATAGAGAGCTCTTTTGCAGGGATAAACCCTTCAGACTTGTAGCCGATGTCGAGCAGGATTTCGTCTTTGTCAATCCTTACGACATAACCGACAACAATGCTGCCCTCTTCGACCACCACAATTGAGTCTTCAATTGCAGCGGCAATATCCTCAGGGGCGATATCGTATTCAACAATTTGACGAAACCTTGGACTACTACTGGTCCCGTTCTCAGGGGCCTTCTCCCCCATTTGCGCCTCGTCTTCAACCTGCTCAACTGCTAGCCCTTGGGCCTGCGTCTCGCCTTCCTCGACTATGGCTTCTTCCGTTGGCACCAGATCTGTGGGCACGACCATTTCTGTCGTGGCAGTAGCAGTGCTACTCGTCTCACTAATGATACTGGTTGCAGACACTTCTGTAATTTGTTCCTCAGACATGAACTCGGGCTCCGCCACTTTCTCAACTCGACGAAGGTCCGCAGGCGATCGTGGCAATGCTCACTTGGGACCAAAATTCAACAGACTGCCCCGCACTTTTTTGACAAAGAAGTAGGGAAACTCAGCACGCACCACACAACGCACGCCCAGGAAAGGGAAAGCAGAGATACGCAATGAAAACAACCCGACCACAGCTCACGCGCGCAGACAGACAGGCCACTGGCTCACGTAAAGCCTATCAAGACCAGTCCAAGTGATGTGCAATTCCTCTTCTTTTTCCTGTTCTCCTGCCAGAAAAAATCTCTATCCATGCGCTTGAGTCCTGCTCTAAAGGGTCGGCAGGATTTATGAAGAACAACAGCGAATTTTCTACAAACCTCCCATCATCACCCGCGGGTATGGTGCCATGTCGCACGACAAACAAGACAAAGAGCCTTATTCACAGCCATCTTCTGGAATGCAGGTTTCTCCAACATGAATTTCAGAACATGCGCTTTCACATAATAATCTTGCAGGGAATTCCTCAGGAACCCTCCTGCCCACAACCCCATTGGCACGCGGAAAAACAACTGCCGAACAGGGCTCTTTTCGTACGCACCACCTTCACATGTGAACAATCGTGACTACACACTCCGACCCTGGACCCGGTTCCGTGTCCGACCCCGTATCGGCCCCTGCGTCCAATGCCATATCCGACACTGCGTCCAACCCTGTACTTGATGCGGCATCCGGTGCCGTACCTGACAGCGCGTCCGATGCCGAAACAGGGATGACAACCCAGGTGAGCCGGGGTGCCCTCTGGAATGGGCTCGCCATGCTTGTGCAAGAAGGCGCGGTCTTTCTTCAAGCCTTTTTGCTGCCTTTATGGATACGTCCTGAGGAATATGGCCTGTTTGCAATCGCAGCGGCCTTCACTTTTTTGGCGGGCATGCTACGCGACTTTTCGCTTGGGATGAAGGTCGTACAAGACCAAACACGTTCCCGGGAAGACGCCTTCGGCATAGCCCTCACGCTTGAGCTCCTACTCGGTGCCGGCGGAGCAATCCTGATTGGCATCATTGGCCCGATCGTCGGGCAATGGAAGAACGATACTGAGCTCATCTGGCTCATCTGGATGTATATGCCCTTTATGTTCGCGGGGGCGCTTGCCTTGCCGGAGTGGACTCTCCTAAAAGACTTTCGTTACCGGCGGCGGGCCATTGTCTTGATTGCCCAACAAACTGCCACCAGCAGCGTCATGTTCTTCACGGCCATCGTCCTGGACTGGGGCGTCTGGGCCTTGGTGATTGGCATGCCGATCAACATGATCGTGATGGCCACCACCCTCTGGCCAGGCAAGGGATATCGTGCCAAGCTCGTCTGGGACCCCCCGGCTTTCAAGGAATACCTTCGCTTCGGATGGCCGATATGGGCATCGAGTGTGTGTATCGCGGTCTTTTACCTGTTGTCAGTGAACGCCATTGAAATCCTCTTTGGCCTCGCCTTTGCCGGATACTTCCAACGCATGTGGCGGGTGGTCGAACTCTCTTACCGCCTCAACATGCGGGCAGCCCTCGCGATCTACCCGGCAATTGTCCGCTTCGGCACTGATATTGATCGTCTGCGGAGCAGTTTCCAAGTGACCAACCGCCTTATGATGGTCCTCTCCGCGCCCCTCGCAGTTGTACTGGGGCTTTTCGCCCCCGACCTTGTCCTGTTTTGGCGAGCAGAATGGGCCGACAGCGCCGGTCTCTTCCAAGCCGTCGGCACTTTTTTCATCTTCGGCACGCTCGCCTTCGACTGGGACCTCTACTACCGGGCAAAGGGCAACACCCAGCCAGTTTTCTTGGTCTCGGCCTATTTGTTGTTCTTCCTTCCTCTGTTTCTCGTCTTCATCCTCGTATTCGACAAATTACTCGACATGCAGGAATTCGGCATCTACGTCTCTGTCATCACCACCGGCCTCTACATGTACGCCATTCGTTCTTATTACGCGCGCAAGCTTCTCGGAAACGTCTCTGCCTTGAAGGCCGCTTGGAAACAAATCGCCGCCGCCCTTTTCGCAGGCGCCATCGGCTTCGCTCTGCATGAGAGCCTGGGCAGCGACAAATGGAGCGCAATCCCCGGGATTTTTGTGATGGGCCTCGTCTACGGAGGAATTCTCCTCTTCACAGAACGAAAACTGTTCGTTTTTCTCTTGAACGCGCTGCGTGGCCGACCGACTGGCGGCGTCAACGCGCTGCTCGCCTCCGACTGACAAAACACGCCCTTGCGCCCTTGCAAACGCCCGCACGACTCGACGGGCTTCCCGCAAGAAACCAGTGGCGTGTCACACGGGCGCGCCACAAGGACATGTCACACGGAAACAGGCTCAAGCGGACGCTCCGCCAAGAGAAGATACTCATGCAGATCGACGGAAGGGGCACGCTCCGCGTAATCGCCAGGAGAAACCCCATAGACATCGATCACGTGCAGCCCGGCAAGTCGCGACAAAGCACGTAGCTCACGCGGCGTATAGCAGCAGGTCGTCGCGTGTACTCGTCGGGTATTTCCCTCCGGATCCCGCAACTCGGCGATCTCTTGATGGAGCCCGGTCGCCGGATCAAATTCCAGGCCGGAAAGCTCACTGTCTTCTGTCGGGTACTTCACGACAAAAAAGGCATTGAAGGCAGACAAGGCAAGACGGCCACCAGGTCGCAGGGCGCGACAAAGTCTGCGCAAGATCTCCAGATCCCCGTCCAGACCTCCACCCACAAGACCAAATCCTCCCTGGCAAAGACACACAACAGCGTCGTAAGCTGCCTCGACATCAAGCCGGCGAAGGTCTCCCAAACGGAAAGTGCAATCCAGCCCCTCTGCCTGCGCGGCCTCGCGCCCAAGTTCTATAAAACGCGGCGAAATATCCACCCCATGCACACTCCACCCTCGGCGTGCAAACTCCAAGGCATGGCGGCCCGGACCACAGCCGGCATCAAGCAGACATGGCATTTTTTTGGGATTTTGCCTGGTTTCTGAAGTTTTTACGGCTTCCTCGGAGCAAGAAAAACCTGGGGGACAGAGGCGTGGCGCAAGAAAATCCACTTCCGCAACAGTCCCGTAAGTGAAAGCGTTCCGTAAATACGCGGTCCCGAGAAAGTCGGCAATAGGCTGGTACCAATGCTCCGGGACCTCTTGTCCAGAACTGCCTGATCCCGTAGAAGGAGAAGAGAAGTCGTCCATGAAAAGCAGAACCCTCACGCGTCAACGCCCAGTCGCGGCGATTATCTTCGACACAAATATGACAGGACAGGACCAGCATACAGCGCCTACAAAAACACAGGAAACAACATCACAAAACCCCACAACAACAGCAGAACCCCTCTTCCACCTAGGAAAACACGGGCAGATGTACCAGGTAATCAGAGCACTCAGCGCGGTCGGGGTACAGCATGTTCTGGTCGGGACCACGAACGGCCGAACACAAAGACGTAGGGCAGAAAATCCAGCACACCAGACAGATCTCGCACTGTACGCAAAACAATATGACATCACAGTGCACTTCCGCCCCATCCCTGCCCCTCCCCCCACAGCACTTCTGCGATCCACTGCCGAATCCGCCATTCCGCCTGCTTCTCAGCCCGCAATAGCCCAAAGGGGCAGCCCAAAAAACTTGCACTCGACAAACAACGGACCGGCAAAAGCCAGTCTTGCCTTTCTCCTCACCGGCGTCCTCCCCCTGCTCGATCAGATACTCCCCGGCCAGACAAGCACGCCTTCCGGCCCAGTATCAGCAAGAGAGCCACGCACAGACCCGCCGGACACAGGACTGCAAAGAGAAAAAGCACCCGAGAGAACCGACACGCTTACCGACACGCTTGAGGAAGGGGTTTTCCTGACATTCTCCGGCATTCTCGCTCCCCCATCTCACTATGAGCTCCTCGCAACAGCATGGCAAACACGCCAAGATGCCATCCTCGCAACTGTCGTAAATACCGGAAAAGCCGGACAGCACACGCACCGTGACGCTCCTGTCACCGAATGGGTGTGCTTCGACGGGAAACGACGCATGACGGGCAGCACAACGGACATCACAGACAGCGCACAACAAGCCGGGGCAACACATGCGGGGTGGGACGGCAAAATCGGCGTGTGGTCACGTCGGGCACTCAACACCCTGTCCGCGACTTACGACGCGACCTCCGACATGACCTCTATCCCGACCTCCGACGCGACCTCTGTCCCGACCTCCGACCCACAACACAGAGATTGGGAACAGACAAACGGGCAACTTGGCGGGCTCGAAGAAGCCCGGCGCACAGGCATCACTGTCGGAGTGGAAACTCTTGCCGGACCCTGGGCCGAGATAACTTCTCCGGCAAGCGCGACAGCAGCAGAAGCTGCCTTTGCCGGTATCATCCCCGATATTGCAGAAAACCTTGAAGATTTCTCCGGAGACACTTCCAGGCAAGTCACCAGGCAAGTCACCAGAGAAGCCACTGAAGAAAATCTCTAGAAAAGCCACCGGAGACATCTCCGGAAAAGTCTCCAGGTAAGTCACTCCCCCGTCAGCTTTGCCAAAAAAGAACACACCGCCGGCAGATTCTTTTCCCTGACGCGCGCCGTTTCGAGAACACGTTGGGGGCATTGCACAACCCCATCTGCATCCACGTCCACGTCCACGCCTACGNNCCACGTCCACAAAGGGAGAGGGCAGAGAGAAAAGGGCGCGGACCTGCAGTCCCCTCGAAAGAGCCGGTAAAATCCGGTCATACTGTGGAAGTCGGGGAAAAGCCGGCGAGAAAGGCGCTTCACGCGCCAGGTTGAGGGCCCGGTGTCTTTTTCAGCCGTCGCAGCGCTGCAAACGGGCAGCCGCAAAAGAGAAACCCACACCTACAGCTGCACAGACGAGATGTTCCGATTCTCGGATCTTGTCTGGATGGTCATGCATCGCAAGTGGCACACACACATTCGAGATGTTTCCTCGGTTTTGCAGGTTCACAAGAGGTGTCCAGCCTTCGGGAAGTTTCTTTCGCAGGTCGTTCAAAACGGGCAAAGTGCCTTGGTGGGGAACGAGTAGTCCCTCGTGGACGTCCGTCTCTTTTGTGACACGCGTGAGTCCTTCAATAATTCCGTATGACGCCACTTTGCGAGCCAGCTTGGAATTGTGAATGAACCGGTATTCATTCCCGCGAGGGTTGTGGTCAAGGGCTGCCATACGTTCGTCGCAATAGTCATCCACATGGTAGAGGTCAAAATCTTCTTTGTAGCCACTGATCGGGTGGATAATGATCTCTGTGGATTCCCCGTCGAACTCCGACAACGTGCCGGCCGCGGTCTCTTTCACTTCAAAAACTGGGTCCATGCTGTTCCCGTTTGGCAGGGAAGTCAGCACCCAGGCGGCAGCGCCGTCTCCGAAAATAAAGGTGTCCACAGGGTGACGGAATTGCCGGAAAAAGCTGGTGATGGTTTCGGACGCTGTCACGAGCACGGTCTGGGCCATACCGGATCGCACGAAGTTTGTCGCCATCATGACGCCGTGCATGAACTGGGCACAGCCACCGTACAAGTCGTAGGTCATCGCCTCTTTGATGCCGAGCAGCTTGAGAAGCCGTGCTCCGATTGTCGGCATCAAATAGTCCATCAGAGAAGTCGCGGTAATGACACAGTCGACTTTGTCCCGGGTGATACCGGCCCGATCAAGCGCGATCTGCGCGGCTTCCGCGGCAATCGTCTCATTCAAACAGGTCTGACGGCGTCCTCCAGGAAAATCCACGACCGAAAAGCGAGATTCCACGCCGGTCACTGCCTGATAACGCTCTGCAGTTTTTTCATCAACATTAAAAAAAGGTGCAAGTTCTGCTGTCGTATAGGAATAGGGTGGCAATGCCCCTCCTACACCAGCGAGATACACGGGACGCTCCAAGACAGGTGATGGGGTGGACATCAGGGTAGACATTGGGTTCGCTTTCCAAAAAAACTGAGAAAAAAGGCGCGCGCAGACAGCGCACAAGACTGTGCTTTTTCCCCCCTCGCGCGTCAGGATTCGGCGAAACCGTTTAAATCCCCTGCAGTATCTCCCTCGAATATCAGAGAAAAATTGATCTCCGCAAAAAGAAAGGCACGCGAGTCCCCCCTATCGCTCCCGTATCACGCAGTTCCAATAAGGTCGTTCACCCTTTTGCGCCCGCCCAGTCTTTTGCCGTATGCGCCTCTACCACAAGCGGAACTGCAAGTGAACAGGCATTTTCCATGACTTCGACGACCAGAGTCCTGACTTCTGCTATTTCGTCTTCCGGCACTTCAAGCACGAGCTCGTCATGCACCTGGAGAAGCATGCGCGACGACAACTCCCTTGCGGTGAGGGCCGCGTCGAGGCGCACCATCGCGACCTTCATAATGTCTGCAGCAGACCCCTGCATTGGGGCATTCAAGGCCATCCGCTCGCCCATCTGACGAATGCGAAAGTTGGGACTTTGTAGTTCTCGTAACACACGCCTACGTCCAAGAACTGTTGTGGTGTACGCCTTCTCTTTTGCCTGCACGACCAGTTCATCCAGGAAAGACTGCAGGGAGGGAAACCGGGCAAAATACGTGTCAACCAGCTCTTGCGCTTCCGCGTGAGATATCCCCATACGCTGGGCAAGACCAAAGGCCTGCATCCCGTACAACAGTCCAAAGTTGACTGCCTTGGCCCGGCTACGCTGTTCGCCGCTCACCTCATCGACCGGTACCCCAAAAACCCGCGCGGCCGTGGCGGCATGAATATCCGTCGCGAGCTGGAATGCCTCGATCAGCTTTTCGTCTTGCGAAAGATGCGCAAGCACACGCAGCTCAATCTGGGAATAGTCCGCGGTGAGCAGCACACACCCCTCGGCAGGAATGAAGGCACGACGGATACGGCGGCCTTGCTCCGTGCGAATCGGAATGTTCATGAGATTCGGCGATTCCGAACTGAGGCGGCCGGTTGCTGCCCCCGTCTGCCGAAAACGAGTATGCAGTCGACCATCAACAGGGTCAACCAAAGGCGGCAAGGCATCGGTATACGTGCTCCGCAGCTTTTCCAAGTTGCGGTACTCCAGCAGGGCTTCGGCAATGGGATGTTCGTCGCGCAGGCGCTCCAGCGTGCTCGCATCCGTGCTATACCCTGTTTTCGTCTTTTTTCCGGGCGGCAGGCCCATCTCGTCGAAGAGCACTTCTCGCAACTGTTTCGGAGAATTCACCGTGAATTCCCGTCCGGCCTGCTCGTGGATCTTGGCTTCGAGCGTTTTAATGCGGTCTTTGAGTTCTTCTGACAGGTCTGCCAGGTATCCCACATCGAGTAGGATGCCGGTTTCCTCCATGCGGGCCAGCACCCCGACAAGCGGCCTCTCGACATCGGTGTACAGTTCCCAGGAGGAAATAGCAACAAGCCGTTCGTGCAGGATCGGCGCGAGGCGAGACACCGCCCATGCCTGCCTGCCCAACTGGGTACTGGCGGCGCTGTCCCCCTCAAGAGGTCCAAAATCCAGAGAGAGATTCGCCTTTTTTGCCTCTGTGTCCTCAAGCCCCTCGCCCAGAAATCTCTCCGACAGGGCGCCCAGCGAAAAATCAGACATGCTGGAATCCACGAGAAAAGCGGCAATTTCCGTATCGATATCGAGCCCGGTCATCGCGATATTTGACGCCCAACAGAGCGCCGCAATCTCTTTTGCCGCATGACTGTGAAACTCTGGTGTCGCGGCAGTAAAAAGGGGCGCCATGGCGTCTAATTCGTCTGCAACATGGGGCGCCCACACAACCCTGCCATCAGGAGCAGCCACAGCCCAGGCAAGCGGGGCCGTACGCCGCCTGCCTTCAGGTAGTTGCGCAACAAGGCCAATCCCCGGGCCAAGCGCGCGTGCTGCCTGCACAAGCTCTGCCGGCCCACTCACAACGCGGAGGGCAAGCTCTGGCAGATCCGCGTCCTGCACGGGCAGGACAGCCCCTTCGGGAACATACCTGCCGGCAATTTCCATGACGCGCTCGAGCGCCGCTTTCAGCGCCAAGCTCTTGAGGAACCGCGTAATCTCGTCAAGATCCCAGCTCCCTATGCGCAGGTCTTGCAGAGGGGGAAGAAAATCAAGATCAGTGCGCAGTTCCATGATCTTCATGTTCATTTCCACTTGGGACCAGTGGTCTTTTACATTCGCCCTTTGCTTCGACGTCAGTTCTTCAACATGCGCCCAAATACCCTCAATACTCCCGTACTTGTGCAACAACTTGGCGGCTGTTTTATCACCAATGCCCGGGACTCCAGGCAGATTGTCAGAGGGGTCACCACGCAAGGCTGCCAAAGACAAGTAGAGCGAGGGCAGGACGCCATGCTTGCGCGCGACTGCATCCTCATTCATCTCACCGACTTCGGAAATGCCCCGCAGGGTATAGAGCACGCGCACAAACGGATCTGTCACACACTGGAACTGATCCCGATCACCTGTGACAATCTCCGCGTAAACCTCGGCTTCGGCTGCCTGGCGCGCGAGCGTGGCAATAATGTCATCGGCTTCGACATCCGGCGAAGAAAGCACAGGAAGCCGTAACACCTGGCAAAGCTCCCGAATAATGCCCATCTGACTGCGCAGACTCTCCGGGGTTTCCTTACGCTGCGCCTTGTAGGCCGGATACATGTTATTACGGAACTCGGGAGTACGTTCGTCGAACGCCACTGCCACATAATCGGGAGAATACTCACGCAGCATGCGCAATAACATATTGAGAAAGCCGGTCACAGCGTTCGTCGGCTGCCCCTCGGGCGTCATAAGGCTGTCGGGCAGAGCATAAAAAGCTCGATAAGCCAGCGAGTTGCCGTCAAGAAGAAGAAGTCTCATAGCCTGTGGAGCGTACCCCTGCATGTGAAGCAGCAGGACTCCTCAAGAAAAAAACCCCTGTGAACAGCACATCTCTGCAAAGATTTCTGAAAATACACCGCGCGCAAAGCCGCTTGTCCCCTGCGACCTGCTCCACTGCAACCTGCCCAGTGCGACTTGCCCCGTGCGGTGAAAAAACACGCGCGTCACCTGTACCGCACACGCACACACTGGACAGGAGGGGCCGGATCCTCACCAGA
>DEIU01000041.1:4701-11138 GCA_002352645.1 Acidimicrobiia bacterium UBA2766 | reverse complement strand
ACTGTCGAGAGAGAAAAAGCCGATGCAAAAATATTCGCCGGTGCTTACCGGAACGATCTCATTACTACCTTTAATGGAGACAGTGGAGACTGCAACACCCGAGCACCCCAACACACAAGCAGGCAACCCAGGCACCAGGGAAGCGCACCTCCTGAGCGAACACCTCTCTCCAAAGCAGAGGTTTCCTCCCTCTTCTCGCAGACCTCCGCGTGTGGAAGATCCGCCCTCCTCATCGCGTTACCCGCGCATGCCAGAAATTCGAGACCATGGGCAGAGTGCCGTTGGACCGAAGGGAGGTTTTTGCACGAGAGCATTTGACGTCCCCTTTACCGCCTTCCTCGCAGCAGAAGTAGTGAACCTACTGAGGTGTCGGAGGAACAGTACGCAGCCAACCAGAACAGTACGACCTGGCCTGATCGACAGTACCCAGATCCGGCCAAAACCAGACCTATAACAAGTCCCACAAATATGCCCACAGTCCAAAGTGAGATTTTTCTCTAAAGAAAGGGTCAGATTTATCTCATAAAAACAGGTGAAAAAAACTGCACCTATTACATAGCCGGCAAAGCAAGCACAATCCGAAAGAAAAAACTGCGACCTGCCGACCCAACGTACAGCAGTAGCAAAGCCAGGAAGTAAAAAGGAACAGCATGCCAGATTCCTCGCCGCGCACAATTATCGAACTTTTCAACTGGCAAGTCGCAGCGCAATCACACGCTTCGGCCTTCCGTGTGAAAAAAGCGGACGGCAGCTGGATTTCCTGGTCCTGGGCCGTCTATGGGGCAGAAGTGCGCGCGCTTTCCCGTTCGCTCGCAAACGCAGGCGTCCAAAAGGGGGACCGCGTCGCCATCCTTTCCGGAAACCGGCCCGAGTACTTCATCACCGACCTCGCCCTTCTCTCCCTACGAGCCGTCCCCCTCCCCATCTATCACACAGACTCGCCTGAACAAGTGGGACAAATCCTCTACCAGTCGGAAGCTATCGGACTCTTCTGCGAAAACACTGCAGAACTCGACAAAATCCACCAGATACGCAAACGACTCCCCCATCTGCGTCTGCTGGCCAGATTCACCACCAAAGAAGAAAGCTCCGCGGATACAGAAACCAGAACAACCGGCCAGCCCACAGCCGCCCAGATGGCACACGAACAAGCAGCGGAAAATACCTGCCGCGATGACTATTACAACTACAAAGAACTTATAGAAGAGGGTCGCCGTCTCGACGCTGCCAACCCAGAAGCCTATGAGGCAGACTGCAAGCGCGTCACTCCTGAAGACCTCATAACTCTCATCTACACCTCAGGCACCACAGGGGCGCCAAAAGGCGTGATACTCACTCACACCAACATCGCCTGGACGATAAACTCCGTAACACAACGAGATGGAATCGGGTCTCGCAACGTCCCCTATCGCGTCTTGTCCTACTTGCCACTCGCCCATGTGATAGCACGCAGCATCGACTACTATGCCGCGCTGCACTATGGCGGAGAAACCTGGTTTGGCGGCGGTGTTTCTTTCCTCAGAGAAGACCTCCCGGCGTGCAGACCAACCCTCTTTATCGCACCACCCCGCGTCTACGAAAAATTTCAGGAAGCACTTATCCAGCACAGTCATGAACTGGGCTTTTTCCAAAAAAACCTGTTCCACACCGCGATCGCAAACGGGCAACAAGTCACACAGGCGCTCTCTCTCAACACCTCTCCCGTTCTCCACGACCGCGTCCTGCGACCGGTCTTCAATAAACTCGTCCTGGCAAAAGTACGGAAACAGCTAGGTCTCGACCAGGTTCATGCCGATATCTACGCCGGTTCGGCCCCCATCGCGAAAAAAACCCTTTTCTTCTTCCACGCGCTCGGACTCCCCTTGAAAAACAGCTACGGGATGAGTGAAGCCTGCCTTGCCATCACAATGCAGCCACACGACGACCCGCAACTCAGCGCCAAACTCGGCACAGTCGGAACAGTCGTGCCCGGCGGGGAACTGAAAATCTCCGACGAAAGCGAGATCCTCTACCGCGGTAGCAACGTCTTCGGCAGCTATTGGAAAAACCCAGAAGACACAGCAAAAACACTGATCAATGGCTGGCTCCACACCGGCGACCTCGGTGAACTCGACGAAGACGGTTACCTCACCATCACCGGGAGAAAAAAAGATCTCATCATCACAGCAAGCGGCCACAATATTTCCCCCCAAGGAATCGAAACCGCCCTCGCCGCAGACAAACACATTGATCACGCAATTGTCGTCGGCGACAGGCAGGAGTACCTCTCGGCCCTCATCACCATCGACACGAAAAACATCAACCAATGGGCCAAACGTCAGGGAATCGACCTCTCGGAAATTCGTCCGGAAGAACTCCCTGATCAGCCTGCAGTCAAAAACCTCGTACAAAAAAAGATCGACAAAGTAAATAAAACCGTCGCCTTATCCGAACAAATCAAACGCTTCACTATTCTCCCCGAGTCATTTTCCCTGGAAAACGCCCTCATTACCCCAAGCATGAAAACAAAACGGGAAGCAATTCAAAAACAGTTCGCCGGTCTCATTGAAAGCATGTACATCTGAGAAAGGGGATCGCAACAGCATCCTCATCCGGAACATACGAAGCGAACCCGGCGTCTCCTCAGCCATCCCGGAAGGCAAACAAGTGCAAGACACGACGTGGGGCACCCGCGAGTTCGGACTCTACGATCCCAACGGCAACGCCCTGTTCTTCTACCGGAACGTGAACTGAAGCCCAATCTCTACCTGTTGACGATATACCTGAAACAGTTGTAGTTGAGTCGATATTGCCAGACTCACACCTACACATCTTGTTCGTACTCGCCGAGGGTGATGCACACGAATATCGCATCATGACCGCCACGGAAACACTCACCGGCGGAACGGTGAAACTCCGACCCGGAGCGCTGCACAGCGCGCTCGTTCGTCTCGTCGACAACGAACTGATCATCGAAACCAAGGACCGGCGGGCCGCCGAACTCGACGACCAACGACGCCGGTACTACCGGATTACACAAGCCGGCCGCGACACGCTCGGCGCGGAAATCCGCCGTCTCGCCCGCCTCGTCGATCATGCCATTGCTCCAGAGCCCAACTGGGCCGTCGGATGAACCATCGACAGCGAGTACACGTCTGGCTCTACCGCCAGACTCTCAAACTCACCCCACCGAACCACCGAAACCGCCACAGCACACAACAAATCCAATTGTTCAGCGACCTCATCACCACAGGACAGTCCGCCTGGAAACTCTGGCTGCACGTTCCCACCCACAATCGCCACCTCAATGGGTGTCGACCATTTCCCATGTCACCTCTCGGTTACCTCGCCAGTGGAACAACGACGGAGCCGCAGCCCCAACAACGCTGTGACCAGTATTTTTGTGATGATGGGGGTAGGATTTGAACCTGGGACCGTTGTTTCCGTTGGCCCTCCGCCCGAACGGGAAACCCTGAGGGCGGGCAGTCGAACAGTCAGGGTTGAACGGGTGTACCTGACAGACTTACCCGCGCTGCTACCACATCAACCACACCACGGTCCCAGCGAGCAGGATTCCGAGTGCTCGATTAATAGTACGAACTTGTTGGTCGCTATCGACCCAGCGCGATGCAAAAACTCCCGAGAGCATCCAGGTCGAGATACAGGGCAAGTTGATGATCCAGAAACCCAGGGTCAGTTTCGCTGCTCCCACAGAGACCGAACTGTTGGTGTCGAGCAATGTGCCGCTCGCTGTTGTGGCCATGACCCAGGCCTTTGGGTTCACCCATTGAAACATTGCAGCCTGCACAAGAGTCATCGGAACCGAGCTCTGCCTGGCATCTGCAACAGACCGAGTATTGAATATCTTCCATGCGAGGTAAGCGAGGTAGCTGCCGCCAAGAAGTTTGAGGACATACTCCACCGGCTCATACTGTTCGAAGATCGTTCCCAGACCGACTGCCACAAGGAAGATCAGGAATGCGAACCCGAGGCTGACACCAGCTAGGTGAGGCAAGGTTCTGCGTATCCCATGATTCATGCCAGAACCCAACAACATGAGGTTGTTCGGGCCGGGTGTAATCGAAGCGACAAACGCGAGGGCAACCAGGGCAGCGAAATCCATAACTGCAAGTTACTCTTATTAGCCAAATAGACAACTAGCCAATTGGCCATTTATCAGACAGGTGGAGGATTCAAGTGAACGACGACTACTTCATTGAGGCGATCTCGCCCTGGCTTCATGGCGATGACGGCCCCATCAGAGCACGCCTTACCCTGGCGATCCGTCAAGCAGTTTCCGGCGGTCAGCTCCCGCAGGGGTTCCGATTTCCTGCCGAGCGAACAATCGCCAAGGCATTGCACGTCAGTCGACCGACCGTGTCGGCGGTGATCGACGATCTCCGAAACAGTGGGCTGGTGACTTCTCGCCAAGGCAGCGGGACCTGGGTGTCCGGCCCTGGCCGGCACAACGGACCCCAGGTTCCATTCGTCGAGATGATCCAAGCAGTGGGAAACATCGACTTGGCTTCAGCAACCCCACCCGATGCCGGCCTGCTTCCGCCGATGAGGGTCAGCACGGCCGACTTACTCATGGCCGAGCCGGCAAATGGCCTCAGCCCAATGGGACTCTGGACACTTCGCCAAGCCGTAGCGCTTCGTACGGCAAGGTTCGTGCCCCACACGACTGCTGACAATGTGATCATCACTTCGGGAGCCCACCAGGCGCTGGCCATGGTCGTGGCAACTTTAGCTGCACGGGGCTCGCCTATTCTGCTGGAAAACACCACATATGGTGGGTTGGTCGATATAATTCAGGCGAACGGCTGCCACCCGATCGGTGTGACTCGAGATGCCAACGGCGTCGTCCCTGACGTTCTGCACGATCTCCTGGTTCGCCACAAACCCTCGCTCACGATTCTTGTATCGTCGGTACACTCGCCAACCGGAACAGTCTCGCCCCCATCGCGCTGTGAGGAAATTGCACGGATACTCGTTGACGCCCAGACCCAGGTCGTACTCGACGAAACCTATGCCGACCTGGAGTTCGCACCCTCAGGACGGCCGCTCTCGACCTTTCTCGGAGAACAAGCCATCCGGATCGGCTCGCTTTCAAAAACGCTTTGGACAGGTCTTCGAACCGGATGGATCACTGCTGACCGCGAAATTTGCAGCACAATCGTGAGGCGTCGATGGCAGCAATTTGACCTCGGCCCATCAATCGCATCCCAACTCTTTGCAGTTCAGTTACTCGACGGATTCGACGACCGAATCGCAAGCCGGTGTCACGACCTTCGCGATCGTGCCGGGTGGTTCATCAATGCGCTCACGCAAGCTTTCCCCGAATGGAAACCAACACCGGTTGACGGTGGGCTCGCAACCTGGATCGAATTGCCTGGTGATGGTGTCACGTACGCCAATGAGGCCGGAATCAGGGGAGTAGCGGTACTACCCGGCTCCGCCTGCAGAGCCGACCACGCGGATACACCCCACATTCGCATCTGCTTCGATCGCCCAATTGATCTCCTGCAGACCGCCCTCGAACGACTCACCCAGTGACACTTGCCCACAACTACCTACAACGCCAACGCCGCAAACAAATCCGGAACCGACTCTCGCTCCGGGTAACTTGTCAGATAGATCAGGCGACTCGGCACCTGCACAGGTTGATCGGCTCGACAGTAGTGTCAGGAGACACGGGCAACGAGTCGCACATCAACATCAAGTACATCGGCGATCCGCTGGAGCGTTCGAGCGGTTGGAGTGGTGGAACCGCGCTCGATACGACTGATGTCGCCCTGATCCACTCCACAACGCTCAGCCAGGTCAGCCTGGGTCGACCTGTGCTCCTCACACAGCACGACCAACCTGGAGGGCAATCTCGTACGCCTGCGCGAAAACCTCGCTCTGAGCTTTGGCCTCTGCACCGAGTTGTGCCCGCCATTTCGATGGGGCCTCTTCACATGTGCGCAACATGCAACACTTCCATCCCCCAACATGGGAATGAACCCATATCACGTCACCCATAAAGACAGACCGCTATCGGGATCGATGTTACCGCTCCTCAATGGCGAGCTTGCCCTCGGCTGCTGCGTCGTGGGTGGCGAGGATCACCAGGTCAGGAGTGTGTTGTTGGAGGGCTCGGACCTTGGCGAAGCTCTGCAAGAGCAGCTTGTGATCGCCAGTGCCGGGAAGTTGGTCGCGCGCAAGGAGTTCTTCGGAATAGGTCAGGTCACCGACCAACAACAAAGGTGGAGCCTGCGCGCGACGTACAAGCATGGAGACGTCACCAGCCAAGTGCCCAGGGGTCGGCAACACGATCATGGATCCATCGCCCATCAAGTCGCAGGCCTCGGTAAATGGAGCAAGCGCTGGATCATCGGTGGGTTGGAAGTCGATATGCTGCCACTTTGCACCGGGGATGACTATGTCTCGGCGCAATACGGCTTCGCGTTCCGGGT
>DEIU01000041.1:0-4657 GCA_002352645.1 Acidimicrobiia bacterium UBA2766 | reverse complement strand
TGCAAATGCGACAGCACCGCCGTGCTGACCTCGTTTGTTGAGTATCCGGCCTCTGCAAGCCGGTCGGTCAGGGTATCGTGCGGGCCAATCTCCCAGTCAAAGATGTGATGCATGAAGAACCGCGTGACCCGATCCGGCCAATAGTCCGGGTCAGTCGCCGGCGCTCGATCGACACCCGTATCAAACAGCACCACCCCATCGGCATGCTCGATCACAAACACGTTGACCGGAACCCTCACCCACTCCTTTGAACGAAAGATCCACCACAATGTTGGTTTCTTCGTTCCGTAGAGGTGTTCGGGGTGTGCCTTGCCCCAACCGGTGGAGATCACACACACCCGTTGGACACTGCTTGGTGACAACGACATGGCGGGCCTCCTTCAAGCCTGGCCAGACGTTGGGTGCCGGCCGAACAAAAACAAAACTGCGCAATGAGAGCAAAAATGCGCATCGTCTGTGTCATCGTAACCCAGGACCGACCCGTTGAACAGGGCAAGAAGTCCCAGTACCCTAACCGATCCGAGCAGGACAAAAGAGTCCGGTTGCTTCGGTGGCAACAGTTCACAATCGAATGAGGTCGACTGTGAACCGAGGAGGTCACGATGTCTGGATCCGAAACACCGGCGGCACCGCCGCCTGAGCAGTCAGCATCTCTGCATTCGTCTCTCACAAGCTCCGCCCATGTTTCGCCGGCAAAGTCCAGCAGATGTCGCTGAGGAACACGACCCCAACACATCCCGACTGATGGCAGAGGCGGCACCCCCGCCCAAAAGACAAAGTGCCTGGTCACAGAACTAGTATCGACCCGTAAAGGTGTTCGGGATACGCCTTGCCCAAACCAGCCAGTACACTCGAAACCAACGCCCTGTAATCTGGCAGCGAGATTGCACCGGTACCGAGAACAACAGAAGCAGCCCTACCAGGACCGTCGCCGGCAGCCATCAGGAAGACTTCACCATGAGAGCAGCGGTTCACACCCGATACGGCCCACCCGAAGTTGTGCAGATAACCGACGTCGACAAGCCAGTCGCGAAGGCGAACGAGATTCTCGTGAGGATTCGCGCAACGACAGTCAATCGCACCGATTGTGGTCTCCGAGCGGCCAAGCCCTTCTTCATCAGGGTCCTCACGGGGCTGATCAGGCCAAAGGCCACAATCCTCGGCAATGAGTTCGCAGGGGAAGTCGAAGCCATCGGCAGCGATGTCACATTGTTCAAGATCGGCGACAGAGTATTCGGCTTCAACGGGGACCAGTTCGGTGCACACGCCGAGTACATGACAATCGCCCAAGACGGTACGGTCGCGACAATGGCAGCAAACTCGACATTCGAACAAGCTGCTGCCGGCACCGAAGGCTCGCACTACGCGCTCATGCACATCGACAAGGCCAAGATCCATGACGGTCAAGATGTTCTCGTCAACGGTGCAACCGGGGCCATCGGCTCAGCCGCGGTCCAACTCGCGAAGATTCGGGGTGCCAAGGTGACCGCGGTCTGTGCCCGCGAGCACATGACACTGGTCGAGGGTCTCGGTGCCGACAGGGTGATCGACTACACCGAGGAGGACTTTACCAACGACGAGCAGCGCTATGACGTCGTCCTCGACGCGGTCGGCAAGAGCTCGTTTGGTCGGTGCCGACGGTTGTTGAAACCCGATGGGATCTATCTCTCCTCCGAGCTTGGGCCGCTGGCCCAAAACCAGGTCCTGGCGCTTGTCAGTCCGCTGTTTCGCGGCAAAAGGGCGATGTTTCCCCTACCTCACGACGACAAGGAGATGGTCGAATACTTCAAGGAACTGCTCGAGTCCGGCCAGTTCAAACCGGTCATCGACAGAACCTACCGGTTGGACCAGATCGTCGAAGCATATAAATACGTCGAAACCGGACAAAAAATCGGCAACGTCATCATCACCCTCGAACCAAACACTAACGACCAGTAAGCCCATTCATAGGTCGAATACGACACCAGCTGCACTCTGACCAGCATCTTTACAACGGCCGCGTCAGGGACGGAGAAAAAATACCCCTGCTCCCAACCCAAAGACAAAGTGTCTGGTCACAGGATTACCAGCAGCAAGACCCGACGCTCCACAGCCCGGCGAACAAGCACCACAGCGCCCTGGGCAGGATCTTCGCAAAACGTGCCGGGAGGGGGGACCGTAACCCCCTCCGTACATGAAATTTCCGGACCGGCACCTTCGAAGCCAGACAAGGTGAATCCGCTGTTCAGGCCACACATTGGGGAGATCAAGGGCTGAGCGAGACGAAGTCGGATCGCAGACCCTGTGACTTCTACTCCGGTATGGATATCCTGCTCTGATGAGCAAGACATTCCCGGAATCGACCTGACAATGGCGCCACCGCTGAAGAACCACATCAACTCCGACCTTGTCGAGGCACTCGCTCTATCGTTTGAATCGCAATATGGGGCGTTCGACGCCGCCTCGTTCACACGAACCGCCTCGATCGGCCTTGACACCCTGGAACTCAAAGATCGGGTGAACCACATCGCCGACGCGATGGCCGGGCACCTTCCCCCCAAATACACAGATGCTCTCGCCATCGTCGTCAAGGTCGCGAAACACGAGAACATCCAGGTGGCAAGGCACGGGGAGAACGAGTGGGCTGGGTGGCCCCTGTGTGCGTTTGTCGAGCGCCACGGGACCGACAACCCGGAAGCATCGCTCAGGGCGATGCCAACACTCACAAAGCTGTCGTCCTGCGAGTTCGCGGTCCGCCCCTTCTTGGAGAAACATCTCGATCTTACGCTCGCACATATGCGCCGTTGGGTCTGCAACGAAGACGCAACGGTTCGCCGCCTGCCATCGGAGGGAAGCCGACCCCTGCTGCCGTGGGGGCCAAGAGTTCCCGCACTCATGGAATCCCCGGAGATCGGCATCGAGATCATCGCCGCGCTGAGGCACGACCCCTCAGAAGTAGTCCGGCGATCAGTTGCAAACCACCTGAACGACATCACGAAGTTCCAGCCCGACCTTGTCATTACAGTGCTTCGTTCCTGGACAACCGCACACCATCCGGTCAGTCAACAGATGATGCAGCACGCCCTCCGTTCACTCGTGAAAAACGGAAACCCCGACGCGCTCAAACTGCTCGGGTTCACCTCTGACCCAAAGGTGTCGATCGCCCATTTCACCTGCGCTCCGCCTCATATCAGTATCGGATCGCCAATTGAGCTGACCGCCTCGTTCACCTCTACATCACGCCACCCACAAAAACTTGTTGTCGACTTCGTGATCCACCATGTCACAGCGTCAGGAAAGACCTCTGCAAAAGTCTTCAAATGGACAAAGATCAACCTCGCGCCTGCCGCAACCGTAGAACTGAAAAAGCATCGCAAGATTGCGCTCGCCTCCACCAGGAACTACCACGCCGGAATACACAACGTCGATCTGCAAATCAGCGGTCACCGAGTCGCAACCACACAGTTCGAGCTGAGCCTCGACGATCTTCAAGACGGTCGCCCGCCCCCAGCCTGACCAGCCAACGCTTCTGCAACTTCTTGGGTTTTTCAGACCGATCTTTTCACACAAATCCACACATTGCCGCTTTTCCTCTAAAAGTTTCTGCCGGATCTTGCCTGGTCCGGAGTCCAGCATTCTCTGGAGATTTTCAGCGATCCCGACCACTCACACTTCTGCTCTGGTTGTGGGGCCTGACCCTGACACCTGGCTCTGGGACCGAATTTGTCGGCATAGTTTTTATGGGAGGGAACACTTCTCGGGTCTGAGCCGTCTCATTCTGCAAAGCGCACTGTTCTCAGTGGGTTGGGGCCAGGCGTGAAAGCGACGAAGCAGTCTTGACGGAGAGCGTCGGGGGAACAAGGGAGCGTGTGAGATGCGGAAGATATTTCCCAAAGCGCCAGGCAAGGTGGCTATCCGCTGTGTTGTGGCCGTGTTTGCCGCAGGGTGCATGTTTGCAGGAATAGGCAGCGGAACGGTCGGAGCTTCGCCTGTTCATCCGTTCGCATCCGGGCAAGAGTCGCCCGGGCTGGTAGACACGGAAATCTGGCCAGAGCTACCAGTATGGAAAGTTTTGGTGCCCGAGTTTCCATTACACGAAACCGATACGCTGGTAGTGCATTTATTTCGTGATGGTGATCTCGTAAAGGCCAGGATCTATTTTTTGAAGGCATGCAATACAATCGCATGGGGTGGACAAGTTGACTCCCCTCGCGCGGACGGCGTGACTGACATCAAGCTTCTTGCAATGTCAACAAAGATGTACTGCGGCGACTCCCCCGATTTTTCCCTGGAAAACACAGAAGTTTCCTTCGGGGAACTCACCCCTGGCCGCTACTCCCTCAACATTGGTGACAAGACAATCCAATTCGGCATTCGCTGAACGTTTACAAACCCACAAGGGCAGGCAGCGACCGCACCAGTTCCCTGGTCCCGGCCACTGCCTGCCCTTTTTCGCCCATGCAAAAACGTTCTTTGGCAGAAAGGAAAACACGCTGGAGGAGACCGGCCGTCTTATTTGGCAAAGCACACCCTCCAACAAAGCAGAACAGCAAAGAAACAACCATCAAGACAGTCACCTTGGAACATTCCGAGTGAAGCCCAAACACAATGTCATCGTCACCACTACAAAAACACCAAGACACACACAGCCTGGACGGACTGTTCCCACGTTGGGATC
>DEIU01000078.1 GCA_002352645.1 Acidimicrobiia bacterium UBA2766 | reverse complement strand
GATTGCCGTATAGGCATCACCCGCTGCGCCGGCGTCAATTTTGCAGCCGCCAACAAGCGCGTTTTGTTCCTGACAGACTGGTCTTTTTTCTTTTGTAGTGAGAGAAAAGACTTCGAGAGCTGCTTGTCTGGTGGGGGTTTGTTTTTAGCCGGCGATGATCACGGGGATGGCCCCGAACTCGCCAGGGTCGGTCTCGAGACCGGTGCCGCCGCGCACGAGCAGGGTGACAACATCGCCGGGGGAAGCAGCGGAGAGGTCGAGCGTCACCTCGAATGGTTTTGGAGTTTCGAAGGCGCCACCTTGAGCGATTGCTTCGTCAAGCTGGGTGCCGGCGTCACCGGCGATGAAGGCAGTCACGATGACGGTCGCTTCAAACCCGCGGCCTACACCTTCGATCAGAAGCGGGCCGGCAGGCACTTCGGCCCTTGACTCGGGTGAAGTGATCGAAGCGTTGTCATTGACTGCACCGAGAATGAACCAGCCGTTCTCGGGGCCGAGTTGCCGAAGCAGGAGCAGGCCTCTGAAGATACGTGTGGAGGTATCGCCTTCACCGGGCGAGAAGACCTCGATTTCTCCGCTACGGGTATCGCCTTGCTGGAACTCTCCGAGCACCGGCGGTACACCAAGAGCGTTTCTGACAAAGTCTTCAGCTGCTGCTTCGGGGGTCTCGAACACGACATCGGCTGTGGGCCAGATTGCTGCTTGTTCCGTTCTGGGAGCTTCTATGGTCGTGCTGGGGTCTCCGATGGTTGTTGTGGTTGTGCTATCGGTGTCGGAATCGTCATCGCTACAAGCGGACAATACGAGAGCCAGTGCGAGAGCGGCCAGGATGGGCTTGGAAAATTGCCTTGTTGGTTGCAGCCTCCCTACTGGTGCGTGAGGTGATGGCGCCATGTCTTTGTCTGTGTTGCGGGCGGGGAATTGCGCGTGTATTCGGTTCATAACTACCTGGTCCTTCCCATGCCGAGTACCGTTGTGTCGGGTAATCCTATGACACATGTGATATCGGACGCCGCATCGTGTTTTCGCGTTGTGCCGGTCCGTGTACTTGATGGCAATATGCTGTTTTGGGGGCAATGCAGGGGTGCCATTCGCTGTGGAAGTTCCCTGATGAGTCCAAGGCTGAAATGTCACGCTTACTACGGTCTGTAGGCAGGAGATACCGAAGGTCACTCATGAATACAATATTGGGGGAGGGCCTAGGTGGAGTGACCGTGTGGCCGTTCCTGTTGTCGTTGTCTTGTCGTTGTCTGCGGTTACCGGTTCATCCCGGCAAAGTTTTTTTGTTGCAGATGGTTTGTCGTAGAACGAGTACAGCTGGATCTGTTTCTCGGTAAAGCTGAAGAAAATGTTTCGAGGATTCCCGGACTGACATGGGACTGACTCGGTTTGTGTGACCCACTGCGAGTACGAGAAATTGCGAGGGTCTACCGGCGCATGTGATGGGCTTTGCTGACCTTGCTGGTTTTCCGATGCTTTTCGCCCTGGTCGCTTTTGCTCGACTTGTTGTTTAGTTCACCGTTGTTTTTGTTGTTGCGCCGTGTTGGGTCAGGCGTGGGCGGCATTGTATTTTGACGGCACCCTTGCTGAATCTGTTGTCGGTTGCCTTGTCCGACCAGAGATAGGCCTCGCCAGGTTGCAAGTGTGTCATGTTTTCCGGGGTCAGGCAGCGGAGCGCTGCGTTGGCTTTTTGGATGTGTTTCAGCCAGGACGGCGAGTTGAACTTGTGCAGGATAATCTGGCTTGAGAGTTCAATGAGCGAGACGGGCACAGAGAGAGGATCTTGACTCGCGAGGAGAATGCTTGTGCCTTTGTGCCGCATCTCGCGTACGACCTCAATAAGTCCAGCCAGGAGATCAGGACTATCAATGTATTTGTGGGCTTCGTCGAAAACGACGAGTTTGTTGCATGTCTTGCCTTCGTATTTCGCGTCTGCAAAGAGCTGCAGCAAAACGGCGAAGAGCCCGAGGGCCTGATCTTTCTCGATAAATTCGTCGCGGAGGTCGACGATAACAAGCCGTCCTGGTCGTACAATGTGCTTTAGACGAATATTGTCGTCTATATATTCTGCTGCGAAATCAAGGCGTAAATGCGCCATATCTTTGATCCGGTCTGAAAAGAGGGAATGCTCGATTCCTTCTCGTAAGCCGGCCAGGGTCAAGTTATCGTTCAGCGATTTCATGATCCGGTTGATCTGTCGAATGTAGGTTGATTGGTTCCCGATTGCTCCCATGAGAAAACGCCAGTGGCTCGCGTGTAGTTCCGCGGCTGCGAACTTGAGAGCGAACACTTCTGCGTCAGGATATTCGGCTCGCCGTTCATCGAGTTTGCGTGCGGGAACAAGTAATGCAATGTCAGATAGGGCGACTGGTTCAGCCCCATATTGTTCCCGCAATATGCGCACCTGGGCTTCGTCGGAGTTCGGCATCGACATTGAGGTGAATTCGGGTTTGTACTCCATCGTAGAGCTGTAGTGAAAGATGATCGTGGACAGCGGGTTTGGCAACTCGTTGAGATGGGGAATAGACAAGGATGCCATTTCTGTGATTGCACCGAGTGTGTACGACTTCCCGCTGCCCTGGGCGCCAAAGAGACTGATTGTATGGGTTTGGTGGAGATCGAGGGAGACCTTCTGCCCGGAACATGTGCCGAGCATCCCGTGCTGTGGGGACATCTTCCTCGCGCCAAGCAAGATGTGAGAGGCGAGGTGTGTTTCGGCAGCGTGTTGCGCGCGACGGGTTTTCTGCCCATTTTTCGCTGTATTGGTTTCGTTGGTTTGCGCCTCAGCTGCGAGATCTCTTGTCGTGGATTTTTCTTGTGTCGCCCTGGCAGTCCTCGCATGACCTGTCTTTGCACTGTCTACCCGGACTTCTTTGTCTTCTTTGTCTGCCTGCGGAACAGTGGAGAGAATTGCCTCAGCCTCTGATGCAAAAGTTGTAAATACATTACCGT
>DEIU01000051.1 GCA_002352645.1 Acidimicrobiia bacterium UBA2766 | reverse complement strand
GAGTGCTAATCTTTCTCACGAGCGCTCCGTGCCGGGACCCGGTTGTCGGGGTGTTCTTACGCAAACGTCTTACTGGCGAAGTGCAAGAGCATGCTGGCAGCTTGTGGCGGCGTGTGAATGTGCCTGGGTTCCGCCAGTGCTACTCACCTGTAACGGTGGAGGTGTGAATGAACCTCAAGCCACTGCAAGATCGTGTCATCGTTCGTCCGAAAGAGCAGGAAGAAACCCTGCCGTCGGGCATCGTTCTCCCGGACACTGCGAAGGAAAAGCCTCAGGAAGGCGAAGTACTCGCTGTCGGGCCGGGGGAATACCGCGATGGACAGCTCGTGGAAGTTGGTGTCAAAGTTGGGGACACTGTGATCTACTCCAAATACGGCGGCACGGAAATTGCCGTTGATGGGGCTGATGTTCTGATTCTTAATGCTCGTGACATCCTTGCGGTGGTCGGCTGAAGTCTGATCTTCGCCGACAAAGCCGCATGCTGATGGAACACGAAGGGACCTTTTATGTCCAAGATGATTGAGTTTAACGAGGACGCGCGGCGCAGTCTTGAAGCTGGTGTGAACAAGCTGGCGGATGCTGTCAAAGTGACGCTTGGTCCTCGTGGTCGGAATGTTGTCCTCGAGAAAAAATTTGGTGCTCCCACGATCACCAATGATGGTGTCACCATTGCCCGTGAGATTGAACTGACTGAACCCTATGAGAACATGGGCGCTCAGTTGGTGAAAGAAGTTGCCACAAAGACAAACGATGTGGCAGGAGACGGGACGACGACTGCCACTCTGCTTGCCCAGGCGATGGTGCGGGAAGGGCTGCGCAATGTGACAGCCGGTGCCAACCCGATGGATGTCAAGCGCGGCATCGAAACTGCTGTGAGTGCTGTTGTCGTAGAGCTTGAAAAAATGGCTCGTGACGTTGAAGGCCGCGACGAGATCGCAAACGTGGCATGCATTTCAGCGAATAACGACAATGCCATTGGGGAAGCGATTGCCGAAGCGATCGACAAGGTCGGCAAAGACGGTGTCGTCACTGTCGAAGAGTCCAACACTTTTGGCCTTGACCTCGACTTTGTTGAGGGGATGCAGTTCGATAAGGGCTACATTTCCCCGTATTTTTCCACGGACACTGAGCGCATGGAAGCGGTTCTTGAGGACCCTTACATTCTCATTGTGAACCAGAAGATTTCTTCGGTACACGATATTTTGCCTGTCCTTGAGAAAGTTATGCAGTCGGGTAAGCCCCTTCTCATTATCGCTGAAGATGTTGAGGGCGAGGCTCTGGCCACGCTTGTTGTCAACAAGATCCGCGGTACTTTCACCTCGGTAGCCGTGAAGGCTCCTGGATTTGGTGAGCGCCGTAAGGCCATGTTGCAAGACATTGCCATTTTGACCGGTGGCCAAGTCGTCTCTGAAGAAGTCGGCCTGAAGCTGGAGAACACAGATCTCTCCTTGCTTGGTCATGCACGCAAGGTCACGATCACGAAGGACGATACAATCCTGGTAGAGGGCGCTGGAAGCAGTGATGACGTCCAAGGTCGTGTCAACCAGATCAAAGCTGAGATCGAGTTGACCGACTCGGATTGGGACCGTGAGAAGCTGCAGGAGCGTCTTGCCAAATTGAGCGGCGGTGTGGCCGTCGTTCGTGTTGGTGCCGCGACCGAAGTTGAGCTGAAAGAAAAGAAGCATCGCATTGAGGATGCTCTTTCTGCCACGCGTGCCGCGGTTGAAGAAGGTATTGTGCCTGGTGGTGGCGTAGCCCTCCTCCAGACCGAGAGTGTCGTGCAAAGCCTCAAGTTGGAAGGCGACCGCTTGACTGGTGCAAACATTGTTTTGCACGCCTTGTCTGCTCCGGCCCGCCAGATTGCATTTAACGCCGGCAAGGAAGGCGCCATTATTGTCGAAAAGCTGCGTGCTGGTGAACCTGGCTACAACGCTGCGACAGATGAGTTTACCGACCTTGTGAAGGACGGCGTGATTGACCCTGCAAAGGTGACACGTGCTGCCTTGCAGAATGCTGCATCAGTGGCAGCTTTGCTGCTGACGACTGAGGCACTTGTCGCTGATAAGCCCGAAGAGAACCCCGCTCCAGCCGGAGGCGTTCCCGACATGGGCGGCATGGGCGGCATGGGCGGCATGGGCGGCATGATGTGACAATGGCCTGATTGGCTTTTGTTGCACTGTAGCTTATTGAGAAGCAACTTCGGGCTTTGCCCGAAGCATGCGCGAGAGGAGGGGCGGGAATTCCCGCCCCTCCTCTCGCGCACAGACTGTTTGTCGCGCACGGGACACAGGCACGGTTCTGTGACCCCAAAGCAGAGGTGGATATTTTGTGTGTGCGCTCTCCGGAGCGACAGGCTGAAATATCAGTTGTTCTTGCATTTGTTTTTTCGTTTCTCCTGAATAAAGTGTGTTTGCACTGTGCCATTCCTCAATTCTCGACGGAGAGAATGTCAATGGGAATCTGTGTTTTTACGAGATAAAAAGAGAAAGAGCATCAGGCTCTGAAGAGTGTGTGATGCTGTGCCACAGACCAAGGTCCTTGCAGGCTTTCTCGGCAAGGTCGTGCCAAGGAACTATTGCAGAGAATCCTCAATGCGAAGAGGCATGGAGAAGGCCTCTGGCCAAGAAGGCAGTTTCTGGCTTTGTGTGGTTATCCGTATCGCACATGAGGCGGCGAGCAGGAGATGGAGGGACTTGTGACCCGGTTTGCGTTTGAAGCTCAGACGGTTCCTGAAGTTGTTTTGGTGAAGCCGAAGATACTCGGGGATCATCGAGGCTTTTTTTGCGAGACCTATCGGAAGAACGAGTTTGCACAAGGCGGTATCGCGCAAGACTTTGTTCAGGATAATCACAGTCGTTCCAGTAAGGGAGTTTTGCGTGGCCTGCACTTTCAAATAGCCGGGCAAGCAAAATTGGTGCGGGCGGCGACGGGGGCTATTTTCGATGTAGCTGTCGACGTGCGTCCTTCTTCTCCTTCCTATAAGAAATGGGTGGGAGTCGAACTTACTGATGAGAACATGTGGCAGTTGTATATTCCGCCAGGTTTCGCGCATGGGATCTGTGTGTTGAGTGAGACAGCAGATGTTCTGTACAAAGTCGGTCCGGTGTATTACGCAGATGAAACAGAACGCGGGATACGATGGGATGATCCCGATGTTGGTGTGGAATGGCCGGTTCAGAACCCTGTGCTTTCGGAACGTGACCTGCATGCTCCCATGCTGCAAGAGATTGCGCACAAGTTGCCCTGGTGAGTTTGTGTGCTGCTTTTTCTCGAAAAAGTTCAGAACCTCTCTGGACTTTTTCGATCGAGGAATCCCTCTTGAAACGCGGATCTTTCGCATGATTTTTCAAAAGGGAAGCCAGGAATGTCGGGCTTCTCCTACCTCTGGATATTTTTTGGAGCGCCGGCAGTAGGGCCGCTCTGCTTTGTGAGGGGCTCATTTGATATATGGTGAGTGCGATTACAGGGCGTACGCTTGAGGCGTGCGTCTGGGATTGACTGACGTGCACCAGGTGCAAGAAGAAAGGTGTGAACAAGACAATGTCAATAATCATTATTAATGCCATTACCGTCCCAAAAGAGCGGGCAGCGGAACTCGAAAAGCGTTTCGCGTCGCGTGCGGGTGAAGTAGATGAGCAGTCTGGTTTTCTGGGCTTCAAGCTGTTGCGCCCAATGGATGGGCGTGACGTTTACCATGTCATGACAGAGTGGGCATCCCCGGAAGATTTTCAGAAGTGGATGAGTAGCCCTGCCTTCCAGCACGGCCACAAGGCAACAAACGAGCAGGGGCCTGTGGGGACGGGGTCTGAAGTATTGCAGTTTGAGGTTGTGGATTTTGACGCGAGCTGAACTCTGCTTCCCCGCTGCGCATTGCCTAAAGTGTGTATCTCCCCGACAGGGGCAATTGTCTGAGATATTAAGGAAGCGGAGGGGGCATGGGACGGGTTGATGACCCGGATCAATGGCTGAGGATTCTCACAGAGTCAGCTGATCTTGTGGTGAAGGCTCTTGGTGAATTGAACGCTGATTGGGGCGTGACGATCGGTCTCGGTGCCGATGGTTCGGCGACTGCTGCGGCTGATCAAGTGGCTGAGGATGCATCGCTTGGGTTTTTCGCTGATACTGTGCCTGGTGTCACCTTGTGCTCGGAAGAGGCAGGAGTAGTACAGGGCGACGGAGATGTGACGCTGATCGTTGACCCTGTTGACGGCACGAATAATGCAATCCGGGGTTTGCCGTATTGGGCGTATTCTGTGGCTGTATTGCTGGAAGGTCAGCCGGTTGGCGGGTTTGTGCGCAATATCCCGAGTGGGCATGACTTGTTCGGCTGGCGGGGACAGGGCGTGACTTTGAATGGTCGTGTCGTGGATATCTCGTCAACGACCCATTTGCGGGATGCCGTGTTCGGCATGCAGCGTCCTGCTGAACCCGGCGCATTTGAGGTGGGGCGACGCATTATGTCGAGTGCCAAACTCGTGCGCCTCCTGGGTGCTGCTGCGCTCGATATCGCGTATGTTGGAGCTGGAATCGTCGATGGGTATGCCAACGTAAATACGAATAGACTTTTTCCTTTTGGGGAGAAAGTCGTGGATTTTGCTGCCGGAGCGATCATTCTTGAAGCGAACGGGGGAGTTATAACCGACACCTCTGGAGCCCCGCTGTCTTACGATACTGATCTGAAGGCACGGATTCCTGTTGCTGCTGCGTGTTCGGCTTCCCTGCATGAACAACTTTTGGCGAAGTTGTCCGACAGCGCATGAGGTTGTGACCCTCGTTGTAGGCTGAGTGCCAAGAGGAGTGACAGGCAAGTGACGGGTAGAGCTGCTCATTTGTCTGTCAGGCAGGAGGAGTCCGGACAGTGACGAAAATGCAAGGACGGTTTCTTTTTCGTCCTTCTGTGACTTCGCCTTCTGCTTCTCTGCCTGACTGGGCGCGCGTTGAGTATCGAGCACGTGTGTTGCGTGAGATTCCCGGCTTGGATGCCTCTTTTTTGCGTGCACGCTTTGAAGCAGATGTTGCAGCAGAGGACAGTGTGACGACGGGCCTTGCCGGTCATGTCGAGAGTCGCGAGGCTGCGGTATTAATACCTGTGCATGATGGCCCACACGGCGTTGAGCTTGTCTTTGTGAAGCGTCCCGATACTGCGCCTACGCATCCTGGTGATCTCGCTTTCCCTGGCGGAATGCGGGATGCGCAAGACCGCGATTTAGCTGGGACGGCTTTACGGGAAGCGCGAGAAGAAATCGGTCTGGATCCAAGTTTGGTGGAAATTCTGTGTCCTTTCCCGCGCCGGGCCACTATGACCTCGCGGGTTTTGGTGACGCCTTGGGTTGGCTGGGTGTCTTCTCTTGACGGCCTCGTCCGCCAAGAAGCGGAGATCGCGGGTATTTTACGGGTTCCGTTATCTGATTTGACAGATCCTCTTTCGTATCATGGTGAGGTATGGGAGGTCGAGGGAAAACAGCGTGAGATGTCCTTTTTTTCTCTTGGCGAGCATGTAGCCGGAGATCCTGATGGGGATGTGATCTGGGGGATGACTGCCGCTATTCTCCGGCGTTTTTTGGATCTTGTTTTCGACTTTTCGACTTGAGTGTTTTTTCAAGTAGGGTGCTTTCTACTGTATGTGTGGAGGGCTGTTTCTTTTTCTTGCGATAGGACGTGGAAAAGTGATGCGGATGGGCAGTGTTTATTTTTCGTAGAATTTCGGTAAAGCAGATAGGTGCTGTAGTCAGGTTGTCATTAGCGTGAGCACTGACCCCGTCGATTCCGATGTTCCAAATGATGCAGGAGATTCTTCTGAGAGTTCGGAAGAGAAATTCCGGCGCTGGGTGCTGCCTGAAATTGATGTCTTGTATCGTGTGGCAAAAACGATCACACGGCGTCAACATGACGCGGAAGATCTTGTACAGGATACGCTGATTCGTGCATATCGGGCAATTGATACCTTTGATGGACGCTATCCACGTGCCTGGTTGTTTACGATTTTGCGGAACACGCATATCAACAGGAACAGAAAACGCCGTCCTGAGCTTTTGCGTGATCCTGACCGGGAACTTGGGAAACTGGCGGATACTGCAGACGGCAGTTTGAGTGTCGAAGAAAGTGTGGTTGACCTGCAGTTTGATGCCTCTGTAGCCACATTGTTTGATGCGTTACCAGAGCGTTTCCGTCAGGTTTTGCACCTTGTTGATATTGAGGGGTTTACATATCAAGAGACCGCAGATCTGCTTGGAGTTCCTCTTGGCACTGTGATGAGTCGTGTGCATCGTGCTCGAACAAAAATGCGAAAGGAACTTGTGAAGGGTGGGATTGTTGTTCCCGGAACAGCAATCGCTACGGCAGCTGAAACGTCTTCGTTACAGACTGGCGAAGCGTCCGATGGCCCGTCACACGTTCGCCGGGAGGAATGACGATGTTCCGGAAATCTCGCTTTGTGTTCGACAAGATTGACACTTCTTCTTGTAAAGGAGTCTTGCTGGCTTTGCAGGCCTATCTCGATGGTGAATTGGATGAGGCGATTGCGCGCCAAGTCGCAGTTCATCTTGATGTGTGCGAGATGTGCGGAGAAGAGGCTGATGTGTACGTGGAATTGAAGCGTTCGATGATGCGATATACACCGAGTGTGGACAGGACTGTTGTGGAGCGGTTGGAGTCTTTTGCTGAGCGTGTTGTGGTGACAGAAGGAACAACGGAAGAGGACATCGCCACCTGAGCATTTGCGAAAAAAGGTATTTTTTACTTTTCTTTGTGTTGTCCTTCGGTCTTTTTTCTGAGATGAGGCGCGATGAACGGATGTTCTTGTTTGGCTTGTGTTAGCGTCGGGCGGAATACCGTGCTTGCGCGCGGTGGCCCCTGTACGGTGTTTTGTCTGTGAGCGCAGAGGAGAGCGCGGCGTGGATATTGAGATTGGAATTGGGAAGAGCGGTCGTCGTGCGTACAGTCTTGACGATATAGCGATTGTCCCTAGCCGGCGGACACGGGACCCTGAAGAGGTTGACATATCGTGGGAAATTGACGCGTATAAGTTTGATTTTCCTCTTCTGGCGTCCGCGATGGATGGAGTTGTGTCTCCGCAGACTGCTGTGGAAATTGGCCGTTTGGGAGGATGCGCAGTTCTGAATCTGGAGGGGATTTGGACGCGTTATGAGGACACGGAAGAGGTGTATGCCGAGATTTCGGCTGTCCCGACAGAAAAGGCCACTTTACGGTTGCAAGAGCTGTATCAAAGTCCAGTGCGAGGGGACTTGATTGCCAAGCGTGTGCGGGCGATCAAAGAGGCTGGTGTTGTTGCTGCCGGCTCCCTCACTCCTCAACGAGTGCAGAGCTACTCTCAGATTGTGCTGGAATCTGGTCTCGATCTTTTGGTTATTCAGGGGACGGTTGTTTCTGCTGAGCATGTCACGCATGCGGGCGAGCCCTTGAATCTGAAGACTTTCATTCGAGAGTATGACCTTCCCGTTATCGTGGGTGGGTGTGCCTCTTACACAACAGCTCTTCACCTGATGAGGACTGGGGCTGTGGGTGTGCTTGTCGGGGTGGGACCAGGTGCCGCTTGTACGAGCCGAGGAGTGTTGGGTATCGGAGTTCCCCAGGCAACTGCCTTGGCAGATGCCGCGGGAGCGCGGATGCGCCATCTCGACGAGACAGGTCGTTATGTGCATGTGATTGCGGATGGGGGCATGAGTACGGGGGGAGACATTGCCAAAGCTATTGCGTGTGGTGCGGATGCGGTCATGATTGGTTCCCCTTTGGCCGCTGCGAATGAGGCACCAGGGCGCGGATATCACTGGGGTATGGCGACTTTTCATAAGGATCTTCCTCGTGGGGCGCGGGTACAGACTCGCCAGATTGGTTCCTTGCGAGAGATCCTCATGGGTCCCGCAAAAGAAAATGATGGGCGATTGAATCTCTTCGGGGCTTTGCGAACTTCTATGGCGACATGTGGGTATGAGACGTTGAAGGAGTTCCAAAAAGCAGAGGTTATGGTCGCACCCTCGCTTCGGACTGAGGGAAAAGCCTTGCAAAGGGCGCAGGGTATCGGGATGGGCTGATGGCGGGAGAAGAAATTCACTTTGTGCCCCATGCCATACAACAGCCTGAACATGACACGGTTCTTGTGGTGGATTTTGGTGCCCAATATGCACAGCTGATTGCCCGTCGAATTCGAGAGGCGCGTGTCTGTTCTGAAATTGTTCCGGCAGATGTGACTCCCGCTGAAGTGCTTACGAAGGCCCCGAAGGCAATAATTTTCTCGGGAGGGCCGGCTTCTGTGCATGTCCCTGGCGCGCCGCTTGTGGATCCCGCTCTTCTTGATCTCGGCCTTCCTGTGCTGGGGATTTGCTACGGTCATCAGCTTCTTGCCCAGATGCTTGGTGGGTATGTTACAGAAAGCGGAGGAAGGGAATATGGACGTACTAAACTTGAGGTGGGAGCTGGGACGTCTGCGCTTTTTAGTGGTTTGCCGGTGCAATTTGATGTCTGGATGAGTCATCAGGACTCAGTGACCGTGCTCCCTGAGGGCTTCGTGGCGCTCGCCTCGACTGAGGGCTCTCTTGTGGCCTCTATGGCAGATGTCACGCGGGCTTTGTATTCGGTGCAGTTTCATCCTGAAGTCGTGCATACTGACCGGGGACAAGAAATTCTGCATCGATTTCTTTTTGATATTGCGGACTGTCGACCGAACTGGACTCCTATTTCGATCGTGGAAGAACAGATTTCTGCGGTACGGGCACAGGTGGGGGAAGAAGGAGACGTGCTTTGCGCTTTGTCAGGAGGGGTTGATTCCGCTGTCGCAGCAGCCCTTGTGCACAAGGCAATTGGAGATCGTCTTACGTGCGTCTTTGTGGATCATGGTTTGCTTCGTCAGGGTGAAACGGAGCAGGTTATCGAGACTTTTTCCCGCAATCTCGAAATTGACCTTGTGCATGTGGACGCGCGGGAGAGGTTTCTCGACCTTTTGGCCGGCGTGTCGGACCCGGAAAAGAAACGCCAAATTATCGGCGAGACTTTTATACGGGTTTTTGAAGAAGTTGCCTTGGATTATCGGGGAGCGCAATATCTTGTACAAGGAACTCTGTACCCTGATGTGATTGAATCAGGACCACGAGGAGCGGCCAAGATCAAAAGCCACCATAATGTGGGTGGTTTGCCTGAGTCGATGGATGTCGAGCTTGTGGAACCTCTGCGCATGTTGTTCAAGGACGAAGTGCGGCGTATTGGAACTGAGCTGGGTCTTCCTGATGAGATTGTGTGGCGCCAGCCTTTTCCTGGTCCGGGGCTTGCCGTGCGTATTCCTGGTGAGGTGACGCGTGACCGGATTGTGATGGTGCGCGCTGCTGACGTGATTGTGCGTGAGGAGATAGACAAGGCGGGTTTGGAACGGGAAGTGTGGCAGAGCTTTGCCGTTCTGGCTGCGACGCGTTCAGTGGGAGTGCAGGGAGATGGACGGAGCTATGGCTACCCTGTGATTGTGCGGGCAGTGGTTTCTGATGATGCCATGACTGCGGACTGGGCCCGTCTTTCTTACGACTTGCTTGACAAAATGTCGACTCGTATTTGTAATGAGGTTCCAGGGGTGAATCGTGTGTTGTATGACATTACGTCGAAACCTCCGGGCACGATTGAATGGGAATGAAGAACCCGGTATTCTTCCTGTATATTCGTTTTCTCCAGGTGTGGACTGTTTTGAGATAACGCCTATTTTCTCCTATTGGGTTTTTTGAGTTTATCGTGGGTATTGTTCCTTTTTGGGAAAGGAGAAGCACTTCTTTTCTCGAAGGTAGAAACTGGTGTGGGGTATCTGAGTATTTATAAATTGTGGAGAGGTTTTATGTTGTTGGAAGAAAATTCGGAGATGTCTGGTGGGGATTCCCCTGTAGAAGCGAAATCGCCTGATGGTTCGTCGCGTCGTTTGCTTTTGCAGAATGTAGTGGGTTTCTCTTTTGGTACGCTCCTCCTCGGCGGAGGTGCGGCGCGTGCCTTGGCTTTTTCGCAAGGGCGTGCAAGTGAAGACGTTGCGAGTGTCGGGGGAGTCGGCCCGCAAACTTCTCCGCAAGGGTATCGAGCAGTAGCCCCGCAGGCGTCTTCTGCTCCTCTTCTGGGGAAGAAGCCTTATGTGGGCTGTAACTTTTATACGCATACGCCGCTTGAGGCCGGTTATCTTGAGGGATTGCGGGTAAATAGGCCGATGGCATTGCGCTGGATTCTGGAATGGGATCGTATACACCTGCAGCGACCGGGTGGCCCCATCATTCCGTCGCCTCCGAATTGGGAGACGTTTGAGGAGTTTTTCGCTCTTCTCGCAGCCTCGCCCCAGCACCCTGAACCGATCAAGTTGATTATTCAGATATGGGTGAAAGATCCTATGTGGGCGGGTTTTGGGATTTCTTTCCAGGGGCAACAACCTGGGACCCAATGGGCGAAACCTGCCGTGCAGGAGAATTTTCCTGTGGACATCGAGCAAAGTTACGGAGTGTTTCTTACTTCTTTGCAGAACAAACTCACGCAAATGGGGGTGACCGATGTCGAGTGGGGGGCGTGGAATGAAGCGGATGCCCGCCTCAAAGCCGGCTTGCAGGGCATGAAGCGTGACACTTCCAATCATGCTCAACCCTGGCGCGTTAATCCTCTTGAATGGTCTTGGTGGTCTGGAGGCACAGGAGAAAAGTGGGAGGCTCTGCATACTGCTTTGCCTGGGGCGTCTTTCACGAGCTCAGGAGTGTATGGCGATCATTGGATTGCCTCTACGGCGGCTCTTCCCACAGTTTCCACGATTGACCTGCATCGGTATACCGGTGGAGATCGGTCTGCACATGAGCTTGTGCAACACGTGGAAGAACGACTTGGGCGGTGGGACGCTGCTGCCCCTTCCGGCCTAAAACGCCCTTTTGTTTTGGGAGAGTGCGCGTCGAATAGCAAGCATTCCCTTTTGACAGTGAAAGAGTCTGCTCGTCTTTGGCAAGGCCACCGCTTGTTGCAAGAAGCGCACAACGAGAAGAACAGTGCCCTTTATGGTCGTTACAAAGGGATGATGGCGCATGTTGCGCTCCCTGCAGACAATGCTTCCAACCCAAACTGGAGCTGGTGGCAGTATCGTCCTGAGTACGATCAATACTTGTTGCCTGAATAATCCTTCAAGTTTTTGTGGGCAGTCCCGGGACTGCCCACAAAAACTTTTCTGCGGAAGGCCCGGTGGTTTTGTTCTTGGGCCTCAGAAGAATCTTCTTTTTTTGTGTGTTACTGAGGTTTTTCTCGCGGTTTTTTGTGTGTTTGAAGTTCTTTGTACGGTATGTGGAACACGTGTTCTCAGTGAGATATGTTGAGGTGCGCGGTGTCGTTGTAGGTAATAAGTCGCCCGCCCTGTCTGCCCAAAATCACTTCTGAGAGCGAAGCGTGGTCCGGCACGACAATGGGAAAGTCCATCAGGGGGGGAAGGGGAATGTCGAGCAGCGCCATGACGAAGAGACGCAGGAAACCACCATGGCTCACAAGGGCGGCAGTCTCCCAGCCTGTTTTTTCTCGCATTTCGCGAAGTTTGTGAAGCGCTTTTTTTGTACGGTCGTACACCATCTTTGTTGACTCCCCCCCGCCTTTTCGTAAATCTTGGCCCGCAGTATAGGTTTTCCACTGCTCGGGATGGGTCTCTGCGATTTCTTTTCTCGTGAGTCCTGACCAGGTCCCCACGTCTATTTCGCGGAAAATGGGATCGGTGATGAGCTGCAAATCTGCGTTGTCTGCTGGTGTGTCTTTGTTTGCCCCATTCTTTCCCAAGATAAATGTGGCGGTCGCTGTCGCTCTTTCGAGATCACTACTGATGATGGTATCGAGTGGAATGTCGTGAAATCTTTGACTGAGGCGGCAAGCTTGTGCTTGTCCTTTTTCATGGAGAGGTATGTCAGCGATCCCCTGCCAGCGTTTCTCTTCGTTCCAGATGGACTGTGCATGCCGGATGAGGTAAAGACGCATGGAAGATCCTTTTTTCTTGGCTTCTGCCCGCATCGCGCAGCCTAGACGGGCAGCTTCGGCGAGAACGAGGGCGTGTGGTCCGGCGCGTTCAGGCTGTGTGCGCGATGTGTCCCCCGCGATGTGTCCCCTCGGATGAAGTTTTGCCGATCAGCTGGAGTTTGGCAGAAGCCCCATCCTGTCATGCAGTTGAATGTGGACCCCCATGTCCATCTGCTCCTTTGTTTTCTGGCGACAAAGCGGGAAGGTGCGCGCTCAGTAGAGTGTTTTCTGGGAAATGAGAGAAGATAAAGCTGATACAACGAGCTTTCTGTCATTGGTGTGATTGTGGGAATGCCGGATGGAGAGGCCGGGATGAGGTTTGGAGTACTTCTCTGGTGGAAAGAGTACTATTGCGTTTCTGATGCTGGTTTTTGAAATTTCGGCTTGATTGTCGTTGCCGCTTGATTGGCTGTTTAGAGGGAGGCGCGTACGACTCGGTGCTCACGCTCGATTTCTCGCAGTACCTGTCGCAGAAAGGCGAGAAGCACATCTTTGATGCTCGTGCGGTCAAGGGCATTGACTTTTAAAATGGGGTGATTGTGGGAGAGTTCGAGAGCGGAACGAATGAGGGGGAAGTCCATTTCGGGATCGGTCCATTTATTCGCGCAGATGAGCGAAGGTGTTGGGGCCCGGTTGGTGAAATACCGGTAGATTTTCAGGGCGTTTTTATGCATTTCTGGACGGGTGCAGTCCATCAGGAGAATGAATCCGAGCATGCCTCGGCTGCACACATCCCACATAAAGTCGAAGCGGTCTTGTCCGGGGGTACCAAAAAGGTAGAGAACGAGCTCCTCATCAAGAGTGATGCGACCGTAATCGATTCCGACGGTGGTCTGGTTTTTGCTCCCGAAGGAAGTGCCATCGGTGATCTGGGCTTCTGTTGATAATGTTGCTATTTCGGAGATCGTCTGGATAAAAGTTGTTTTGCCCGCGCCGAACGGTCCGGTGACCACGACTTTGACCGGCTCCACCTGCAGCGCTCCGTTTCCCGATCTTTTACCAGAGATCTGCCGAAAAATGTGGCAACGAACAGGTCGAATTTCCTGTTTTCTGCTTGCATGATCGGCAGCTTCCCAGGAAATCGGCAGGTTGGGGAAGAGACTTGACCTTCTGCTTTTGTGATAACCATATTTTTTGGGAAACTTGGAGAGCTTCTTCTGTCCGGAAAGTTCTTGGACGCAGTGTTTCAGAAGGAGTGCTTGCTTTTTCTGTTTTCTGGCCGTTTTGAGAGGCGATGATTCGAGATGACGAATCCCCCTGGTTTCTCGCCCAATACCCCTCCTCTTGCGTCTTTTCGCTCTGGCATTTTTCTGAACCGGCGACATTTGTCGCCGGAGGCGTATCAAAAGATTTGTCTGGTTAATCTTGTTCTGGTGTCTCTGATCATTGTGACGGGAGCTGCTGTTCGTCTTACAGGATCAGGATTGGGGTGTCCTGATTGGCCGACCTGCGAGGGAATGAAAGTTCTGGATCCTTCGAGTTACCATGCTGCGATTGAATCCGGAAACCGTGCTCTTACTGGGCTTGTATCGCTTGGGGTAATAGTGGCGACCTTAGGTGCCTTGGTACGAGTACCGGGTCGGAGGGATCTGTTCTGGCTTTCGATCGGTCTCGTGGGCGGGATTCTTGTGCAGATTGTGGTCGGGGCACTTGTGGTGATTTTGGAACTTGATCCGATTTCTGTGATTGTGCATTTTTTGGCATCCATTCTTCTCGTGTGGTGTGCAGTTGTCCTTCTTTTTCAGTCGCATCGTCTCGATATTCCTCTTGCCGGTACAGAGGTAGATGAAACGGAAGGCAACTCAGACGGGAGAGAAACGCGGTTTACGCATGGTCCTGCGCCTTTGCAGGGGTTTCGTAGTTCTTCTTCACGTCAGGCTGTACTGGTGTGGACACTGGTTCGTTTGATTTTTCTGCTCGCGAGTATCCTTCTCGTCCTCGGCACAATGGTGACAGGGTCAGGGCCGCATGCAGGGGATGAGCTTGCTGACCGGCTTGGCTATGTGTTGCGGGATGTCACGCGGATCCACAGTCTGGCGGCTTGGGTTTTGACAGGGGTGCTCTTGCTTCTGGCCTGGATCGTGAGAAAAGGGAAAGATCCCGTCATAGTGGGCGTGCGTTCTTCTCTTTTTTGGCTCGGAGGAGCAGTGGTTTTTCAGATGGCAGTGGGGTACGCTCAATATGCGATGGAACTTCCCCCTCTTCTCGTAGGAGTGCATGTTGTCGGTGCTACTCTCGTATGGATCGCTACTGTATTTTTGAACCTCCGTGTTCCGCAGCGCTCTGTTGTGACTGATTGACCGAGTGCTTTTGTGGTGGTCGCACGCTTTTTCTCGGAGGAGCTACTCCTGTACGGATTTTTTCCAGTCCGATACTGTTGTTGAGTAAAAGTGATACCACCTGTGGGCGGGAGAATATTCTCGGTAATCGGGGGTTCTCTCTGGAGAGGGTCGCCTCTGTGGGCGTTTTTCTCTTTCCTTACTGAGAGTATGTTGTTAGATGTTGTATATCCCTGTGAGAGCAGAAGGCTGGATCCGAGATGCAGCGGCAGCAAGGCAAACAAGGTGACAAATTATTCGCTCGGAGTTGATTTAGGGACCACTTTCACGGCCGCAGCTCTTGTTCATGAGGGTCTGGATGCTCGGGTTGTGATGCTTGGGAACGCGACTGCGGCGATTCCCTCCGTGGTCTATGTCTCCCCTGATGGGCAGGTTATTGCAGGAGAGGCTGCAGAACGCCGTGCTCTTACCGAGCCAGAGCGGGTGGCACGTGAGTTCAAACGTCGTTTGGGTGATCCGGTACCGCTTGTTGTGGGGGGAAGTCCTTTTGCGGCAGAACGTTTTTTGGCAGCAATGCTGTCTTTTGTGCTTGCGCTTGTGACCGAACGGGAGGGAAGCCCTCCTTCGATGCTGGCAGTCACTCATCCGGCAAACTGGGGAGACTATAAGCTCGACCTTCTCCAACAAGTAGTGCAGCTTGCGAAGTTTGAACATGTAGTGATGCTGACGGAACCGGAAGCCGCAGCTATTCATTATGCCTCGAACGAGAGGATTGATCCCGGCTCTGTTGTGGCAGTGTACGACCTGGGGGGAGGCACTTTCGATGCCACTGTGCTGCGGAAAACGGGCGACGATTTTGAGATTCTCGGTACGCCAGGAGGGTTGGACCGTCTCGGCGGCATCGATTTCGATGAAGCTGTGTACCATTATGTGACGAGCCTGATCGAAGAGGATTTCGCCAAGCTTGATGCAGAAAATCCCATGCATTTGTCGGCGGTTGTTCGCCTACGTGGTGAATGTGTCCGGGCAAAAGAGGCACTATCGTCAGAGACTGCCGCGACAATTCCAGTCTTCTTGCCAACTGTGCAGACAGAAGTGCGTATCACGCGAGCTGAGTTTGAGGCGATGATTGGTCCTCCGGTCACCGACTCTTTGGACATGTTGCGGGCGGCTATCGAGAAGTCCGGAGTTTCATTCGACGAGATCGACCGCATCCTACTTGTGGGGGGATCGTCGCGTATTCCTCTCGTTGGACAACGTATCGTCGCTGAGCTGGGACGTCCTATCGGGCTCGACACGCATCCCAAACACTCTGTCTCTTTGGGAGCGGCCCTGATTGCGGATCGTAAGGGCGCCAAGCGTGTCACGCAGCCGCGCGAAGTGCTTGATGACAGTCCCCACCATGTTGAGGATGCTCCACAAAAGAGTCGACACACCGCCTCTTCGGGGCCTCCGGTGCCGTCCTCTGCCCCAAAAATGGTCACACAGCCTGACCATGCAAATCCGACGCTTCCTCCTTATGAAGAAGAAGAAGAAGCCACCGTCGTCGATGACATATTCAAAGTACGCCAGACGCTTGCTTTTAATACTGCAACAGTCACTTGGGGGCCAGAGCGCTACACAAATCCAAATCTTCCTGTGACATCCGCCGCTCCTACTTTCTACCCAGCAGAGGTGCCCCCTGCTCCTGACAGGAGAGGCCCAAAAGCGCCGGATGCCACTTTTCCCGGTTTTCCTGGGCAGCAGAAGTCCCCAGGCCCGGAGGGTCTACGAGGGTTTCCTCGTCCTCGCAGCCCACAAATCAGCTCACAAAGCCCCGCTCGTTCGTTCGATTCTTCTTCTGGCTACCCCCCTGAGGGTGTTGGTTTTTCTCCCGCGCAAGAAGAGCAGGAGAAACCCTGGCGAATGCCCGTGTCAACTCCGGAACAGCAAGGATTCGAAGATTCCGAATTTGTTGCGGGAGAAACTCCCCGCAAAACGCCTTTCCGTAAAAAGCCTTGGCTGTATGTTGCTGGTGCCATTTTGCTTGTGTTGATTTTTGGGCAGATTCTCAGCAACAAGGATGACTGTTCCGGGATGAACTGTGCACTCGATGCCGCGACGCAAGAGGTTTTTCCTCTGGTTGAGGGAGCTTTCCCTGTCCGAGTTGTCTTTGCTCACGGGTCTTTGTGGGTAAGTGAATTTGGAAACGATACGGTTCGCCGCCTCGATCCGGAAACCATGGGCCTCTTGCAGGCAATCAAGGTCGGAAGTGGCCCGGTAGGTCTTGCCGTGGCAGATGACGGAGTATGGGTCGCGAATTATGCTGACAATACCGTCCAGAAAATTAACAAGGACAGCAATGAGGCAGGTGAGCCTGTCGCCCTTGGTGTCAAGGGCCCGAATGAGCTGGTGGTCGCAGGAGAGAACCTTTGGATTGTCGTCCAAGGCGAAAAAGAAAAAAAGAAAGGATCTGTCGTTCGGTACCAACCTGGGACAAAAGACCTGAAGGTTTTTCCTGTTGGGCCGTATCAGGCGATTTCTATTGACGCAAAAGGCGATGATGTTTGGGTAGGGAGTAGCGACGACTATGCCCTGGTAAATGTGTTGGGAGAGGGGTCGGCTCCGTGGAATTTGCAGGGTACCAATGATGCAGGCCGTCCTGATGGAAAGGGAACGCTGCGGGGTATCGCGATCGATAGTGCCGAAGACAAGGTGTGGGCGGTAAATACAGATAATGGACTGCTTTTTGAATTGTTTCGCAGTCAAAACCAGACAGACGGGGACGTGTCGAAGTCCCGAAATTTTCAGTTTTACGATATAGAAGGCAAGCCTTTTGATCTTCTGCTTGCACAGGACCATGTCTGGGTGACTTCCAAAAGGAATGATGGCCAAAGTAGTGAGCTGCTGGCGATTGATCCCCGTGGAAATGAAGCAGTTATTGCACGCACTGCCCTCGACGGCTGTGCAGACCCGCGTGGCCTTGATGCCTCCGCCCACTTTGTCGTCGTGGCATGTGCAGATAAGGATGAGATCATTCGTTTGACCTTCTCTGATGTCACCTTTCCGGAGAACGGGCAAATTTCCTAGGACAACCTTTCAAAATGGGAGGGCTGTAGGGCCTGGTTCCAGAGACATCTTTTGTTTCGGGGAAGCCTTCTCAAACGCCTGAAATGACCCCCGCGTTCGAGATTCCCTGATCCCGCGAAATGAGCCGGCCCGAGAACTTCTCCAGGCCGGACAACGCAGCCGGAACTCCCCAATACCCGCGTCCTCCACTGCAACCCGAAGTACCGTTTTCCTCGTGCGTGAGGCGAGAGTTCTAACCGGCAAGCGCTTTGCGGTTGTCGAGAAGCTGTCGCCAACGGCGCATCGTGTCCTCGGGGCTGTCGAGCCATTCCCAGCGGGCGGCAAGCTCGGTGGTTTCGCGTGTTTGACCAGGCAGCCAGGCACGGGCGATGTCGGCCCAGTTTTGTTCAGAGTTGAGCGCCATGACGAGGCAATCGATCTCCTCGATGCAGCGTGCGAGGGTTTGGTTGTCGTTTTTGATGGCAGCATGCCAGGCGCGGGCAAGGTGCGCGAAGAGTGTGCCTCTTCGGTTGCCGGTTTGGTAGGCAAGGTCTTGGGCTTCTTGCAGTGCAGCATGGAATTCTTCGTTGGGGACGGTACCTGCCGTGGCAATGGCGAGGGCCACAAGGGCGTCTTGTTGATCGAAAAGATTTCCGGTTTGTTGGGTGAGGCGGATCGCTTCTTGGGCGTGGGTTTTCGCGGCGTCAGGGTCAGTCCAGGCCTCGCCCCACGCGAGAATTGCGAGGGCTTCTCCTTTTGCAACGACAGAGCTGATATTGCGAGCACGCTGGAGCGTTTTTTTCTGTGCTGCAATGGCGTTGTCGACTTGTGCGCACTTTGTATGGGTCCATCCGATATTAAGGAAGTACCTCCTGGCGATGTCGGGGAGTTCGTCGGGAGTGGGCAGCATGTCAAGGCCGGTGCGGAACTTATTTTGCGCGAGACTGGAGACTGCATTCCAGAATCGGACTTGCACGCTGAGGGAGCCCTCTTGTGTCGCGATGGTCGCGAACTCGTTTTGCGCGATGTCCCATCCTGCGGTGAGGCGAAGAATGGAGGCATTGTGGAGGCTGAGAAGGTCGCGTGCATTTTGCGGGAGGAGAGGGTTGCGTGCGGCTTTGGCGAGGCATGCCTGGGCATCTTCGAGAGTGCCGTTGCGGTGGAGCCAGAGGCCGTGTGCCCCGCGGGCGAAAGCCGCGCCGGGCGTGCTATTGGTAATAGTGCTGGTGTCGACGTTGAAGGCGTTCCAGAAGCCTGC
>DEIU01000109.1:12894-13308 GCA_002352645.1 Acidimicrobiia bacterium UBA2766 | reverse complement strand
CACATGGAGTGCGCACTAGTCAACAAGGCCATTGCAGCACAGGAAAAAGCACTGCAATATGCCCGGAGTATCAGCTCTGTCATTCCAGAAGGAGAAGCCCTCGCAAATCTCGCGTGGGGCGAGACCTGGACCGACCCTGACGCCGCAAAAACCCACGCCAAAGAAGCCATCCGCCTCAGTCACAAAACAGGCAACCTTATCGATGAGCAACGTGGCTATCTTGCCCTTGCAATCGCCTCAGCAGGCACCGCCCCCGACGAAGAATTCTATACTCTCCTGCAAAAAGCCCAAGACCTTGCCTACCGAACCGGCAACCGCAGAAGCACACTCTACATGCACTTCGCCCGCGCCTGGCACGCCGCCATCCAAAACGACGATCAAACCCTGAACCGTTCCATCGCAGAAATCGACTCC
>DEIU01000109.1:0-12887 GCA_002352645.1 Acidimicrobiia bacterium UBA2766 | reverse complement strand
TCTCCACCCTCGCAAAATGCCGCCAAAACTGGGCCGATATCGCTCGCGCCTGGCTGTCCGGTCAAACCCGCGAGCACGCAGAGCTTGCTGCCCGCTGGGAATGGCTCGATGGTTTCGATGAGACCATGTGTCGCCGGCGAGAATTGCTCGATAACTGCAAGGGTCTTGCCGCTTGATACTCTGGCCGGTTCATTAGCACAAGGAAGGCACTTGCGGGTGAAACAGGGTGGGAGGGGAAGTCCTTGTGAGGCCCAATCTGGGCACTACGTCTAGGGTTGTTTCTTCGGGCTGTCATGGGAAGTGCGGGCTGGAGCGGGTGGGGGAGGAGTGAGATGGCGGGAGAAGAACTCCATGACGCCTGGGGCGACGCGTAGCCAGAAATCGTTGTCGTGGCAGCCTGTGTCAAACCCGCCTTCCGGTGTTGTAGGGAGAGATGCGATGAGGTCAGAGGTGTCTCGGCACCAGTTATCGGATTTGCCGCAATGCAGGCGGACGGGCATTTCGGCAAGCTTCCCGGCCATTGTCATTACATTGTGAGTGTCGAAATCGGCGCGGTTGTCGAAGGCTTTGGGGTTCATTTTCTTGGCACGCTTGTATGTTGTCCAGATGGCAGGGCTGATGGCGGCGACGGCGTGAAAGAGGGCCGGTTCGGTTTCGGCGGCGAGTAGGGCGCCGTATCCTCCCATTGAGAATCCTAGGATGCCGCGCCGTGCTGCGCTGCCGATGCCGAGTTCGTTTTCAACAAAGGGTACGAATTCTTGCCGAAAGGTTTTTCCGGTGTCACCGCGTCCTGCGCGGGCATGCCAAAAATCTGATCCTCCGTCCATGGCGGCGATGGCGAAAGGCGTTGCGCCCTCTTGGGTTATCGCTTGTGCGAGGGTGTCATGCAGGCGTTTTCCCTCGAAAAGATGGCCGGCGCTGCTTCCCAAGCCGTGCAAAACGTAGAGGACAGGGAGTGTGGGAGAGGGGGTGACTCCGGGAGGGAGGGAGATCATGCAGGGGATGGTTGTCCCTTGGATGGTGGACGAGAATTTTTTTGCGAGAATGGTGCTGTGCGAAGTGGGAGGGATGGGTGCTTTTGGTCCGCAGTCCTTCCGGTATGATTGGTACGCGTTATTTCCTACTGTTTTCCAGGCAGTTATGGCGAGGGCGGTCGTTGTTGCCGTGCCGAGGAGGGCGAGAAGCAGGGGACGGCGTGGTATGCCTTTGGGTTTTTTTCCGGCTTGCTGTGTGGCATTTTTTTCTGGTGGGGGCTTGGGCATATGGTCGATCCCGAGGAGGAAGGCAGGTCAAGCTGGGTTTAATGTGTGTTTTTCTCCGACAAATAGATCGGGAGGTGCTGCGGATAGGAAAGAGGTTTCATGATGTTTTTAGGTTTTGTCGCTTTTCCTATGGTATACAGCTGTTTCTGGGGTTCTGTTGAGGGCCGGTAGCTGTTTTTTTGTACGATATTGCATCCTAGCCGTGAAATTCAAAAAAGGTGGTCATCGGGGATATCTGAGGGTATGAGGAGTTTTTCAAGAACTCTGACCTGTGGTGGTGATGCAGAATTGCAGTGGTGGTTGACCTGAGGATGCTTCCTGATTTGTTATTCGGTCTGCAAGTCGGTTGTTGCAGTTCCTCGTCGGAAAAAATTTCAAGAGAAAGTCGATTGATGGAGAGAGGTAAGTGTGTGAGGTGGGTGTTCCTGCAACGGGTATCCCATCGGGAAAGAACGTCCTTTTCGTATCTGGGGAAGGTTTTTGTTTTTGTGTTGTGTGGGTTGCTTGTCGGTGCTTGTAACGACAAGAGTACGGAAAGTGATTCCCGTATACCTACAAAGGGCAATGATGTGGTCTCGGCGAACGATCCTTCCTCGGAAGGGTGCAGAAGTTCGCTCACTGAAGCCCCGCTGCAGGGGCCGCAGTCTTTCGGCACCGTGCTGGTGCGCAATGGTTCTCTTGTCGCGACTGCCTATCTCGCTCCTCGCCCTGACTATGAGGGAAATCCCTGGTCGCAGTGGGGGCAAGGAGTGGTGCTGCCGGGCGGGCGTTTCCTGTCTGCTTTCGGAGACCATCTCGGTGTTGATGGCAACAGTTATTTTCAAGTGTGGGATCCCTCGACACGTGCCCTTGCCCGTGTGGCAGACGTACGTAGTGCAGTGCAGCATGAGCGGGGGGAGTGGGGCTACGGGAAGATCCACGCCCGCATGGTCCTCGACAAGTGCGGTATCGTGTACGCCTCTACTTACTGGGGGACCCGGCGCAATCTCGTGTTTGGCACGTCGTATAGGGGCGATCGCATTCTCCGCATTGACCCTGCGACTTTTGAGATTGCGGACCTTGGCACTCCTGTTGACGCGCATGGGGTTCCTTCTCTCGCGGGAGACCCCCGGACCGGTCTGCTTTTTGGGGAGGCTGTTGATCCTGGAAGTTCGCCGGATGGGGGACCTTTTTTTGTCTACGACATGGAGGCAGAAAAGGTTGTCCAAGAGGTTGGCAATCTTCCCCATGCCGGCTTCCGGGCGATCCTGGTTGACGGACGGGGACGCGCGTGGTTTTCTGCCGGGGATAAAGACGTGCACATTTATGATCCTGCGTCCGGGAAGATCACGACACGCCGTGACGTGCTGCCAGGACCTGTGCTGCGTTCCGCCACTGGACCGGGGCCTGACGGTACCGTGTACGGTGTAACGAACGAGACATTTACTCTGTTTTCCGTTGATATGGAAGGGGAAGTCAAGTCGATTGCTGCACTGCGTGGTGACGCTGCTTCAATCGCGCTCGACCCCTCGGGAGATCGTGTGTTTTATGTTCCTCACGCGCACGGTCGGGCCTGGGAAGAAGGTACCCCTCTGATCGCTGTTGATACGCGCAGCGGAGAAGAAAGAGTGCTGGCTCTTTTGAATACAGCAGCGGAAGAACGCATCGGGTTGCGGTTGGGGGGAACCTACAATGTCGCAGTAGCCCCCACAGGCGACCGGCTTTTTATCGGCTTTAATGCTGCTCCTCCAGAGTCCGGGAAAGTATTTGGGGAAGTCGTTCTTGTGGTCGTGGAGCTCTCCTCGTGAAGAGAGAAGAGCTCATGACGAGAGTGCTGCTACAACCTGGAAGAGCAGCTCTTTTTGCAATGGCGCGACGCGTGCGCAGCCTGAGGAAATGCTCCCGATATCCGGCGCGTACGCAGTCTCCCCTTGCGTTTTTCCCTGCACCTGCATCTGCTTCCGTAATGGTGGGTTTTTTCTGCGTGCTTGTTGCGTTGGGGGGATGTAGTGCAGGAGTAGATGAGACTGGTGATGTGTCGACGACTCCTGCTTTTCCGTCTGACTCCAGGACAAAAAAGGCCGGTACACAAAAGGGTGGCGGTGTCTTCTGCTGGAGCGCGCCTCAGGATGACAAGATAGGGTCGCTTGGCTTTTCTGACAGCACGCTCTCTCTGGGGCTTATGGAGTCTTTGCGAGGTATGCGGGCTCATGCTGCGGCGGTGGGAGACGTGAACGGAGACGGTTGGGTCGACCTTTTTGTCGGTACTTTTGCTGATGTCTCGCGAAAGGCCTCCCTGCAGCAGGGAAAGAAAGAACAAACCTCTGACCGCCTTTTGTTGGGTGGCCCAGAGGGCTTTGTAGTGGATGCCTCTTTTGCTCCGTCTTTAGGCCGCACAAGTGGGGCGGTTTTCGCTGATCTGGACGGAGACACTGACCTTGATCTTGTGCTTGCCCGGAATAAACATCCTCACCCAGAGCTGGCAGAAGAATTTCCTCAAACAGTCTTGGTTTTTCAAAATGAAAGCGGTTCTTTTACACAAGCCGCAGAAATCTTGCCGAACCTGGGCGCGCGCGGCATCGGCGTGGCCGATTTTTACGAAGATGGCCTGCTTGACTTATTCGTTGTCGAAGATGGAATAAACAATCCTGGGAGGAGTGTTTTACTGAAAAATCAGGGAGATTTCTCTTTTGTAGACATGACGGCGTCTGCTGGTTTACCGTCTGACTTGACTGGTTTCGCGGTTTCGACTGCCGACCTGAACCAAGATTTACGCCCTGATCTTTTTGTTGCGGGTTCTAATCGTCTTTTTCTTAATAGAGGAGATGGCAGCTTCCGGGAAGGCAAGAGTTCTGTTTTTCGCTGGCCATCTGCCGGGACTGAAGATATTGCTACCGGCGTGGCTGTGGCTGATCTTACGAAAGATGGCCTGCCCGAGATTTTTATCGGGCAACATTATGGAAGTTCTTTGGAAGACGGACAGGCCGTGCCTGCGCGCCTTTATTTACACGAAGGTACGGGGGCCGATGGTCTGCCTACTTTTCGTGAGATTACGACAGAGGCGGGTTTAGTTGGGTTCGAGACGAAAGCTCCGCATGTCGAGATTGCTGATCTAGACGCTGACGGCTGGCCTGATTTGGTTTTGAGTGTCTCGGCAGGAAAAGGTGAACTTCCCACGGTATTTCGCCACAAAGGCATGAGAAGAGGAATCCCGTATTTTGCGCAACCCGAGGGGTTGGGAGCATCCCAGTATTGGGTGACGGGAGTGGTCTTTGACGTAAACCGGGATGGTCGCCTTGACATTTTCCAGACAGAATGGGCGCCTGCTCTTCCCTCCCGGCTCTGGCAAAATACCACCGACATTGGTCATTGGCTTGCTGTGGGAATTGCTGCAATGGACGCGAAGCAGCAGGGCAATGCCGGGGCATTGCAAGTAGGTGCACTTGTCGAAGTGTATGAAGAAGGCGGGATGGGAGATGCAACACGTCTTTTAGGCAGTCGATCAGTTACGTTGGAGGTTGGGTATGCGGCCGGCGGTTCTGGCAGCGTGTACTTTGGTTTGGGCGAAGTAGAAAAGGTCGATCTTCGCATTCTTGCTCCTGGGAGGAAGCCTCTGCAGTTCCGTGCTGTCGAGGCCGATCAATATTTTCTGTTTCCCGGTGGATGTTCCGGTCAAACATGAAAGACCTGCGAACTTGAACCTGTTGGCAGAGAGTTTTTTCACGTCTGGAAAATGCTCTGTTTGACTTATGTCGTGGGCATATTGCGAGGGTGCAGTACTCCCTCTACTCTTTATGCTGTCCGTGTTCTCTTTTTCTAGAACATTTTGTTGTTGTCGGCATGCGCTATACGTGATTTATTCCGGTGTAGTTTATGTGCGGGAACCACGATGGATCGTTACAAAGAAATGTTGCTTTCTTTTCCAGCGGATCCGCTTGTTTCGGGGGACATGAGTTTCCAGGTGGTTTGGATGAGAACCAAGCGACAAAAGGAAGGAATTCTGCATGAGATTTTTGGGTGTTGGTGGATGTCGTCGCATTGGGTTTCTCAGCTTTGTCTGTGTGTTGGTGCTGGCTTCGTGCGGGAGTGACCGCACAGAAGAAGGGGCCGGAGAGGATCGCCAAATCGTAAAAATTGGTCTGATCGCACCATTGTCGGGAGAGCTTTCTGCTATTGGGCTGGGCATAAAAAATGGTGCAAAGCTGGCAATTATCGAGGTGAACAAGTCTGGGCGGATCCCGGGATGGAAGATTGAGCTTGTGTCCGAAGATGACAGTGCAAAGCCTGACGTGGGCGCGACTGCCGCATCAAAACTTGTGTCTGATAAAAAAGTAGTGGGTGTCGTGGGCACGTTTAACTCAAGCGTTGCACAACAAGTGCAGCCCATTTTGGCGAAGGCCGGTATCGCAATGGTTTCCCCTGCGAATACCAGTCCCACATTGACGCAGGGGGGGGATCCGAAAAAGAAGGAGCGCCCTTACCCGAATTATTTTCGGGTGTCGACAACTGACGCGGTACAGGGACCTTTTGGTGCTGATTTTGCTTACAAAGAGCATGAGGCGCGCAGAGTCGCCATCATCCACGACAAGAAATCCTATGGAGAAGGACTCGCGCTTGCCTTCCAGGATCACTTCAAAAAGCTTGGCGGAAAGATTGTCGCTCTTGAAACGATAAATCCTGGTGATAAGGATTTCTCTGCGGTGCTTTCAAAAATTCAAGTGCGAAAGCCGGATCTTATCTATTACGGCGGGGAGTATCCTGAGGCGTCTTTGCTTTCTCATCAGATCGACCAAATCGGTTTGAACATACCTCTTATGGGAGGAGATGGGGTCTTTGACCGCAGTTTCGTCAAAGTGGCGGGCAAGGCTTCCGAAGGGGATTATGTGACCTCCATTGGGGCACCTGCGGGAAGTTTGCCGCGCGGGCGTTCTTTCTTGGAATCGTATAAAGACGCGGGATTTGCCGAGGAATCTGGCGCGTATGGTGCCTATGCCTACGATGCCACCAATGTGCTTATTGATGTTCTTGCTGGACTACTCGATGGGCAAACTGAGTTTTCCGAGTCTTTGCGGGCCAACATTGTTGTGGGGCTGAACGAGGTTGAGCATGATGGTGTCACAGGCGAAGTGTCTTTCGACGAGTATGGGGATACGCATATGAAGCTTTTGACTGTGTACGTTGTGAAAGATGGGGAATTCGAGCCTGTGCGGACAGTCACTTTTCAATGAGTGTTGCGCTCATGTCCGAGAAGCTTACCGCACGGTCTTTCTTGCAAACTGAATGCGTAGAGGTTTTGCCTTAGGCGGGTGCAGCACTCTCCTGTCTGTCGTGGGCGATGCCGACGATCTTGTTGAAAGTTGCTGTTTTTCGCGCAGGAGTGCTGTCTGTACTGCCGATAGTGAAGGAGCTGGGGTGAGGAGGCGCGGCAATATCGCCGGGTTTTTAGATGAATGTGGTGGGAGGTGTGGCTGGCAGTGCAGAAAAGTTTGCTCCATCAAAGGAATGATCTTCCGAATCTGATTGTGTTTGGGCGAATGCCTAGTAAGTAAAGTGTTGGGCAAGGGGGGCCTTTCTGTCTGGGAGGGCGCGTTTATCGCCTATCTTGTCTGGCTCTGGCAGGGTGCGCGCTGGAGGATTTTGCGTGCGCTCGAGAAGTGCCTGTTTCCTGGAGATGGTTTTTTCTCCCGAAGTACTTTCTCCTGGGTACTTGAGGTTGCAGGTGGCATGTAGGTGGATCGTGTAAGAAAAGCCGGATGGTTCTTGCCGGCTCATTCTTGCTTTTCGGTTTTGGTCGACGAGCTTCCATGTTTTTCTGCCTGGCCGTGAGAAAGGGACAAGGCAAGGCTTGTGTGTTGCCTTTGTTCCTGGAAGATCCGGTGCCCGCGAGAACGCAAGAGGAGGGGTGTGGAGAGAAGAAGCGTTTGAAGGGGACGCGTGGCAAGAAACGTGTCGGGGAGGGATGGAGGAGAGGATACTCCCCCAAAAAATACTGAACTTTAGTGTATTATTATGGAACAGTTCGCACAACAATTTGTTAATGGTGTTGTTCTCGGTGCGATGTATGGTTTGATTGCGCTGGGTTACACTATGGTGTACGGAATTATTCAACTATGGAATTTTGCGCATGGCGAGATTTTTATGGTTGGCGCATTCGGTGGTTTGGCGGTATGGACTGCTTTGCCTGAAAGTCTTGCAGAAAATGCTTTCCTGGCATTACCCCTTATATTTACAGCTGCAGTGTTCACAGCCACTTTTACTGCTGTGCTTGTGGAGCGTGTGGCTTACCGGCCTTTGCGCTCTTCTCCTCGGATTACTGCGCTGATTACAGCAATTGGCGTTTCTATTGTTTTACAAGAGTCAGTTCGGCTTTTTTATCCCGATGGGAAGCGTCCGCAATCCTTCCCGGGTTTGGTCGCTGAGGGAAATTTTTCAATAGGAGATGTGCGTATTCCCTGGGTCTCGCTTTTTATTGTTATTGTGGCTTTTTTCGCGATGTTGCTTTTGCAAGCCTTCGTGCATGCGACGAAGACCGGGAAAGCGATGCGGGCTGTTTCACAAGATCCAGACACTGCTCGCCTCATGGGGATTGATGTGAACCGCATTATCATGGTCACTTTTGCGGTGGGTGCTATCCTGGCAGCACTTGCGGGAGTGTTGCAAGGAATGAAATTCCGCCAGATTGATTTTCATATGGGGTTTCTTGCCGGCCTCAAGGCGTTTACTGCTGCTGTGCTGGGAGGAATTGGCAATATTACAGGAGCAGTGCTCGGTGGTCTTTTACTGGGAATCACCGAAGTTATGGCCACGCAATACATTCCGCAAGGGTCGGCTTGGAAAGATGTGTGGGCATTTATTGTGCTCATTGTTGTTTTGGTCTTTCGTCCGACAGGGTTGTTGGGCGAAGATGTGTCAGTACGGGCATGAGGGGGGTACATGACCCCGGTGCCACCTTCTGCTTCTCATCTCACATCCAGGCATAAGACGAACTGGTCTGAAATGTGGCGATCAGTGCTCCGTCTTTCTGGCCGTTGGCGCTTTGTTCTCGGAATAGCCGGCGCTCTTTTCGTATGGACTGCGGCTTTTTCCCCCTGGGCTTCTTTTGCCTTTGGCTACCCAGGGAAAATGACCCTAAGTGGATTTCCTGGAGGCGCGCGGGTTTACCTTTTGCCATTGTTGCTGCTTGTCTCTTTGCTTTTTTTCACCTTGCCTGTGGGTGCTACTGCCGGAGTGCGCGCTGCGCTCGGTCTGCTTTTTATTGCTGGGTATAACTTTATTGCGATCTCGTGGGAAGGCGATGGCGTTGATGCTGTTGCCTGGGGCGCATGGATCGCTCTCTTGGGTAGTCTTTTGCTTCTCTGGGCATTTGCCAGTTTTCTCTGGGAAGAAGCGGACGGACGCTCCTTAAGTGGGCAGACAGCGGGGCATACAGCGGTAAAACTTCCCGATCCCATTTGGCAGATGCTCTTGGTGTTTGGGGGAGTGCCGGCACTTCTCATTTGTTTCGTCTACGCGCTTGATGTTGAGGAGTCCAGCCGTTTTGTCTCCCTTATCTGTTGTTTGGGTGCCGGTAGCGCAGCCCTGTCGAGTCTGGGATTTTTCAACTGGACGAGTGAGCTTCTTGCGCGGCAGCGCACTTTTGCCGTGATACTTCTGCTCATTGCGGCTTTGGTTTTTCCGTTTACGCAAGACGGAAATGGCTACTGGTTGCGCGTGTTGATTTCTGTGGGAGTGTTTGCTTCTGCTGCGATCGGCCTCAATATTGTGGTGGGACTTACTGGCCTCTTGGATTTAGGCTATATCGCGTTTTTTGGGATAGGCGCTTATGTGTCTGCGCTGCTTTCAGACGCCGACTTTACGACTGTGCACGTGCGAGTGCCTTTTCTGCTTGTGCTGCTTATCGGGGCGACTGTTGCCGGCCTGGTCGGTATTTTTGTGGGTGCTCCCACGCTCCGTTTGCGTGGCGACTATTTGGCGATTGTGACGCTGGGTTTCGGGGAAATTTTCCGGATTACGATGAATAACTGGAATGGTCTCACCCGTGGCCCGAACGGTATTGCCGGTATCTCCGATCTTGAGATTCCCAGCCTGTTTGGCAGCACTCCTTTGAATTTTGGAGACGCACATGAAGTCTTTGGTGTGAGTCTCCCGAACTTCGCGAACTATTATTTTCTCTGTATTTTCTTATTCATTGGGATGGCCATACTCTTCTCTCGTCTTGGGAACAGCCGTATAGGACGTGCCTGGATGGCGATCAGAGAGGATGAGATTGCGGCCTCATCCATGGGTGTGAATCCAGTGAGATTCAAATTGCTGTCTTTTGCCTTAGGTGCCTCGATGGCAGGCGCGGCAGGAACAGTGAGTGCGCATGTGACGCAGCAAGTCTCTCCTGATTCTTTCACCTTTATGGAATCGATTCTGTTGCTTGCTGCCGTCGTCCTTGGCGGTATGGGCACCATACCGGGAGCACTGTTGGGAGCCGGCGTCTTTTATCTTCTCCCAGAAAAACTCCGCGCTTTTCAAGACGTGCGCATGCTTATGTTTGGGGCTGCCCTCATCATCATGATGAGATACCGGCCAGAGGGACTGATCCCAAATCGTCGGAGGAAAGCCGAGTTCCGTGAAGAAAAATCCAGATTTTCTGCTGGTTTCTTGAAAGGGACCGGCGAGTTGGATTTGATGCAGCAAAATCCCGTACAAGAAGGGGGAACATGAAAAGCGTAGACTCCGATTTCTCTCCCTCTTCTCTCTCTGGGCTTGCCGGAAATTTTCCCCCTCGTGTGCTGTTGCGGGCGTCGGGTCTCACAGTGCGTTTTGGAGGTCTCCTCGCTCTCGATGCCGTGGATTTTGAAGTGCGAGAAGGAGAGATCGTTGGTTTGATTGGTCCGAATGGGGCAGGAAAGACAACTTTTTTTAATTGTTTGACTGGCCTTGTGATGCCAGATGAGGGGGAAGTGCGGTACAAAGGGCAGCTTTTAGTGCTCCGTCCTTACAAGGTTGCTGAGGCGGGTCTCGCGCGAACATTCCAGAATATTCGTCTTTTTCCAAATATGACACCCCTGGAGAATGTGCTGGTAGGGCGGCACTGTCATACGAAAGAAGGGGTTTGGTCGGCCTTGTGGAGAGGAAAGCGCTTTCGTGAGGCAGAGGCCTCTGCCCGTATGGCCGCGGCAGAATTTTTGGATTTTGTGGGCCTTGTCCCGGATGAAGATCTCTCCGCCCATAGCCTGTCGTATGGAGATCAACGCCGTCTTGAAATTGCGCGAGCGCTCGCATGTGAGCCAGGAGTTCTCCTTCTCGATGAACCCACCGCAGGAATGAACCCGCGCGAAACGCAGGCCATGCTGGAGCTCGTGCAGCAGATACGAGACAGGGGAGTGGCTGTGGTCGTGATCGAGCACGATATGCGGTTTATTTTTTCCCTGTGCGATCGGATCGTTGTCCTCGATTCTGGATGCAAATTGAGCGAAGGGACGTCCGTAGAAGTACGCAAAGATCCTCGGGTGATCGAAGCTTATTTAGGAATTTCACCAGAATGACGGAACTGTTGCAGGTGCGTGGATTATCGGTGCGCTATGGCATGATTGAGGCAGTAAAGGACGTGTCTTTTGCGGTTTCCGAAGGTGCCATTGTCTCTCTTGTGGGGGCAAATGGGGCAGGGAAAACCACAATCTTGCGGACTATTTCTGGTCTTCTTCCCCCTGTCGCTGGAGAGGTTTTTTTCGCCGACCAGCCGCTCGCTCATTTGCCGGCACACGAGATTGTGGCTTCCGGCCTGGCCCATGTCCCCGAAGGACGGCGTGTTTTCCCGCGCATGACGGTGCGCGAAAACCTTGACCTTGGCGCGTTTGTGTGTGGTCAAGGAAACAATATCGATGCAGATCTAGAACGAGTGCACACTCTCTTTCCCATTTTGGCGGAACGTGCTGGGCAAAAGGCGGGCACCTTGTCGGGCGGCGAACAGCAGATGCTGGCAATTGCACGTGCTCTTATGAGCCGACCGCGTCTTCTTATGCTGGATGAGCCGTCTATGGGGTTGGCTCCCCTTATTACGCAGCGTATTTTCGATATCGTGGCAGAACTGCGGGAACAGGGAACGACCGTTTTGCTTGTAGAACAAAATGCGCAAGCTGCACTTTCGCTTGCAGATAAGGGCTATGTGTTGGAATCTGGAAGCGTCGTGTTGGTGGGAACGGGTGCTGACCTGTTGATGAATGAGGACGTGCGCAAAGCCTATCTCGCGGAATGAAGCCGGCTTTGGTGTCTCCAGTGTGGAGCCGCGTGGGCCAGTGTGGACTCATGTGGAGCCGGGCAGAGCGGGACATTGTTTCAGAGTCGGTGTCTTCCCCAAGCGACAGCTTTGGTCTACCTGGTAGGAGTCTGGTTGAGACGCAGTACAGCCGCGACTGATTCTTTGAGCTGGGACAGGCTGTAACCGAAAGAAGTGAGAATACGATCGGCTTCGGACTGTTCCGGCAGCGCAAAAAAGATTGCAGTGCGGCCTGTGACCTGCTCTACAGGAAGAGTGTGTGAGGGTGCTGAAGACGCAGTTGCAAGCTCTGCTGCGTGTTCTGTTTGTGCTGCTATTTCCAGCGTTTTTCGAGCTGCCTCGCTCACGAGAGGAGCGGTGTGCAGTGGAAGCGGGTCGAGTGGAGCGAGTTGTGCCGCTTGTGTCCATACTTCTGTATAGTTGATTCCATAGTTTTGTAGGACCATTGGCACAGGGTCGGTTTCGTAGCTCAGAACTGCAAGGAGCAAGTCTGTTGCTCCAACGGTTGCGGCCTGTCGGGCTGTGGCGATTTCCTTTCCCCGTTGCGCAATTTCTGTGAGTTCGCGAGAAAGCTCGAACAACGAAGACGCATAGAGCATGGGAATGCTTCCTACGCCCATCAAAACAGCAGCCCAGATGGCGAAAGAGTCATTGATACCTGCGATTTCGGGCATGTTCCCCGAAAGAAAGAGACCGAGGAAGAGTGCTGCGCCGGACAAACCAGTCACACCAGAGGCGCGCTGGGCGGTTTTTTGGCTTCCTGTGGCTCCCCACACAAGACCGCGTACGACTCCTCCTCCGTCCAGGATCGGGCCAGGTAACAAGTTCAGTATCCCAATCAAACCATTCCAAAATGCCATGTATTCCAGCAGGAACGAGAAGGGTTTGGAACCAAAGACGAGTTGGTTCGCGCTGGGATCAACAAATAAGGCCATGCCCCAGAAAGCTCCTGCCAAGGTGAGGCTGGCGAAAGGCCCTGCCGCGCTAATTACTGTTTCCGCAGCTGGGGTGTGGGGGGCTGATTTCAGTCTTGCCATGCCCCCGAGTCCCCAGAGAGTAATCTCAGCGGCTTCTATGCCAAAGAGGCGTGCCGCGACAACATGTCCGAGTTCATGCCAGAGAATGGAAATGAAAATCCCGAGGACCGTGAGGAGAGCAACTGTGACAAGTTCTCCGCTCGCGACCTGATCAAGAGCAGATTCGATTGCAAAGTTGGTAAGGCCACGTCCTCTGAACAAAGGACGGAGAAACTCTTCTCGGTAGAGGGCAGGAGCGCCAAAACCGAAGAGAGCGGCGAGAATGAGAACACTGGGTTTTAGGATAATGGGGGTTCCGTGGTAGGAACCGAGCCGCAAACCGTTCATTGTCCTTGAAGATAA
>DEIU01000097.1:30862-33061 GCA_002352645.1 Acidimicrobiia bacterium UBA2766 | reverse complement strand
GTCCTCACGCGCAAAACCAATCTCCTGCAACAGAGAAAGATACGGCGTCGAAAGGTTCGCAAAAGCCTCGAACATCGGACTGCGCTCTTTGTCGTTCCCATTACAGGTGTCAACCAGAATGCGCAGGTCTCCCAGCTGCACCGCAAAAGTGTGAAAGCTGAGATTGGGATTCCCGTTCTCGGTCAGAAAAGGGTGCAGCCAGTCGCCCATCGCCTGCAGGTCTTGCGGTGTAGAGCCTCCGAACAACATGGCCGGCATCTCTGTGCCAGTTTCCACGACACGTGTCACAGTCACATTGCCGATCTTCCAGTTGAGCAGGCCTTGTGTTGCGCCCATACTTGTCCCCCTTTTGACAAGACAGCTTCTTCTTCATGCCACAGCATGTGTTTTTCAGAATAAAGGATCACAGGGAAAGGAGAAAGCAGCCAAACAAAAACCATAAAACACCCAAGTAGGCTCTTGTTCATCCCACACGACTCGCTCTCACTCCCGTAACAGCACCCCTGTTCTGCTACGGCTCCACCGAGAAAAAAACTTTCTGGCCATCTGCCCGGATATAGCCGGCAGTAGGTGCCATAAAGTGCGTGCCAAGCACAAGAACACCGGCTTCTTTCCAGTCTCCCAACAGACGTTCACGCGTCTCTACAGCTTTCGCACTATTAGTATCTGCAAAACGCAAAAACCAGTCGGGATACGCAATCTGCATCGGATGATGCAAAGAATCACCGGTAATAAACGCCAAATCCTCACCCGACTCGATCCGCACACACACATGACCCGGCGAATGCCCCGGCGACCAGTGCAAACTGAGGCCCTCACACACTTGATGATCGTGCCCCACCAGATCAACCAATCCGGCATCGAGCACAGGCTGCACCGAGTCCACAAACGCGTCCCCATGCAATGGCATGTCCGGGAGCGACGCCCAGTGCTCCAGCTCCTCTTGCACAAACACATAGCGGGCATTCGGAAAAGTCGGCACCCACTCCCCCTCGACCAGCATGGTATTCCACCCCACATGGTCAAAATGCAAATGGGTACACACCACAAAATCCACGTCCTCACGCGCAAAACCAATCTCCTGCAAAACAGAGAGATACGGCGTCGCAAGCCCGCTCACCACCTCAAAGATACCTCCGCGCACTTTGTCATTACCGTTGCAAGTATCCACTAGAATGCGCAGGTCCCCTACCTGCACTGCAAAGGTATGAAAACTGAGATCAGGATTACCGTTCTCCGTCAAAAAGTCCTGCAACCAGTCCGTCCCCTGCAGAATCTCCGCGTCAGCCCCTTCAAAGGCTGCAAGCGGCATCTCCATTCCCGTCTCCACAACCCGCGTGATGGTCACGTCTCCGACGTCCCAAACAAGCAAGCCATTCTCAGTTCTCCGCTGCATCACAGTCCCCCTCTTCCGCCCGTTTCCCGCGCGTGCACGTGCGTCAACTCTTCGCAACCCGGGCAGCTGCATCCGATCCTTGCATCCCGGGCCTTGTGCCCTGGCCAGGTACTCTGGGCCTTGCATCCCGGGCCCTCCTCAAGCTCCCGCACCCCAGCTTTCAACACACGCACCACAGACTCTCTGCACTACACGCCGACAACACTTCCCAAGAACACCCGCAACATGCCAAACCCGAGGACGCGCGACTTGCCATAAAACCTCAGGCCCCACAGGCCAGAACCCGCAAAAAACACAGCCGGCAAAAAAGTCAAGCCAAAAAGCCGGGAACCCGTTCTTTTGGCCGCCCAATGATGACCTGGCCACCTTTGCGAAGCAGAGGCCGCTGCATCAGTTCAGGATGCGCAAGCAACAAGTCAATAACCGCACTGGCGTCTTGATAGTCCCCAGCATCAAGACCAAGCTTCTTAAAGTTGGCGTCTTTGCGCACAAGGTCCGCCACAGGATCATCAAGCTGTTCGATAATCTCCGTCAAAGCCGCCTGATCAGGAGGAGTCTGCAAATAGAGAACCGTTTCATACTCAATCCCGAGGTCGTCCGCAACCGCAATCGCATTACGCGAACTGCTGCACTTCGGGTTGTGATAAATGGTCAGATCAGCCATTGCTTCCCCTGTCGTTCATCCGTCGCAGGCCGGCCTGCCAGGTAAGAGCAGTCTCCCTGGTCGCAGTCTTCAACACTCTTCACAGGTCGCGCCATCCCACTCTACCTGTCGAGCAGGATACTACCGTCTCCAAAGAAAA
>DEIU01000097.1:0-30700 GCA_002352645.1 Acidimicrobiia bacterium UBA2766 | reverse complement strand
GAACAAGCGAGGGCTGCGCCACAAAAACAAAACACAAAAAAAGGACAGTGGTTATGCCAGTTTTTTGGCATAACCACTGTTTCTTACACGTCTACAAAAACTCAGCCGATACGGAACTGCACCGTCTCACCACTCACGGACATGGAATACCTCCCAACCGGCAACTCCCCAAGAGAAATCTCTGTCTTCTCCAAAGAAAAAGCAGGGGAATCACCACAGTGCATCATCGTCGATATTGCAAGAAGATCAATGCTGCTCACACTGTCAGGATCAGTCGACCCCACATTCGCACTCCACCCGATCGCATTACACGCCTTCAAAAAATAGATCTCCGCCTTCACCAGATCATCCTCATGAAACAAGTACATTCCCAGCACATCGGTCTCGCGCAGCGGAAACGCAGGAGCCCAAGCCCGCCTTACAGGTAGCTCTGGCCAAGCTCTGCCATCTATCCATTCCTCCGGAACCTGCTGAGCAGGCAAAGCCCCGGCCGCCCCGCTCCCTACCGTTATTCCTGCCAACAACACACACCCTGCGGCAAACACACCCACCACACGGTAAACAAACGATCTCCGAGACATCTTGTCAAACATTTTTCTCATCTCAACATGCTCTTTTGCTCCCGGCCAGACGCAACAATACGCCAAGACCCGCCTTGTTTCTGTCACACAGTCCCAGCCTGCTGCAACCAGTGCGCTTTATAAAATAAGACGGCCCAGCCTCCCGATGTGTTCCCTCCTTCCCAAAGATCCCTGCAGAGACTCCTGCAAAAAAGCCCCGAAGAGAAACCCTAAAAGCCTCATCCAGCCAGAAACCAGTCAGCGACCAAACACAGTTCCAATCCGGTCGAGCGGACGAGGCGCAGCGTAAGGCACAAACCCTTCAGCCTCAGCACGAGAAAAAACTCTGGAGATATTCTCCGGCACAAGCGCATAGTCAACCGTGAAAACCTTCACGCCCGCCTCCCGAAAAGCAGTCAAACGCTCAAGATACCACTCCGACGAAATATCGAGATCAGCCAGGTCCCCACACCCAACAGACAGCGAGTCCACATACCCCGAACTGCCCACATCTTTTTGCGTGGCCGGAAGCGGACAGTCCCCTTCTGGCCCATCGTCCCCCGCAGCACCATCAAAAAAGACCTGCTCTTGCGCGATCCCATCAATCAAACGAAAATACTGCTCCCCCTGCTCCGCCAGATCAGCAGCATTCTGGGCAACCAGCAAAAACTCCCCCGCACCCTGTTGTTTTTTGCCCCGACTTTCCCCACTGCCACCCGCCACACGAATCTCGCGCAGAGCCTCATTCCCCCACTCTCTCATATCCCCAATCAGCCGCAACATTTCGCGAAGCGGATTCTTGCCTTCTGCCGCAGCAAACGCCACCACCTGCTCGTCTTCATACACTTCAATCCAGTCCAGATACACACCATCAAACCCAAGCCGCACAGCCTCTCGCACCATGCCTCGCACAAGCCTCCGCCATTCCTCCCGCCAAAAAATCACCTGATAGTTCCCATCCCAACCATCAGGATCCGCCGCCACAATCCAAGAAGGCACCCCAACCCGCCACCCCTGCTGCCAATAGTCGCGATAATCCTCCGCCTGCCCCACATTCAGATACGACAACACAATACGACGGTCCAGCCCAGGACCACCCTTCTCTTGCAAACGGGCAACCTGCCCCGCCACATCAACCCCTGCCGCCGCAGAATCAGGATCAAACCCATCCACCACCAGCAAATCCGCCTCAAGCCCAGCCAGCCTCGCATACCCTTCCCCATCAAGCCCCTGCAATTGATACGCCCAAGCTTGCACCCGCCCCAGCTCTTCCCGCCCAACCAAACTCCTCTCCACACCAGAAAGGTCCCCACTCCCATTCTCCACATCACCCCCGCTACACCCTGCCCACAACACCCCTGCCAGCACCACAAAAACCCAAAGCCTCAAGCCCTCACAAGACACCAGCACCACACTCCCTACAAAACACAGCCCAAAACACCACCGCCCCATTCGAGAGTCTCCCACAACCAACCGACCCCCCGAGCCCCCCAGCCAAAACACAGCCCCACCAGCCCCACCTCGCCCAGCCCGCAAAAACCACCCCACTTCTCCAGGCAGAACCCCACGCGTTACACCACACAGAATCACCCTGCACACCCACATAATCCCGCCCATCAAACCTTCACCAACCCCGCACCGATAGCAACATCGCATGCCAACTGCACTCACCTCCCGCAACTGCAAGCAGTACACTGGCCACAGTCATGCAAAAGTTGACCATCATGATCGCGGAACCCCCACACCTCCCCAAACAAAACCTAACCGCCCAGGATGAGTCCCGACTCCTCTTCACAGAGGACTCTGACCGGCACCCGTGCGCTACCAGAACCTCTCTGTAAAAACACCGCAAAACCCAGACAAAAAATCGCATTTAACCTGCAATTTTAGATTACGGTTTCATCATCCCTCCAAGGGGTCACAACACCTGAGACATGCCCCAATTACTCGCAAGAGTATTATTTCATCATACCTGCGAGAGGTCACAGTACCCATAAACCGTTTCATTGCCCATCCAAGGAGTCGCGGTAATCGGGCGGGGAGGCTGGAGTGGGAACAACGGTGAGGATGCGCGGGAGACGCACGGTAAAGAGGCAGGTTTCGCAGGTTCCACCGCAAGGGCCACGGGTTGGTTCTTGTTCACCTGGGAGAGGGCGGAAGGCGGATGGTGCGGGGGTGGCGATGGGGTCAGAGAAAGGAGCCTGGGCCTGTTGTTGCCTGTTGTGTTTGTGTGGGGCGGAGGCCGATAGGGCCACAGGGGTGCGCACAGAGCAGGCAGAGGGATTGTTTGCCTCTTGGCATCCCTCTTCGCCTCCCTCCTCACGGAGTTTACCGGAGCGTACGAGATGGTCGATCATGCCATCAAGGGCGGTGCGCTCGATCTTGAGACGGGTCGCGAGATCGTCAAGGTGAAGTGGGCCAGACTTTTGTAGTTCTTTCATGATGCGAGAGAGCATGGGATCTCTTTTTCTTCCGATGGAGAAAACCAGTCTGAGAGGAGAGCCCGGCCACCAGGACCACTCGGGCCACCGGCCAGACCACCCGACCCGACCACCAGGACCACCGGGCCATCGGCCAGACCACCAGGACCACCAGGCCACCCGACCCGACCACCAGCCGGGCCATCGGGTCGCTGGTTGCGGGGCTAGCTGAAGCCGAGGAGTTTGCCGACTTGGAAAACTAGGACGGTGGCGGTCCAGGCAACGGAAAGGTTGATGGCGATGCTGGCCCACATCCATTTTGTGCCGAATTCGTGGCGTTCGGCGGCGACGGTGGCCATGCAAGGTACGTAGAGGAGCACGAAGATCATAAAGGCAAAGGCGGCAAGGGAGCCATGTCCGCTACTCGCTTCCTCGAAGTCAGAGCGAATGGCTGCTTCGAGCGCGGTGTCTTGTTCTTCTTCGGCGGAGACGAGGTCGATCCCGATGATACGGGGGAGTGTGAGGATGGCGTCTCCGCCGGCTTCGGCAAAGCCTTTGCCGATCTCGCGCAGGTCTTCACCAAAGGATTCGTCGTCAGCGGTATCGCCGGTGTCGCCTGCGCTTGAGTAGACCTGGCCCATTGTGGAGACGACGATTTCCTTGGCGACAAAGCCGGTGACGAGAGTGCCGGTCAGCTCCCAGCTGTTGTAACCCGCAGGGGCAAAGACTGGGGAGACGGTTTCCGACAGGCCGGCAAAAAGGCTGTCGTCAATCGGGGTGTCGGCAAAAGAACCCTCGCCGCTCACTGGGACTGCAAGCAAAAACCAGATGACCATGCTGCAGCCCAAAATGACTGTGCCGGCTTTACGGAGGAAACCCGCGGTGCGTTCCCAGGTGTGGATGCGCACAGATCGCACGGAAGGCAGACGGTATGGGGGGAGCTCCATGACGAAGGGGAAGCGTTCCTTGCCGCGGAACAAGGTGCGCGAGAGCACTATTCCTACGATGATCACGAACAGGATGCTCAACAGATACATCGCGAAGACAACAGTGCTTTGCCGGCGCGGAAAGAATACTGCCGCCAGCAAAATATAGATGGGGAGGCGGGCCGCGCAGGTCACGAAAGGGAGGAGCAGGCCGGTCAGAAGACGGTCTTTACGGCTCTCCAGGACGCGGGTGGCGTAGACGGCAGGCACGTTGCAGCCGAACCCCACCATAAGGGGAAGGAAGCTCTTGCCGTGCAGACCAAGAACGTGCATGAGGCGATCCATCACGAAAGCGGCCCGTGCCATATAGCCGGAGTCTTCGAGCAGAGTGAGCATCACGTAGAGAAAAACGAGAATGGGCACAAAGACCAGCACATTACCCACACCGGCAAGAGCGCCGTCCACAAGAAGGCTTTCTCCCCAAGTGCCGTCGATGCCCACAGCATCGGCGAGGTCGCGTGCCCAAGCGGCAATCGGGCCGTTCACGGTGGCGTCCACCCAGTCCACAAAAGGAAGGGAGACATCGGTGATGAGCTTGAACACCGCCCACATGACAAAAAGAAAAATGGGGATACCGAAGTAGCGGTGCGTGACAATCCGGTCGATCCGATCAGACAAGGTGGGGCCTTCGGGGCCGGTTTTTGTCACAGTGTCGGTCACAACGCCGTTGATCCACAGATAGCGTCGGTCGGCAAGCAGGTTCTCGGCGTCTTCTCCGGTGCGCGCCCGGATCCGGTCGGCACCCTCTTCGCCTGCGGCAACAAGGGCAGGGCCGCCGCGCACGCCCTCCAGCTTTCCTGCCACATTCTCGTCTCGTTCGAGCAGCTTCACGGCAAGCCAGCGCTGGGGAAACCTCCCCCTGACGTCCGGGTACTGGGCAATTTTCCTTTCGAGGGGGAAAATCTCGGCTTCAATTTCTTCCCCGTAATCGAGAACAAAGTCGGGAGCAGGGCTGCAGAAGGAGCCGGCAGCAGGAGTAAAGTCTCGACCTTGCGGCCCGTGTTCACCTCCCGGCAGGGAGTGGGCTACCGCCAAAATCTCGTCGAGAAGATCGTCGACCCCCTCGCCTTCTCGTGCCACTGTCGGCACTGCTCGCACGCCAAGCCGTTCATTCAGGGCTGGAATGTCAATCTCAATCCCACGGGACACGGCAACGTCAAACAGGTTCAGCGCCAGGATGACAGGAACATTAAGCTCCAACACCTGCACAACCAGGTAGAGATTGCGCTCCAAGTTGGCAGCGTCCACAACGACCACAATCGCGTCGGGTTTCTCATCGAGCAGATAATCCCGGCTCACTACTTCTTCCAGGGAATAGGCCGTAAGGCTGTACGCGCCGGGAAGGTCGACAAATTGAATTTCTGCCCCGTCGCGCCGGCAAAACCCCTCTTTTTTCTCGACGGTCTTGCCTGGCCAGTTCCCCACATGCTGGTGCGACCCTGTGAGATGGTTAAAAACCGTGGACTTCCCCGTATTGGGGTTTCCAATAAGCGCGACACGCAGGTTGCCCTGCTTCGTGTGCCGGCTTGTCGTGCGCGCTCCGGCATCCGGATCATGTTTCGTGACAGTTTTCGACACAGTCCTCACGCCCCTTGGGCACGCCGGCGTCGCAAACGCCGCCTTTTGCCCTGCGTGGTCGGGTCCTCTCCCAACGCGCGCACAACAAGCCCGTCGGCAAGATGTCTACTCAGCGCAAGACGAGCGCCCTTGACATCGAGTAAAAGAGGATCTTGCCCGGCCCTGCTCAACACTTGCACAAGAGACCCAAGGTGCAGACCAAGCTCAGCAAGACGCTGCGATGTTTCCTTATCGTGCCGGATCTGCAGGACACGAACGACCGTTCCTTTATTGATTCCCGTGAGCGTCATGAGGTCACCTCGACCTCGACATCAACTTCGACGTCCGCGGCCTCGTTTTTCCGCAAAGAAAGATTGTAACCACGCACCCGGAATTCAATGGGATCACGAAAAGGAGCCGCCCGAATCACTTCTATCAGAGTGCCTGGAGTAAGGCCCATATCACCCATACGGCGCCGCACAGGACCGCTCCCGCTCACCCGCACAATCCGCCCCTGCTCAGACGGTTGCAGCTGATCAAGCGTCTTTCTCATCTTGCACCACCTCTCTACACGCGTCCATGGAGGTCCCCCATGTGGTGCTTCCCCAAAAAAATCGGAGACAGGGTAACCTACATTAAAATATAAGGGCAATTGAACATAAAGTACAGCAGAAAATAAGCTTACTTCCTCCCCTACCCCATTTTTTTCTCATACCCCCTCAAAAATCACCACACACACTCAACACCTCAAAACTCCCCACAATCCCACCTCCCCCAGACCAAGCCCACCCCAAAATCCCCAAGACCACAACACCCCAGCCCCCAGCAGTACACTGGCCCAAGCCATGCAAAAACTCACCACCATGGCCACTCCCCCCCACACACACCCACCCAAACCAAACCAACCGCCCAGGATGAGTCCCGACTCCTCTTCACAGAGGGCTCTGACCGGCACCCGTGCGCTACCAGAACCTCTCTGTAAAAACACTCCGAAACCCAGACAAAAAACCACCTTCGACCTGCAACTTTACATTGCGATTTCATCATCCATACAAAGGGTCACAACAGGACAGGGACGAGAGACGAGAGTTCGGCCCGACGCGCGGTTTCACCGTCCCTATAAGAGATCACAAGCGGCTGGTCAAGCCCATATTCCGGGACACGCCAGCGCGGTTTCATCCCTGCAGGGCCCCGCAAACCAGAAGGCCTCACCAGTTTTCGCGCTTGGTCGGTAGGAGCGACAGAGTAGACAGGGCGGTATGAGTCTCCTGCCGGAAAAAGCGCGCAAGAGGTCCGGGGATCGGTATGGCCTGTCCTGTCTCGGTTGTGGACTTGCTCGCAAGTCCACAACCGGTTACACGTTCCCGGCGGGAACGGGCTGTCCGGCCGTTCCCGCCGGGAACGAAATTTACTCCTCGGCGATGGCGGTGAGAGGGTTGAGTCGGGCGGCGCGGCGGGCTGGAAGGAGGGCGGCGATCATGCCTGAGAAGGTGAGCAGGATCACGAAGCTGATGATCATTCCAGTGGGAACAGCAATGGTGAGGCCATCTTCTGCGGCGGTGCTCGCGGCAATGCCGAGTCCGAGGCCGATGAGAACACCGGCAAAGGCGCCGATCAGGGTGATGATGACGGATTCCCAGCGGATGCTGGAACGGAGTTGGCGACGGCTCATTCCGACTGCGCGGAGGAGGCCGATTTCTCGGGTGCGTTCAAAGATGGAGAGGGCGAGGGTGTTGACGACGCCGAGTAGGGAAATTATCAGGGTCAGGCCGAGTAGGACAGAGGTAATACCGAGAAGCTGATCGATGCTACCACGGATGTCTTCGACAAATTCGTCCACGGTAAGAAGGCCCAGGTCTGGGTATGCGGAGAGGAGGTCGGTGACTTTGTTTGCTGCGGCCTCGTCTGACAGTTTCAAAAGGATGAGGCTGTCGGTTTGGCTGATGATGTTGCGTTCGTAGTCGACGAGGGAGAGCAGGTAGGGGGAGAGAACCCGTGCACCAAAAATAGCATCAATGCGCACTTGTTGCAGGCCAGTCGCAGAAAATTCCATTGGGATTTCGTCGCCCAGGAACCAGCCTTCATCTTCGGCTTCGTCTTCTCGCACGGCGATACCACCATCGGCAAGGTCGGCGAGGTTTCCTGCTTTCAGGTCGAGGTCAAGAACTTGGTCGATTCCTTGGGGGTCGATGCCAACGAGTGTTTTCAGTTTGTCATCGAGGCGCCAGGGGGTGCCGTAAAATTCTTGTCGGATGGGGAAGACGGTTTCGACACCGGGAAGGCCGGCGAGTTCGTGCGCGATGTCGGGGCTGATGCTGCCGAGTTGTCCCTCGCCGGACACAACACGGTCAGCGAGTAGTGCTTGTTCGGTTTCGTCGCCAACGGTCTTGCTCAAAGACTGAATTATCACGCTTACGGTGGTGATGAGGGCGATCGCGATCATGATGGCTGAGGCTGTGGCAGCGGTGCGTCGCGGGTTACGCAGGGCATTTGTGCGGCCCATGCTACCGCCAATGCCGAAGATGCGGGCGATGGGTGCGCCGATGAAGCGCACGAGGGTGGGTGCCGCGTAGGGCGCGAGGACGGCGAGCGCCAAGAAGAGCAGGGCGCCGCCGGCGAGGACGGCTTCCATGCTGCCGTCTCCGACGAAAAGGCCTGCCACAAGGAGTGTCACGCCGAGAAAGGCGAAGACAAAGCCGGAAAGGGTGCGCCGCCAGGGGGGCATGTCGGTGGCTTCGGGTTCTTCGCGTAGCGCTTGCAGGGGCGCGACTCCGGCACCTTTGCGGGCAGGGCCAAGCACGGAGAAGAGAGTGATCAAAAGGCCGGCAGACACCGATATGAGGACGGAACTGGGTCGTATGTCGGGCGCGACGTCGGGCAGGCTCCCGCCTATTGCCTCAAAAGCGGCTTGAAGGAGGGCTGCGATCACAACGCCGAAGCCGATACCCAGTATGGAGGCGATTGAGGCGAGAGCGAGGCTTTCGAGGAGGACAGAGGAGAGGACTTGGCGGCGGCTTGCGCCGAGGGCACGAAAGAGTCCGAGTTCTCGGTTGCGTTGGGCCACGACTATCGCGAAGGTGTTGTGGATCATAAAGGCGCCCACGAACAGGGAGATTCCGGCGAAGACAGCGAGGAAGTTGGAGAATATGGCGATTTGCCCGCTGATGGCGTCTTGGGTGCGCTCAGTCTCGTCTTCTCCGGTGATGATTTCGAGTTCTGCGGGGAGGACGCTGCGCAGTCGGTCCACAAGCTCGTCTTGTGAGAGGTTTTCGCTTGCGACAACTTCAATCCGGTCGACTTGTCCTTCTCGATCGAAGAGTTTTTGTGAGGTGGCGAGGTCGAAGAAGGCGAGAGAGGTGCCTGCCATATTGTCGGTTTCGGTGAAGCCGATGACGCCGGTCAAGGTGAAAGAGTGGCGTTCTTCGTCAATGAGGAGTTCTATCCGGTCTCCTACGGAGAAGTCTTCGTTTTCGACGAGGGCGGCGTCGAGAACGATTTCTTCTGAGGTTTCGGGCGCTTTCCCTGCGCCACGGAAGGAAAAGACTTGCAGCTCGGGAGAGGACGGCCAAGAGATTGCGGAGGCAAATGGCCAGCCTCCGGCTCCGACAACCTCGCCGTCTTTGTCGAGGATTTTCACGAAGTCCACGACGTATCCGCTGACTGCAGCGACGCTGTCGACGGTTCTGATTGTGTCGACGAGGCCTGCGGAGATCGGGGGTCGTGGAGTGAGGGTGTCGTCGGGGTCAAGGCTCTTGCCTTGCACGACCACGTCGACATTTTGGTTGGCGTCTGAGATGGCTTTACCGATGGCTGTGTCGAGGGTGTCGGTGAGCACAAAGGTGCCCATCACGAAACCGACGCCGAGCATGATGGCGAGACCCGTGAAGATGAAGCGGGAGAGGTGGGAACGAATGCTTTTCAGGGTGATACGTAACATGGCAATCACTCCGTCACGGCGAGGGGGTCGCCCCACTCGTCAAGGTGTTCTGCGTTCTTATTTTCCTGTTTTTCGTCGAGTTCCTGCACAATTTGCAGGATCCGCTCGACTGTTGGTTTGGTGATCTCCTGCACGACTTTTCCGTCGGCAAGAAAGATCACGCGGTCTGCAAAAGATGCGGCGACGGGATCGTGGGTCACCATGACAATGGTCTGATTTTTGTCGTGGGCGACATGGGCAAGCAGGGTGAGGAGGCGACGACCGGACCGGGAGTCGAGTGCTCCTGTGGGTTCGTCGGCAAAGACAATCTCGGGACGGTGCACGAGGGCACGCGCGGCCGCGACACGTTGTTGTTGTCCGCCGGAGAGTTCGGTGGGGGTGTGTGAGAGTCTGTCGGCGAGGCCCATTGTGGAGACAACTTCGTCAAACCAGGCTTGGTCGGGTTTTGTTTTTGCAAAGGTGCAGTGCAGCAGAATGTTTTCTCGTGCGGTCAGGCTTGGCACAAGGTTGTAGGACTGAAAGATGAAGCCGACACGGTCACGTCGCAGTTCGGTGCGTTTTGCTTCGGAGAGGGCGGTCACGTTGGTGTCGCCAATGGAAACAGAGCCGGAAGTAAGGTTGTCGAGTCCTGCCATGCAGTGCAACAGGGTGGACTTGCCGGATCCTGAAGGACCCATAATCGCGGCGAATTGCCCCTTGGCAAAACTTACTGTCACGCCGTCAATTGCGCGGACTTGCGCGTTCCCTTTTCCGTAGACACGACCGGCATTGTGCGTTTGGGCAGCCACCTCGCGGTGGGGGGGCGCAAGTGTGGTCTCGACATGGGAGCCGTCTTTCGTGGAGCCGTCTTCGGTTCGGTCAGAAGGCTGCATTGCTATTCCTTAATTACAGGTGACACAGCGAGGTGACACAGCGAGGCGGTGTAGCGAACCGGTACGTTGGTCTCTGGGATGGGCTACACAGGTGCTTGTAGAGGGAAGTTGGGGGAGGATTGCCGGCGCCGGACTTGGTATGGCATCGAGTGCCTGATCTTCTTTGTTCGAGCTGTCCAAGACAGTATCGGCAGGTGCAGGAGTGGGGCAGACTGCAAACACAACGCAAAACCTGGTGTCATGATTCGCAACCCACTCCAGAACCACAGTACGACATTAGTCGTGTATATTGCCATGAATTTACACTGCAACTCCAGCAGAAATCAACCAGGGTATCTCCCCTAATACAGTCGTCGGCTTTCCCAGCATAAGAAAATATCCCACCACAAACCTCATAGGCGTGAGACCTCCACCACAACGCTGCAACTCCTTACACAATAAACACGACCATAAACACGAGGAAAGACCGTGACCCGGCAGCAAAACCCCGCACAGTGCAACCGAGGCGGGATTTAAAGGTTTGAAACACCGGGGTGTCTTCCTCTCGGAACTCGCTTCGTTGCCGGGGTTTTTCTTCTGTCCTTGTGAGCATCGGCTTCCTCTTTTTCGCGCGCAAGGCCGACTTTCTCACCAACTTCGTTGTCCCAGTCCTTGCCGGTACCGTCCTCACTCATCTCGTCTTCTTCACCCAGGATGTCCATATCCTGCAACCCATCCAGGTCGAAGAAAAAATCAATGTCGGGATGAGCCCCAGGATCCAAAGAGAAGAGCAGCTCACGCGCCTGGCGGGTTTCAGGATGGGCCGGCCCCAGCGTGGTCTCGAAAATTTCAAGGGCTTGCACGATCAGCTCGCGTGCTTGTCCCCACATGCCCAAAGACCATTCTGTCAAGCCTAGACGGACAAGCGTGCGGGCAATATCAGGGTGCATCTCGTCGAGCGCCTGCTCATATATTTTCAGCGCATCACGATACAGGCGGCGGGCATGCCGGTTATTTCCAAGCGCCCGTTCTACATCACCAAGCGCGTTCAGTGTACGAGCAATGTTGGGATGGCCAGAGGGTAGGCCAGTTTCAAAAATCTCAAGCGCTTCCCGGAAGAAGCGTCGTGCATGATGCCAGTTTTCCGAGCCCGCTTCCACAAAGCCAAGTCCGAGAAGGGTCTCCCCAATGTCAGGATGCGGTGCGTCATCATAGGAGACACGAAAAATGGCCAGTGCCCACGTATAAAGCGCCTGGGAGTCTTCCCGGTTGCCAAGGAACCATTCGGCAAGGCCGAGATTGTACAACGTACGGGCTACTTCGTGATGCGACTCTCCCGCATATACCGTTGCAAAAATATCGAGCGCTTCCCGGTGCAGATCCCGGGCTGCATTCCAGTTTCCCAAGGCGCCTTCGGTGCTCCCAAGCGCATTCAAGGCGGCAGCAACACCAGGATGCACAGGACCATAGGCCTCTTCGAGCACTCCTTGCGCGCTCTCCAACAGATCTCTGGCATGTTCGTAGGAGCCAAAAGACAATTCTGAGAGGCCAAAATTATAGAGGGTGGTCCCAAACCCTATGGGGTCAGTACCTTCTGACGAGTTTTGGTAACTGTGCAGGGCCCTGCGATAGTAAACCAGCGCCTCTTGTTTGTTTCCCAGGGCACTTTCGGTATTGCCGAGTAGTGACAAAACTTCTCGTATCTCACGGTGACGTACGTCAAAGTTCTTCTCGAAAATATCGAGGGCTCTCTCGTAAAAATCGAGGGCATGAACATTATCCCCAAGGCTCTGCTCAACACCACCAAGGTTCACGAACAGACGAGCAATGTCAGGATGTCCCGGTCCACGTAATTCTTCGAGTATCCGGAAGGCTTCTTCATAGAAGAACCGCGCTTGGGGTTGGTGTCCTAGTGATTCTTCCAAACTTCCGATATTGCAAAGAAGCACTGCCACATTTTGATGCACTGTTCCATATGCAGCTTCGGAAACGGCAAGGGCCCGCGAGAAGAGGACGCGGGCTTGCTTCCAGTTTCCTCGTTCGGTTTCCAAAATCCCCAGGGCATTCAAGGGCACTGCTGTGGCAGGATGCGTTGGTCCGAGTGTGAGCTCTGCCATTTCCAATGCTTGAGAAAAAAGTTCCGCGGCCTTGTCCTGATTTCCAAGAGAAAACTTGGCCGCGCCATAAACCCCAAGCATCGAAAGAGTATCGGGGTGTGTGGAAGAGTAGACCTGACTTGTCAGCAGGAGTGACTGCTCGGCCAGAGATTCCGAGTCGGCATAATTGCCGGCTCGATACTCCACGAGAGCATGGTCGTGCAGCATTGCCGCGATAAAGAGATCGTCAAAGGGATTCCCCACGAAGAAAAAGCCAAACGCCCCGATAGACAGGAGGAAGGGCGCGACTCGGGAAGAAGCAGAGCGAAAGACGGAACCCAGGGAGGCAAGCGAAGCAAAAGAACGCCGCGGTGTTCTCCCACCTTGTCCGACCGGCACAGCGGCTTGTCCGGTCGAGGAAGCGGGAGAGGTGGTTTCCGGGGGGAGCAGATCGGCGGCACGCAACACGATTTGATCTTGCAGGAGAGTGTGGGGAAACCGGTAGCTCTCTCCGATTTTATAGAGAAGGCCGTGTTGGGCTGCCATGTCGAGGAAGGCAGGCAGACGCGGCGGGATGCTTTCCTTGCGTCGGAGGAAAAAACACAGGATCTCATGCCATGCGTAAGGGCCAATCCCGTACTTCCATCCGAGGACAGGAGCTATCACGGCGCCTGTCACGAAACCTACAGCGAGTCCGTCCGTTCCCCGGCCAACCAGAAGGCCCATGAGTGTGGTTGCCAGGAAAACAAGGCTGCAGACGAGCAGGCCATTCCAGAGGAGACGGTCTTGGAATGACAAAAAAGAACTGCCATCTTTATCTGTATCTGCAATATGAATGAGGCGAAAAAAGGCTCCTACCGCGAAACCACCGAGGACACTTACCCCGATCCAAGAGAACAAATTACGAGAAAGCGTTTGGAAGATGTCCTGGTTCATATCAACTTGGAACATCACAGCGACGATCAGAGCAATCGCCGAAACCATGCCGGCAATCACCCCAGCCCGCATACCTGACAAAAAGGCAAGAAAAAAGCGGCCCATGTCAGGTCGAAAGGACCAGCGTGCACCGAGCAGACGGGTCTTTCCATGTCGAACACCGCACATGCTCCATGCAACGAGGGCAGCGGAAAGGCCGATCGAGAGTCCAGTCTTCCACCCTCCGGAAAGCCAGGCCACAATCCCTAAATAGGGGCTACTTTCTCGCATGCCTTCCGCGAGTCCTTCGATCGCGAATTCGACAGGCGCACCTGAGGAGAAGCTCCCTGCAATCCGCGCAAAAAACGTGCCGGATGCGCCCACAAGCAGACCAGCGAGAAGCCCGCACACGCCGAGGGCAATGCCAAAGTGCAGCACCCGCGCCCAGAGGCGATCTTTCAGGGAAAACCGTTTATCGTCGATGTCGTCAAGGTGGAAAAAACTTTTTTTCCGGGCACGCATCCCCTTGGAAACCCATCCCAACCAGCGTAAAGTTGCTTCTTGTTCCCCTGGAGAAGGTATCTGCCCATGCAATGTCTGCTGCAATAAATAATCGATATGCGCGTCGAGCAGGATGCTGCAACATTCTTCTGAAGTCGATGTCGGCGAGAAAAGGGTAAGGAGATCAACTCGGCGCGAAGCTTCGATAGCCAAGCTGAGCATAAAAGAGGTGCCCAGTGCCTTTCGTAAGCCCGGTGAGGAGTCGAACACACGCACGAGAGGAGTGAGTGATCTTTCCTGGACAAGCGGGGAGTCCTGTACAAAAGATCCGTGGTCAGGAAAAGTTCCCTGGGCAAGCAAAAAATTGCGGGCGCGTTTTTCATCAATAGGAAGAATGACGAGGGGGTCCGAGGAAAAAGCCAGTCCTTCAGTGAGCTGAGAATAAGCGTCTGGGGAACACGAAACAGCCAATCCTTGGGAAAAGACTTTCCGGTGGGCGTTGATCTGTTGCACACACTCGTCTCGTCGAGATGCAGGAAGATCCTCTATTCCATCGAACAGGGGACAAATCAATCCACGGCTCAGCCAGACACGCGCGGTACCCCGCCGCTGTTTATAACGATCTGCGAGTTCTTCTGCCATCCACGAGAGCAGGGGCCGGGCAGGATCCCAGCTGCGGAGAGGAAACACAACCGGGATTGGTTCTCTGCTCTCGCCGACTTTGGGTAGCAGCGCCTCTGCAAGCTCGGCCAAAAAAAAGGTCTTCCCTGAACCAGGAGCACCCAACAAAAGAAGTTCTCTTCCCGATTCTCGAAACAAGCGAGAAGGAGACTTGCGGCTTCCGGTCTCCGGTTCCAGGGAGAGGGACACTGCCGGAGCAGTCGAACCTGGCCGGTAAAGCGGAGAAGCCACTATTTCCGGACGATAAGCAGGAGATTCTCGCCTGGTTTTACTATTTGTCTGGAACAGAGGTTCTATCCAAGTGACGCGCACACACCGGATCAACCGTTCTCTCGCCTCGAGTGAAATCTCCCCACGTCCTTCGAGCACACGAATCCCGCTCAGCAGAAGGGCCAGAAATGTCAGCGCCATTCCCGCTGCAACAAAGAAAAAACCTGCCACGCTTGATATCGGTATGACCATTGCCCCAACAAGGCTGCACACAATCCCTACTGGTGCCAACCAGAGTTCACGCCAAAACGAAAACCCCTGATTTTTCTTCATCCACATGACCCCCCACACACAAAACCTGCATTTGTTTTACAAACAAGTACATATGACACTGTTGACCTGTCTTCGTTTTTCTTCTCTTCCTGATAAAGTGCCATCTTCTTTCGTCGTACTCTTTTTTCTTGCCATCATCCAAAAAGTGCGGTGAAATTATCAGAAGAACCTTTTCTTCCCGCTTCCCAGCAGAAAGCACCCAACACCTCAAGAGCCAAGAAAACAGGGGAAAGGGAAGAAGTCCCTAGCCCCCTATATCTTCTTCTAATAACAGACTATATCGCCGCAACAAGCCTGCACACACCCAAAAAATGAGAAATCCTGAAAGCTTCGGATTCTGCTGAAAAAAGGTCCTGTTCCCCAGATGGTCGAGACCCTAGACATTCTTCCTGATCCACTACATCTGTTGGCTTTTCGCGAAAACCCAACAGATAACGATATATCCCGCAAAAACCTAACTTTACCTGACATTACTCCTCTCTTAAAAAAAGGAAATGCTGCTTGGACCTTAAGAAATTTGCCATATGGGAAAAATAATGGATTACTTATTTTTCGAGGATTTTCCCGGCTTCCAAGCCGCGGTACTCGCTTCTTCTCACACGAAAGATCTCGACGAAGTACTCGGTCTGCCCCATAAAAGAGAAAAGAAACGAGCGCAAGCTCCGCATAATCTATACGAAGACTGCAATATTCTCTTCACATAACCGTCGAAATAGTGTCTTTCTCAAAAACTCACCCGCCTTCTCCTTGCTTTTCCTCCCGTATCTCCATTATCCCTGCAACTTTGAACAAAGAAAACATACAAACCACGACTTTCCACAAAAACCATCAAAAAACCACGGAAGCAGCTACACAAAACAGAAAGTGCCCGACAAAGAAACCCCATCAGCCCGCGGCACTGCCCTCAAATCTCTGCTTGACATGCATGACAGAGAAACAAAACTTCACGCGACAAGGCAGCCTTCAGCAGCCTTCACCAGAGAACAGCGCACGTGAGGACTTTCTCCACCCCAGGAAGTCGTTCATCTCCGGCTCGACAAGCCCCCATCAATCACTATCGTCTCTCCTGTCATAAAGTCAGAAGCCTGAGATGCTAAATAACAGACAAGTGGGCCAAGTTCTTCTGGCGCACCCACACGACGCGCCGGAATGGAACGCAGGACTTTTGGTCCGATAGCGGGATCTGCAAACGCCTCAGCATTCAAGTCAGTGGCAAAATGCCCGGGAGCAATACCGTTGACTTGCACACCATGACGCGCCCACTCAATCGCCAAAGTCTTTGTCAACGAAACAAGCGCCCCTTTGCTCGCGGCATACGCGCTATAACCTGGCACACCCATCAGCGCGAAATTCGAGACAATATTGATCACTTTCCCGCGTCCTGCAGCAGTCATGACACTGCCTGCCGCACGAGTACAATGCACGGCTCCTCCCACATTTGTTTGAAAAATTTGCTCCCATACTGCATCAGGAGTTTGCAAAAAAGGCAAGTCAGCTACAGCGCCGGCATTGTTCACAAGAATGTCGAGACGACCAAATTTTTCGACTGTCTGATCGACAAGAAACTCACAAGCATCGGAATCGCATACGTCAGTCACAACAGCAACAGCAGTTCCTCCTCTTCCCGTAATCTCCGCCACTACTGCCGCAAGGTCTTCCTCTCGACGCGCGGCCACGACGACAGAAGCACCGGCGTCAGCCAAGGCAAATGCCATCGCCCGACCAAGCCCTCGACCCGCTCCCGTCACAATCGCCACACTATCGGTAATCCCCCAGTCAAAAGCCGGCTTGTCCACGATGTCTTCTCCTGCTGTGCTGCGTCCCACGCGCCTTTTCCCCTGCCTCGTGCCCTGTGCCCTGCTGTGCCCTGTGCGGGAGTGCTATACCCTGGCCACCTGCTATTCCAGTGTCTCGCCCACCGCGCGACCTGTCACAGCAGACTGCGGCAAAACACTATCGCCCAACCTGCCCACCGCCTGCTCCAGCAAAACCCGCACCTCGGCAAAACGTTCAAACTGGGTAAGCGGATCAGGCGCTGCGGGAACCAGCACAAATTCCCGTACACCCTGCGCACAATAGGTTGCGAGCTCTGCTGCCACTTCAGATGGCCCGCCAAGTGCAGTCCAGCGCTCTATTTTCTCGAACGGCATTTTGTACTGTCCATCGACAAGCGCTGCTGCCTCTGCCCGCCCACGGGAACGATCCGCATTCACATTCACAAAAACCAGCATGATGGTGACAGGAGTAGGACGCCCCAACAACGCGGCCTGCTCGGCCAGAAAAGCCTGCTGCTCGGCCAGACGTTGCGGACCAAGCCATACTGCCAGCCAGCCATCGGCGTAACGCGCCGAGCGCACGAGCGCACGAGCGGACCGTCCCCCGACAACGAGAGGCAACATGTAGCCAGGTACAGGAGCGATACGCGGGGAACGAATCGGCGCAAGCGGTCCTGGGTGATCGACCGGATTGCCCGACAAAAAATCGGGGAGAATCGAGAGGGCTTCATCGAGACGGCGCCCCCTCTCGCGCACCGGTACTCCTGCCGCCTCAAACTCAGCGGGATTCTCCCCGCCGACACCTGCCCCGAGAATGACTCGCCCCGGCGCCAAGGCGTGCACTGTGCCAATCTGGCTTGCCGCATAGGCCTGGTTGCGCATCGCAAGTAAGAGCACACCAAAGCCCAAACGCAGCCGCTGTGTGACCGCAGCCACCGCAGACAGGGCACAGGTCGCCTCAAGAATGGGCGGGTGAAAAGAGAGATGGTCTCCCACCCACCCGGAGTCAAAACCAAGGTCTTCTGCCAAACGCGCGCCTTCCAGTAAAGGCGGCGTCCCCTGCAAAAATGGGTCGAAACTCGGAAGCATGACTCCCCATCCAGCCAGACCAGGCTTGCCTTCAGCCCGCCCAGCAGCGCTTTCACCCTGGGATTTCTTGGCCGCTGCGTCTTTTGCTTCTGGTGTTCCCCCGCTTCGCGCGTCTTTGCTTTTTTCCCCGCGCTGCATTGCAATCCTATCTATGCGGTTCTTTTCTCTTGGGTCTGGTCTACAACATCTCGCGTCGATGCCCGTGTCCACCCCCGTGTCGACCGTCCAGATGCAACAGCACGATCAGTCCTGGGTTGCACGATCAGTCCTGGGTTGAAGGAAAAACGGGAGGGCGTTTTTCCTGGATTGCGATCGCGCCTTCGCTCACGTCGTCATCAAAAAAGTTGAGGATCTCCAATGCCAAAGACGCATCAAAAATGGGTCCTGCGCTGCGCACCCAATTGTTGAGGGAGCGTTTTGTCCACCGTATCGCGGACTGTGGGCCAGTTCCCAGCTTCTCTGCGACCGACAAAGCCGTCGGCAACACTTCTGTGGCAGGAACACATTTACTCACAAGACCGATGCGTTCGGCCTCTCGCCCGTCAATAAAGTCGGCTGTAAGGAGATAGTATTTCGCCTTTGCCATGCCACAGAGCAGGGGCCAAATAATAGCGGCATGATCTCCTGCGCCAACCCCGAGGCGAAGGTGGCCATCAGTAAGCCGGGCATCTTCTGAAATAATGCTTATATCGGCCATAAGCGCAACCGCAAGACCAGCGCCGACAGCCACGCCATTGATGGCCGAAATCACGGGCTTTTCGCAGTTCACAATGTTGTAAACAATATCTGAAGCCTCTTTCATCACGCCTGACATCGCCTTGAAGTTCTTTATTTGCCGGCGCACCATATCGAGATCCCCGCCCGCAGAGAAGGCCTTGCCCGCCCCTGTCACCACGGCCACGCGAGTCGCGGGATCTTGATCCACGTCAAGCCACACTTTCGACAGCTCCCAGTGCAGCCGTTCATCCGTGGCATTGTATTTTTCAGGCCGATTAATCGTGATAAGCAAAACACCATGCGGTTTGCGGGCGAAAAGCAGGCCCTCATACTTCTCGTAACGTTCCAGACTGTCTGCTGTCGTGTTTTCGCTGCTGCCCATGCTGCGGTCCCCTCACTCGCGCCGACCTTCACTTGTAGGCGGCAAACTCTCGTCCATACACCTCACGCGCGATGACAGACTTCATAATTTCCGGCGTTCCGTCCCCAACCTCAAGACCAATCACATCCTGCAAGCGCTGGCTGAACGGCATGTCCGTCCCGTAACCCGACCATCCATGCAGGAGCATGCAGGCATGAATGGCTTCCACAGAAAACTTCGGACCAAGCCATTTCGCCATTGCTGATTCGGCAGTGTGTTTTTTGCCCGCGTCCGCAAGCGAAAGCACTTCATACGCGAGAAGACGGGCCGCGTGAAGCTGGGCAAGATGCTCTGCCACTTGAAAGGCCACTCCCTCATGTTTCGCGAGGGGCTTACCAAAAGTCGTGCGCTCTTTCGTATAGAGAATGGTTTCATCCATGGCTTGCATGGCAGTGCCAATACACGCAAGAGCAATCACAGAACGGTTAAAGTCAAAAGCGGTCATTGCCTGAACAAAACCCACGCCTTCTTCGCCAATACGATTTGTTGCAGGCACCCGCACACTGTCAAAAAAGAGAGAGCCACGCCGGCTCAAATGGCCACCAGCGCTGGAATAGACCTGACGGGAAACGCCGGGAAGATCAAGCGGAACAAAAAAACTACTGATACCACGGGCCCCAGGACCACCAGTACGGGCAAACACAATGCAGGCATCGGCGAAACCAGCAAAAGTGATCGAGGCTTTTTCGCCAGTAATGAGAAAATCGCTGCCCTCGGGGAGTGCCATTGTCGCCAGATTGGCGGCATCAGAACCCACACTTGGTTCGGTCAGGCCAAAAGACAGCACCTTCTCCCCGGAAGCGACTGCGGGCAGCCACTCGCTTTTGATTTCTTCAGGAGCTCCATTCCCCAAGATGGCTGCCGCTATTGTGCCAAGCTGTAAAAAGTAGCTCACATTGAAGTCGCCACGAGACAGCTCTTCTGTGGCAACGCCGAGCGACACAAAACTCCCGCTCATCCCGCCATATTCCTGCGGAATCCTGATACCCAGAACACCCAGTTCGCCAAGTTCTTCAATCTTTTCTCGCGGAAAAGGACGTTCTTTCCAGCTCGCATAGTCCGGAAGAAGCTGTTCAAGCGCATACTTACGAAGGACCTCGCGCAGCAGGTCGTCTTCCTCGGAGAAGCTGAAATCCATCGGTTTCCCTCATGGGGCAAAACCGCGAGTCAAGCCGTCGAAACAGCACGGGCCACGCGGCAGCGAACAGGATGTCTCAGCGTACCAAGGGACCCCACAAGGCAAGAAAGCCGCCGGGACCAACCGGCGGCGAAACCGGACAGATCTCTATGGGCGCGGACGATTTCGGTCCGCGCCCATAGAGATCTCACATATATCCGCGAGAGGTCTGATACAGATCTTGCACAAATCTCGTGCGGATCCTGTACAGGCCAGACCAGCGAATCAGGATTACTCTTCTTCTGGGCGGCGGAACACCATTTGCACGCCAGTAGAGCCGTGGTCCACACCGGTGACGCCTTCGCCCAGCATCTTTGTCATGGCAGACATATCCATACTCATACCACTACTGCCACCTTCTGACATCCCGCCCGAAACGCCAGGACCAGCAGGAGTAAGTCCTCCGTCCACGACGAGCGCGTGACCAGTCACGAACACAGCGTCATCACTGGCAAGGAAGAGCGCTGCCGAGGCAATGTGCTCGGGGCGTCCGGCTTCTGGCCAGGGCTGCATTTTTGCCAGCATTGGTGCCATCGCGTCGCCCATACCACGGTGCAAAAGTGGCGTGAGAATACCCCCCGGGCAGATCGCATTAAGGCGAATACGGTCCGCTGCCAGCTCTGCGCAGGTGGCCTTGACGAAGTTGATCACACCGGCCTTGGCCGCGGAGTACGCTTGAGGTCCACACCCCCCGCCAACACCTGCGACGGACGCGGTATTCACAATCGAACCACCTTCGCCCTGTTCAATCATGACACGCGCCGCGTGCTTGGTGCCGAGAAAAACACCACGCATCAAGACAGAAAACGTAAAGTCCCAGTCTTCCAGTTCAAGATCGGTGACCTTGCCGAAGGCACCACCAACACCGGCATTGTTGAACATGATGTCGAGACGCCCAAACTCGTCGACAGCATACTTGACTGCTGCTTCGACATCGGCTTCTACCGACACATTCGTACGAATGAAACGGGCCCTATCTCCGAGGCCGGCTTCATTGAGTTCACCGAGAAAATTTTTCCCCGTCTGATCGTTGAGATCAGCAAACACCACAGAAGCGCCTTCATCAAGAAAACGCTCAACTGTCGCTTTTCCGATACCGCTCGCCCCACCCGTGATGACTGCGACTTTCCCTGCGAGACGATCCCCCATGTGCTTTTCCTTCCATAGCGGCCATGTTCTGGCAGCAGGACTCTTCCAAATACCATCATCACAGCACTCGTTGTCTTCTACAGAAGATACCTAGAGGAAACAGGGAAGGAACAACGAAAACGGCAGGAGAAACCCGATAAATACCACGAAATTCGCTTTCGGAATATTCAACCCCTACTGAAAACTCCCCAAGAACCACCGAAGGCAAGTTGCCGACAACCCTCTCCACCCGCGAATATCCTGCTCAAGCATCTACATTCCTCCCTTTCTTCACAAAGGCTGCGTACAGCAGTAAAAGCCAAGAGCACCGAAGAAGACAAAAAAAACAGGACAACATCACAGGAGAAAACGGAAAAACTGGGGCCGCCCCTGCTCCTGGGCAGCCCACAATCAAGTCTTCAGCTACGAAATGCACGTCACGCGTTTCGGAATCTTTCCTCACTGGGAGAAAGGTTCCCTCGTCTCGCAGCCAACTTGCCTCAGACAGGCCGGAAGTATACGAAGACAAACTCGTCTCCGGCTGGTTCGACTTCGGCCACCATAGGAATGCCGATCTTAAGATCCGCGAGATCAAGGCCCCGCAGGCCTCCGACCACACGCACCTTCTCCTCGTCCATTTCGACGACAACAGTGGCGTAGGGCACTTCGGGCATCCAGCCGGGATCAAAGACCCGATGGTTCACCGTCCAGGAAAAGAGTTTGCCTTCCCCGCTCGACGGCACCCAGTCATGCTCACTCGACGCACACTTCCCACAGAGAAAACGCGGAGGATGATGGTATGTGCCGCATTTTTTGCAGCGAGGAAAATGCAACACCCCATCAATGGCGTGCTTGTAAAAATCGTAGTTCAGCCCATCTGGCGTGGGAACGTACTTTCCAACAGACTCGGCCATCACACGCCCCTTCCCAGAATGGCGACACTGCCGTCGCCGAGATCTCCATACCCGGTCACCACGCCAAGCTCGGCGTCCGGCACCTGCGCAGCGCCTGCCTCATGACGAAGCTGTCGTGTTGCCTCAACCGTGTGGTTCAAGCCCCAACAGTGCCCCTGAGAAAGCAAGCCCCCGTGCGTGTTCATCGGGTACTTCCCTCCCAACTCGATATTACCGTCTTTCACAAAGTCTGCGGCACCACCTGGCTCGGCGTAGCCCAGCGCTTCGAGCTCCAGCAACACGACATACGTAAAGCAGTCGTACACTTGCAGGAAATCCATGTCCTCAGGTCGCACACCGGCCATCTCAAACGCCAACGGTGCGGCATCGTGAATACCCAATTTCAAGGGGTTTGCTCTGTTCGTCACATCGTCTGCCGGATAAGGATGGCCTTCTGCTCCACCCAAATACACCACAGGCGTGTGCGGGGAATCTTTCGCACGTTCCGTCGACGTCACCACAATGGCACAGGCGCAATCGGTTTCCACACAGCAGTCAAATTTGCGCAGCGGCTCCGCAATCCAAGGCGAGGCGAAGTAGTCGTCGAGTGTCATCTCGCGTCCCCGCATAAGCGCCTTCTCATTCAGATGAGCGTGCTTACGACAGGCGAGCGTCACTGCCGCCGCAGCCTCATCCGGAACGTTGTACAGCTGCTTATATCGCATCAGGTAGAGCGAGTAGATTTGCGCAGCCGAACGGATACCGTATGCCGCGTAATAGTCTTGGCTCACATGGCCGAGCATGCCCGGATCCATCACCCGACGAGGCTGACGCACGTCAGGACGTGGGCGGAGGGCTGAAAAACCATTCCAACCCAAAGTAATCAGCACATTCTTCGCGATCCCCGCCTGAATTGCCATCGCTGCTGATTGCAGCGAAGCAGTAGGGCTCGCTCCCCCAATATGGACTGTGACCGAATACCGCATGTTCTCGACACCAAGATTCGCTGCCAGCTCCTCGCTGGTAGTGAAGCCAGGCGGCGGAATAATCGCATCGATATCCGACGGCTTCAGTCCCGCGTCGGCAATCGCATCTACCGATGCCTTCAACATCATGGTTGTCGGAGAATCCTCCGACCCTCGCACATAGTCGGTCTCCCCGACACCGACTATCGCAGCAACGCCTCCAAAACTCACGCGTTCCCCTTTACAATTCTCTCGGAAAATCGACCTGGAAATCGATTTCTCCTCCCGAGTCTGCCACAACACCTCGCCGAATAAGGAGGCAGCTCACCAGGCGCCGAACAATCCCCAGGAAAATCCGCAGTACGCCAAAACCTACACATTCACATGAAAACCGCTTCACCCCTCGGGACCTGCCCCCAAGCTGAAAATCGTCCTTTTCCAGTCGCCGCTCCCCAGAAGCAGGATCTTTCGAAAGACGGCATTCAGTAACAGCGCAACCCCATGGAACGAGCGATCCCATTGCGCTGGATCTGACTTGTCCCTCCCGAAATTGTCGCCACAATCGACTCTCGATAACGGAAACTCATGATGCTTTCTGTGGAAAAGCCGTAGCCTCCCCAAATTTGCATGCCCCAACGTGCCGCTTTCACATAGGTTTCTGAGCCAAAGAGCTTTGCCATCGAACCCTCCCGATGACACGGCATTCCCTCCCCCAGCATCCAGGCACAACGGTACGTAAGAAGGCGAGCCGCATCCACCTCTGTCTGCAAATCCGCAAGCGGGTGGGCAAGCGACTGAAAAGTCCCCACTGCACGGCCAAACTGCTCACGCTCTTTTGCATACGCCAATGCTTCATCGACCGTGGCCTGAGCGACCCCTACATAGCCGCCGCTCAACAGCACCCGTTCCAACTCAAGACCGGAGAGAAGGACTTGCCATCCCTGGTGCAAAGGACCCACCAGGTTTTCTTTGGGAACGCGCACGTCGCGCAAACTCACCTCGTTCGTCCCAAGAATATGACGGGCCAATGTCGGGATAGGGCGCACTTCTACACCCGCCATCTGCGGATCAACAACAAGCAGACTCAGACCTTTGTGCTTGGCTGCCTCTCGATCAGTGCGCACATACATCGCAATCAGGGTGCCCGGCAACCCCGCCCCAGTACACCAGGTCTTTTGCCCATTTAAGAGAAAATGGTCACCTTGGTCTTGCGCATAGGTAGAAAGAGCAGCCGCGTCAGAACCAGCACCCGGCTCGCTCATCGACACCGCAAAACGTTGTTTCCCCGAAATTACCCCGGGAATAAAGCGCTGACGCTGCGCTTCATTTGCCCACCGGAACACCGTCATGCCCGCAATAAGACTGGCGATATAACACATTGAGACGTCAAAACTGGCCCGTCCCAGCTCCTCAGCCACAATCGCCATCTCTGCAGGACCAGCTTCCACACCCCCATATGCCTCAGGAAAAGGTAGGCCCAACCAGTCAAGGGCGGCCATTCCCTCAAACAACTCCGGCGGACACACATGGTCTTCATCCCATTGTTTCGCAACCGCAGGAGGGCAGACCCGATCCACGAACAAGCGAGCAGTTCGACGCAGTTCTTCCTGCTCAGGAGTGAAACTGAAATCCATCCCGGCTCCTTCTCTCGATCACACCCGACTTGCCACAAGCTCAGCGCGAGAACGTCCTCCAAGAGATCCCCAAAGGATCCAAGGGATCTCCTCTCACCTCGGATCCACTCTTGGGACGAAGCATTCGAAGAGCCTCGGAGTCGCTCCTACAGGAGATATCGGACGAGCTACCCAAAGAGCTAGCGCAGCAGCCACCCAAAGAGCTGTTGCGAAAAATTCGAGGGGGACCTCAAGCTCCGCACAGATCACGAGGTCTGCAAAAATCCACAGTGATCCACAGTGATCCACAATGGTCAGAGAGAAACTCCGGGCTTGTCTTTTGCACTCCGCACAAGACGAGCAGGCCGGTACTCCAAAACCACCTGTCCCCGCTGGTTCCGCACAGTATTCCGGGTCACGACCACGCCGCGATCCGGGTGACGCGTCGGTCGCGACTGCACAACCTCGACCTCAACCTCAATCGTGTCCCCCACATACACTGGCGCACGCGCCGTCAGTTCCATGCCCAAAAAGGCAATGCCCATGCCCTGCAACATTCCAGTTTGGATCACAAGCCCTTCTGCGAAGGCATACGTGAGCGCGCCAGGCACAAAACGCTTTTCATAGGGAATGCTCTCGGCATCTGTCTCAGCAGCAGACGCACCGTCTTCCCCATGAAAAAGGGTGGCGTCCATGAACAGACCCTCATTAAATCCCGCAAGCGTCACAAAATTCACCAGGTCTGTTTCCGTGACCGTGCGCCGAAAAGTGCGGAAACAAAAACCTACAGGTGTTTCCTGCCAGCCCTTCCCTGCTCCCAACCGAGCAGCCAACCGAGCAGGTCCCTTTCCGGACGTCCCGCCAACATCACGCTTGCTCGCTTGCGGAAGAGAGCCTTCGTTCTCACTCATCGGTACAACTCACTCATCTGCCTGCTCTTGTCTAGGGAAATCCCCATAAATTCACGAAAGACACTTCGCGCTCAAGATGGTCTTTCCGTCAAGATGATGGCAGGAAACACCTCCATGTCACGATGACAGAACGACCAGAAGTTGCGACAACCCCGTGCGCCAAGACGCACGCGAGTCTCCTCCCATTCCCACTGTGCACCCCAATGCATCGAAGCATCACCTCCGAAAACACTTCGATATCCAAAAAACCCAGCAAAATTCGACAAGAGAAAAATTTCACCGGCAGGCCTTTGTCGGACAGTTCTCCAAGACTCCACTTCCCAACACACGACCTCTCTCCGCACGACTTCCCTCCGTGCTCTCCCCGTGGACACAACAAGAAAGAGTCAGCGTGCTCTTCTCTTGCCTTATGCGTTACGATCCTCCGGGGAAGGCAATCGTGCGGGACACCAGACCTGCACGAGCGGGAACCACCTCTGATATTCGTTCATACTCACCAGGGATGCAATACCCATGACAGCGTCCGGTGTCACTGCCGGGGACAAGGAGAATTTCTTGCAACGCGAAGATCTAACAGATGTCCTGTATGAGATTGACAATGGCTTGGCCTGGATCACCATCAACCGACCTAAACGTTACAATGCTTTCCGTGGCAGAACGGTCGACGAACTGATCTGGTGCTTTAAAAACGCATGGGCTGACACAACAGTCGGAGTTGTGGCACTCACCGGAGCCGGGGAAAAAGCATTCTGCGCAGGCGGAGACCAGAAACAACGCCAAGAAACAGGCGACTACGGACCAACCGAGTCCGGTTTGTTTGAAGTGGAAACCCTGCACCGTCTGATCCGGGACATCCCAAAGCCCGTCATCGCCGCAGTCAACGGCGTGGCAGTCGGAGGTGGCCACGTCATTCATGTAATCTGCGACCTCACAATCGCGGCAGATACCGCTCGATTCGGCCAGGCCGGGCCACGAGTCGGATCATTTGACGCCGGCTTCGGCAGCGCCTACCTCGCCCGTGTTGTGGGGGAAAAACGGGCACGAGAAATCTGGTACCTCTGCGACCAGTATGACGCGGAGACTGCCTACCAATGGGGACTCGTCAACAAGGTCGTGCCCTTTGCCGACCTCAAGCAAGAAGTCAGGATCTGGGCCGACAAGATGCTGGCAAAAAGCCCGACTGCCTTGAAAGTTCTGAAACACTCCTTCAACGCAGACAGCGAGTCTGTCGCGGGCCTTGGTGCCGTTGCCTTCGACGCGCTTGACCTCTTCGTGACTTCTCCGGAAGCACAAGAGGGCGTCAACGCCTTTAATGAGAAGCGTGACCCAGACTTCTCGCCCTACCGCTGACACAAGAAACAGCAGACACAGCCCCAGGAACAATCAACCTGTTCCTGGCGGCCAAGGTTGACGCGCTTTCCACCATTTCCACAAGCGCCCACAAAAGACACGAGCTCGTCCTGCAACAGCTCCCAACACACGACACCACACCACACTGGGTCGATACGACCCCGGTCAATACGACCAGGGACGAGTCTCTCGAGACATGAGCGCAAACCACAGCACAATAAAAGCAGCGCCCAAAGCATTGACGGCCATCGCAGTCCTGACCGACATAGAGTCCGCGAGAAAACCCAGAACAATCGGGCCAAGAACATTGCCCATGTCACTTACAGTTCGATACATCCCTATAGCCACACCGCGCAACTCGGCAGGAGCAATGTCGACAACACAAGTGGCTACCACCGGACCAGCCATACCCGCCCCGATCCCAAGCAAAAGGCTCCCTGCAACAAACAAGGCCGCACCAGGAGCGAACGCCATGACGGCCACTCCTACCACCAGGCTACTCATGCCTGGAACAATCGCCCATTTTCGCCCGTGATTATCGCTCACCGCGGCAGAGGGAAGCAGAAACAAAAACCCGAGCAAGGAGAGCACGGCAAATAAAAGCCCAATGGACCCAACCGTCAAGCCGAACTCTTCATCTCCAATCAGAGGCATCAGCGTGTTACGGCTACCTGCACGCGTCCCGAACAGGGTAAATCCCACGAGGCAGACTGCAAAAAAGTCCCGAGAAAACAAAAGATGCCGCCACGCCCCCGACTCTCCTGGCGAAGCTTCCTTTTCTTCTCTTCCCGCTTCCCTGCTTTGCGTTCCTTTTTCGCTCGCGTCGTGTGATGCAGCGAGCATGGTGCTTCGCTCTTGCATCTCCGGTAGACCAAACCAGGCATACACAGAGGTGAGTCCGGCAATAGCCCCAACAATGAAGAAAGGCGCACGCAATCCCAAACCCTCTGCGGTCAAGCCACCGAGGGCAGGACCAACTGATACTCCGATGAGAAGAGCTCCGTGATTCATACTCACAAAGCGCGCGCGGCTCTCAGGCGGGGCAATCTCTGCCAAGTAAACCTGAGCCCCCATGGCATACATCGCGGAACCTGCTCCGGCCAGAAACCGCCAAAAAAGCAGAGGGGAAAGCCCTTCAGCAAAACCAGACCCCACCATGCCGACCGTGGTCACTACCGGACCCCCCACAAGCGCCAGGCGACATCCGTACTGGTCACACAGGATTCCAACAGGGATGTTCAAGAGGACTCGTGCGAACGCAAAAACCGAGAGCGTGAGGCCGACAGCCACCGTGCTGATCCCCAGCTCATCAGCAAACAAGGGAAGTATCGGGGTCACGACTCCTTGTCCAAGCATGATCGAGGCCGAGGAGACACAGATCATGAGGAGACGCTTGTTTTGCCGGAGAAGACCAACTTGGCGTGACGATCCAGTCACTGGATGCAGATTTCAGCTGGTCTGGCTTGTGCACATCCCTCTTGTGCACATCTCTGGAATTTCGCGCAAGCCCCTTTCCTCACGAAACCCCCATTGAAACATGAGTGCGTACTGCTGAATTTCCTGTTCGGAACGCGAGACCACGCCTGCCCGCTCTCCAACATACTTACGTTTCCCAACAGATAATGCTTACGTTTCCCACAAGTCATACTTTATGCAGATACGTCAAGGACAGCTCGCCCTGGGCAACAGTTGAAGAACGCACCCAAAAAACGCACTGCCCACGAGCCAAATAAAGTAGATACAGTCCTGTCTCGAACTATTGCCTCACGCCTGATACCTCGGAGATTTTTGCGTGCTCATGTGGCGTGAAAACTTTCCATTTTCACGCCACACACCTTTCCGACAACATCGAGTACGGCTCCATCAAGAAGAAGCAAGTCGTGCAGAAAACACCAGTCCAACGGCAACAGAAAGCATCATGGCACGCGGGAGTAATGACTTTGGTTGGCCCGGTACCTGGCAAGCGGCAAAAGCAGCAGAGAAAAGAAGGGTGAGGCTCCAAGGGGGTAGAGCCTCACCCGATAAGCGAGACCAGAAACGAAACCGTTCCCTGCTCTCGACCTGTGAGCGATGAGGACCAGTCAACGATCCAAGACGGCGGCATGTACGCCGCAAGATAGAACAACTGATCCCACCAGGGGTCTCTGTAGCACCAGGGGCATGGTGCATACGATGCACTCTTCTGCGGAAAGATTTAGAAGACAGAAGATACATCTTCCAGATCACACTGTCCTGTTACTCGCCCAACACAAAAGGCCCGGATTTCCTCACTTTTTCCGCGATTTCTTGTCGAGTTTCCCGCAATACTCCTTGCCAGATTTTTTCTAGCTGATGCGCTGTCTCTCTCCCCAGCCTTCTCGAAAAATCTTTTTACATCGAAAGATCCCTCGCAAGAGGAGGTCTTCACGAAATGCTTTTTGGGAGAGAGCACTCTTACTAGAGCATCCCAAATAGATTCTCTCAAGGAACTTTAGAGCAATAATAAACCCGAAAAAAACTCGTTCCAGCGCCTAAATCCAATACAGTCACCAGCCTGTCAGATGACAGAATAGAGTAACAGTCTCGACCTTAGGAATTCTGCAAACGACCTCGGGAATATGTAGGGCCACTCAACAGCTCGGTGGAAAACACCGAACCAAATAATGCCAGACCAGCAGCAAGGCAGTCCCTCATCGTTTTCCTCTCCAAGAGCCCAGTGCATCCGAAGATCCAGAGAACTTTGAAAAAGAATTTGTACGAGGACGACAGCGCGGTATGGGATTTCTGCGATGATTCGCTCTGACTAAGGGGGAGTTACCACTGGGGCTGTAGCACTCACCCTCCGCTCAGCAATAGAGTGCCACAGAATTCAGCAAAAAGCAAGCGGAAAAGAGAAATATAAAAAAATTTCTCAGCACTTACAACAAACACATCATGACATATTTTCTCAAAAAATGTCAAGCAAAAAAAGGAAATAGTAAAAAAATTCGGCAGAGAAATCTATATAAAACCCAATTTCCTCCCCTATATCCAGAAAAATACCATCATCGAAAGAAACTACCCATAGCCCTTGCAGTAGATGTAAAACACCTCTCTTACCTCGAAAGAGATACTAGTTAGTTCCAACAAAAAGAAAGCAACAAAATACATATTCCCCGACAAACTCCAGTGTCGCACAACGCAGCCCATGCAATAAAACGGCAAAAATGATTCTGACAGCAGAACAGACAGCCTCAGGTCCCAGACCCCAGGCCACAAAAGTCAGGCCACAAAAGTCAGAAAAACACGGACCGTACGCGAATCTATGTCATGCCAGATCTCGAGAAAACCGCACACCCCTCAAGAGAAGCTGCCAATGCCTGTTTCCCTCAGCCACATAGCCCAGGCAAAAAAGACCCTGCTCCAAGAAACCCACAGGCAAATCGTACGCTGCTCTTGGCCCAACAGGCCGAGAGACCTCTGCCTGCGGCGTCTCTCGTTGCCGGCAAAAATGATCCCCAAGGAGCCAACCCCCGGGGGAGAACCCCAAAGGACGACCCTCGGAGATCACCCGCGAGACATCAGAGAGCACCATGCTTCAAGCTGCACGAAGCACGGCGGCTCTTTCTACAGCGCTCAGGTAGTGATGCCGTAGA
>DEIU01000082.1:10288-10422 GCA_002352645.1 Acidimicrobiia bacterium UBA2766 | reverse complement strand
ACCTACCCCACTCCCCAACCAGACCTGCCCCGACCTCCCGACCAGACCTCCCCGACCTTGGAACATGAGACATCACCAGACTTTGTTCTGTCTAATTGTCAAAGGTTATCGGTGTAGATATTCTTTATCCTGAA
>DEIU01000082.1:9919-10169 GCA_002352645.1 Acidimicrobiia bacterium UBA2766 | reverse complement strand
ATTTCAGTCATACGCCTCCAAGTTATTTTTTTCCCGACAAAATATTTTACACATTTGGAAAGTAGAGCTGTTGAATTTTGCCATATTAGGGTATTAGAGAGTTGCAAATTCGTGCAAAAATAGGGAAACTCGACAATTGGTACGCGGGTTTTAAAGTTGCGACTTGGGGTCTTGTTGAGCCGGCTGTGGGGGAGGAGGCATGACGGCGCAAGTGATCCGCATTGGCCGACCGGTGAATGAGGCGGAACGC
>DEIU01000082.1:250-9899 GCA_002352645.1 Acidimicrobiia bacterium UBA2766 | reverse complement strand
TCCATGGTCTTGAAGTGCAGTGCGACAGTGGCTTCTTTGCAGTGGGCATTGTGGTTGTCACGCCCTTTATTGTCTACCTTGTCGAGACAAGAGGGACTTGCGGCCTTATCGAAGCCTATGGAGGAAAGTGGTATCCAGAAAATTATCAGCCGTACGCATCTCCACTCTTGAAACTACGCGATCATACGCGCAGTTTCAAAGAGCTATTGACGCGGAGTCAGTTCTCCCAAGATGATCTTTCTGAAGTTTTTATTGACGCAGTTATTTTTCTTACGGCACCTGATGCGGTGTTTCGTGATCCAAGTGGACACGATACTTCTCGTGTCATAACAAGAAAAAATGCCGCGGCATTTTTTTGCCACCCAAATACACAANNAAACTGCCCAAGCTCACAAAGAATTCTCTCGAAATACCGCTCTCCGGCAGAAAAAGTTGATCGAAACACTGCGACGTGCGAGTAGGCCACGCTCGGGTCTCTTGCGGTACGGGAGATGGGAAATGACTCAGGAGGTTCCTCCGAGTTCTCCTCCCAAAACACAGCCTGACTACACGCAACTCGCTCCGGGCACACAGCTGACATCCAAGTATCTGGTCGAAAAACGTCTGGGACAGCCTGGGTCTTTCGGGGTTGTCTACAAGGTTATTGATGTTCTTGGGGATGTATCCCGCGCGCTCAAGATCATCTTGCGTGATCCTCACTCACGGCTTGACCGCCTCAAAAGGGAATATCGGGCGCTTTTACGGCTACCAGAACATCCGAATGTGGTGCAGGTTGTCGATGCCGATTTCCTGCCGAGAGGAGGTCCTCCCTTCATTGTGTTTGCCTACCTCGACGGGGTTAATGTCCAGGAAATGCTGGAAAACGGGCTTTTTTCCCTGGAAGACGCGCGTGATCTCGCATGCCAAATGGCAGATGGTTTGGTGCATCTGCACACGCATGGGGTCTATCACTGTGACATCAAACCACAGAACTTGTTATGGACGGAGCAGGGCGCGCGTCTCATTGATTTCAATGTCTCTTTCTCTGCCACGGTTTTTGGCACGGTTTTCAACGCGTTGAGTGACAGTTTCACGGGCAGTGCTCGCCGTTACCTTCCCCCCGACGTCGACCTCGCCACGGCTCCCTCCCCAGACGACCTCGCCGACCGCGATTTATACGCGCTTGGGGTGACGCTCCATGAGGCTGTGACGAGCCATCCTTTTTGGAGAACAACAGGAGCAGGCGGAGCCCCGGCAGAACACCCGGGCAGTTTTCCAGAATCGGCCATGGCCGGCCTTGCCCCAGAATTTGCACAGCTGATCCGCAAGACTATTGCCGCAAAACGCAAAGATCGTTTTGCCTCGGCGATCGAGCTACAAGCCGGTTTGCGAGAGATCAGACGAGCACGCCATCGCGATGACAAAACTCACCCGTATACGGTTTTCCTTGCGAAGGACGACAGCCACCCCGCACAAGACAGGAAAGACACACAGGAAAGCACCGAAAAAAACGCCCACGACACCACAGAAGCGGAGCTTTCCAAAAACACAAACCCCTACGTGTCTTACCTTTTAACCTTGTACAGCCAGACCAAGTACACCAATACCGGCACGCGTGGTTTCGATAGTCGCGGCGCGGAAACCTATGTCGAGACGGCACTCGATCGCGACCTGAAACCAGCGGTGTTTGCGGGAAAGTTCCAGGACGAGAAGCTTCGGCTTGTCCTCATTACGGGGAATGCCGGGGATGGCAAAACGGCTTTCCTGCAGCGTCTCGAACAGGAAGCTGCCGGGAATGGTGCGGTTTTTGCCCCGCCTCTTGTGAACGGGAGCCGCTTTACCTTCCAGGGGCGAAGGTATCTCACAAACTATGACGGCAGCCAGGATGAGGAGGGGCAAGGCAACGACACGGTTTTGCAGGAGTTTTTCGCTCCCTTTGCGGGGGAGGACGCGGGCGCGTGGCCACTCGATGAGATTCGTTTAATCGCCATTAACGAGGGGCGTCTTGTTGATTTTTTTACTTCTATGCGAGAGCGTTTTCCCCGGCTTGCCAGGGTTGTGCACGCGGGCCTTGCCGGCGGGCTGTTTGCACACGGGGTGATTGCGGTCAATCTCAATCTCCGCAGTCTGGTGGTGTCGCCACGCCCAACACGCGGGCAGGAAGCCGATTCGCACGGCCATGATGACTCGATTTTCACCCGCCTCATTCGCCGCCTCACGCAGGCTGCATTTTGGCAGCCATGTCGGCAGTGCGACTTGCAAGATCGCTGTTACGCCCTACACAACGCCCGAACTTTCCAAGACAAAACCGCTGGTCCAAAGGTTGTGGAACGCCTGCGAACGCTCTACACACTCACGCATCTGCGCGCGCAGATGCACATCACGTTGAGAGACTTGCGTTCCGGGTTCGCGTACATGCTGGTGGGAAACCGGAACTGCCAGGAAATCCATGAGCTTTATCGTGCCGGCGACCGCGACGCCATCCTGCAAGGCTTCTACTTCAATAGCTGGATGGGGGGAGACGCAGCGAGCGCCGACCGTCTTTTGCACTTGTTGAAAGGTGTTGATGTCGGGCAGGAGACGGACCCGCGGCTCGATCGTGTGCTCGACTTCACCTCCCCGGCAGACAACCCCAACCTGTTTCGTTTCGACGATCGTTCTCATTATGACCGTCACAGCTTGGAGCACTTCTTTCACAATTTGCCACGAGATTTCTCTGCGCAGTCTCCTGCCTATCGGGCACACAAACACCAGCGCTATGTCGCCATGACAAAACGGCGGGAGTTTTTTGAACGCCGCGACTACTCCTGGCAACAGATGCTGCCTTATCGTTCTGCCACGCGCATGCTGTCTCTCGTGCAAGAGAAAACAGCAGTCCAGAGCATTTTCGCACGGATACTGCGAGCAATCAACCGCGGAGAGGGACTGCCTCACCCGGAACGGTTGGGAGAAAAACTGGCCCTGCAAGTACGCGCCGTCGCTCAAGGAACAATCCGCACCTACCGTGTGTTCGCTGCAGAATGTTTCTCCCTCACACTGCGCAACACGACAAACCGCAGCCGTTTTGTGGAGCATATGCCTGCCGGCCTGGTTCTCAGCTATCAGGGTCCGGCGGGAAACAAGGCAGAACTTCCCATCAATCTTGACCTTTTTGAGATGTTGGAGCGCGTGGGAGATGGCTATCGGCCCAGTGTCGAAGAGGAGCAAGGCTACGGCCTGCACCTCACGGTCTTTAAAAACCTATTGGGATCAGAGCCTTACCGCGAGGTGTTACTCACGACCACAGCCCACGACTTTTATCGCATAGAGTGCCACAACGACGGGTCTCTCGAAATGAGCGAGCTTGCGTCGCCTTCCGGCTACGAAGGAGACGCCTGATGGCCTTGTCAAAACAAGACCGAGAATTTCGTCTCTCTCAAATCAGCTACCTGCACTTCAAACGGCTTGCAATGGACCGGGTGCTCATCGCCTTTTTCGCACGCTTGCATCATCGCGGCTTCCCGCATCGTCTGCTTCGCAAAACCGAGCTCACCACAGATGCATTCGTGGAGAAATTCTTGGACCAACCAGAATGGTTTCGCGGCTTCGCCTCCCACCCGGAGATCTTGCGCCGATGGATCGAAACCCAGCTGATGGACATGGTGAACCGCGGCAAACCAAACCAGGCGATTGCCGCGCCCCGTCCGCTGCACGGCATCACCTACCGTTTTCGCAATCCGAAACGCTCGCTGGACTATGGCGCGTCCCAGCACCTCTATGAAATGTTGCATGGTGCACGTGACGGCAAGGGAGACCAGGCGATCGAGCAGCTTCGCCGCTTTTTCTTTCAGGGATACGACCCGGTCACCGGGCGCGTGACGCGTGATGTGCCGCTCGACGTCGAGACCCGGGCCCTCATGCGGTTACTCGATCATGTGGACGACAGGCCCGACACCACTGCACGCGTGTGCCATCCGCCGCTGTGTGTCGGGGCTGCAGACCTGCTCGCCGCAGATGTGATGCGACTATTGTGCTATCAGCATTTCGTGCCACGCTCTGTGATGGTTGACTATGTGAAGGTGCTTTTCTCCTTCCATCTGGCTCTGTATCATCTACGCCTTCTCAAGCTCTTGCCGGCACTCCTGCAGCAAAAAGAGGCCGGTTCCAACCTCCCGCACTGTGCACAGTGCACGCTCGACCGGCAGCGCCCCGAAACAAGCCTCAGCGAAACAGACTCCGGCGAAACACAAGCGAGCTGCCCATATCAGGTTGGGTTGCTTGTGGACCTCACTGCACAATCAGACTCGCACATGGCAGTGTCGGCGCAGCAGAGCGCCGACACCCATTTCCGCCGGATTCCCGCGTTTGTCAAGGCATATTTCACAACAAAAAAACTGCACGAGTTCGCTCTTTCTCTCGTCCAGCGCGCCAAGTTGCCGCACCCCGCGACGGGCCATTTTCGCGTGGAAGAAATCTGGCACTGCCTGGAGCCGACCTATACGGCGGAACGCAATAGTTTCTTTCAGCAACGAGTGTCCCGTCTTGTGCAGGACGGCAGCGAAGAGGGCAATGGCGGCCTTGATCCCGCGATTGAAGCCGCAACAACAATGGGGCTCGACGCGTTCGGAACCTACATCGAGATCCTGATGGCGCTACGCGGCCCCTCCCACCGTACCGAGATCGCCGCGTGCATCGACTCTCTCCTCCTCAAAAACCGTCCCGGCGCGCTCGTCGCCCAATCCGGCACGCGCGCAATGTCGTCACGCCGCTTCATTCTCGACAGCCGATTACTTGAGGTTCTCTTGCAACTCGCGGTGCTACGCCCCGGGGGAAGACTCGGCTATCACAGCAGGGAACTGCGCGTTGACGAACTCTCGGCCTTCCTGCGGAAAAGGTATGGCTTATACATAGACAGGCTACCTGGCGATGATGGTTTCCGCGACCCTTCAATTACCGACCACAAAGCATTGCGCTCAAACCTGCAGGCATTCACCTCACGCCTGCGCAAGATCGGTTTTTACCACGACCTCTCCGACGCGTACCTCACGCAAACCATCACGCCCCGCTACCAGGTCGGACCGGATGGGGAGACTGCCACTCACACAGCTTCGCGAGGTGAAATATGAGGCAAAAATCGCGCGAACTCCAGCCCGATGACCTCTCATCCGCCCTCGAACACCTGCTTCTGCCACGACTTGCAGCATTACTTCGGTCACGGGCAGGCGGGCATTGCATGCGGGTTACCAATCTCGACACAGACCTCATGACACGCCTCTGTGTGGGCTTGCGGGCAGAAGTGCCACACGCTGAAGTCGTCATTCTCAAGGCCGATCTCAGGGCAGATAAAAAGCACCGCGCAACCCAGGATTTCCGTCAGAGGGAAAGCACGGCAGGCACCGGTCCCGACAGTGAGAAAACACTCCCGGAGGAGGTCACCGTCAGCAGCACCAAACTTGTGGAACTGCGCAACAGACTCTCGGGAAAAACACAGTCCGCTCCCCTTTTTGTGTTTGTTCCTACCGGCATACGCACTGCTGCCGAGGATTCCTTTGGCGTCGCCACTTTCGAGGAAGTCACGCTCGGTGATGTGTACGGTGACTTGAAGGCAATCCTCATCGATGAGCTTCCCCTCGCGGTCCGTGGAGCAGTGGCTGCAGCCCTACACCGCCTCACCGACAGTGAGAACTCGTGGGTCTTTGCCGATCCAACCTCTATTATTCGGTTTCTACTGAATGCCAAGAAGAACGGCAATACCCCAGCGGCCATCGGGATGGCCCTCTACGAACTCTCTCTCGTCCCCGATCACGAACTTCTCGCACATCCCGAAAAAACACTGGCTCGCATCGACCGCAATCAAGAGTGCGTGACGAAACTCACCTGGTCTGCGAAGTCTGCACGTGGCCGTGTGCTCGATCTCGGCCTCAGCAACCGTGCGTTCTGCGCCCGTTTTGGGGACTTTCTCGACCGCACATATTCCGACAGGCCGCAATTTTGGACGCGTCCGATAGCGCTCGACCCCGACTGCACAGCATTTGCCTTCGATCTCTGGGATTTTACAGACGGCAGCGCAGAACCCGACAGCATCTTCATCAATAGTGTCAAGACCGACATCCCCGAATTCCACGAAAATACGGCAGAAGAAGCAAGGGAAAGCGTGAACAGGGAAGTCGGCGAAAATATGGATGAAGAGGTGACGCAAGAACTGATCCCAGACGGTGTCGTCACAACAAAAGACCACGAAACCAAGGACAAAACAGCAAAAGCACGGTACCCCAAACAGCTGATCGGACAACGTGTGCTTTCGCTTCGAAACAAAGACGGCCCGCCAAAATTCAACGCGATTTTCAACGTTGCCCCCTTTCCCCACAAGGTGGAGGGATTGGCAAAATTCACTGTTCAGGTCATCTCAAAAGAGCACGGCCCTATTGGTCTCGTCTGCAACAAATCAGCCTGGAAGACAAACCGCTTTGCAGCAAAGGTGAACTTCCGGAGACTCGGAAAGGTCGAATGGGAAGAAGGTTGGCACTTCCTTCGAGTCCTGGCTTACACAAAAAATGGCGACTTGATTCCTCTCGTTGACGCGACAGGGGCTCTGCTGCCATGGGCAGATGACGAAGAAAATCACAGGGAAAGCAACAGGGTAAATCCCAGAGGAACTGACAGAACAACCGACAGGGCAACAGACCCGAACAGGGAAGAGACAGTTTCTCCCCCCGATTATTCTCCCGGATTCCGCCCGAACTCTCGCCCCAATGAAAGCAGCTTGTTCTATGTGCTGCCCGACGGGGAGATCGACACCGACATCGCCCCGCAAACTTTCCCGCAGGAGAGCAGTCTTTTGCAGGCACGTGCCCGGTTTCGGTTCGCAGCGCTCAAGAGCGACCCTACTCCGACAGGCACTCCCACGGCTACCGTGGCGGCGACTTCAACGGTCACATGGGTAAAGCAGGCGTCTGCGAAATCCTCAGCAACAGACAGTGACCTGTTGGAAGTGAAATTTGGGCGGTCGCGTAGTGTGCACGTGGCGGTGAGCCGTCCGCTCAAACTTCTTGAAGAAAAAATTCTCTCGGCTCCTGACCAGCCTGTCAGCTGGCGTCTACCGATCGTACAAGGCCACACAACACAGGTGGTTGCAAAGGTTGCCCCTTGGCCTGAGGGTCCGCACATCCAACGGTTTCTTGCAGCGCGGAGCAGCTATTTTGCAGCTGTGCAGGCGGGAACAAAACAGCTGGTCAGTCAGGCAGCGGACTTTTGCATGCTCCAGCCTTTGATCACAGAGTATGCCGGGGCATTTGCACAGCTTGTCGAGGCACAACTCCAACATGTCAGTTCGACTTCTGGCCAAAACGCCCGGCGCGCGCCGGCTGACCTCCGGAGGCTGTTGTCTGTTGATACGGTCACTCTTCTTTTACGCGATCACCGTGCCCGCACACGGGAGGCAATTCTGCTCGCGCCAACCCACCCTTTGCGCGCCTTGTGGTTTGCGGCGTGGGACAGACTCTCGGCGCAGTGGATCACGGCCGCCCAAAGCTCGTCCAAAGAATTCGTAAGACCAGTCGAAGATGCGCTGTTTCATCTGCTCACACCGGTTGGTTTTCCGCCTGTGCTCCCCACGGCAACAGGACGGCTCTGCAGCGCGGCCAGTAGTATACATCCTTTTTGGACACTCTACGCGCCGTCGTCTGCGCCCGTCCCACGCAGCCTGGTAAGCGATGTCTGCAGTGCACTGGGCCTGCCCGAACCGGCCATCGGCGGGACTTGCATTGACAGTGCTTATCTTGCTGTCCGCGTGCAGCGGTATCTGCTGCAGCATCCCTATGTCACGACACTGGTCATCAACGCGTTCAACACAGGGAGAGCGACCATTCTCGCCTCCATCCTGTTGCACCTACAGAAACAACCCGACTTTGCCCACATTCACTATGACATTCGTCTCTTCACGTCGGATATTGACACTCCAGGCACCGGCGATGCCCTGATCGAGCTGCTCTCTCCGGCGACCGACCCTGTCAGCAAAGAAGCCGCGGCCTTCAGCGCACCGTCTCACCGGCAACAACCCAAGCTCGCGCTTGCGATCCGGCCTACAGCGGCATTCCACAGAGACCCGACAGCCCACCCGGCCCATCTTTGCCTGCTCTTTGACATCTTCCCTACCGAAGAAGTCGGCACAACGCACGCGTCGCATCAAGCCACCACAGCATCAATACATGGTCTTCTGCAAAACTTTCATGTCGACTATATTGCAGACGAGACAGCCGCCGTCTGGACCCGGCAGCCCACACACGGCCTTGCACTGCCGCTTACAGAAGCCCAGCCAGTGACGGATCTCCTCTCGACCCTGCCACAGACACTTTCGGCTGCAATCGCCACAGCCTCCACCGGAGAAACCGGCCCTGATCTGCGCCCGGCAATCACACTTACACTCAAGGCAGAAGACCGCGCAATCCTCCATCAAGTGCACGAAGTCAGCGACTGGGTTTTCACTATCGACAGGAATATGGGGATAGAGTTTTTTGATCATGGCGGTCACAGTGGACGTGCCGATTACCTGATCGACCACGCACCGCACGCCACAGGGGGCCTCGGCCACCGCCTCGTGATCACCTCACGCTCTCTCGCCGAACTGGAGTCAATACTACGCCCAGTACTCGAAGAGTACTGTTTACAAACAGGCACCCCACATGTGATGGCGATCCTCGAACAGTTACGGTCTCTCTCGGGCCGTCTCGCACTCAAGCTCATCTCGGCACCATCCCAACGCGCCGAAGCCCTCGGACTCGCGCTCTCCCGCATGTACCTCGAACATCAAGGCGTCTTTCAAAACCAGTTGGTTGTACCGCTCGACGCCCATGTCGCGCTGTACCACGCCATAGAAAAGAACACCAACAGTCTCGAAGACGAAGTCAGTTTCAGACGCACCGACCTTGCCCTCTTCGACCTCAACCTTGAGGCACGGCTCATCACCTGCCGCCTCGTCGAAGTGAAATGCCACAGACTGGCCACTGTTACCGGGGCATTCAAGCAGCTCAAACGCGAGATCGCCCAACAGATCGCGCAAAGTCAGGCAGTGCTCCGCTACCACTTTGACACCGGGCGCTTTCCGGTTGACAGACCCGATCGTCTCGTAAAAACGCTGGAATTCGCCACCTTGCTTGAGTTCTATCTGAACCGGGCAATCCGCTACCGCACAATAAGCGAAAAGGCCGCTGAAGAGGCCCGCGGCTTCTTTCGCACACTCGAGCAAGGCTACCGACTCAACTTCACGCGTACCGCGCTCATCTTCGACTTCGAGAAGCCGGGCACAGAGGCACCAAAAACAGAAAACGGCATCGAATATCACCGAATCGGGATTGACCTTATCCAACATCTCGTAGCAGCAGCAGTACCCGAGGAAAGTCGCGCACAACCTCCCACAAAAGAGGCGCCTCCCTCAAGCATCAACAACACACGGGAAGCACAGCAAAGCACTGCACAACAACCGAAACCGCGAGAAAAACATACTTCTTTGGTACCCACACTCGAGAGCGCAGCCTTTCTCGGACAGCCCCGCAACCACTCCAGTTCCCCGGCTGATCCGCACGCGCAGCACACGCCCGGCGCAAAGTACTTGGGCGAGCAGACTCTTGGCTACACACCTCGCACCGGAACACCGAACACTGCACCTTTTGACCCCACACCCGACACCGCACCC
>DEIU01000082.1:0-150 GCA_002352645.1 Acidimicrobiia bacterium UBA2766 | reverse complement strand
CCTTCGACCCCACACCCGACACCGGCCCCTTCGACCCCACACCCGGCACCGGCCCCTTCGCAAGAGATAGCGCTCCCGGAAACACCAACAGCGGAGATACCACGACGCAAGACCCCAACAAAGAAGACGGTAATGTATTTACAACTTTTG
>DEIU01000088.1 GCA_002352645.1 Acidimicrobiia bacterium UBA2766 | reverse complement strand
GAGAGTTTCGGTACCGGTATCACGGAGTTTTTTCTCTGCTTGTTCCAGCGCTGTTTCTTCGATGTCGGCCAGGACAATCTTCATGCCTTCGGCTGCGAAACGCTCGGCCATGCCGAAGCCGATCCCGCTTGCTGCCCCAGTGATGACCGCAGTTTTTCCTGTGAGGTCTTTCATGACGTCCCCTTTCTGTTTGGTGTTGACTATCTTATAGTGCCTTATCTCCTGTGGAGCTATGCAAGATTTCGTGGGTGCTTGCGGTTTTTTGCTCCGTATCGCAGTATGTGTCGGTGAATTCGGAGTATGTCTGGTAGGAAGGCCGTTTTGTGGCATAACCCGGACAGTTTCAGAAGTCCAGCGGTCCTGTTGGTGAGACAAACCGAAGGTCTGCTGTTTTATCTGCTGCTTTTCTGATGTGTGTGCCGGTGAGAGAGGTCCGGTCTGGAAGAGAAACCGGAGAGCACAAGCGGCCGGTGTCGCGCCCTGCAGGCATGAGAAGTCGTTCAGGGAGGGGACTGAGGCCATTGGCCTGAAGTATCAGGGGAAAGTACTGGGTGATCTGTGTGTGGGGTCGACCCTTTACGATCTGTACTGGCGACGGTACCGTGAAGGCACCGAAAAAAAGCCAGAAAAAGCGGGCTGTCTGGCTCGCCTTGTAGGAAAAGGCGGGGTTTACTCTTGGGTGGTGCTCTGGGGAGCAGGGGAATCACGAGAGGAAAGTGTGCACGAAAGAGCAAGGAAGAGTGCCCGTGTCAATTTTTGTTGAGGACTGGGGGGCTGTGTATGGCTCTCCTTACCAGATCGATCCCGATGACGAAGTCGTTGTGGAGACTGAGCTGATTGAGGACGGCGACCGGATTGTTTTTCATGAAGGAAAAGGTGATCTTCGCCCTCTGGCTTTTGTTGATGGGGTGCGACGGCCAGAAGGCGTATTGTACTGTCTTGATGCCGCGACCGGTGTGCAAACGCGCGGTATTGCAGGCGCGTACGCGTGCGGGGCTGTGGTGACCGGAAGAGGCAGGCCCGCAAAAATCACGAGAGAGTACATTGAGCGTTTACTTGTATGGGGCGGTGGCGTGCATCGACTCTTGCCCGATGTGCCTGGCGGTTGGCACTGGGAGATTTTTTCCATACAGGAAACGCATCCCGACAAGATTGGGCAAGAGCTGCAGGTCCGGATGCGTAAAGCGGAAGGTCGCCTGGCAGACGAGTTGTGCCGTGAAGGCTTTCTCACTTTGGTGGATGGTCCCCTCACTTTCGTGCGCGAACGAGATGCCGCAGTGGTGGGCTTTGTGAAAACCCACCATCGCCGCTTGCTTGATCTTCGTCACCACAGCCGTTTGCCCGAGCTTTCGCCAGGTCAGCGGACGTCTCTTTTTACTTTGGGAAAAGATCGATATTCGGCGTATCTGCGGCTCACGCGTGGCGCTCCGATTTCAGGGCGTTGGTCCGGTATCGTGCGGATCGAGCTGCCGCAAGCAGCGGGTTTGGGACCTGCGATCGCGATTGCCGATCTTGTCACGTCTGCGCTTCCTCTTTATGCAGGCGTGGCGCATGCCGATCCTCGTGCCCCACAAAACCTGCAGCCTGTGGGAGCTTTGGAGAAGCTCTTGCGCCGCCGACTTGGGGATCGCTCCATGGCGCAACGCGCTGTGCGTGATGCAGTGCGTCGCGCCATCGCACGAGAAACAGATCCAGAACTTGCTGCCCCGTTTTCTGTTCCGCTGTCGATGCATTCTCTCTGAAGTGTTTTGCCGGCACAAGAGCCAGACGAGGGGACGCGTCACAGGGACAGGACCGCAAGAGTGTCTCGGGGCACAAAAGAACGCAGAGAAAGGGCGCCACTAGGCGAAGTATGGAACGGCAAACGGGTGATATGCACAGCGAAAAGGACCGTGGGGAAGACCTTGGAGAGGACCGTGGGGTCGGGAAACCCGGGGAGGACAATGGTCTCGGTGGGCTTCCCCCTCTTGCGCAGCCTCTTGCGCAGGTGCACGATGAGGGAGAAGCTGATGTTTCTCACGACACTTCTGGTCAGGATGAGAAGGAGAATGGCTGGGCGTATCAGGATGGTCTGAGAGAGGACTTTCAGGCAGATTTTGGCGCGGGCTTCGATGAGAGTGTGAATGATCCTCTCGAGACTGATCTCGAAGCGAGTCTTTTGGTGGGATATGTGGATGGTGCGGCTGAGGCTTCCACGCAGCGTTTTATGGTTGTGCTCGACGAGAAGGCAACAGTGGAACTTGATGAGCTGTTGGTTACTTCGCAAAATCTGCCTGATGGCAGCGAGGTTTCGCATTTTGGCATTGTGGTTGAGGTGACAAGCGAGTTTGAAGGTGCCGAGTGGTCAAGTGACACGGTGCGTATCGCTGCAGGTACGCAGCCTGGAACTGTATCAAATCGGGTTGAAGTAGAGATCTTGCGCACTCTTCCCGAAACATGGATCGCGCCGCAGCCGGGTGTTGCAGTACGCCGGGCGAGTGGGGTCCACCGTCGTCATGCCCTCTTTTTGGACCAGATGGAGCAACCGCTTCCCGTGGGTCTCGACATGACCGGGTCTCCTGTTTACGCTGATTGGGCGTTTATCAACGGGGAAAAGGGCGGCCATGTCAACATCTCGGGCGTGTCGGGTGTCGCAACAAAAACCTCGTATGCCCTGTTTTTGCTGTACCAGCTTTTTGAAACGCCCCAGGGACGTGCGCTTCTTGGTGTGCATGCCCCGGCTACACATGCCCTGGTGATGAATGTAAAGGGGCAAGACCTTCTCCATATTGACCGAGGGAATACGAAGTTTGCGAGCAACGCGGCGGCCCGGTCCCAATGGGCGGCGCTTGGTGTGCCTGACCCTGGTCCCTTCACTGATGTCGAACTGTATGCGCCGCGCTCTCCACACAGTGTTGCGGATGCTGCAGTCGCAGATGTGCCGACGCGCCGTAGCGATGAAGTCACTGTTTTTGGCTGGTCTCCCGAACAGTTCATACGCCAGGGACTCCTGCAGTATGTGTTTGGTGATCCAAATGACCGGAATAATCAGGTGGAATTGGTGGTGCAACGGGCACAGTTGCAGCTTGCTCGCTGGGCTCGGCCGGTCGTGGGAAAACCGGGAGCGGTCACGCTGATTGCTCCGGGAAACGATGTGCCGATGACATTTGAGCGGGCCGTGCGTCTGCATCATCCACCACGTCTTGCCGGCGAAGGCGAGCTTATTGAGAACTGGGCAGACCTGGTAGAGATCTTGAGCGAAAAGCTCACGCCGGACAGCCCCGATTTTGATGAGTCTTGGGTTGCGGGCGCCGCGGTCGGAACTTTGCACGCTTTTATGCGCCGTCTCTACAAGCAGACCCCACGTATGGGGCATCTTGTGCATACCAGTGTTTCTCCGGTGGAATTACGCCGCGCCGTGAGTGTGGTGGATATTCATGCATTGCATGATGATGGCCAGCGTTTTGTGGTGGGGGCTTTGCTGTCGAAGGTTTTTCAGGATTCCCAGGGTGCGGGCCGTGAACCCTTGACTTTTATTGTTCTGGATGAACTCAACAAGTATGCGCCGCGTATGGGAACAAGCCCTTTGAAGGAGATCATGGTGGATATTGCGGCTCGCGGTCGCAGTTTGGGTGTGATCTTGGTGGGGGCGCAACAGTCGGCAGGAGACGTAGAGGAGGCCGTGGTGCGGAACGCTTCTTTGCGTGTTGTGGGGCGTCTCGACGCAGGGGAGACCGCTGATTACGCTTTTCTCACGCCTGAGCAGCGTGTGCGGGCTTCCCGGGTGTTGCCGGGAACGATGTTTGTCGCCCAGCCTGTGGTGCCGGTGCCGATCCCGTGCCGTTTCCCTTTTCCGCCCTATGCCACAAACGCCGGAGAAGGTGCCCCCGTTGCGGCGGAACAGGAAGCCTATGAGGAGGAGACCTTTGACCGTTTGTAGGACGCCTCGTGCGGTGTGTTGTACATCGGGATTGGGATGGCCCAGGCGTCATCTGGTGGGGATAGAGTGTAGAAAATGTCGATGGCGTGCTGGGCTTTCGGGTGGGGTCACGCATTTTTTTGCCGTTTTTCTTGGTTTTTTCTTGCGGCCATGGGATGAGCAGCCTCTGGGAGGTTGACGGTATCTTTAGGGACGAGGGCGGATACTGTGGCTTTTGCTCCGGGCTTGTTGAGGAATGTGTTTTTCCCCCTGTCTTNNNCTGTCTTCAGGTTTGTCTCCGGGCCTGTCGAGGAGCGTGAAAGAGGCCGAAGGAGAGCCGAGGAGGGAAAGAAGAGGATCACCGTGAAGCTGCTGCATGTTTCGGACTGGCATCTCGGAGCGTCTTTGTACAATTGTTCTCGCGCGCCGGACCATGAGGCGGTACTGCAGGAGATGCTCGATATTGCGCGGGAGTCTCGTCCGGATCTGATTCTGCACACGGGCGACCTCTTTGACCTGGCTCGTCCTGCCTATGAGGATATGCGCCGTGCTTTTTGGGCCTTACAGGAGTTTTCGGCTTTTGCTCCTGTGGTCGTTCTGTGCGGGAATCATGATTCTCCGGTGCTTTTTCAGGTTTTCAATCAGATTATGGCGACGCGTGACGGGGCGGGGTGCGAGATTCGTTTTCTTCCGCGTGCGTGTGCACCGTCTCGTGGCGGGATTTTGGAATTTCCTGGAGGAGAGGGCGAGCTGCTGCGTCTTGCTCCAGTGCCTTTTATACATGCTGGTCGGCACCTTGTTGACTTTGAGGACCCGGCGACTTGGACGCGCGTGTATGCTGATCGGGTGCATGCGGTAGAGGCGGCCTTTCGTCGCGGGCTTGAAGATGGCTATGACCCGTCTCGCCATATCTTGCTGTTTGCTGCCCATCTTTTTGTGTCGGGGGCCCTCTTTTCTCGGAGTGAGCGACCTTTGCACATATCTCAGACCTACGCGTCTTCCGCAGAAAACGTGCCACCTGTAACTTACGCTGCATTTGGTCATATTCATCGCCCACAGCTGATTCCTGCGTCTTCTCCCGCGCGTTACGCCGGCTCGCCTCTCCAGCTCGATTTTGGGGAAATAGAGGAAGAAAAATCGGTTGTTCTGGTAGAGGCCCGTCCCGCGCACGCTGCCCATGTGGAGATTCTTCCCCTTTCGCAGGGACGGCGTTTGCGTCGCCTTGAAGGTTCCTTGGAGGAACTTGGGGCGCAGGCCGGCGAGGTTTCGCATGAGCTCTGTGTCGTGACCGTCGATACGGAGACGGCCACGCCTGACCTTGCGGCACGGGTCGCTGCGCTTTTTCCGGATGCCGTTTTGCTCCAGACGGTGGAGCGTTGTCAAGAACGCCGTCTTGACCCTTTGTCAGAGGCCGACATTACGAGTGCAGAGGCAGAAGAAAATCTGGCAGATCTCTTTCGCGCATATTTGGGAGAAACGGGAACTTCCCAGGCAAATGCACAAGAGACCGCTGAGAAATTCGCCGCTCTCCTTGGCGCGGCCAATGCGGATTCCCCCGTGTCCTTCCCTGAGCTTGCTCCTTTCGAAGAGACTGCCCGCGCCGCTGCGAAAGGAGTAATATGAGACCTTTGTCTATGACAATACGGGGTATTCGCAGCTATATGCGCCCATGCACAGTAGATTTTTCGGGTGTTGGCCTCATGGCAGTGGTTGGGGACACTGGCGCAGGCAAATCGACGCTGCTTGAAGCACTCACCTTCGCACTTTATGGTGGATCAACCTGGAACAAGAGTGGCAGCTCAGACCTCGTGAGTCAGCATGCCCAACAGTTGCGCGTTGACCTTACCTTTGCAGCAGCGGGGCAGGAATGGAAGGTCACGAGAGCAGTTTCCCCCACAAGCTACCCGCCTGCAATGCACAATCTTGTGTGCCTCTCCGACGAGACTTCCCGCTGGGACAAAAAACGAGACGTCGACCAGCAAATTGTTCGTCTTGTTGGTCTTGGCCGAGATGCTTTTTTGCGCACAGTGCTGCTTCCTCAGGGACGTTTTCAAGAACTCTTGCAGGCGACGGCGGCAGAACGCACTGAGATCCTCAAGGGAGTGTTTGGGCTTGCAATCCTTGATAAAGTGCACCAGGAAGCAGACGCTCTGCTCGACAATTGGCGGCCCTTGCTCACGGCAATGCGGGCGCGAAGAGAAGTCCTTCTCCCAGATCCTGCAGCCGCTGCAGCCCAAGCCCGTACCGAACAAGACGCTCGCCAGGCAGAACTCGAGAAACTGCGCGAGCAACGCGAGGAATACCGTACGGCAATCGCTGCAGCAGAGGCAGCTCGCCAGGAAGAAGCCCTGCTTCCTGCTCCTATGGATATTGACCCCGTTGCGTGCCGGGCAGTATTGACTCGCCTGCAAAGCCTGACAACCCTGTATGAAACAGGGCTTGGAGAATGGCGTCCTCTTGCTGCCCGTGCAAAAAAGACACAAGAAGAACTTGCAGAATGGAAGGAACGTCTCGCTGTTTTGCAGGCACAAGGACAAGACCTTGGGAGCCTGGCATCTTGCCGGCAGCGGCTTTTGGGTTTACGTGACGGCTGGGAGCTCCTGCAACAAGAAGAAACAGCTGCTGCAATGCAGGCTGTCGAAAGAACGCAGTCAACCCGCCGTCTTGTGGAAAAAGAGAAAGCAGCGACTGCCCTGCAGCAAGCAGCTCGCGAGGAGCACGCACTGTGGGAACATGCCAAAGTTGGAGCACAGGCAGCGGCACACCAATACGACACTGTAGCAGCAGCCCTTGAGACAGCGCGGGCAGAAGCGCAAACTCTCGCCAGTCTTGCACAGGACATTGCAGCCTGCGCTAAAGAGCTGTCATCCCAGTCTGACCAGGCAGAGCAGGCAAAAAAGACAGCAGCCGACGCACAGGCAACGCAAGTGCAGGCCCGTACCTCTCTTGAAGAGATACAGCGGCACAATGCCGGCGCGCATGCTGCAGAGACTGTTTCTTCAGGCGATCCTTGTCCAGTCTGTCGCCGCTCTCTTCCCGATACCTGGTTCCCCCCCGTAGGAGAAGGAACGACAGAGGCAACAAAAGCGCTGCGTACAGCGGAAAACAAGGCGCGCCGGACTGCGAAGGAAGAAACCGCTGCGATTGCCGCTCTTGCCAGCCTGGAAGTCCGATACGAGGACATGCAAGAGCGGCACGCAACAATTGCTGCAAGCTGCAAAAAACAAAGAGAAGACCTGGCTACTGTATTGGGACTCCCCGCGCCACTCCATGATGTGACGAGCCTGGAGACCAGCTTGCTGCGGGGTTTGCTTGCCACACGCAGTGAACGCGAGAAGGCGGCAGCACTCCTGAAAAACACCTATGGCCACAAGGCGGAGGAAGCCGAAGCAGCACGCCGTGTGTGCACTGCGGCGCAGGCGGCACTCGACGCGCAAGAAAAGGAACACGCGATCCAAGCGGAGCGACGCACCCAACGCAGCGCCCGTCTCGCAGTAACCTGGGAGGAAATCCCCGACCCGTTTCGCCCGCTCTCCCCAACGCTTGCGGCCATCCCTCCCGCGCTGGAGCAGATCGAAAAGGCAGAAATGGCCACGCAACACACGGTGCAGGCACGCGACCGTTGCCACGACGTCCTTCCTGCTCTGAGGACAGAGATGGAAGAAATCACCGACCGTCTGCACAGCGAAGTTGAAATCCCGCGCGACATGCTGGCACGAGAGCTGGCAACCCTGCGCGCCAATGCATGCCGGGCAGGGCAAGTCGTGGGTAGTGCCGAACCGCCGCCTGCCCCTGCACAAGCGGCGCTTGCGGCCCTCTTGGAGTACTCAGACGCGTTGGTCGTTTATCTTGAAGAACTGCGTGAAACCCTGGCTGGACAGGGAGAACGTGTGCGAGAAAAAATCGTGGAGCAGGAGGAGAAATCTTTGCGAATCCTTGCTGCTGCACACGTGGACGGGGTAGCAGCACTGGAAGAACAAGTTGCTGAAGCCTCCACTGCAATACGAATGGCAGCGCGCATTACGACAGAAGCCACGGAACAGATTGAGCAAGTGAACAGTCTTGACGAAGCGATTGCCGCGGTCAGTCAGTTCGTGGAAACCATGCAAGAAGTTCGTTCCCACCTCACGAAAGGCCGTTTTCTTGCCTATGTGGTGGCGCAACGGCAGCGTACCCTGCTCGCAGTGGCCTCTTCGGTGTTGGCCTCAATGAGTCAAGATCGTTTTGGATTCGCTGCAGATTTTTCGATCGTGGACCGAGAATCAGGCCAAGCTCGTTCTGTGCGCACCCTCTCAGGTGGAGAAACTTTTCTTGCGTCCTTAGCGCTTGCGCTCGCCATGGTGGAGATCGCAGCGCGTACGGGAGATCGTCTTGGCGCGTTGTTTTTGGATGAAGGCTTTGGTTCTCTTGATGCCGGAACGCTGGATCAGGCCCTTGGCGAACTCGAACGGCGCGCAGAAGCCGGCGCTCTGATTGGCGTGATCAGTCATGTGCGCGCGGTTGCCGAACGTTTTGAGCATGTGTTGTTGGTGCGGCGGGATGTGAATGGAAGTGACGCCCAGTGGCTTGACGGGCAGGACCAAGAAGGAATGTCTGAAGGAACATTCGTTTTTGGTGAGGAGATTGACGGAGGCCTTCTCGTGTGACGCTCGCCTGCTGTGTTGGCTGCTGTGTTGTGGGAGTCTGCTTTTCCTTGGGGGAAAGCGCACAATCAGGTACCTGTCGGTGATCTCAGTTTTTTCTTATTGTCCTTTGTCTGGCGGGGATGTTTCTTTTTTCGGCTTGCCTCCGGTGAGAATGGCAAGCCCGATGACAGAGAGGAGAAGCGGCCAGAGGAAGGGAGAATCCAGTGCGAGAAAACTGGCGCTATCGAAGAGAACGGCGATACTCACTCCCAAAAAGACCAATCCAATGAGGAGAGAGGCGATGTCAAGCTCATGGCGTGCCACGGCGGATCTCCATATCACCGATTCCGACCTGGAGGTCAAGCGTGAGAGTGCCTGCCTCAGAGTTGGTGGGGGTAGTGATCTTTTTGTCTATTTCCACTCCGAAACCTTCACTTTCTCTTTCTTCGGGACTGTGGGGAAAAAGCTCGATCAGGCCAATGCCCATGCTTGTTTTTAGCTCGACATGAAAATTGCGTTCAGCATCGGGAGGGAGAAGCACAGTGAGTTTGCCGATTCCGACTGATGCCTTGTGCTGCACTGTCTGTCTATGGGGGAGTGAAATATCCTGTAAATCAAGCGTGAGTGACCCGATCCCCAAGCTGGATGGATCTTGGAGTTCTTCTTGTCTCGTGAGTTTCGTGGTGTGGTCGCCGATGCCTCCATTGAAAGATATATTTATCGTTTCTCCGGCGCCGAGGAGAATGAGCAACGCAAGGCCGAGAAAAAAGAGAGATTTCGCCTTGCCGACCCATGCGCCGATGATGAGGCTGACTCCGATGATTCCAAGTGGGATTGCCGCGTAGACCTCCCAGTCCACTTGCCTATCCAATAAGTCGTACGTTATCGTTCCCGCGAGGGTGAAAAAGAGCAGTGCGAGAGTCAGCCGAATCAGCGTTGGCCGGTGCTTTTGCGGGGAAATGGGGATGCCAAGCGGGGGAGCGAAACTGGGGTCTGTGGGCG
>DEIU01000026.1:39611-40051 GCA_002352645.1 Acidimicrobiia bacterium UBA2766 | reverse complement strand
GGACGGTCCCGATAATGGCTCTGTATAGCTTCGACCTGCTGTGTTCGTTCGATTTTCCGGTTGCATGGCAGGCAAAGAGAGGCAACAAAAAGAGAGGGTGGGCCGACACGTCCACAGGTCTCGCAGGACTTGGTGCCTGGTTTGTCGGCTTGGGTGTTTTGCGCTGTAGAGAGAGACATTGAAGACCCTTTTCTCGCAACAATTTCGGGGACTCGTCGCGCCTGCAACCCAGTCTCGCTTGGTCGGTGATTTCCTTTTTCTGGAAGAATTTTCCTGCTACTTGCTCGCGAAAAAGAAAACTCTTTTTCAGAGAAGATCTGATTCTCGCGTATTTTGCAAGGATCTTTTTTGGAAGATGTCCCTTTTTTCGCGACAGCTCGTGGGGAGTTCGGCCGGAAATATCGGCCCGCACAGACGAGGGGAGGGGACGTGGAGAGTGA
>DEIU01000026.1:10335-39595 GCA_002352645.1 Acidimicrobiia bacterium UBA2766 | reverse complement strand
TCACTCTCCACGTCCCCTCCCCTCAGGTTTGTCAGGTCAGGTTTGTCGCATTAAAATAGATGGCCGGCTTCACCGACGATCTCGAACTTTTTCTCGTTGTACATTTCTCGGCAAAGCGATCGTTGAGATTTCCCGCTTGAGGTTTTTGGCAGTTCGCTTGGCTTGATGAGGATGAGGTGGCGGGGCGCCAAGCCAACCTGTTCGCGGATTTTTTCTGCCGCGGCTGCAGCGCACGCTTTTGCCTCTTCACCGGAGAGCTTGCTTTCTGCCACGACGACGAGGGCCTCACGTCCCTTGTCCCGCTCTTTTCCGAAGGCAATGACATTTCCTTTACGGATACCCTCTGTGGACTGGATGGCTGCTTCTATATCCTCAGGCCAGATATTGCGTCCCCCGATGATGATCATGTCTTTTTTTCGTCCGCAGAGAAAGAGTTCTCCGTCCAGGATGTATCCGAGATCTCCTGTGTGTGCCCAGCCATTCCGGACAACTGCAGCGGTTTTTTCCGGTGCTCTGTCGTATCCCTGCATAAGGGATTGTCCGGCGACAAGCACCTCTCCTACCTGGCGTTCTTCAAGGTCGTGCCCGTCTTCAACGTCCACGATGCGAAGGGCGACACCCCGTATGGGTTGTCCGAGCCCCACTATTTTTTTTGTTGCGCGAGGGTCCGTGTCGGGTGTTGTGGGAATCGCGACATTTTTTGTTTCCAACGTGTGCCGGTCGACCGTGTCAAAGCGTAAGCCCTGCCCAAGTTTGGGCACGGTGGCGCCCACGGTGTTCTCTGCCAAACCGTAGACGCAGAGCGGAATGGTCGGATCCAATCCGAACGGTCGTGCGGCTTCGACCCAGGCGGCAATATTGTCGGCGTCAATGGGCTCTGCTCCACAGATGGCGAGACGCAAAGAAGACAGGTCGAGGTCTTTTGCCCGGCGCAGGCCGCGTGTTGCGAGACCGTACGAGAAGTTTGGGCCGACGGTGACTGTGGCCTTGTGTGTGTGGACGGCTTCCATCCACATGGCGGGGCGCCCAATAAACGACTGGGGAGAAGTGGCGACTGTTGCGGCACCTATGGCGGCAGCCGAAAAGAGTGTGCCGATCAGTCCCATGTCATGGTACAAGGGAAGCCATGTGACCAAGCGGTCTGACGGGCGGAGTGCCAGCGCTGAAGAAATCCCAAACATGTTGGCTACAACTGCACCATGTTGCAGCCGTACGGCGCGAGGGGCTGCGGTACTGCCCGACGTGAACTGCAAAATTGCCAAATCTGAGGAGAGAATGGTGACGGGGGTGAAGTCATCGGCTTTTTCTTTGAGGTTGCTCAGGAGATCATGTGGAGCGTCCGTTTCGACTGGTTTATACTGTGCTGCGAAAAAATCGTCGAGAAGGAGTAGTTTTGCTTGTGAGGTGGTAAGCCGTGCCCGCGTATTTTCGACGAATGCTTCTTTGCTACTCAGACGAAATGGCAGCGGCAGAATCACAATGGCTGCTCCCGCTAATAAAACTGCGAAAATGGTTTCGACTGTTTCTCGGGAGGTGAGTGCGAGAATTGCAACTCTGTCTCCCGATTCAATTCCTTTTTGCTGCAGGCCTGCAGCCCTCTGAACTGCTCCTTTATAGATTTCTGCCCAAGCGGTTTCTTCCAGCACTGTATTGGCATCGATAAATTTTACCGGCTCTTGTGAAGAAGCAGTTGTGCGGTCGAACAGATCCGTCAGTATTGCTGCCATGAGTCCTTATGTCCAATTTTCGCGAGAGAAACGGTGATGTTTTTGCAGAGAGCATCAAGCAGAAAGAAAAAGATTTTTCTTTTTTTGACGCGTGTCGAGGTTTGCGCGTTACACCTGCGTGTGTAAAACTGCCCTTCCCGGATACGATCGCTCAGAGGTCTGGTAAAAGGAGCGCTCTGTTTCATGTAATGCCTTTGCAATGTCATGATGGAGGCAGTCTCGCTATGAATCGGTGGACAAGAGAGGTGAGAGATGGCAATTTTGCCCATCCGGTTGTTTGGTGACCCTGTATTGCGGGAAAAGGGGAGACCAGTGACCAAGTTTGATGCCCGTTTGCAGAAGATCGCCGATGACATGATTGAGACTATGGAGGCAGCGCGTGGGGCTGGTTTGGCCGCGCCTCAAGTCGGATTGCAGATGAGAATGTTTGTTTATGATATTGGAGAAGGCCCTGGGGTTGTTGTCAACCCTGAACTCTCCGATTTTTCTGGTACGTATATATATGAAGAAGGGTGCCTGTCGTTGCCAGGTATCTATGTGGAGATTGAGCGTCCTATGACGGTGCGCTGTTGCTACCGGGATCTCGACGGGACACCGCATGAGATTGTGGCTGATGAACTGCTCGGACGTGTTTTTCAGCATGAAACAGACCATTGCGACGGCCTGTTTTTCACTCTCCGCGCTGAGAAAGAAAAACGTAAAGAAGCAATGCGTGCGATGCGCGAGACTTTGATGCCGGGGGAGAAAGAATACATCCCCAATCGGGAAGCGCGGACTGGGGCGGCGCGACGCGAGGGGGCTCGCGTTTTGTGATGTTATTCCTTGCTGTTCCGAGGAAACAGACTGAAGAGTCGCGGTTCCTGAGAAAGCCGGCACGAACAAGATACCAAGGACAAAGAACGCGGGCAGGTTGATGAAAACTGTTTTTTTTGGGACCCCTCCAATTGCAGTGACGTCTCTTGATGCTGTGTTCGCCTCAACTCATGAAGTGACTGCTGTGGTGACTCGTCCGGATAGGCTTGCCGGGCGCGGACGGCGGGTGTCATTGCCGCCGGTAAAAGTGCGCGCCTTGGAACTTGGGCTGCCAGTTTACCAGCCGGAAAAAGCACGTGAAGTGCTTCCCGCACTCATGCAAACCGGTGCAGAAGTTTTTGTGGTTGTGGCATACGGGGGATGGTTGCCCCCTGCCGTGCTGGACGCGGTGAAGCACGGTTGCGTGAATCTTCATCCCTCGCTCCTGCCTCGCTGGCGTGGTGCTGCCCCAGTGGAGCGTGCCCTCATTGCCGGCGATCCAGTGACGGGTGTCACAATCATGCGTCTCGACAAAGGACTCGATACGGGACCGCTTCTCTTGCAGGCAGAACATCCTATCCAGGATTGTGACACGGCAGGAGACCTTTTGGATCGGCTTGGTGAGGTCGGGGCGGAACTGTTGGTGCAGGCACTTGACTGTCTGGAAAAGGGGCAGCTTGTTGCCCGTCCGCAACCGGAGGGAACGTTTCTTTACGCGGAGAAACTCACTCCTGAGGAATGTCGTATTGACTGGAAACAGAGCGCGACGTCGATTGACCGTCTTGTGCGTGGAGCGAATCCCCGTCCTGGTGCCTGGACGACCCTTTCTGGGCGTCGTTGCAAGATCTGGGCCGGCGGCGCGTTTGTGGGAGAGGCTCCCCATGGCGATCCTGGGGAGATTGTGGCCGATAGTCCGCTGCTTGTACAGACGGGGGCAGGGGCGTATCGTGTGGATATCCTGCAGGCAGATGGGCGATCACGCATGGACGCGGCTGCCTACGCGCGAGGGCATGCGCTTGCCTGCGGCAGTTTCTGCTGAGGCATGATTGTGCGCAGCTGTTTCGACGCGTGAAAGCAGATATTTTTCGAGCGGTGTGCTTGGGTGTGTGGACGCTTCGTGTTGTGGTGGGGCGTGTTATGGGCAGGTCCGGAAAACAGCTGGCAGTTTTTATCTCTGCTTCCCTATCCTTGCCAGGCCATGGTGAAAATCGCTCCTTCTCTTCTCTCCGCCGATTTTTCGTGTCTTGGGCAGGAAATTGCGCAGGTCGCTCCTGTGTCCGATCTCTTGCATGTAGACGTGATGGACGGGCATTTTGTTGAGAATCTCACGATCGGTCCGCCAGTTGTCGCGTCTGTGCGTCAGGTGACTTCTCTTCCCCTGGACTGCCACCTTATGATGATGAATCCAGGGTTTTTCCTGGAGGCATTCGCAAAGGCCGGCGCTGATTCGATCACTCTTCATATTGAGACGCTCCCTGATCCCACAGAAGAGCTTGCCCGTCTCTCCGACTTGGGTTTGGGGCGTGGCCTTACTTTGAAGCCGGATACTCCGCTTTCGGCAGTTGAGCCTTATCTCGACTTGGTTGATCTTCTTCTTATCATGACAGTACATCCGGGTTTTGGCGGGCAGGCATTTCGGGAGGACCAGCTTCCCAAAATTGCGCAGGCGGCTTCTCTCCTTGCACGGCGTGGTCTTGATGTGGAGATTGAAGTTGACGGAGGGATTTCTGCGGGGACGGCACGCCGAGTGGTCGACGCAGGAGCGACGATCCTCGTGGCGGGATCTGCGATTTTTGGGGCACGGGACCCCAAGGCTGCTGTCGCCTCTTTGCGTGAAGCCGCTGGTTCCCCCGTTTGATTGTTGTGCTTTGCGTCCTGTGTTCTGCAGGCATATCGTGCCGTGATTGCAGTGTTTTCTGGGTCTTTGCGGCGTTCTCTTTCCCCTTTCGTTGCCTTACTTTCTCACGGCGCGTAGAGGTGTCCGGAGACGGGTTTAGTTTTTTTCCGGCAGAGCCGAGAAAGCTTTTGTGTCCGTGTGCTTGGACTGGCGCAGCCGAGAGGGGAATGGTTTTGGCCGGAGGCCTTTATCGCGCGTCTGGCCAGGAGGGGGTGCGAACCGTGATGGTGGCCTTGAACCGATCGGCGGAAACTCTATGTCGAAACCATTTGTAATGGTGATTGATGACGATGATGATTTGCGCTTTGTGGTGCGGATGAGTCTTGATCTTGACGGGTGCGAGGTCGAGGATTTCGCTGATGGCCGCAAGGCATTGGCACGCGCGCTCGAGCGTCTTCCCGATGTGATTGTCTGTGACATTATGATGCCTGAATTCGACGGTTTTCATGTGCTTGAGGCGTTGCGTAAGCATGAGAAAACAGCGGACGTGCCGCTTGTGTTTCTGACCGCAAAAGGCAGTGACGGAGAGATTTGGGACGGCTGGCGGGCCGGAGCCGACTATTACTTGACGAAACCTTTTGACCCGGAAGAACTGGTTCGTTTCGTGAAACACCTCAAGAAGGAAACCGACGTTCCTTATCCTGAAGAAAAAAGCCTTTCGGAAAATCTTTCTTGAGGAAAGACCGACCGCTTTCTTGTGCTTCTTGTGAGTGGGAAGTGTCGTGGGAAGGGCCCGGAGATAGGGGAGGAGCAGCCTGGGACCCCTCGCTGAAGACAAGAGGAATACGGCGAGTATTGCGTGTTTCGCGACTCCAGCTTCGGTATCTGTACTCGCCTTCGGGTGTGAAATCAGATATTCAGGTTGGTTTTTTGCATGAAAAGTTTGTGCGAGGAGATGGCTCCCTCGTCATCTGGGTGTTGTTCGGGTTTTGTCCAGGTTCCGTCTGGTTGCAACGTCCAGGCTTGCGAGTTGTCTGTCCAGTACAAGTGGAGCATCTGGTCAATTTTTCGTACGAGGTTGGGATCTTCAATTGGCACATAGGTTTCAACTCGGCGGTCGAGATTGCGTGACATCCAATCTGCGGATCCAATGAGGTATTCATCTGCTCCATCATTGTGAAAGTGCACAACCCGTGAGTGCTCGAGGAAGCGTCCGACAATTGAACGAACAGTGATATTTTCACTTACGTTCGGAATTCCAGGGCGTAGGCAACAAATTCCTCGTACGATCATCTGGATTTTCACGCCTGCGCATGACGCCCGATAGAGGCAGCGGATCAGGGTGGCATCGGTGACGGAATTGAGCTTCACGCGAATAAGGGCATCTCTTCCCGCCTGGACGTGTTCGATCTCGCGTATGATACGTTCTTCGAGGGCGTCTCGTAAACCGTAAGGGGCGACATGGATTTTGCGGAAGTAACGTTGCCGGCTATATCCGGTGAGCAGGTTGAACAGGTCGGAGAGATCGGCACCAAGTTCGGGTCTGCTCGAGAGCATTCCCATGTCTTCGTATAAGCGGGCAGTTGTGGCATTGTAATTGCCTGTGCCGAGGTGCACGTAGCGGCGGATGCCATCTTTCTCTTTTCGGACAACAAGTACTGCTTTGGAATGAGTTTTCAGGCCCATGAGGCCATACACCACATGGGCGCCGACTGCTTCAAGCCGGCGTGCCCATTCCAGGTTTCGTTCTTCGTCGAAACGAGCTTTTATTTCTATGACGACAACAACTTGTTTTCCCGCTTCTGCCGCTCGGATGAGGCCTTGCATGATGCGAGAGTTCTCGGTCGTGCGGTAAAGCGTCTGCTTGATGGCCAGTACGTTCTCGTCGTCTACGGCGCTCAAGATAAATTCTTCTACCGATGTAGAAAAAGAATCATAAGGGTGGTGTACAAATATGTCTTGTTTGCGTAGGAGGGAGAAAATGTCTTCTTCGTTGCGGGTTGCAGCGAGGAGCAGGGGATGTGTGCGGGGTGACCAAGGAGGGAGATCAAGCTCTGGTTTGTCGACTCTGAGGAGTGTGTTGAGATCGGCCGGGCGGAGGAGGCCGTCCACTTCGATCAGGTCGGACCGAGCCAAGTCGAGCTCGCGAATGAGTAGATCTCGCATATGCTGTGGCATCGATGGGTTTACACAGAGTGCGATCACTGAACGGAAGCGGCGCTTGCGTAGGTGATTTTCAATCTCCAGGCGCAGATCTTCGGTTTCTTCTTCGGAGATATCGAGGTCAGCGTCTCGCAGAATATGAAACGGGTGACTGTCGATCACCTCCATGCCCGGGAAGAGCAGGTCGAGGTTGGCGCTTATCACCTGTTCAATTGGGACTGTCTCTTCTTTGTTGGGCAGCTGCACAAAACGTGGCAGCATAGTAGGTACTTTGACACGGGCAAAGAGTTCGCGGTTGTTTTTCGGGTCAGTAGTTTGTACTGCGAGGTTGAGGCTTTGGTTTGAGATATAGGGAAAAGGGTGTGCTCGGTCTACTGCCAAAGGAGTGAGAACCGGAAAGAAGTGCTCGCGAAAATGCGTGCGAAGAAAAGCCTTTTCGTTATCGTCGAGTTCTTCATAAGAGTGCACCCCAAATCCGTGTTTCTGCATGAGCGGGCAGAGGATTTCGCTGAAACAATAGGAGATACGCTGATGTAAAGGTTTACAGGCCTCGTTTACGGCAGCAAGCTGGGTGCGGGGAGAGAGGCCATCAGGAGCGCGTGCGCTGATATCGGCTGCGATCTGCTCTTGCAGTCCTGATACCCGGATCATATAGAACTCGTCGAGATTGCCTGCTGAAATGGCGAGCATGCGTAGACGATCTAATATGGGTTTTCTATCATCGAAGGCTTGTTCGAGCACTCTTTTATTGAAATCAATCCAGGAGAGCTCGCGATTTATGTACAGTGTCGGATCAGAGAAATCGGTGATGGTCTTCTTGATCGGCAAAGAATCTTTTTCAGTTAGTCCTATGTCTTCTGTAACCAATGGAAGTTCCGCGTTGCTTATGTTGCAAACAGATTCTATGGGATGAGAAGCTCTGGAGATGGCAAACCTTGCAGTGGGTTTTTGCTGCTTTACCTGTGAAATGAGAATAAAGCCATAGAGAGATGTTCGGCGGATTGTGGAATATCCTTTCCTAGGAGGAGTGCTCCACTCTGCATGTTTGTGGTGTCTTTGGCTGGTACATCATGGGAAAGTCACTTATCGAAAGGCGAAATAGGTGGACTTATCCGGGTGGGTAGTGGAAGCAGATTCTGTGTTCGCGTATCTCTGAAGAAATGGGAACACAAGAAAACAGAGATCCTTGTGTTCCCGGTTTGTTGTTGGGATGAGGCGATGTTCTATGGACATGACAGATTTTGAAATTGACCCAAATGATGAAGATCTGTTTCAAGCTGTGCGGGCGCGCTTGTTGGAGATGCTGCGCGACTGGGTATCCGGCGCGGGTTTCGGCCCTGTGAACGCGGAGTTCCCCGGGCTGATGCTTACATATAAATGGGAGAGTGGCGACGGTCTTATTTTGCGCTGGACTTCCGCTGAACTCGAGGATTTTTTTGTTCGTTGGTTAGATGAACAGGGCTTTTGGGATTCCTGGTCTTCCGAGACAATAGTGCAGTCTGTGCAGGTATTTTTTGCTTTCCTTGCGGACCTGAATGTTCTCGATGAGACGCAATACCAAGTGCTTGTCGCTCATCTTTCCCGTCTCGAAGCAGAACTTCCAGGTTTTATTTCTCCCGGACAGGACAGAAGATTTGCGGGGGCAAGAGCCTGCGACAGCCTGAAAAATCCTCGTTTTGACGAGCAAAAGGCTCCTCAAAACGAGGAACGAAACAGTCTGCTCGAGGGAGATTTCTCCGATGAGAGTATTCCTGCTCCCGCAGCTGAGGGCTGGTGCGAAGACCCATTATTCCTGGAGAACGAAGCCGGTTCTTCATTTTCTTCTCGTGTCGGACGGACCATGTGCGTGGGAGGTCCTTTGGGGTCGGGCGGCTCTTTTGAAGGTGACGATGCCTGCTCTGACGTTGACCATGAAGTCATTGACGGCAATGACGACGTTAGCGACCTTGGCGATTTCCCTGTGGTCGACCTGAGCGGATTCAAGAATGTCGATGATCTTCTGCAAGCGTGTGCAGATTTTCCTCCTGACATGGCTGTTTACGTGCTTTCAGTCTGGTGCGGGGATCGTGATCCTGTCGCGATAGGGATCGATTTTGCTGTGGCTGCACAAACAATACAAGACCAGATGGAATGTAGTCTGGCTTTGCTGGCCCTGTCTTTTCTTGGTCTTCCCGCCGAAGAGGGGATGCGGAGTTTGCTGCACACGGCGGAATTCGCGTCAGCGGCACGTTTTTGGCTGGTCTGCAATGGCCTCGAAGCTCTCGATTTTCTTGAACCAGATGAGGTGCCTGAGACTTTTGTGGAGACGATGGCAATGCGTCTTGCTGTGCACGATGCAACCGACGTGCTTTCAGAGTTCTGTGCTGTTTGTCCGTTTCCTGCGCAATATGAGTTGATCGAGCGTCTCGCGCGTGTGGACCATCCCAATGCCGTGGATGTGACAGAAGCCTTTGTGCATCACCATCCCGACCAGCACGTGGTGAAAGCGGCTCGGAAAACCCTCTTCAAATTGAGAAGTGGGACTGAAATATGAGAACGAACAGAGTGGCGTGAGAACTCTTGTCGGGAAAGGGAGGAAAACAAGAGCAGACGTGCACCCTGCTCCACCCTGGGACAGGCATGGAGACTTTGGCCGATCGTTTTTCCTCGTGGTGTGCAAGTGTCCGCTGCCCTCCGTGAAAAGAGCCGGGAGCGAGAAGTGTTGCTCCTGAGGAAAATATTTTTTTGCCTTGCTGCGGGTCCTGCCGGGCTTTGCTCCGGGTCTTCTTGGGCCAGAGAAAAACTGGGACCTGGAGAAGACATCCGCTTAGGACAAGGGGCTCATATCAAGTCAGAGTTTGGGATCGTGGAGAGGATTCCAAAGCACTAGTTAAAGGTGCAGGCCAAATGTGCCGCAAGATCCCTCATGAGTATTGAAATCACTGGGCCTTCTGTGCATAGCACCGGTCTGAGTCTTCCTTCCCAAGACAAAGACGATGCGCCTACATCTCTTCCTACTGGGCAGCCGACATCTTCCACACACCGAAGTGGGAGAGATTCCACGGGATCAATGTCTTTGGACTGGAGTGAAGAAGCTCTTGCGAAAGTGGCGCGTCAAAACTCTGTTGCCGCGAATCCCCTGGAACACGCCGCTCTCGCCCTTGCGCTCCTCGCCAAAGTAAGTGGGCAAGTGACGCAGGCACCGGGGGACGCCCTTGACGCTCAGTCCGTGAATTCTGACATGGTACTGCGTCTCCTGCATGAACATTGACCAGCTTTGCATGTGGCGGGATTGCTCATGTGTTGCTTATGTGTCGCGTCTTTCGTTGCGCGGTGCGCACGCGCTTCCTTGAGGTTTCCGGTCACACTATTCTTTGGTGAGAGGGTTTTCTTTACAGCGGCGCTCCCCATTGGATTTTGTCCGCTAAAGATTGCACAGCTCTAGGTGGGAGATCTGTACGATCCAGAGGACTGGGCACAAGAGGATGGGCTGTGGTCTCCCTCTCGTTGATGCACAAGGAGAAAAGGGCCGAAACGAATGGTGAGGCACAAGGGTGGCAGAGCCTTTGGACTCGTGGCAGAAGACGCAGAAGATTTTACGCTTGGGGCGCGCTCAACGTTTTCCCCCGACGCTTCGCGCCTTGCTTGATGCAGATGCTGTTGATGCTGAGGAAACAGTGCCCATTCTGGCACCTCGGGTGGAGCGGGTGCTTGCCGGACTCGGCCCGCGTACCGTAGACGGCTGGCGCTTCGCGACCTGCGCGTCTGCTGATCAGATCGACCGGATTGCTCTCCTTGCCGCGGCAGGTGGCACGCGTGCGTTGTGTCCGGACGAACTTGTCACTGGTATTCGAGACAGTGAGCTTCTCAATTCCCGTCTTGCCTGGCTTGCTGCGGAAACAAAGCACAGAGCTGCCCGCACAGGGGCAAACGATTTTTATTTGCTTGCCGGCGCTTTCCAATGGGAAGCGCGAGAGAACCAGGATGACCTGCAGGAACGGTGGACGAGTCCCTTGCTCTTTTTGCCCGTGGAATTATCTCGCGCCTCTCCTGAAGATGCTTTTCGGGTATGTCGCGGGCGGGGCGAACCAGTCGTCAATCCGCTTTTGCGTTTTTTTCTACACCATCGGTTCGGCGTGGAACTGCCGTCTTTGGTGGATGATCTCGACTATGAGGCATACCGGTATTTCATGGAGAACTTGGGACGTCTCCTTACGCGTTTCCCCTCGTGGCAACTGCTTCCGCTTGCGCGGTTCCAGCTTTTCTCCTTGGATTCAGCCTGGATGTACACAGAACTTGCGGAGAGTGAGGCAGAGTGTGTGACCTCCTCTGTTGTCCGCCAGTGGGCAATGGTTGCCTACGAGGAAGCAAACGGACTGCGTCAAGAACTTTCTCCGCGATTTCCGAATGGGAAAGAGCAAGACGATACGCTGCTTTCTTCTGTCTCGCGTGCGACGTCCACTGAGACAGAGTCCAGTGCAGATGACTCTGGAAGTGGCGACAAGGACGGCGGGGACGGGAAAGACAGCAAGGACAGCCTGCTTGAACTCGTCGATACGCCGGAAACTCTTTCGGCGGTGTTTGATGCCAGTGACGATCAGCTCCGTTGCCTCGTTGCGGCAGACCGCGGTTGGTCTTTTGCAGTTGCCGGTGTCGCAGGCACGGGAAAAATACGAACCCTTGCGAATATTGCAGGGAGCGCAGCAGCGTCGGGAAAAACAGTGCTTGTTGTTTCCCAAGACCTGCCGGCGCTTGACTGCTTCGCGCAGTATTTTCGTACTGCTTGCCTGGAGCATCTGCTTTTTCCCCTTAATGGGGACAGCGCATCACGCCGCGGTGCTGCCCGGCACCTTGACGCGCTTCTCCGCATGTGGGCCGAGGGTTCCAAAGAAGCATCACCTTCCAGGAATGCCGACAATTCTCCGGGAAATGACGCGGATCCTGACGACTGTAATATTGATGAGCTTTGTCGTCGCCGGGGTGAGTTCCGCCATTTGCAGACCGCTTTGCGAGAGACGCGTGCGTCGCTGGGCATGTCGCTTATCGATGCCATGGACCGTATCATTGTTTTCCGAGAAGAACTTCCTGAGAAGTTTCTGTCGGTTTTCATGCCCCCTCCGCTTCCGATTGATGCTGTGCTGCGGTCGCGTGTGCTCGACGCAGCGAGCCGTTTGAGTGCAACCTGGATGTGTAGAGAAGAAGGGGAGCCTTTCTTCTGGCAGGATCTGGACGATGCGCTTTGCACACAAGTTCCCGCCGATATCCGTGACGAAAAAGAACCCGCTCACACTGTATGTCAAGCGGCCCTTTCTGCTGCCCAATCCAGCCACCAGGCTTTGCAAAAGGCATGTGTAGATGCCGGCGTTACTACAGGAGTGAGCCCGTGTGTGAACATCGCAGAGACAGAGCGTTTTCTCTCACTGCTGGACCACCTGGAAGAACGCCCTGACTTTGGGCCTCCGCTCGACTGGTACACAGCAGAAGACCTTGACGATATAGAAGATGCCCTTGGCACTCTCTCCCAAGAGAGCGATCGCTACCGCGAACTCTGCGTGTCGCTTGCTGATGTGTGCGGTGACCATTGGAAAGCCTTTGATCCCGCTTTTGCGCAGCGTCTGCGTGTGGCAAACAGAATCCTTGCCGAGTCCGAATTTCCCTGGCAACTCCCGGTTGCACACACTGATAGCCGGCTGCGCCGCCTTGTCGAGTTCATTTCCGAATCTGTGCCCCTGCTGCGGAAACTCTCGGGTGACGCACAAGAGCTCGCCGAATGCCTAGGACTTGGCCAGGTTGCTCTTTCTGCTGACCGTGCCCATGAGATTGCCCTGTTTTGCAGAGCCCAAGTGCCGGCGATTCCCTCCGCTTGGCTCGAACACGAAGAGCTGCCCCGTCTTCGTGCTGACCTCGTGGCACTCACCAACTTGGGCTATCAAGAGGAACGAGCGCGCATGGAGGTCCTTCGGGTTTTTACCCCGGACGTTTTTGCACTCGACTTGCCCGAGCTGGCGTCTACCCTGGCTACTCCCGGATTTTTTCGTGTGTTTTCCCCTACTTGGCGGCGAGCAAGAAAAACTTTGCATGCATATACGAGTGAGCGGACCTCGTCTGCCAGTCTGACGGCGGTGCTTGCGCAGGCATTACAAGCCGAAGAGGTTGCCGCACGGTCGAGGGAGGTCTTTGCAAACTCTCCTCTTGGGAAACTGACTGCGGTTGCTGTCCCGACATCAGGTGCCGCACAAACATCATGTGATACCCAGCCTGATCTCGATTTATTGCGGCGTTGTGTAGAAACCGTAGAACGGGCTTTCGCCCTGGGGAAGACACCAGAGCAGGCTCGCGCCCTGCTCTGGTGTCTCGAGTCAGTTGATGAAGCTCCAGAAAACGGAGCGCTGCTTCTTGTGGGAAGAATCGACGACTGGCTCGAAGCGGGACGCGTTGTGCTTGGTCCCCACCTCCCTGCGCTGCGGGATGCTCCTCTTGACCGTGTCGTAAGCTGGTGCGAGGCTGTGCTGCCTGCCCTTGAAACACTTGAAGCTATCACGGGAGGTCTGGCCCGTCGCCTGCAGCGTTCAGTTTCCCTCGCTGAAGCGACCGATATTTTGCGCCGTTGCAATGATGCATCGACTATTCGTTCGCATTTTTCTACGTACGCGAAAAGGTACCGTTCTCTGTTTGGTCCGGCCTGGAAGGGTGTCTCCACGGACTGGAAAAAAGTTTCTTTCGCATTGCACTGGACGATACGCATTCGGCGCCTTCTTGGTGGGCCAGTCAGCCTCGACACGGCGCGTGCCTTGAGAAATGTTTCCCTTTCTCCCTGCAATATGCGTACTGCCTTCGCGAACTGGCAACGAGACCGCAAAGCTCTCCTGCAATGTGTGCGCCCCCAGAGACATGTGGCCTGGGCAGAATATCTTGATGCCTCCTATGAAGAATCGGCCCTTTTTCTCGACAAATTGCAGCGCACCCTTTCTGATATTCCCAATTGGGTAGCCCATATGCGCGCTCGTGCAGAGTTGGAAGATGCTGGGTGGGGAGTCGTCGTGCGAGCCTGCACAGCATCGCTTGTGCCCGGACCTCAAGTCCCTTCTGCGGTGGAATGGGCACTGCTTACAAGCTGGCTGCAACATGCGATCGAGACCGATCAGCGTTTGCGGATTTTCCTTGACGGCGACTTTGGCCTTGCTGTTGATGAGTTTGCCCGACTTGACCGCGGTCTTTCCCTTTTGGCAGTGGAACATATTCAGGAGACGCGTCAGTGTCGACTTGAGGGAAAAGAAGGACTTGTTGACATGGTCCGTCGCCAGGCGGGCATGCGGCGGCGACAGATGCCTGTAGAGATGCTTATTCGGAAAACAGCGCCTCTTTTTGCTGCCGTGACTCCTGTGATGCTTGCGACACCTGCGGCAGTTTTTCGTCACCTTCCGTCAGATTTGCACTTCGATTTGGTGCTTGTCGATGGGGAACTTTCGGTTTTGGATGCAGTTCCGGCGATTCGGCGTGGAACACAAGTGATTGTGGCTGGAACACCTTCCCAAAAGACAGATGTGCTGGGTCTGAGGCCGGTTGTGGGCACGGGCACGGGCACGGGCACGGGTGCAGTGCAGGGTGCGAGGCCGGGGACGGGTGCGAAAAGAAAGATTACTGACAGGTCTTTTTCTCTGGAGCATCAAGACGATGCTCTTTCTGCTTTGGCAGTGGAGGCGACAGCTTCGACTCAGGAAAATGCCACTGTGCGAACGGAACCTGGGGTGCGAGCAGATGGCAAAACGCTGTCTGAGGAGCAAATGGGGAGAGAAAAAGAGACGGTTCCTGCTGGAACTGTGAAGAGTCTTGAGAGAGCGGGATTTCTTTTTGGTGACCTTTCCGTTTTCGAGGCACATTCCCGGGCTTTTGGGGCATTTCCTCTAACTGTGCGTTACCGGGAGAGCGCTTCGGGGGAAACCCGGTGGAAGCATGATTTTTCGCAGCCACCCCTTGTTTCGCCGGGTGCTTTGCCGGATAGTTCCAAGAATTTGGATGTGGGTGTTCTTTCAGAACAATCGTTCAGTCCCATGTCTGCAGTCCCAATGGCTTCTCTTCCCACATTGCATGCAAAACCAGTCAGAGTGAGGGGCAAGTCAGCGGCGGGGGTCATCGCAGACGAGAACCAGGACCCTCTCCTCCGCCATGTGTCGATCCTCTTGCGTTCTTGGGGGTTTGAGACCGTTACCGGTGTAGGAAGTCCCCCTTTTCCTGCGGATCTGGTTGTGCGCGACCCAGAAGAGCGCGGCAGATTCTTGCTTGCTGTCCTGATAGACAGCATCCGGGTGCAGGGGAGTGTTCGCCAAGTATTCCGGATGCGTTCAGACTTTCTTGACCGACGGGGCTGGCAAGTACATCGTATTTGGCGGCTTGGTTGGTATTTGTCGCCCGCGCAAGAAACGAAAGCGCTTTTTCAGTCTGTGACCCATGCGCGAAGTGTTCGGGCTGCCGCGCGGGCTGCTGCCCCGTCTGCGTCGCCCGCATCGCCCTCTCTTGGGCGGGGCGTACATTCTCGGCTCTCTGGCGATTCGGTCACCCCAGAGCAGCGCTTCTTGGAGGAGAGGCCTTTGCCGGTCTGGGCGGAGACCTATTTTCTGGCTTCCCTGAAAGGGCTCTTTTCTCCGCCGGCTGCGGGTTCTTCTGCCGGGTCTTTTTCGAGAACCCACGCGCGGTCTTTTGTGCAGTCAGATGTTCCTCGTGCTTTGTTACGTGTAGTAGGAAAAGAAGAGCCTGTGCATGAATCGCAAGCGCGTGCCCGTGTGGCGTCGGCTTTGCCACACGGAGGACATCCGCTTTCAGATGCTGTTCCCCCGTTTTTGGTGATGGCTGTACAAGAAGTCCTTGACGCTCTTGTTGCGGAGGGTCGTCTCGCGCGTGATCGAGCCGGGTTTCTGCGTTCTTCTCGGACTTCGCAGGTACGAGTGCGTTTGCCGGGGAAGAACCTTGGAAGCTGGCGTGCTCCTCAGCATGTGGCGTTGGAGGAGATTGCTGCGGCTGTACGCCATATTGTCACGGAATCCCGCTTGCTTACAGAGGAAGAAGTCGTGCAGAGAATCCAGCTTTTGTATGCCTGGAAACCCTCGAAGTGGCCCTTCCCGGTGCTCTTCTCCGTTGGGAAGACCGACACAGGGAAAGAAGCAATAGAAGAAGCGATCACGTGCCTTCTTGACAGTGAAGTCTTGGAGGGACGGGGTGGTTTATTATGTCTTTCTCGTCACGACCCCGTCGTGTGAATATTTCTTGTGTAAGTGCTGATCGAGCGTTTTTTTGCCGGGAAGACAGCGACTGGGCTGTCTTCTCTCAGGGACATGTCGGGGGGAGCGTTATGACTTTTTGTCTCCGGTGTCCACAATTTCTCGCCCGAGGGCATGCAGTGTCGGGATTTCCTGCTCGCTGAGTTCCGTCATCCACTCTTTGCGGCCCATAGCTTTTTCGACCATGGGAGCAAGCCGCTCGTCTTTTTTTGCCTGGCGTTCGGTTTCGTTTTCCACAAACTCGGGCATGACTTTTTCTGCGAAGAGTTCAAGAGAGTCACAGATGTGTTCGTGTTTGTTTTTTGCTCCCTGCTGGATAAAGACCACTTGGTCGACTCCAGCGTCTTGAAATCCCTGCAGATGCTCGCGTAGTTCGTCAGGAGTTCCCACTCCCGGAGGGGCGATTGCATCGTCTTGGGTGTCTGCCCATTCCCGGTAATTGTTCCAAATGCTGGTACGGCCGACTTTGTGTTCGCCGTTAATGTAGTGATGAGCAAGAGCGAAATTGAAGAAACGGAACCCGTCTGCGCCGCGCCGAATGGCCTCGTCGCGGTCTTCATGACAAGAAAATCCCGTGACCATAGCGATGTTCGGGTTCACTGCATGGCCGATCGGCATGCATGATTCGAGCGTGGTGTAATAGTCATCAACCCAGCGTTTCGCTTCATCCGGTGTGATAAAAGCAAAAGTGAGTGCGCCGATGCCGAGCTGTGCGGCCAGATGAATAGTGCGGCGGTTTGAACAGGCCACCCAAACAGGTGGGTGAGGTTTTTGCACTGGTTTCGGAACGATATTACGGCAAGGCATTGAGAAATACTTGCCCTGATAGCCCGGGTATGGGTCCATCGCCATCATGTTGCACGTCTGCTCGAGAGCTTCTTTCCATTGGTCCCGCTTCTCTTCGACGGGAATGCGGAAACCCTCGAGCTCAAGACGGGCAGAAGATTCGCCTGTGCCGAATTCGACCCTACCTTGAGAGACAAGATCGAGCGTGGCAATGCGTTCTGCTATCCGTGCCGGGTGGTTGTAGTTCGGGCACATCAACACAATGCCATGACCGAGGCGGATGTTTTTTGTACGTTGAGAGCAAGCTGCGAGGAAGACCTCCGGACAAGAAGAATGAGAATATTCTTCGAGAAAATGGTGCTCCACTTCCCACGCGTGATGGATACCCAATTTATCGGCCAGCTCAACCTGGTCGAGGGCTTCCTGGAAGAGCTCTTCTTCGCGTCCCTCTGCCCAGGGACGTGGCAACTGGTGTTCATAGAAAATGCCGAATTTCATACCAGGTTCTTTCGGTTCAGGTGTTTTTGTTGGAAGAGATGGCAGGAGAGAAAATGGCGCGCTACCACGAGGAAAGCGCATGCGTGCTCTCCGCTTCCTGCTGGAGTCTTTACCCAGGCGGATGTATTTCGAGACGTAGATGAGCGCGGCAGAGATGCCTTGGCCTGTTTATCCCAATCATCTCTGCCGACTTTTACGCTGTTTGCTGCGATGTCGCGTGAGGAGCCGAGCGTTGTTTCTTCAGCTGACTTTCTCGGTCATCGAAAGGTCACGCGACAAACAAAGGTCACGCGACAAACTCGGGAACCGGGCCGAGTTCCGCGAATTCGGCGAGGATTTTTTCTCCATCGGGGCGGGCGTCGAGTTCCCGTTTGATGTACTTCATCCGGTGCGCCAGGACCCGGTCAAAGCGATCTCCTTGCTGTGAAGCGATCGTTCGTTTCACAGCGGCCTCCAAGACCGGTTTGCCGGGGATGTGTTGCCCCTCTGTGCCCAGGATCGTGAGAGTGCTGAGTTCAGACAAGGCGCATTGCAGCGATGTCACATGAATGGTTTCATCGGCGCTGATGGCGTTGACCCATTTCACGGCAAATTCTGGGTCACTGCTGCACTCAGGGTCGCCGAGTACCTCTTTTGCCCATTTGAAGGTGGATGCCGCAGCAAATTCGATCGCCAAGAGGCTTGTGAGTCCAGTTACCATGAACTCCAAAACAGGTGGTACGCCTGGGGTCATGGCCAAAGGTATGGCCTCGGCAATATTGAGGGCATCAGGTGCTGCTTTCGCTCTTCCCTGGTAACCCGGGGGAGGAGGAATCGGCAGGTCTTCAAACATGTCGTCTGTGATCTCTGGATAATCCAAACAGACATCCCGAATAACCCACCACATTTCTTCGTGACCGGATTCTTTGTAACCCTTGTAATCAGAAAATGCTTCGTCGTGCCCGTGCGCGGGCAAGAGATACTGCAGATGGGCAAGGCAAGTGCCCTCGATGTCTTCGACAAAGTATTTTTGCAGGTCCTCTTGCGGGAAGAGTGCTATGCCGGCGTTGCCGTATCCTTCGATTGTGCCGACCATCGTGAGCGTACGAGCCATTGCGTCTTTGCATCCGTGGTGGAGCAGCAGCTTCGACTGTTCCGTGTTCGGAAAGAAAGTCATGGGGAGGTCGTCGGCGGTGAAAACGGTCGTCGTGTGGCCCGCGTCCTTAAGGCGTTGGGTCCAAGCTTTGATGGCAGGTATGCGATGTAGAGAACGGGGCGAAAGATAGTTACCTTCCGCGTCGAGTCCCCCGTGGAAAAGATAGTCCCCGATTTTGACATGTGACGCGAATTGGTACTCCGCGAAAATTTCTTCTCGGGTGTAATTCAGTTTGGCTGTCATTGAAGGTCCCCTCAGAACGGGACGTTTTCGTCCGTTTGACCTTTTTCTTGTTTGGTCAGTTGACCATTTTTGTGTTTGGTGGAAAATGGGAAAAGGCCCTTTTCTTTTCAGGACGATTGACCCTGATTGCTGAGGAGTATTTTCTTTTTTCGGTTCTTCTCCCGTGTGTGAGATTGCATGTTCCTCGCGGTTGCCAGGAGTTGGTTGCGGGTGGTGCACCCATGGGTTTTGGGTGTGTGGGGTGGGTTGCCGGGTTGTGGGCTTGGGTTGTTTGTGCTGGTTGGGCGTGGGTGCAGTTTCGGTGGTTGGTTGCGGGTGGTGCACCCATGGGTTTTGGGTGTGTGGGGTGGGTTGCCGGGTTTCGGGGTCGGTTGCCGGTGAGGGTTCAGGTGGGGGACTGGGAGACGATGTTGTGCGCTAGTACCGGGGTACCGGGAGAACGGGGCAGCGGTATCGAGAAAACGCCGCCTGGGACCCAGGACCTGTCCTGGTGGTGTGTATTAGGTCAGAGAACGGGACGAGGGTCCCAGATGAATTCATCTGGGACCCTCGTCCCGTTCTACTCGTTCTTTGTCGCCCGTGTGGTCGTCCTTATGAGTGACGCGGCGGAGTCTGTAACTTGTTGTTCGTGAGACGCTCAGGCGGCCATTTCTGGCATGGGGCCAAGTGCCCTGAACTCTTCGAGGAGCTTGTCGCCGTCAGCGTGCGCTGCGAGTTCTTGCTCGATTTCTTTCATCCGGTACTTCATGACTCGGTCAATGCGGAGACCGCTCTGGTTCGCGCGGGCGCGTTCCACTGCCTCGTCGATGATGATCTGACCAGAGAGTTTTTGGCCGTTTTCCCCGATGACTGTGCGGCAGCGCATCTCAGAGAGAGCACATTGCAGGTAGCTCACGTGGATTGTCTCGTCGTCTGCGATGTACCCCACACTACGAGCAGCAAATTCTGGGTCTTTACTGCATGTCGAGTCACTGAGCACGTCGGAGGCCCAGTTGAAGGTGGTGTAGGCGATAAGTTCAATGGCGAGAAGGCTCATCATTGCTTGTACGAGCATGTCGAGACTCGGTGGAATGCCTTCGGCGAGTGGTCCCGCAAAGGCGTTCTTGTTTTTCGCGTCTCCCGAGGGTGTGGCTTGTCCTGCGTAACCTGGGGGTGGGGAGAAAGGAATCCCTTTGAAGACGTCGTCGGGCACAGGTGGGTTGTCGAGCGCTGCGTCGCGAATGTTGTACCACATTTCGTCGTGGCCGCATTCGTGGAAGCCTTTGTAGTCAGACCCTGCTTCGTCATGGCCATGTGCAGCGAAGAGAGGGTCGAGGTGGGCCATGCAGGTCCCGTCAAGATCCTCTACAAACATGGGTTGGAGTGGGTCTCGTGGGAACATTTTCAAGCCCACATTTCCGAAACCTTCAACCACTCCGATGAGGGTGAGGATGCCGGACATGGCACCTGTTGCCCCATTGCGAAGGAGGTGTTTGGCTTGCGGAGCATTGGGAAAAAAGGTGTCCGGTAAATCTTCGAGGAAGAGCACCTTTGAGGGGTGACCTTCGTCGGTGAGACGTCCTGTCCAGGCATTAATGGCGTCGATGCGGTGCAAGGATCGTGGTGGGATCCATTTGCCATCAGCATCTAGGCCGCCGTGGTACATGTTTTTTGCTCTGGTGACACGCTTGGTAAAGTAGCGTTCTGCCATGAGCTCGTCAAAGGAATAGTTGAGCTTTGTGGGCATATCGGAGAACTCCCTGGCTTGGTCAATCGACCATTCTATGGTTCCAACTCAACATATTTGAAAAAGAAAGTCAAGTGATCCTCTAGGGAAGAAACCCAGAAAAATGCTTACGAAGAGCGAAAAGAGGGAATTTTGTGAGAAATATTACCTGTGTTTTTTTCTCGAATCTTCCCCCTTGTCATGACATATTGTCAGATATTTGCACGTGGGGCGTAGCTGGTGTGGAGGACGGCGCTCAGTCGCTGAGCGAGTCCTGGGGACTCTAGTCGGAGTAATGCTTTTCCGGCCCGTGCAGCGGGAGTGGCGGTGTTTCCGGTGTACACAATATCGTCTACGATAACAAGCCGTTCAAGCACACGTGGGCGCACCTCGATTTCTACGTTGGCTTCTTCGAGGTATTGCAAAATTTCAGGGGAAGTGCGGGGGTCTGTGACGAGTGCGCAGCGATCAACTCGATCTACTGCTTGCGCCAGAGTTTTCACCAAACTCTCTGCTCTAAAATGGGGTGCTGTTATCAAAATAATGTCAGATGCTGTCGATATTTTTACGGTAACGTCTTCCAAGAATTCGGAAATACTCAACCATGTACGTGGCGGAGTTTTTGGACTGTTGCCCGAGTCGAGTGTGTCTGGCATGTCTGCCTTTACAACCTGCCCGTAGGCTGCTGCGAGTTGAATCACTTCTGCGGGTGGCCCCGAGCAGAGCCAAGATGGATCTGCGACGAGCACAAGTTTTTCGCGAGCTCGACTGATTGCCACATTGAGCAGGCGGCGCCCGTCTTCGTCCTGTAGAAAAGGAGGGACGCGTAAAGGGCGACTGTCGCACAGATCCACGATCATCATTTCGCGTTCACCGCCTTGAAAGCGATGCACTGTCGCCACGTCTACCCGGTCGTCCATGCCTGATTCTTCAAGGAGGAGACGAATGAGACGTGATTGTTCTGCGTAAGGGGTCGCGATGCCGATCTGTCGTTCTCCGCTGTTTCTCCGCTGTTTCGTTTCTTGGGCTGCTGCTGTCGCAATATCTGCGGCAATCACGGCACTGAGTGGGTTGCAACGTGAAGTTGCCGGTTTGAGCATAACCGGGCGGAAAGCGGAAGTATCGACAACAACGACAGGCTGGTCAGGTACCGGATCATATGCAGCGAATCCCGGCGGTCGTGTTTCGGTGGAAGGCGCTGACAATAGTTGCCCTTTATAGGACAGCTGATTGGTAACTGCGGCGATTGCAGGATGTGCGCGATATTGTTGACGCAATAAGTGTACGCGTGGATCTGTTCCTGTGGCTTCTGTGATGCCGCTCACAGAAAAAATGTCTCTCGCCAGTAACTTTCTGGCGTTTTCGTCGCGGGTAGTGACGACCGGAGGCAGTTGACGGGCGTCGCCGAAAATAACCGTTCTCTCGCCCATGCCTGCAGTGATGAATACTTGGGGTAGGGGTGCCATGGAGGCTTCGTCGATAAGGATATAGTCGAAGGGGTGTGCTGCGAGCTCATGGCTCATGGCTATTTTGGCGAGTGTGGCAGCGAGTAAGCTGCCATCTGTTTCGTCCCCGAATAGCAGTGCCTGCTGATCTGTGTCGAAAGTATCGATCACCACATGGTCAGGGACTTCTGCGAGCTGGGGTGGGCCGAGCCGGTGGACAGGGCGGGCACCTGCTGCAAGGGCTGCGAGAATCGCCATGTCAACTGCGACATGGGCGTGCGCAGTCACAAGGACACGTTTGCCTGCATTCACAAGAAGAGCCGACAGGGCACCGAGGGTGCGAGTTTTTCCTGTTCCCGGTGGTCCCCAAACAAACACAAGCTCGTCGGCTTGCGCGGCGGTAATGGCTTTCCACTGATAGTCGTCGAGGTGATAGTCGCCGAGATGCGGGTGTGTCAGGCCTTGGTCTGACGTGTTTTTTCCTTCTTCTTTTGTTTCTTTTTCTCCCGTGATTTTGTCTTTCGAGAATTCCTCATAAGGCAATGTTTGGCTTTGTGAGGAGGAGGGGAAAGAGGGAAGGAAGAGTCGTGTAATAGCGTCGGTATACAGGATGGTTTCACCGGAAAGTGCTGCTTCAATCCGGTCTCGAGTGGCTTCGAGCACTGCGGTTGAGTCGATTTCGACGCTGCCTCCGCCGATTTTTTTTCCGAGAAAACGCTGGACTGCCACGGTCATTTCTCGGTCGCGTGCGTCGAGTAGCTCGGCAGAAAGGTAACGGCCTCCTGTGTTGAAAGAGAGCCGACCGGGCTCTAGACGTGGTGCTGTTCTTGTGAGCTGTAGGCGGTAGGTTGAGATTCCGCCGCGTTCTCGCAGGAGTTTCCCACTGGAGAAGCGGATTGTTCGTGTGCGTCCCTGGTCGATGACGGCATCGATTTCTGCGTCGAGCCCGTCGATTAAGTCGCAAGCGACCGGTTGCAGTATCGAGGGAAATTCCTCGTCGTCTTCGGGATCGTCATCTGCGACAGAGGTGGAAATGTGGGAGGGAGAGGATTTTTCCTCGGCAGATGTCGCGGTTTTTTCCTCTGGTGAAGGGCTGTTTTCTGAGGGAGTATCGTGTGCCGCTGGGTTGTTTTTCTTCTCACTACAGTGTGAAGACGGGCGCATTGTGGTCATGCCTTGTGTTTGAGAGATCGTATGGATGGCTTCTTGGTCATGGTGAACGAGACCTGGGGAAGAGATAGGGGGAAAGATCGAGCGGGAAAAAAATTATGTGTCAAGTCAGCTGGAAACAGGAGAAAGGGGCGGAGTTTCGGTTGCAGTATCAGTGACAAGAAGCGCCGTTGCCCATTTCTCGTCCGGATGCTCTACTCCCAAGCCGAAACACCAACCATGTGGTTGTGGAAACGGCACCCAACAATACCAGGAGAGCCTGTTTGCTTTCTGGAGAAAATCGGCCTGAGGTGGCCATTCCAAACCTCCGATTTCTGAGATGCTCCACCATGCCATAAAACGACCATTTGCACCGCCGCGGCGGTGTCCGTGTGCCCCGCCACTACTTGCAAGCCAAGTAAGACGGGATATCACTTGAGAAGGAGAAATGGGAGCGATTTGGACTTCACTAGTGATATGTGCGAGAGCTTGTTGAATATCAGTGTTTTGTACAGTGGCAGAAACGCAAATACCATTGGATTCAGTGACCCAGACTTCAGCAATGTCTCGCCAGGCTCGTTCGATACGTGGGAGAACAATGCGTTTGGTCTGTTTTTTTGTATGAAGAAGTTTTGTGACGTTTTCCTCCGGTACGATGAGGGGAAGGTCGGGAATATCGATGCCTTCTGCATGGTAGCGAGGAAGGAATTGTTCCTCTTCTTGTGGTGCTAAAAAGAGTGGCAATTCGAATATTTCTGGCGCAGTGCGTACGTCGTCTGCGAGATTTTCACCCCGGAGGACACGTTCTTGTGCGACGCTGGCAGCGATATGGGCACCTGGAAGATAATCGGCCAGGCTTTCCCAAGAGTGGGACTGTGCAATGACCTCGCTGAAGGGGCCAAATGACCACTTGCCTGCACCTGGAGTGAGTACTGTCACGGCATACTCGGCAGGTGCTTCGAGCGCTGTGCGATATTCGGTATAGACGGCCGTGGACCATGTAGACCGGCCTCGTTCTGCTGCTTCACGGCAGAAACGGGAAAGGTCTTGCAGTTTTTTCCACTCTTCTTCGCTGCACAGAATGTCGATTTCTCGCAGTATCCCTGGAATATCTTCATTTTCTATCAGAGCGCGCAATGAGCGCGAACTCTCTTCTTGGAACATGTGGTGTCCTGCGGTTTGGGAAGAGGGCCAGGTAAGAGGTCACCGGGCTTTTTGTATTGGGGGGATGGTGTTGAAGTGATCAATGTAGCTGGGGATGCTTGCCGGGCGCTTTTTTTCGAGCGGGAAAAACTCGCAGACGAACCGAGGTCGCGAGGGCACCAAACAATTTTTTCATTGTGTGTGTTGTATAAGGATATGGCGGAGTTGGATGGATGTCCTGCTGCGGAGTTCTGTGTGTATTTCATGTTTTAGGCATGAGACAGAATTCTGGACTGAGTGGAGTGAATGTCGTGTGAGGGGAGATGGGGCGTGCAGGTGGGACAGCGCGCGAGAGGAAGTGGGGATGTATTGAGGGACGTTCTCGCGAGGTGTTCTACTAATGTGCGGAATATTTTTTCTGGAGATACGAATTTGCTTGTTTTGCGAAATATTTTTCTAAGGGTGACACGGAATATATTCTTGTGTAACCTAATTGCCATATTGTTTAGATCGTAATTTTATATGAAGGTTTCCTTTTCTATTTCCTTATGGGGTGGGCAAATGCGTATTGGGCAAGGTTCGGGTAACTGGAGAAGATATGTCTCCCATGGCATTGCAGCGCTTATAGTAGTTGCTGGTGTATCAGCATGTTCTGATGATGCTGACGATGACTCGGGAAGCGTGTCGGAGATCGGAGAGGAAACGGACTCTTCTTCCGTATCTGGCTCTTCTGGTTCTGGCTCTTCTTCCGTATCTGGCATGGGGATGGAACCTGACACACCGGCATTTTCAAAAGAGGAAGCCGATGTTGTGATTCCCGTGATCGCTACCGAATGGGTTGTCTCGGTACAAGTAGACGAGATTCCTGCGGGTAAAGTGTATTTTGATATTCAGAATGCCGGAGCAAAACGCCATGAGCTGGTTCTTGTGCCCGCCGGTGCTGAAACCGAAGAGATCAATATGGGGGAACAAGAGAACATTCCTTTTGGCATGACTGGAGGTCTGGCCGTCACCCTGACCCCAGGCGATTACCGCTTGGCATGTTTTATCATAGAAACTGAGCCAGATGGCACAGTTGAAGACCATTTCAAAAATAGCATGTATACAGACATCACTGTCGTCTGAATTTCCTTTGAGTTGTTTCGCATCGTGTTTCCTGTAGCGGCTGTTTTCGTGCATTGCGAAGCCTGTCTTTATGCACAGCTTCTTTTGGAGGATCGCGGATGCATTTTCAAGAGGAGAGATCTCGCTCCGCTATTGCGTCGTTTGTGCAATCGAACAGCTCTCCTATTGTGGGAAGTGTGAAGAGGGTGCAGTTGCGTACTGGCTGTGGTCTCTCTTTTTTTCCGAAGATCGATAGGGCTTTTTCTGTTCTCTCTGGTTCTCGAAGAATGTGGGGAGTGATCTGGTGTCTTCTTGTGCCGGCGTTTTTCGCTGCAGTTCCCGTTTGGGGGGCATCAAATCGCCTCACTGCCGATGAACCTCACTATCTTCTTATGACGGAGTCGCTGGTCAGTGATCGGGATCTTAATCTCGCTGATGAGATTACTGAACGTGACTATGCTCCCTATCACTACGACACTCTTTACCGGCAAGACGAACCCCGTCCGGATGGCAAGCGTTATACACCTCATAGCCCAGGTCTCTCTGTTCTTCTGATTCCCGGATATGTTTTGGCCGAGTGGGTGAAGCCCAGTGCGGGGTGGGTGGGGGCCCGGATTGAATTGGCCTTGTTGGCGGCAACCATCCTGACTGGCGCGGGGCTGCTTGCGCAGCGTTTTGTTTCCCGGCCAGTGTGGGCTGCACCTGCTGCTGCGCTTGCTGTTGCTTTTTCTGCACCACTTTGGATTTATTCTACGCAGGTGTATCCAGAATTGCCCGCTGGTGGGATTCTGCTTCTCCTTGCCTTTCTTTGGACAAGTGATTATGACGAGCGTCGGCCTGTAGTAGCCGCTGCATATATTGGGCTCGCGATCCTGGCATTGTCATGGTTTGGTGCGAAATATTTGCCTCTTTGCCTGGCGATTGGGTTGATTGCATTGTGGCGGCAGCGACACAACCTGCCAGCTATATTTGTACTTTGTGCTGTCACGGCAGTGGGGGCAGCGCATGAAATCTGGCTTTTTCTGGATATGTACGGTGGTGTCACTCCGTATAGCGTGAATCGTCTTTACTATGACGATTCCACTGTGGCGGTGGTGAGTGATAATGCTGGTGGATGGCAGCGAACGTACCGTCTCTATGGCTTGCTGTTCGATCGGCGCTTTGGCCTTGCACGTTATGCGCCGCTCTGGCTGGTGGCTCCACCGGCTTTGGCCCTTCTATGGGAACGCCGCGAGACTCGCGCAAAATGGTGGCCTCTTGCCGTGCTTGTACTTGTGCAATGGGGGACCGCGACATGGCTTGCGCTGACCATGCGCGGCTATTGGTTTCCTGGCCGCCAGGTAGTTGCAGTGCTTCCCCTTTTTCTGCCGGCACTGGCGCTGGTTTTTGCGGTTTTGCCGAGGCTTGCGCTTGCGCTTGCATTTTACGGAACACTGGTTGGGGTCTCTCTTGTTGTCGCCCTCGATACCGAACAAATTGGTGCCGCTCGTGACCCATTCCTCCTGCCGATTACACCCTTTTTACGGATAAGTGGCATCTATCCGTCTTATCGGTTTTTTACCCCAGTGACATACCTGTTGACAGCTTGCTGGCTGACTCTGCTCTTTTTTGTCTGGTGGGTACTGCGCCGCCATGTGTTCTCCAAAACTATTGAGCTGGGACTTTCCTCACGTTTTTTCCGAGAAAAGCAATGGGAGCTGCAATGAGTCTCCTCCTCTGCAAAAACCAGGCGTCAGGCTGTGCTCCGGTCCGATTCCAAGTTCGGTCTAGGCAGTGCAACAGCTTTGTACCAGTTGAAATACAGGCAGTGCGCGGCGAGTGGGTCGTGGAAAGAGAGGTGGGAAATGTCAGGAAGAAATGTTCATAGTGGCAAGTTGCTCCCGGAGGGGTTTACAGAGGGTCACCCGGACCCGGCTCTTCCAGGTACCCTCGGGGAAATGGTAGGGCGTGCAGCTGTTGCACATTGCCTTCCTCCGCACAAGGCGATGGACTCGCGAGAAACAATTACCTGCATAGCTTGCGGAAAGGAGGTTTTCTCGAGTGGGAAGAGCGACACATTTGCTGAGCAAGAAGTTTCTCTCTTGTCGAAGGATCTTTCCTCTGTCTTTTTTGCTGGGATGAGAGGAGATGCAGTTTCCTCAGATTATGCGTTTTTCAAAAAATCGGAAGGGCATGGTCTTGTCGTGGGTTTTCCGGCGCGTAACGAGGAACGTACGGTAGGTAATCTTGTGCGCCGGGCGCTGGCCCTTGCTTCCTTCTCTCTGCCTGTCACGGTTCTTGTCGTAGATGACGGGTCGAGTGATGAGACGGTCGCGCTGGCATGCGCCGCAGGAGCTATTGTCGTATCTGTCGCTGATAACCGGACTGGGCTTGGTGCTGCAGTTGGTGCCATTTTCCGCAATGCATGCGCTCTTGACGCTGCTGCAGTGGCTTTTATGGACGCTGACGACGAATATGCTCCTGAGGATCTTGCGAATTTACTGGCTCCCATTCTCACTGGTGAAGCCGACTATGTGACAGGTAACCGTTTTCATGTGCGTGCTCCACAAAAAATGCCCTTGTGGAGGAATCTTGGCAACCGGTTTGGCAGTGTGCTCGTGAGCCTGTTTTCTGGGAACCGGGTGCGAGACGCACAAAGTGGCATACGTGTCCTCACACGAGAAGCCGCGGAACGTGTTTTTTTGCCGCATGACTACAACTATGCGCAGGCCTTGACAATAGGTCTTATCCGGCAAGGTTTCCGTATGAAAGAAGTTCCCTGTTCCTATCGGCGTCGCGAGTATGGCCGCTCTTTTATTCGTTTGCCAGAGTACCTCCCTAAAGTCGGGTGGGCCATGTTGCGTGCCCGATGGGGGAAGCTTCATTGAAGACTGTCTCGAAGCAAGAAGAACAGGAAGAATTTCTTGCACTGTCTCTTCCCGTGCGCCGGAAAAGGAAGGCTTTTTGGGTACTGTGCGGCGAATATGGCGGCACAAGAAGCTGGTCGGCGTGTTCCGGGAAATGCTGCAATTCGCGATAACCGGACTCCTTGCGCTTCTGCTCGACCTTTTTCTCTTTGCCCTCCTCGTAGGGCTGGGAATAGCAGAGCTCGTCGCGAATCCTGTGAGTATGACAGTACGTTTGATCGTGGCCTTTTTCTTGACACAACAATGGGTGTTTGAAGGAAAAGGCAATCAGTCGCTGGGCAAGCAAGCCTCCGGTTTCCTTGTCTTGGCTGCAGGAAACATTTTTGTGACTGAAGTGGCACTTTGGGCAGCAATCACGGTGGCCGGAGGAGATCTCGCCCTGGCCCTTGCTCTGCTTGTGAAGGTTCTGGCTATCGCGACGACTTTTGCTGGTCGCTTCTGGCTATCACGACGCTACGTGTTTAATGTGCGAGAAGAATCCCGGTCCGATACTGCTATCCAGTGATGATGGAGCTGTTTACCACTCTTGATAATGGTCGATACCGTGTGCGGTTGAGGGACGGCTTTCGCCTTTGCAAGCAACAAAAATGAAGAGAATAGTGGCGAACATCGCAATAGTGCGAAGTTTGAAACGGGCACGGTTTTTGTTCATGATGCGGGAAGTCCTTTTTCTAGAAAGATAGAGAGAAACCTGTTTCCGGTCTGAGGTCTTGTCTGAGGTCCGGTCTGTGTGGTGTTTTGCGCAGAGGAGGACAGGCTTTTCATCGGTCAGGCGAGGTCAGGCGAGGTCAGGACCTGTTGCATGTTCGCCGGTGCAGCGAGTCCAAGCCAGGTGGAGATCTGTGGTGAAACCCACGAGATCAGCACGGAGACCAGGGGCAATACGCCCTCTGTCGAAGAGTCCAAGTGCAGCGGCTGGAGTGGTTGCAGTGAGCATTGCTGCAGTTTCCATGGAATGTCCCCAGTTTACCAGCCTACGGAATACTTCGTCCATTGTAGTACAACTTCCTGCAAGGATGCCCTCTGGGGTGCGGATTGCTCCTGCAACACGCCGTATTTCTCCGAGGCCGGCGCGCCGAGTTGGCGCGACGAGGTCACTTACTGCTGCGACCCGGTGCGGTCCTTTTGCCTGTATGGTGAGTTGAATAATACGAGGATGAACATGGATGCCGTCGCAGATGAGACAGACGGTCACGCGTGCGTCAGTCAGCGCGGCGCCAACGATGCCAGGTGCACGATGGTGAAGGGGAGGGAGCGCATTCCATAAGTGAGTGACGAGTCGCACGCCCATCCGAAATGCTTCATCTGCTTCTTCCAGAGTGGCGTTTGAATGGCCAATTGCTGGGGTAATGCCGTGGGAACGCAGCATTGTG
>DEIU01000026.1:0-10291 GCA_002352645.1 Acidimicrobiia bacterium UBA2766 | reverse complement strand
TGTGGCAAGTGACAAGGGGCGAAGGTCAGTTTTTTTATGGGCGCCTGCTCGCAGGGGGTTCAGTGCAGGGCCTTCGAGATGGGCACCTGGCATGTCGGGCGTTCCCCCTGGTGCAAAGTCTGCGAGAGCTTGCGCTGGGTCAGTGCTAGTGACAATGGTTGGAAGAACAGTTGTTGTTCCTGTCCTCAAGAGTTTGTGTCGGGCAGTTTGCCAGTCTTTTCGGCCTATATCTGCAAAGGATATATCGTCGATTCCATTGCATTGCAGGTCGACAAAACCCGGGACAATGGGACCAGGCCAGCTTTCATCTGCTCTGCCTGGTGGGAGGACAGCTGCAATGCGCCCTTCCTCTAATACGATTCTTTTCGCTCCTTGGGATTCCGGCGCAAAAAGAGCAGGTGTGGCGAGGGTGAAGCTCATGGAGTAAAGCCGAGTGCTGCCCGTACAGCGTGTCTGGCTTTCTCTTCATCTCCAGCAGCGAGGCCATCGTCGAACGCTTTTGTCCAGGTATCATAGGCCGGGAAGTCGGAGGGTGTCGGCGAGGGGGCGGACCTGGGTGATTCCTCCATAGCCGGTGATTTTTGTCCCTCTGTTTTGAAGTGGGTGCGGGCGTGGGACATCTCATCGACGGTGGGACCCAAAGTCGATGTCAGCATGGCGTCAAGACGTTCCATGAGGCGTCGGGCTGCAGCAGGGGATCGTCCTCCGGTCGAGATGCCAATCTGCACTGGATCGCGCCGCACAATTGCCATGAGAATGACGTCGCTTTTTTGGGGAGTATCGGGGATGTAGACGAGGCAGCGCTCCGCCGCTGCCTCTTGGAGAGGGAGATCAATTTCGTTTGTCAGACAGATCACTGTCAGCAAGGTATCTTTTAAGTCGCCTTTTCGATACTCGCGTTGTTCAACAGGGACCCCACTTGCTTTTATGACCGCGGCAGTGGAGGGGTCATTCACGATGACACAGAGGTCGGCGCCCGTGCGCTGGAGATCGCGGACGCGCCGGATGACAGCCGGGTTGTCACCGAGCACAACACAACGTCGTCCGGAAAGGCGGAGGCCGACGAGGAACGGTTCTTCGTCCATATGGTGATCCTATCGGGGAAGAGAGGTGAGGGGGTGGGGCCGTTTGTGTTGAAAAGCAAGAGAGACGGAAGAAAATGTTATGGATCGGGATCTCCGAAGACGTAGAAACGGAGATGCAGGAGTCGGCGTGTTTTTGCAGAGTAAAGAAGAGTGAGAATGAACTGTATGAGTTGTGGGGAGGAACCTGCTTCTTCTGAGGCGAATTCTTGATTTGGCGTATTTCCTGGGCTTTTGCTTATCCTGACGCCTCTTTTCTGTTTTTCTAGACTGGGTGTTTTTGTGTTCGCCACATCGACCTCTTCTCCCCAGGTTTTTCCTCTCCAGAGAGGAGGCAGGGACCGCCTGGTTACGGTCATGCGTGGTTTGAGCATGATCTGTGTGGTCCTTGTGCACATTTTTGTCGTGGAAGTAACTGCAGAAGGGACAGGGACACAAATACCACAGGGGTGGAAGGGCTGGCGTCTGGATTTGCTTTCTTGGGGGATTGTCTGGGTGACATGCTTTTTTGTGGCTTCGGGTGCGCTGTCGCGTAAGACAGGAAATGTTCCTCTGGTCGGCTTCTGGCGTAAACGTTTGCTCCGTGTTTTGGTCCCTTACTATGTGTTTGTCGCGATATTGGTGCCGATTGAAATTTTCTTATGGAAAGCAGTTCCTGATGGTGTGTGTGGAGACTTCTCCACAAAGAAAATCCTTACTTGGGTCATGCCGCTTCATGAGGACTGTCTGGGACTCGCCCAGGGACCTTTGTGGTTTTTGCAGGTCTTTCTGCCGGTTGCTTTACTGTCTCCCCTGCTTGCTCGTCTTTACGATTCTCGTTTCCGTTGGGCAATACCAGTAGGAACTCTCTTTATCCTCGGTTTTTTTGATTTCCTATGGTACTCAGAACGCCTTGATCAGGTGATTGAGATTGGAGCTGACAGCTTTGATCCTGTAGTGGGTTTTCTGTTTTCTTTCCATGTTCAGTTGTACTGGACACTGGTTTTTTATTTTGGTTTTTTCTATGCAGATGGATACGTGCAAAGACTTGGGAAAAAGCTTCTTCCTCTCGGTCTCGGCTTTGCCGCGTTGACATTTGTGATGGTGCGTTTTGGCGTGTGGGGAGGAAATGTTTTCGGTTATACATGGGAGGGAGGAAACCAGTTTCCTCCGACTATGGCGTGGATGTCGGGGAGCTTTTCGGCCTGGTTCCTGATTGTTTGGGCACGTGATCCTATTGTAAATTGGAGTATGCGCAAGCGTGTTGCTCCTGTTGTCGATTGGCTTGCAAATCGTTCGCTTACGCTCCTGATTTGGCACATGATAGGGTACACAATGGTGTATTGGGTCGTGCGTTTTTCTGGACTCTTGCCCAATTTCCAAGATTTGCCGACTTTCCTTGAACGCGTCCTTTGGCTTGTTTTGACGTTGCCCGTTATCGTGTTTCTTGTAAACTTGTTCTATCCACTTGAGAAGACGAGCTGGTTTGATGTGAAGAAAGAAAAGAAACAAGAAATTCCTGTGAGTGAAACTCCTCGTCCTGCTTCTTCTTCGTGAGCTTGCGAAACATTACTGCTTCGTAAGGTTTTTTATGTGTCTGTGTGTAAAAAGTGGGGGAAGCAGAGGAGATAAATGGTTAGGCTCGCATGCCTATTTTTTGTTGCCTGAATGTGGGGAAAACTTGTTTTCTTGTTTTTCGATGCGGCAATACCTGGCATTGAATATCTGCATATTTTTATATAGAAAATTTTGTAAAGCGCATAAGCGGGAAGAGATATCGAAGAGACCGCAGGGAAGCGCGGGGGATTATCAAGTATCTCCTCCAGATTTCCTTCCGCAAGCTTCGCTCTGGGCTCCCGCTTCTGAGTACTTTTTGCATAGTTGGGCGAACAGTCCATGATCTGTCAGAGTGGAATGCCTGTGTTTGTGCTTCTTCGGTTTTCCTCTCTGGGATGAGCGGCTCTTCGTCCTGGTCACTCGCCACTACTGGAGGCAGCATTGGAAACAGTACGGGGGCAGTGTTCGTGAGAGCACCAACGCGTTTTCTTTCTGAGTTTGAGTCGAAACGGCGACTTGCGTCTTATGGGATTCAATCTGTGTCGGAGCGTCTCGTCTTTTCGGCTTCTGAAGCAGAAGAGGCCGGCAGGGAGCTTGGTTTCCCTGTAGTCGCAAAACTGTGTGGTGAAGGGATCGCTCACAAAACTGAGCGTGGCCTGGTACGACTGGGCCTTGCTACTCCAGAAATGGTGCGGGTTGCAGCCGAAGAGCTACTTGCCAAAGCACGCCCGGAAGACGGAGAAACGGGCGTTTTGCTTGGGGAAATGGTGTTTGGTACACGCGAACTAATCGCAGGTGTTGTGGATGATCCTCAATTTGGCAAATGTGTCATGATTGGATTTGGCGGGATTTTCGCTGAAGTTCTGGCGGATGTCTCCTTTCGTCTCTTGCCTCTGACACGGCAAGACGCAATCGAAATGATTGACGATCTTGAGACGCAAGCTGTGCTTGAAGACTTTCGCGGTGAACCTCCTGTAAACCGAGAAAAACTCGTTGATATCCTTTTAGGATTGAGCAGCTTTGCGGAAGCAGACGAATCGATTGTGTCAGTGGACGTGAATCCCTTGATTATTTCTCAGGGCATTCCCATTGCTGTTGACGCTCTTTTGGAAGTGCGAGCATGAACAAAACCGCTGCTATTCTTGCTTCCTCAGAACGATTCAATGCCCTTTTTTCCCCAGAGGGAATAGCGGTTATTGGGGTGAACAGCCATCCGGCCAAATTTGGTTTTGTCGCAGCGCACAATATCTTGCGACATGATTATTGTGGTCGAGTGTTTCTTGTGAAGCGCGATAGTGGGGAATTACTTGGTGAGAAATGTCTGGAATCGGTCGATGATATCCCTGATGGAGCCGTGGACCTGGCCTTTATTTGCACTCCTGCAGCGGCGAATCCTGATATCTTGCGTTCTTGCGCAGCCAAGGGGGTGAAGGCAGCTTTTGTGGTTTCTGCGGGTTATGGTGAGGCCGGTCCAGAGGGACGGGAAGCGCAAGCCGAACTTGTGAAACTATGCGAGGAATTGGGCATTTTGCTGGCTGGACCGAACGGGCAGGGATTGGTTTCTCCGCCAGTCGGACTTTGCGCGCAGATCGTCGCACCTATGCCTTTGCCGGGAAATATTGGTGTAGTGAGTCAATCCGGGAATCTCGTCTCTTCTTTTATGAATCTCGTGGAAGGTACCGGTATCGGGATTAGCCGGGGAATTTCTGCGGGGAATTGTGCCGCGCTCGGTGTTGCCGATTATCTCGAGTATTTTGCGCAAGACCCGGAAACTGCCGTGAGTCTTGCTTATCTGGAAGGTCTTCCTGATGGCCGGACCTTTTTTGACCGCGCAAAAAAGGCCTCTCGCGTGCAACCACTGGTGCTTCTGAAAGGGGGAGTGACCTCAGGTGGGGCGAAAGCTGCAGCGAGTCACACTGGCTCTTTAGCGTCGAATGATCGTATTTTTCATGGAATGTGTCGCCAAGCGGGGATTTCTCGTGTTGCCGATGTCGAAGAGGCAGTCGACACTGCCAGTGCCTTCTCGGTTTTGCCATTGCCGAGAGGCCGAAATGTGTTTGTCCTGACGACTGCGGGTGGTTGGGGAGTCCTCACTGCTGATCGGATTTCTCGTTCCCGCGACCTCTCGCTCATGGATATCCCTCCTGATATTATGGCAGGTTTTGATGCCAAACTTCCCTCGCGGTGGAGCCGGAGCAATCCTGCAGACCTTGCGGGAGGAGAAACTCGTGACACTTTGCCAGAATGTCTTGAGCTTGTTGTCGCGCACCCTGAAGTGCACGCGGTGGTCCTGTTAGGACTCGGTATCCAATCGAATCAGGCCCATCTTGCCCGCGAAGGAAAGTTTTATCCGGATAATGGACTTGAGCGCATCTGCAAATATCATGAACGTCAAGATATGAGATATGCCGATGCTGTGGTAGATCTGATGAGTGCGTACGACAAACCGGTGCTTGTTGCGACAGAACTTGCTGCAGTGCAGCCGGATAATCCTGGGCCGGCGCGTTTACGCGCATGTGGTGTGCCGTGTTTTTCGACTTCGCACCGGGCTGTAACAGCATTGGAGCATCTTGCTCGATATGCTAAGTATCGTGAAACTCGAGGTATTTGACGGGAGAAGTTTTGTGGTCACGCAGGGCACGACTTGCTCGTACTGGAATTGCGGGAATTTTTCTTGTTACAGGAATAGCGAACCTTTTTGTAAAGGATCCAGCGGTTTTTTCGGGGACTCCAGAAAAGATCCCACCTGCCTCTTCGCCTATTCTGGCGCTTTCTCGTCTTGACGACACCTCTGAACGGGTTGAGGCATGGATTGGACTCGACCGGCGTATCGCATCTCGTGTCGTGGATCCTGCCTATAGCGAGGGCTGTGCTGCAATTGGGGCCTCGGGAGCTGGAATACTTTTTTCTTCGGGGAATGACGAGAGGTTTATTCCAGCTTCAACAATGAAACTCTTTGTCTCAGCGGCTGCACTGCAAGAGTTCGGGGTGTCTGCTACTTTTACGACTCGAGTCTGGCGTGACGCCCAAGGGGTTTTGTATCTGGAAGGCGGAGGAGATCCAACGCTGGCAACTCCAGAATGGGCAGCAGCCAGGAAAAATCGTTTGGCCACTCCTTTGACCGGTCTTGCTGCAACAGTGCGCCGTGAACTTCGAGGGAATGTGCAAAGAGTGCAACGAATAGTTGCCGATCCCTTTTTCTTCGATCGGACCTTACTTGTCGAAGGATGGGAACAGCGTTATATACGTCAGGGTGTTGCCCCATTTGTATCGGCCCTGGCAGTAGATCGTTCGAAAACTCATTTTCCCCCAGGATATCCTATTCCTCCAGGAGCTGTTGCCGACCCGGCTTTAGGTGCCGCTGCTACTTTGGGTCGCCTGTTGGATATCCCAGACGTTGCGGTAACTATAGGAAAGACTCCGGCAGACGCTACTTTACTTGCGGAACTTCATTCACCCCCACTGCCACTTATTTTGGCGGATCTAAATAAGTGGAGCGATAATTTCATCGCAGAAGTACTTGTTCGGCATCTTGGACGTGAGGCAGGTGATCCCACAACCGCAGGTGGGGTTAGGGCTATGCGAAAGTCTCTGACACAGCTTGGCGTGGATATGAAAGATGTGCGCATTTTTGATGGTTCAGGATTGCATCGCAACAACAGGGTTTCGTGCGAGGTCTTTGTGCACTTAATGGATGCGATGTCGAGAACAAATCTTGGTCCGGTTTGGTTTTCTTCTTTTTCTATAGGCGGTACAGATGGCACCTTGCGTAAATGGCCTCTAGATGCTGATGTGATAGGGAAAACCGGTACACTCAATAATGTAGTGACGTTGGTAGGGCGAACCGAGACAGAGGACGAGCCTCTCTTCTTTGCGTTTCTTTTCAATAAGGTAAATTCTCGTCTGCACGTGCACAATTTGCAGAGGGACCTGATTGAGCTTGCTGCGCTTTGGCCTAAAGCGTAAAACCCTCAACATAGTGTGTCTTTCCAGGTTTTATCCGAATGGTGGAAAGGCCTGAGCGCAGTGCCGCCGGCGCTACGATTCTCTTTGTTGCATGATCTCTGGGTTGTCGGGAACGTGACTGCTACTCTTGTGACGCGTTAACGCGACTCAAGTGCGCGTTTGTATTGTGACGCTTGTTTTTGGCAGGGCCAAGGTTGTGCAGCATTTTTTCGGCACGAATGATTCAGAAAAGGCGCTAGGAGAGCTGTTTGATGAGCTTCGACACCTTGTTGTTGACTATGTCAAACAGGAGACATTAGAACCGGCTCGCGGACTAGGGCGTGTTCTTGCCATCTCGGTTGCTAGTGGCCTGTGTCTCGGGATAGGTTTTGTCCTTGTTTTATTTGGGTTATTGCGCTTTCTGCAGGAAGAGGTATGGGTATTTCCTGAAGGGTCAGTTACTTGGCTGCCCTACATTCTTACTGCGCTGGTAGGGGGAATTATTCTCTCTGTGTTGGGAATGAGTATCTCGAAAGGATCGGAAAGTGCCACAAGCGACACAGACGATAGGGGCTGAAGACCAGAAAATTCGCCGCGAGGATATTGAGGCGAAAATCCAGGAAATCCAAGATTCCATCACAGGGACTGCGGAACGTTCCAAGCTTTCTGTATTGAGTGTTGGCGTGACAATCACTCTTGTTGGATTGCTGCTCGCATACTTGTTTGGTCGCCGTAGCGGAAAGCAAAAGAAGACAGTCCTCGAGGTGAAGCGGCTCTGACTGTGCTCGAGTGTCTGCAAACTCTGCTCATGAGATGAGGTATTGCTGTTCGGTAGAAAGGCCAGAGCCAGTATCTAGGGGATACGTGCTGTTGCCTTTCAGCGTCGCTTTTCAGGCCAAGCTGTGATGAAGAGCCGGATACGCTCAATGTGAGTATTCTCTAGAAAAATAGCGTGATTTGCTGCTTGCTTCTCGGTTTAGTGCACACGCGTATCTCTTGTTGTGCCTATGTGATTTTTTAAGATCTTTTTCTTCTGCGAAAGACGGAGCGTCGTTTTCGGGAGGATTTTTTGCTTGCGACTTGAGAAGCGTCTTGCGGGCGCAGCGCGCTGATCTCAACTTTATCCCCAGGAGAAAGCACCAGACGCGTTGAGGACTTTTTCGTTTCCTCTTTTCTCTGTTCGTCGCGTGCTGATTCGAAGACCGTAAGTGCAGCTCCAATGAGCACTTGAAGGTCGTTTTGGTCTTTTAGTCCTTTGAGAAGATGCTTGTTAATCTGCACGGTTTCGCATTCTAGAGGATATTCATGCTTGGGGGGCGAGCCATTGTTGTCGGGTCATTCTTTTCGGTGTGTTGTGGTCCGGGGTTCTGGAGTTGGGCGCGGAAATCTTGGGCGTGATTGTGGGTGTCCTACGCTGAGGTTTTGTTTTGTTGTCACCTGCTTTTTTGTCTTTTCGCATTTCAGCATCGGTATGTGCGTTTTACAGACATTTTTGGAAGAGCTGTTTGGGAAGCTGCGAGCTGTGTGGTTTTTGTGCACATGGTGTGTGGAAGCGTGCTTCGGAGGTCTGAAATGCGAAAAGAGCAGAAGAAGGGAGGGGATCAGGAGTGTAGGTGAGGTTATGGCAAGTATGTTTTCAGTGTGCGGGGGGTTGGTATCAGGTGTGCCTATGTGGTGCAGACAGGCAGGCAAGTCGGGAGCAAATTCGGTGGAAGGCTGCGGTTCATGGGGAAGTGAAGGCTACGATTCTATATGTGAAAGTTTGTTTGCGAAATCCGAGCAGAGAAGTTGAATTAGACGGCCCGATGAAAGTCGGAGAGATTTTGGTTGCTCTGCATGTGAATCCTGAGAGCGTCATTGTGATTCGCGATGACGAACTGCTGACAAAAGAGATGGCAGTAGCTGATGCCGACTCGATTGAGCTACGTCCTGTGATCTCTGGTGGTGGAGTGTGATGTGAATGAAGTGTCGAGTTTGTCGGGGGCAGGCGGTCATCGACATCCGGCGCCATAACGCGGCTTTTTGTCGGGAACATTTTTTCGAGCATGTGCAGAGCCAAGTAAAACGCTCTATAAAAACCTTCGGTATGCTCGCTCCAGATGACAAAATCCTTGTTGCTGTTTCGGGCGGAAAAGATTCTCTTGCTTTATGGGATATTCTTCTTTCCCTTGATTATAAAGCCGATGGGCTCTATATCGGTCTTGGTATTGGAGAGTATTCAAACTTTTCTCAAGAGAAAGCCGAGGTTTTTGCTACTTCTCGCGGCGCGCATTTGCACGTCGTGAATATGAAAGACTCCTATGGGTATGACATCCCGCAGGGGGCTGTGAGTGCTCGGCGGGCGCCATGTGGTACGTGCGGGTTGTCGAAACGTTATGTGATGAATCAGCAGGCATGCAAAGCGGGGTACGAGGTTATTGCCACGGGCCATAACCTCGATGATGAGGTGGCGACTCTTTTTGGGAATGTGCTTCATTGGAATCTGGATGCTCTTTCCCGTCAGCGTCCTGTACTTCCTACCGAACATGGATTTGTAAAAAAGATAAAGCCTCTTGTGCGGCTAGGTGAACGTGAAATGGCTGCATACTGTGTACTGCGAGGAATCGACTATATCGTTGAGGAATGTCCTATGTCCGAAGGAAATACCGGTATTCGGTATAAGGAGGCACTCAACGAGATTGAGAATGCTTCACCGGGAACAAAACACCAGTTCTTTTTTGGTTTCCTTGATCGTGGACTTGATCATTTCTCCGAACAAGCCGGTGTGAGTGCGCCGGAATTGAAATCCTGTTCGAACTGTGGTGCTTCGACAACAGGGGAAATTTGTGCTTTTTGTCGGCTCCGCCAAATGGCAACCGACCCAGAGCGAGTAACTGTGGGCAGCCCTTCTTTTCGACCGCGTAGGCGTCATTGATGAATGCTGTTTTTTCTGATGGCGATTTGGTCTTGATGGTGGATGCGAAAGGTCGTCGATATCTCGTACATCTGCACTCGGGAGAAAAGTTCCACTCCCATGCGGGTTCATTTTCGTATGACGAAGTTGTGGGGAGTTCCGAGGGAGTGACCGTGCGGTCCTCCGGCGGTCAAGTGTTTCGTATTGTGCGGCCTACTCTGGGTGACTATGTCTTGAAAATGAAGCGTGGTGCGCAGGTGATCTACCCGAAAGACATTGGGCCGATTCTTGTGTGGGGAGACATTTTTCCTGGTGCGCGAGTGCTGGAAGCAGGGCTTGGTTCGGGAGCGCTTACCATGGCGCTCTTGCGGGCCGTGGGGGAGCAGGGATCTGTCGTCAGTTACGAGATGCGTGAAGAACACGCTTCGCAGGCTCTTGCAAACATCAAGATGTTTCTTGGAGATTGTCCAAATCATCAAGTTCGTATTGCTGATATTTACGATGGTATTGAAGAGACCGATCTCGATCGTGTGATGCTGGATTTAGCGGAACCTTGGTGGGCTGTGCCACATGTGGCGAGTTCTCTTCGTCTTGGAGGCGTGCTTCTTACGTATCTCCCGACAGTTCCCCAACTAGAGAAATGTTCTGATGCCATGCGGGCTGGGGGTTTCGCCTTCGTGGAGACTTTTGAAGTGATGCACCGCGGCTGGAATATTGATGGACGTTCTGTGCGGCCAGATCATCGCATGGTTGCACATACCGGCTTTCTCACCGTGGGTCGGCGCGTTGACTAACGCGCCGAGGTCTATACCGAGGTGTATGGGGCATTGTCGGG
>DEIU01000098.1:11277-62971 GCA_002352645.1 Acidimicrobiia bacterium UBA2766 | reverse complement strand
GGTCATTTGCAGGGTTGGTGAGAGTGAAGCCTGGAGTGTGGGGAAGATATCGGTGCTATTGTCGTTTTTTTCCGTTTTAATTTCTAATAATGAGTTTATTAGGGTTTTTTAATTTTTGGGAAGAGGTGTGATCGGTTCATAAATAAACGTTTCCTCCACGGTGGATGTGCGGAGGAAACGTTTATTTATGAACGCATTATAAAATCTTTTTTTCAGCATGCGCTTTTTTAAGCAGGTGTCCCATCCTTTAGTGTGCTTCTGCCTTTATCCCTATTTTTGCAAGACTTCTCTTGCTGTAATTTTTGGGTTATCGGGGCAAAGTGATCAGGGCCAGAGGGAGAAGGGAAATGGTTTGGCATAGACTTCAGCGGTAATTGTCACGTCAATATACCCGCTGAAGTGGTGTTCTCCAGGCTTGGTGATGCCGTGTGTGTCAGCAATCCACGCAGTAACAGTGTAGTTTACTTCATCGCCGATAACTGAGAGGAGGGTCACGTCAACCTGAGTAAGGTTAAATTCGCGGTCTCCAATCGTGTAGTCAACTTTGAAACCACTGAGGGCAACGCCCGCTGTCGTTACTTTATGTCCGAAAGAAACGGTCTCCTGAAAAGTCTGGGGACCAGTTGCTATGGGGAGCGTTGTCCGATTTGTTTTGAAGGCAACTCTGGTGTATGGACCGATCATTTGATTTACACTTTCATAGTGGTTTGTGACTATTCCGTATTACGGTACCACGATAACTGTATCCTTTTGCAGTTATGATGATTTTTTATGGGAATAATTTCCCTGGGCCGCAGGCGGCCTTTTTTTGCACGATGTCCTACTCTTGGGGGATGCCAGAACCGCTCTCTCTTTTTGACGATCTCACGCCCCCGAACTCCCCGCAGGATTCGCCCCGAAATCCTTCTTCCGACTCTTCCTCAGAGAACATTTCCGGCTGTCCTACAGGGGACGAGGTTCTCCAAACTCCGCGTCAGGCCGGGAAAGCTGCGAATCCCTCTGCACGCAAGAATCCAGCGCGAGAAAGCGGAAGAAAAAAAAGAGCAAGCGCTGCCAATAAAAATCCTCGGCAGACCCCGATTTCCCCTGACCAGGATGCTGACAACCTTACTTTTGGGGTTCGGCAGCTGAATGAGACAGTGAAAGAAGCGCTCGAACGAGCCTTCCCCTCTGAAGTGTGGGTGCGTGGCGAAATCAAAGGCTTTGCTCGTACGGCAGGGCGGCGTCACCGTTATTTTGAACTCGTGGAAAAAGAAGAGGGAAGCGCACAAGTCAGTGCTTCTTTGGCAGTGGCACTGCTGGCTTGGGATCGTCCCGCTTTGGAGGTAGCGATGGCGGTCGCGCCGGATTTTCGTCTGGACGATGATATCGAGGTGCGAGTCAGGGGGCGGATAGATTTTTACCCGCCTTATGGGAAACTGCAGTTTCGCATGACGGGCGTTGATCCGGCTTTCACGCTGGGGCGCATGGCTGCAGGGCGGGAACGCACGCTGGGCCGTCTTGCACAAGAGGGACTTCTCGAGAGAAATACCTGCTTGAGCTTGCCTTCTTTGCCCTTGCGTATTGGTCTTGTCACCAGTGTGGGGAGTGCTGCCTATGAGGACTTTCTGCATGAGCTGCAACAAAGCGGTTTTGGTTTCCAAGTGCAAGTATGTGATGCCCGTGTGCAAGGGCAGCAGGCTGTGCCAATGATTCTGCAAGCCCTGGATTTTTTTGCCCAACAGCTCGGTACTCCGCGTGCTCCTGATCTCGTTGTGCTTGTGCGTGGCGGCGGTGCGCGTAGCGATCTTGTCTGGTTTGATGACGAAGCCATCGCGCGGGCTATTGCTTTGCTGCCTGTTCCTGTGATGACGGGTATTGGTCATGAGATTGACACAAGTGTGGCTGACCGAGTCGCGCATACTGCCTGCAAAACTCCAACCGCCTGCGCGGCTTTCATTGTGGGGCAGGTAGAGGAGGCCATTGGCCAGGTGCGCGAGGTATGGCAACAAGTCCAACAAAGTGCCACCCAAGAATTGGCACACGCCACGAAACGGACTGATGACACGGCGGGGCAACTTGTGCTTGGGGGCAGAAGGAGAGTCGACCGCGCGCGCCGGCTGCTTGCCGCGCGGGGAAATAAATTGCATCATCTTGTTGCTGTACGCCTCACTGCAGAAGAGGCCAGACTAGATTTTGTTTGTGAGCGCCTTGCCCTGTCGCGTTTTCGTACTTTTTTTAACCGTTGCCGGCTTTTGCTTGAGCAACGAGGAGATCGCTTGACACGTGAGGCGCACAGAAGTGTGCGTCGCGCCGCAATTATGCTTGAATGCCATGATGCAGCCGTGCGAGCAGGGGATGTGCGTCGTTTTCTGGCACGGGGGCTGGCGCTTTTGCGTAATGAGGACGGAAAGGCCATACAGAGTATTACCGAAGTGGAAGCAGGGATGGTCGTACGCGCGATAGTGCAGGACGGTACTCTCGATACGTTGGTAACAGGGAAGCAGGCCCGAACGGAAACGGGCAGTAGTGCCATCCGGGCAGCCGACACGACAACAGAAACAGAGGAGCGTGTATGAGACGCGCTGAAACGCCCGAAAATCCGGCAGAACTTCAGCAGGGCCTCGAGAAGGACTTCGGTTATGATGCCGCAATGCAGGAACTTGATGAGATCCTGGCGGAGATCGAAGATGACACGGTCGACATGGATATGTTGACCGAACGAGTCCATCGTGCCAGTGAGCTCGTGAAATGGTGTAAAGACAAGATCACAAAGACACAGATGGAAATCGAGCATATTGTGACAGAGCTCGATGCCGCGATGTCAGATACTCCTGTTGTGCAGTACCCTTCTGGCCTTGAGGAGACCCTGCCCGGACAGACCTGGTGAGAAGCAAAGAACACCCTGCTCAGGCAGCTATTCTCACCGAAAGTGGTTGTGCCGAGCAGGTAGCCGCGGGGAGGCCTCTCAACGTCTTTTCTCGAATCCTTGCCACAATGCAAGTGGCTCCTGTGTAATTTCTATCCGGGTCACGCTCGCTTGTGTGGGGCCTGTCCTCGACCATTGCAACATTGTTTCGACATGAGCTGGGTTGCCCGCGAATACTGCCTCGACTGTGCCGCCGGCCATATTGCGGACGTACCCTTTTACCCCTAGACGGCGGGCAAGGGATACTGTTTCAGCGCGGAAGAAGACGCCCTGGACACGACCGCGGATCGTGACTCGTGTTTGGTGTGTTGCCGTGGCGTGTTCCTGCGAGTCCTGGTCACTTCCCATAGTTCTCTGTCCTGGTCATTTTTTCTGGTCGCCTGTCTTTCCCATATGTTCTCTCGTGCAGTATCTCGCTGCTTGTCGTACTTCTTGTGGCAGGCTCGTGTGATTTGCCGTCATGGGTATGCGGCACGCCAAATGTTTTTAGACTGATATCAGAGTGCCAATTCCGTACGTGACTCCGGTGGCAGCGAGGCCAAGGAGAAGTTGGCGGAATGCCCCTATGGTCGCTGTCCGTGGTGTGTACCAGGTGAGTGCTGCACCGACTGCGTACAGGGCGATTGAGGAGAGGAGCATGCTGAGAAGTCGCCCGTCATCTTGGAAGAACCAGGGGAGAAGCGGGATGAGCGCGCCGATTACAAAGGTGAGAAAAGACGTGCCCGCAGCGAGGTTCGGGGACCCGAGCGATTCGGGGTTGATGCCGAACTCGAATCGAGCGTGAAAATCCAGCGCCGGATCGGTGTTTTTATGTACATTGGCGGCGACATTTTTTGCGGTTTTCTCGTCGATACCGTATCCCGTCAGAAGAGACGCCAAGTGAGATTCTTCTTCTTCGGGATACTCCGTGATGTGGTTGCGTTCGACTGCAAGTTCGCGTTTGAAGACCTCTTTCTGTGTGAGAACTGAGATGTATTCACCGGCTGCCATGGAAAATGCCCCGGCGAGCAGTCCCGCTACTCCTGCCAAGATCACGGTGGAGGCACTGTCTGTACCACTCGCTACTCCCATCACCAGTGCGAGGTTCGAGACGAGTCCGTCTGAGACGCCAAAAACACCCGCCCGCACTGCGTCGGCTACTTTTTCGTTGAGGTGGGCATCCTGGTGGGAGGGGTTGTCTGCCAGAAATTGTTCCGTCGCGTCTTTACCTGGATCTGGATCTGGATCTGATGGATTGCAGGGCAGGTCAGAGCTGGGTGTCATGAGGAAAACCTAGTTGGGGTGAAAGAGAAAAAGAACCTTTCAGGGAATGTCGGATCAGGAATTGCCGGAAGCTGCAGCGTGTGATGCGAGATGTTGCACGGTGTAGTCCAAAGCGCGGATGAGTTTTTCGATGTCGGCAGGTTCGATGGCGGGAAAGAGCGCGACGCGGATCTGATTGCGGCCCAGTTTTCGGTAAGGCTCTACGTCGAGGATGCCGTTTGCCCGCAAGACGCTACATACAGCGTTATGGTCAACTTCTGCATCGAAATCGATTGTGGCGACTGTGTGACTTCGCTGGTCGGGATCGGCCACGAAGGGTGACGTGTAGTTGGTTTTCTCTGCCCACTCATACAAGAGGGAAGCCGAAGTCGTGCACCGTTGTGCTGCCCACTCTATTCCGCCCTGTCTGTTCATCCAATCTATCTGTTGCGCGAGGAGAAAAAGGGTGGAGAGTGGGGGAGTATTACATGTTTGGTCTTTCTGACTATTTTGTACTGCGGTGGTGAGGTCAAGGAAGAGTGGTGCCCAACGTCCCTCTTGCTTGAGACGTGCAGCACGCTTCAGTGCCGCGGGAGAACAGAAAGCAAGCCAGAGACCACCATCTGACCCAAATGCTTTTTGAGGGGAAAAATAATATACATCATATTGGTCGTGTGTGACGGGCATGCCGCCTGCAGCGGATGTGGCATCGACAAGTACAAGAGGTCTTGTGTCTGCTTTTTTTGCCTCTTTTCCGGTAGGGCGTGCGATGGGCATGCGCACACCAGTAGAAGTTTCGCAGTGAATCAGTGCGTAAGTGTCGATGTCAGGGCGTGGACGGGGGGTGGGGCACTCGCCATAGGGCGCTTCGATGATGTCGGGCGATGCGAGATGGGGAGCAGTGCTTATTTCGGTGGCGAATTTTTTTGAGAATTCGCCCAGAACAAGGTGCTGACTCTGCTGCACAATGAGGCTATAGGCAGCAATGCCCCAGAAAGCTGTCGCACCACCTGTCCCGAGGACAACCTCATAGTCGTCAGGGAGGTCATAGAACTGCCGCAATCCGTGGCGAACCCGGTGTACGACGTTTTTTACTGTGGGTTGTCGATGGCTTGTCCCAAGATAGGAAATTCCGGTTTCGGCAAGGGCGCGCAAAAAATCGGGACGAATTTTTGAAGGACCAGATCCGAAACGACCGTCTGAAGGGAGCAGGTCAGAGGGAAGTGTAAGAGCCACAGCTCCATCGGGGGAAATCGTTTTCATACCAGCCTATATCATTTTGGGTGCAGGGATTCTGGCAGGATGGTAGGAGAATGGCGATGATTCCAGTACCCCCTTACCCTCTTTTTTTGGAGACACGACCAATGATTGCTCTTTCGAAGCGTGCGGACGCGCTCGCAGAGTCCGCCACCATGGCGATTACCGCCAAGGCGAAAGCACTGAAGGCTGCCGGCCAAGACGTGATCGGTTTTGGTGCCGGCGAGCCTGATTTTGCAACACCGGAACATATCGTGGAAGCTGCCCAAGCTGCCTGTGCAGATCCTGCTTTCCATCATTACACAGGAGTCGCGGGAAACGAGGAACTACGCAGCGCGGTGGCCGCCAAGACGAATGAGATGACGGGGCTTGACTATGCGCCCAGCCAAGTTGTTGTGACGAATGGAGCGAAGCACGCAGTTTTCAACGCTTTTGCTGCTGTGCTTGACGAGGGCGATGAAGTGCTGGTTCCTGCTCCGTACTGGGTGACCTACCCTGATATTATTTCTTGGCTGGGAGGTGTGCCGGTTGCTGTTCCCACAGATGAGACCGTGGGTTTCCGGGCTTCTGTGCAGCAGCTTGAGAGTTATTGCACGAATCGCACGAAGGCCTTGCTTTTTGTCTCTCCTTCGAATCCTACGGGGGCTGTGTATTCGCCAGAAGAAACTCGCGCTTTGGCAGAATGGGCAGCAGAAAAAGGGATTTGGGTGATCACCGATGATATCTATGGCGATTTGGTCTACGGGGAATCTCGGTTTTCTTCTCTGGTAGGAGCAGTTCCAGAACTCGCAGAGCGGGCTCTTGTGTTGAACGGGGTGTCCAAGAGCTACGCTATGACCGGTTGGCGCTTGGGCTGGATGCTTGGACCGCCTGCAGCAATCCGGCAAATCAGCCGTCTCCAAGGGCATATGACCTCGAATGTTTCAAATGTTTCGCAGGCTGCTGCGCTGACCGCGCTGACTGGACCGCAGGAGCCGGTCATAAAAATGCGGCTCGCCTTTGATCGCCGTAGAAAAGTTATGTACGAAGGTTTGCAGGCTATCGAGGGGATTGAATGCTGTGAGCCGGAAGGCGCTTTCTATGCTTTTCCTTCGGTAACGGGGCTTTTCGCCAGAGAGATAAAAGGAAAAAAGCTGGGCTCCAGCATGGATGTGGCTGATCTTTTGCTCTCTGAAGCCGGGGTCGCGGTTGTTCCAGGCGAGGCATTTGGTGCACCTGGATATTTACGGCTTTCCTACGCGCTCGCTGATGACCTGTTGGAAGAGGGGTTGGGCCGGATAAAGCACCTCTTGAGCAGGAGCTAACAGATTTTGTCTTGCATACGGCCCGTTCTGAGGAGATGATCTGGAGGAGGCAGACAGCTGTCTGGGACCCCTCAATAGGGGGCCCTGGACAGCGTCCTGGTGCTCTCCGGTGGTTTAGTTCCGGGAGGGCATGTCGTTGCCGGCAGGAAACGGACACACCGAGATGCGGTTGGCCGCCAGAATGATGACGGGGGAGCTTCTAGGTGTTCAAGAGGGCTTACTCGTCTGGATGTAACTCATCGAGAAGACTGTTGATGTAGGATTCGCGGAAACGGCGATGACCTCCGAGGGTTCGCACAGAGGCGAGTTTCCCTTCTCGGGCCCATCGGGACACCGTTTTCGCGGAGACCCCGAACAATTCCGCAACTTCCGAAACGGTCAGAAGCCTGCTGGACATTTTTGTGTTGCTGTTCATTTCATTCACGTCGTCAGACACTATTTCAGCGTATCTGGAAAAGTGGGAAAAACATCAATCGACACGACGATTTACTCAAACCGCCTAAAGCTGCTTTTTGCAAAAACCCTGTTCGCGTGTGGTTTTTTCTGGGAAACACCCTGTTTCCCAGGGGGGTCTTGTAGACCTTGGCAGGTAAAGTGAAGGGGGACGAGGGGGACGGAATCGGTAGCATGAGGTGTTCTCAGTTGTATGGGGTCTTTGTGGGCAGTTTGGAAACTACTCCATAGGCAGGTCGGGGCTGCCATTGATGTCTCTGATTCGGTTCTGGAGTATGCTGTAGAATGTGGGGTCGTCGAGAGGCGTATGTGTGAAGCGGGCCTCTTTTTGACCTTTTTCTTTGTCTAATTGCCCCTATGACCTGCGGAAGTGCTCATCGCGAATGACAGCGAACAAGAAGCTGAATCTCAAGGAGAACGAGCGGATCGTCTACCCTCCTCACGGTCCCGTCACCGTTGTCGGTGTCGAAATCCAGACTATTTTTGGTGAGGAACGCGAATATCTCGTCGTACGATCTGAAGAGAATGATCTCGTTCTAAAAGCTCCTACCGACAAGCTGGAAGAAATCGGAGTGCGCCTTCCGATGCCGAAATCTGTCGCCAAGGAAGTTCTTACTATTTTGAGTGAGGAGTCGACGGCGCAGTCGGCTCAATGGTCCCGCCGCTTTAAAGCGCACAATGAGAAGCTCCACTCTGGTGATCCCATCCAGATCGCGGAGCTGATCAGGAACCTTGAAGTAGCTGACGCAAAAAAGCCTGTCTCGGCGGGAGAAAAACGACTGCTGAAGGCAGCGCGTCACAGCCTGGAAGGAGAACTCGCGATCACATGGACAGTTGTCCGTGAAGAGGCGGGCGCCAAGATCGATAGGGCTTTGGCGATCAATCCCGAGATGGTCCGAAACCTGAACGAACGCGCGAAAGCTGAGAAAGAAAAGAAATCCGCCCGCGTGCAAGCCTCAGATGCGCCTGCGGAAATGGAAGAGCCTACCGAGGAACCCGGCGAAGAGCCTACCGAGGAACCCAGCGAAGAGCCTACCGAGGTAGAGAGCGCCGAAATCGACGAAGGGTAAGAGGCAAGAGGCGCCCAACGGCCTCTTGTTGTCGCTCCCTGTTCGCCGCACCCCTGTGTTTGTGCCCTCATTCGTGCGTATGCGCGTGTGTTGTCGTGGCGGGGAAAGCTCTTTACTTGGGGCGTTGTTCTGGGTTTTTAGCTTTCCTCGCATTTGCCGGCATTCTTTGTCTTCTTCCTCTGACGCGTACTATTTCTCACGGGTTGTGTGCCGTGATCTTCTCTGCGTGGGCAAGGGGATCGTACCGATCTTTGTGTCGTGGGTATATCATTCGATACATGTATTCGGGACGATTCGTCTTGTTGGAACTGCATATTCTGTCGGTTCCAGGTTTTTCCACTGCCGCGCGTGGGAAGGAATGAGGGGAGCGTTTCTCATGTCTGATGCGTATATTGTCAGTGCTGTCCGCACGCCTACAGGACGCAAGAATGGCATGCTCTCACGAGTGCATCCCATCGATCTGGCTGCCCTTGTTTTGGATGAGCTTGTTTCTCGTTCAAAGATTGATCCTGTTGTCATTGAAGACGTGATAATGGGAAATGTGGATCAGGTAGGAGCGCAAGGATCCAATATTGCGCGCAACGCGGTGCTCTCTTCTTCTCTTCCCGAATCAGTACCGGGTACGACCGTTGACCGCCAGTGTGGTTCTTCCCAACAGGCTCTGCATTTTGCTGCCCAAGCAGTGATGTCCGGAGTGCACGATGTGATCGTGGCCGCAGGCGTCGAATCGATGAGTCAAGTACCGATTGGGGCCAATGCCATTGCCGGCCACCGTGCTGGTTTCGGATCCCCTTATGGTGTCGGGATGAAAAAACGTTATCCCGGTGTCAAGTTCAACCAGTTCGCCGGGGCAGAGATGATGGCGAAAAAATGGGGTTTGACGCGGGATCAACTTGACCAGTTTGGCTTGGAAAGCCACCAACGGTCTATGCGGGCCACAGAAGAAGGCCATTTTGAGGCCGAAATCATGCCAGTGGAAGTGACTCTTGAAGACGGTGCGACAGAGACGCATCTGCGGGATGAGTGTATTCGTTACAATGCCGACCTGAGCGCCATGCGCCGCCTCTCTCCACTTGCGGATGACGGCCTGCTCACTGCCGGTACTTCCAGCCAGATTGCAGATGGAGCGGCTGCGCTGCTGGTCATGAACGAGCGCGGGATGAAAGCATCAGGCCTTGTGCCATTGGCCCGTATTGTGGCCATGACAGTCGTGGGAGATGATCCTGCCATTATGCTTTCTGCCCCCATTCCTGCCACGCGCAAACTCCTCGACCGAGCCGATCTTTCCATCGACGATGTTGACCTTTATGAAGTGAACGAGGCGTTTGCTTCTGTGCCTCTCGCGTGGTTGCATGATATCGAGGCTGACCCCGCCAAGCTCAATGTGAACGGGGGCGCGATTGCGCTCGGACATCCTCTTGGATGTACTGGAGCGAAACTTATGACCACGCTGCTACATGAACTTTCGCGGAGAGACGGCCGATATGGACTGCAGACAATGTGTGAAGGTGGTGGCCTCGCGAATGCCACTCTTGTCGAAAGAGTGTGATCTCCTGCACGGTTCTATTCTGTTCGCTACTATCACCTCGCGTATTGCTTGACGTCCGCGTGCGATAAAGACGCTCGTGGAGTAGGCCAACACGAGGGTGGAGCTGTGAATGTAGCGATTTTGGCCGGAGGAGTGGGCACGCGCCTTGCGGAAGAAACAGAGATTCGGCCAAAGCCCATGGTCGAAATCGGGGGAAAGCCCCTGCTCTGGCATATCATGAAGCACTATCGTGTGTATGGGTACAAGAAATTTGTGGTGGCTTTAGGGTACAAGGGTGAGTGCATAAAACGGTATTTTGTGGAAGATACAATTCTTTCTCCTAATCTCACGGTTTTTCCCGCGACAGGAAAAGTGATTCCTCATGGACTGCCTCCCGAAGACTGGAAAATTGAGCTTGTCGACACGGGAAAAGCCACGCTGACCGGCGGTCGCATTAGGCGACTTGCCCCCTATCTTGGGGATGAAACGTTTTTTCTGACTTGGGGGGATGGTGTCTCGAATGTGGATCTTGGGAAACTGTTGGATTTCCACCGTTCCCATGGAAAACTCTGCACCCTGACCGCGGTACGGCCTCCTGCCCGTTTTGGACACCTTGACATTCAGGGAGACGCCATACAGGAGTTTTCTGAGAAGCCTCAAACCGGAGAAGGCTGGATTAATGGGGCTTTTTTCGTGTGTGAACCAGGGGTCTTCAACTATATAGAGGGAGACGAAACCCAGTGGGAACGTCAACCTCTGGAACAGCTTGCCAAAGATGGCGAGTTGATGGCGTATAAACACACCGGCTTTTGGCAGTGCATGGACACTCTTCGTGACAAGCGACTGTTGGCCGAACTCTGGGAGGGCGACGAGGCCATGTGGAAGACGTGGAAAGACTGAGATGCAAGTCCTCGTCTCTGGTCACGATGGATATATCGGTAGTGTGCTTGTTCCGCTTTTTCTTGAAGCTGGACATGAGGTCGTCGGTTTGGACAGTTTCCTTTTTGAGGGATGTGGTTTTGAGGGGAGCGATCCTTGTCACCTTGGTGTGCCACATGTTCCCGCCATACGGAAAGACATCCGCGACATTCTTCCCGCTGAGCTTGCAGGCTTTGACGCTGTTGTCCATCTGGCTGGTATCTCGAATGACCCTTTGGGGAATTTGCATCCCGAGTGTACCTATGAGATTAATCATCTTGGCACAGTCTCTTTGGCGAAAGCCGCGAAAGACGCGGGAGTTTCCCGTTTCCTTTTCTCCTCTTCCTGTAGTTTGTACGGAGCTGCCGGGGACGATTTTCTTGATGAGACAGCCGCCTTCCATCCTGTGACCCCCTATGGCACCTCAAAAGTTTTGGCTGAACGGGATCTTGCGCAACTCGCTGATGAGGCGTTCAGTCCAATCTATTTGCGCAATGCCACGGCCTATGGGCTCTCTCCTCGCCTGCGTGCTGATCTTGTGGTGAACAATCTCACTGGTTATGCCACGATAACGGGCGAAGTCCGCATGAAGAGCGATGGCACTCCTTGGCGGCCTCTCGTGCATATCGAGGATATTTCTCGGGCTTTTCTTGCGCTCCTTGAGGCCCCTCGTGCCCTGATCCACAATGAAGCATTTAATGTGGGGAGCACGCAGGAGAATTATCAGATACGAGATGTCGCGAAAATCGTGGAAGATCTTGTTCCTGGCAGCAAGATTGGTTTTGCTGATGGTGCTGGTCCTGACATTCGGAACTACCGGGTGAACTGCGACAAGCTTGCGAGCAGCATTCCTGGTTTTTCTCCACGCTGGACGGTTGCTGACGGTGTTGCGGAGCTTTTGGCTGTCTATACCACGACAGGTATCACGCTTGAGGATCTGACTGGTCCGGGTTATCAGCGTATTGCTCGAGTCCGGGAACTCCTGAACGCGGGGCATATCACAACGGATCTACGTCCGATTTTCGGGAAAAGTGCTGTAGGGATCGGAAGCGAGCAGCAGTGATAACATGTCGATCTTGTGGGCAGGGTCCGCTTCGTAGCTTTTTGGACTTAGGACAGACCCCCCTTGCCGATGCGCTGCTTCGGCCGGAAGACCTCGATCGCACGGAAGAGCGTTTCCCGCTTACGCTCGCCTTTTGTTCTTCGTGTACCCAGGTGCAGCTGATTGAGGATGTGCCCCCCGAGAAACTTTTTGTCGCGAACTATCTCTATTTTTCGTCCTACTCCGACACCTTGCTCGAGCATGCTCGCCGGCATGTGGAAACCCTGACAGGGACACGTGGCCTTGGGTCTGAGAGCCTTGTTGTTGAGATTGCAAGTAATGACGGTTATCTTTTGCAACACTTCCTGAAGGCGGGTGTCCCTGTGCTGGGTGTGGATCCCGCTCCCGCGCAAGCCGCTGCTGCTGTTGCAGCAGGCGTTCCGACTTTGTCTGAGTTTTTTGGCGCTGACCTTGCCTGCCGTCTTGTGGCAGAGGGGAAGCATGCCGACGTGATCGTGGCAAACAATGTGATGGCCCATGTGCCTGACCCGAACGATGTCGTCGCCGGCATGGCGCTTCTTCTCGCCGACGATGGGGTCATCACTGTCGAGAATCCCTATGTGCGCGATCTCATTCAGCATTGCGAATTTGACACTATCTATCATGAGCACTTCTTCTATCACTCCTGTCATTCCATCAAAGCTCTGATGGAGCGTCATGGCCTTTTCCTGAACCGAGTGGAGTATTTCCCTGATTTGCACGGAGGAACTCTCCGCTGGTTCATGGAGAAGACGTCTTGTCCAGACGATTCTGTCTCGGCTTTTCTTGCGGGAGAAGCCGAGACTCTTGTGCATTTTGATTACTACACGGCTTTTGCCCGACGAGTTGATGCCGTGAAAACTGATCTGCTTGCACTGCTGCAAGAGTTGCGTGCCACAGGTTCCCGGATTGCCGCGTATGGTGCTGCTGCAAAAGGCGCGACTTTGCTGAATGTGGCGGGCATTGGGACCGATCTCGTGGATTTTGTTGTGGACCGAAATCCGCGGAAACAAGGCATGTACATGCCAGGTGCGCATTTGCCTATTCTGCCGCCTTCCCGACTCCTTGAAGATCGACCGGATTATGTGCTTCTGCTGGCATGGAACTTCAAAGAGGAGATCCTGGCACAGCAGCAGACATACCGTGCAGCAGGTGGGAAGTTCATTCTTCCGGTTCCGTCTCCCATCGTGATCTGAAGGAGTTCTTGGAAAAACTTTTTTGTAGAAAAGAAGACCTGGTGGTTTGAGAGGCTGCATGTTCTCTCTGCGGTTTTTCTTCTCTTGGACTTTTTATTGGAAGGAGTTCTTTTTGACTGCATCTGCGTGTCCAGCCTGCGCGACCCCGGCTATGCGCGTTTTTCATGAACAGAACGCTGTGCCTGTGCATAGTTGTCTGCTTCTTTCTACGCAGGACGAAGCGCAGGAATTTCCAACTGGGGACATCCGTCTCGGTTTCTGCGAGAAGTGTGGATTCATTTCAAACTTGGCATTTGATCAGGCGAATAACGCGTACTCCACCCGCTATGAAGAGACCCAGGCCTTCTCGCCTGTTTTTCGGGAATTCGCCCGTGATGTGTGCGCGCATTATCTCGAAAAATATGAATTGGCGGGCAAAAAAGTCTTCGAGATTGGGTGTGGAAAGGGAGAGTTTCTCGTCCTTTTTTGTGAGATGGGTGGCTGTGACGGGGTGGGAATCGACCCCGGTTATCGGCCTGAGCGTACTGAGCGCACGACCACGTCTCGTATCAGCTTTATCCAGGATCTTTATTCCAAAGAACACGCCCATCTCACTGGGGATTTTGTGGTGTGCCGTCACACACTGGAACACATTTGGCCTGTGGAAGAATTTCTTGGTGTTTTACGGGATTCTCTTGGACTGGATTCCCGGAAACTTGTGTATTTTGAGCTTCCTGACACGCTGCGAGTCCTCGAAGAAGTTGCTTTTTGGGATATTTACTATGAGCATTGCTCTTATTTCACTCCAGGCTCTCTCTCCCGTCTTTTTCGACGTACGGGTCTTGTTCCTATCGACCTCTGGCTCGCGTACGACGATCAGTACATCATGATCGACGCCCGACCCTGTGCGACTGCACAAGAGAGTGGTACAGACGAGCGGGAGAAAATTGCCGGTCTTCTCCGGCTTGAGGATGACCTGGAGAAGACGCGCCTTGCCGTGGAGCATTTTACAGAGCAGCATCCTCGTCATCTGCGCGACTGGCAAGACCTTATTGCCGAGGCCACATCGAATGGCGGCAAGGTGGTGTGTTGGGGTTCTGGTTCGAAGGGTGTGTCTTTTTTGACGAGTCTTGGCATACGCGAGGAGATCCGTTATGTTGTCGATATTAATCCGTACAAGCATGGTATGTTTATGGCAGGAACAGGGCAGGAGATCGTCCCGCCCACGTTTTTGCGTGACTATCGCCCAGAGACCGTGATTGTGATGAACCCAGTTTACGAGAAAGAAATCGGCGATTCACTGCGCGCGCTCGGTGTTGAAGCCCGTCTCGTGACCGTGTGAAAGCCAAGCGAAATCTCGATTTATGACCTATTTCTGGGCATGGTATGACTCGTTCTCTACACTCCGTGCAGAAGTGGGAATGAAGGTGGAGAGGTAGGAATGACGGTGCAGAGAGGTCTCGATACTGCGCCAGGAACAACAGGTGTTGTTCCTGCTTTTTGTCCAGCTTGCGGGGCAGCTTTTTCTGCGCCTTTTCTGGATTTAGGTGCAGTGCCGGTTTTTTGTAATGCGCTTTTTCCCACAGCTCAAGAGGCACGCGAAGCTCCTCTTGGGGAAGTTCGACTTGCTTTTTGTCAGGAATGTGGGCTTGTTGCGAACGTGGCCTTTTTTCCTGATCTTGTGGCATATTCTCCTGCCTACGAGAACTCTTTACATTTCTCTCCTCTATTTCGTCGGTACGCTGATAGTCTTATAACGGATCTCTCGACTCGCTACGACCTGACCGGCAAAAAGATCGTAGAAATCGGAGCGGGAAAAGGCGATTTTTTACGTCTGCTCTGTGCGCGAACTTCTGCGCAAGGGCTAGGTTTCGACCCGTCATATGCGCCTGTTCCGGGTGTGCCGTCTGCCGAAGTCGGAGAAGGCCGAGACGGTCGTCAAACGTCTGTGCGTTTTCTGCGGGAGTTTTATTCGCCTCTCCACGCAAAAGGGGCGGATCTCATAGTGTGCCGGCATGTGCTCGAGCACCTTCCCGCTCCTTTCGCTTTTCTCCAGAGTGTGCGCGCTGCAATTGCAGACCGGCATGACACGCGACTCTATTTTGAAGTACCGAACTTGCGGTTTACGCTGGCCGGTGGTGGTATTTGGGATGTGATTTACGAGCATTGTCTGTACTTTGCTGCTGAGGCCCTGGCGTGCCTTTTTGAGAAGGCTGGTTTTCGCGTGCTCGATCTTGCTCCTGCTTTTGGCGGGCAGTATCTTGGCGTGCATGCGGCCCCTCTTCCAGGTGGGGAACAGGCTGGGGTAGTTGACGGCGACCGACAGGACACTGCGGCGCGTGTGGGTGTGGCGGACCTCTCTGAGCTCACTGGTTTGGTGCATGCTTTTGCAGAGGCCCATCGAGTGGCGATCACCGAGAGTGCCACGCAGCTCGATGTCGCTCTTGCTGCCGGCCCAGTCGCGGTGTGGGGTGCCGGATCCAAAGGCGTGATGTTTTTGAATTTGTTACCACGTTGCCGTGAAGTGACGTGTGCAGTCGACCTGAATCCTGGGAAACAGGAGAAGTTTGTGCCGGGGACTGCGCACCGCGTGATTGCCCCAGAGACGCTTTCTTCTCTTTCTCCCGAAAGTCTGCCCGCAACAATTTTGGTAATGAATCCACTTTACGAAGAAGAAATTTGCGCGCATATTGCCGGGCTTGGCCTGCGTGTAAGTGTGCGTTCCGTCTAAAAAATAATCAATATATACCTATCTGTACTTTGACTTGCCTCGAAGGGAAGTACCCCTGTGGAGACCTGCTCCGAGAACACTGCACCCCCCAAAGTCACAATCGGTTTGCCGGTTTATAACGGAGAAGCTTTCGTGAATCGGGCGATTGAATCTCTGTTGGATCAGACTTTTTCCGATTTTGAGCTTCTCATTTCGGATAATGCCTCTACTGATGGCACTGCAGAGATCTGTCAGTTGTATGCCGAAAAAGATGAGCGGATCGTGTATCGCTGCAATGAAATGAATTTGGGTGCTGCCCCGAATTTCAATGGGCTGGTGGAGCTTGCCCGCGGCAAATACTTTAAATGGGCTGCGCACGATGATGTGTGTGTGTCGCGTTTTCTGGAAGAATGCGTGCACGTCCTGGACAGTCAGCCTGAGGTGGTCCTGTCTTATTCGATCGCAGGGCAAATTGATGCTGACGGGAACCCACTTCCTGGTTTGTCGGTGCATCATGCGGGAACGCGTCCGCATGAGCGCATGAAGACGTTTTTGCATCCAGCGACTTCTTGTCACCCAGTTTTTGGCCTTACTCGTACTGATATTTTGCGGACTACGCCTTGTATCGATTCGTATCCGGGAAGTGACCGCGTCTTACTGGCCGAGTTGAGTTTGCATGGGCTTCTGGTGGAAATTCCTGAGGAACTTTTTTTTCGCCGTTTTCATCCTGACCAGTCTATCCAGCGTAACCGCACTGCGAGAGAACGTTCGGTGTGGTTCGACAGCCTGCGAAAACGTCCTGTGTACTATCCACAGTGGCGTCGTGTACGAGAGTATGCGGCTGCGATTTCTCGTGCGCCGCTTTCTTCTTCGGAGAAAAATCATTGCCGTCTTGCCTTGATGGGCTGGATGCCTACCCAGTGGAAGCCCCTCTCGCTCGAGGTTGTACATGGCACGCGTTCTGTGCTCTCGCGCCGTGCGAACGAAAAGAACGCGCTGGAGCGTGATCGTCACCAGGAATAATGATCCTGCATAGGAGATGGCAGTCTGGTGAAGAGCGCATCCTCCTGGCAGCCCAGGATTGGCAGCCCAGGAGGAAATTCATGCCGGCATGGCGCTGTTTTTCCTCTTGTTGAACCAAAGGGTTTTTGGTTTAGATTTTCTTGTTTCCCCCGCTACTGTCAGGGTGTGCAGACAAGAGTTTTTTTTCCTGAGCTTCTTCCTACCTCTCCCGATTGGGCGTGCCACGCCCTTGCCAACCCTGAAGCCCTGCTCTCTGACCACGCGCATTGTGAGAAGAAAGCCGCGCTTACCGCGCTTTCTCTTCTGACGGCCTGCCCTCACAATCTTGATCTTGTGCAGCGATTGGCGCGGCTTGCCGAACAAGAAACGAATCACTTGCGCCGTGTGCTTGAGGCGATAGGTGAGCTTGGTTATGAGCTGCAACCTGACCGGGGAAACCCTTACGCCAAAGCCCTCATTTCCGGGTGCCGGCCCGGCCGGATTGACGATCGTCTGTTCGCTGCTGCCATGATCGAGGCACGTAGTCATGAACGCCTTTCCCTGTTGTGCAGCGCCGTTCACGGGGACGAGCGTCTCGGTTTCCTTTCCGCCTTTTTCCAGGAGTTGGAGGTTTGCGAACGTGGCCATGCTGCGACGTATCTGCATCTTGCCGCCTCTGCCTGCGAAGAGTCCTTTGCTGATCTGCTTGCCTGCTGGTTGGAACGTGAGACCGAAGCTATCTCTTCGGTTCGGCCTCGTTCCGCGGTGCATTGACTGGCGCAGAAACCGATGCCGCAGGATTGCTGATGTGCCAGGCCTGGCATAAAGGCAAGGTGTGAGTGTGTGCGTGCGAAAGCAAAGCTGCCTGGGAAAAGACCGGTCTATCTAGAGCCGTACAGCCGTGCAATGGGGCGGAAGTAGGGTTTCCTCGAGCAGGGAAGGGCTGATGTCGAGGTTGGGAAGCGAATCTGGTTGCCTGTTTGCATGCACGAGCCTCTTCTCAATTTTCTGGTAGATCTCTTCGGGGCTTGTGCTGCCCTTGGGACTCACACTGAGCAGCATGTGCACGGGGTCGTTTTGCGTAAATGTCTCCATATAAGCGAGTGCTGCGGTCAATGCTTTGTCAGAAGTTGCAGGATCTCCAGCCTCGGAGAGAAAAAGCGTGCATGCTTCCTCTGCAAGAGACTCTTCCCCTATGTACGGGGATATGTGGGCCATATGTCGTTGGAAGATCGCGGCGAGGTCTGTTGACAGACCTGGAAGCGGGTGGAGTGCGGCGAGCGCGTGATCCATGGCCGATTCGGTATCGAGTCGGGCAGGACATTCCGGCCAAGCAACGGGTACTGTGGTGCGACACAGGTTGTAGAGATTTTCGAGATGTTCTTGCCATCTTGCACCACAATGGCGCGTGGCCACTGATCGTTGCAGCTTTTTGCCGAGTTCCTGGCGCAAAACTGGATCTGCCACGAGGGCGCTGAGTGCTTGTCGGTGTTCCTTTTGATCGCGCGCCACCAAGAGGTCGAGACTTGGGAGCGTCGCGTCAAGTGCAGGCGGTGGAGCTGCCCAGAGATTCGGTGGCAAGCTCGGTGGCTGGTAGTAGAGAACCGGTAGGCCATAACTGCCGGCTTGGAGTGCCATGCTGCCGCCGGACAGGGGAAAAGAATCGAGATAGATATCGGCGGCTTGGAGGAGGCCTGATAGGTCGGGAAGCGTCCCGATCGCGCGAATCCTGTCACAAGACGCGACCCGGGCTTCTTGCCAGCGCGGTGTCCAGTCGTGTGGGCCTACCGCGATGAGGACGAGGTTTTTTTGCTCCCGCACGACAGGCGTGACGAAGTCGAGAAAGTCGTCTTTGCCAATAGGAATATATTTGTGCGCGGTACCTGCGGTAAACAAGAGGATCGTGTCGTCTGCGATGCCTAAAGCAGCGCGAGTTTCGGCCCTGACATTTCTTGCGGGAGCGGGGAACTCTATCAGTATCGGTACTTCTGCACAGCGAGCACGGGGAATGCCGCGGCGTTCTACCGCAAGATCACTGCTAAAAGCACGAATCCCTGATAAAACATCGCATACTGCGGCACCTACCCAGAATCCATAGTCGGCATGGTCGACCACTGTGACCGGTGGGCGTTGTGGGCAGGCAAAAGCCAGAGCAGGGACAATATCGTAAGGGTGGATGTGCAAACAGACGAGATCATGCACAGATGCCAGTGTGCGCAGGATCCGAGCCCGCAAAATCAGATCAGGAGGGCCGGACACACTATGGGTTTGCCCCCCGCTCCGTTGTACTGCTTCCGTGAGAGCCGCTGGTGCTGCAGCCACCGTTTGGTTTGTCAAAACCAAGGAGTGCCGGCGAGTGCTGTCTTGGTGTATCCAGCGTCGCGCACTGCCCGTGTGTCCGCCGATTTCATAGCCTTCGGTGAAAACGTGCAACACATGTTCGACAGGCCGGTTTTGTGTCTCTCTACTTCCTGGAAGCAGGGGAGGCCACAGGATATGACGACCCATTGCGTGCAGGGCCTGTTCAAGAGGAACACTGGCGAAGACCCCACAATGATGTGATTGGGCGAAATGAGCGGCCGCTTGTGCCCAGGCAGCAGCCTGGGATTGTGTCTCAGTCGACTGCGCTGTCTTTTCCACCTGGTGCTCAAGCCCGCACAGCAACACAAGATTTGCTGCAGGAGAAGCCGCAGAGAAAGGGCGGGAAAATTGTCCTGGGAGCGGTGGCTGAGCCGAGCCCAATTTCACTCGCGTGTTCTTTCTTTGTGTCGCACTCTGGACTGCAAGGAGTGGTCTTTTGGGGAATGCATCTTGGGGGAGGGCTCTTTTTCAGGGTGGGATTCCGAGAACTGGGTTTCTGAGGGATGCTCGACAGGCAAATAGATCAGGGCATCGGGGCAGCACCGGGCCAGTATGTCTGCTGCCGCTGCGCGCCCGTTCCTGTCTGCTTCGTCAATGTTTGCGGTAAGTTCGGTTTCTGCAAGTGGATCGGCAAACAGAAGTACTGCTGTTGCTGCTGCAGCAATTCGTTCAGGCAGGGGAAGGCGTTCGGAGAAAGCCCGTTCTATCAGAGGGCATGCATCTTCCATACCTGCTCCTCGAATAAGTACAGCCCATCGTGCGAGTTCCGGTAGGGGAAGCAGAGGAGCGAGTGCGAGCGCGAAACTGGCGGGTTCTGTCGGGTCGGTTCTTTCCTCCATGAAGCGCTGCGCGAGATGTCCGCAGAGCAATGTGAAAGTGAGCCGGGCGCCCAAAGGATGCCATGCAGCAAAAGAGGCATGCTGGATTGCTTCAGGTGGAGTGAAAACGTCAGTTGTGACGATCACGTCTACCAATGTGGCGAGGGTGGCGCGTGCTGCAGGCGTGTCGATCTGGTTCGCCATGAGGAGATGGGCGACCTGCGCGCACAAGGCGTTTTCGCCTTGCGCATTGTTTTTTTTTCCGGCACGGTCGAGCGCGCATAGGGCCCGTTCTGGTCTACTGTGACACAAGAAGATCAAAGATGACAGCCATGATGCGGTAGTGGGATCATGCTCAGTCAGCAACTTTACCCATACGAGTGCGTCATGTGCGCGGTTGCAGGCAAGGTGGGCTTCTGCGCTCAAGCGTAGGGCCAGGTTTTGTTCTGGCCCTGTCGATAAGGTGAGCCAGGCAGTGGCAAGGGGAGTGAGGGCAGCCTCAAATGCGCCAGTGACCGAAAGACGAAGGCCTTCGTCAAGGGCGTGTGCATGTGGATCTACTACGAGGTCGGGGGAGCTTATCGCGAAGGAACTCACAGCAGGAGAGACCTCGGGCTCATGAGAAGAGCGCAAGGTTGATTCTGTTGAGGCAGGGCAATCAGGTGTGTGGACCGGGAGTAACATCATTTTCCTCTCGGCCTTTTTCTCCTCCGGCTTGAGTGCCGGCATGCCCATCGAATCGAAAAGTCATTCGGGAAAATGCTGCCAAAACAGGATTTCTTGTCGAAAGAAAATTCGCTTCTTGGCGCGGTACTTAAGACCGGTAATGCATCTGTCGAGATGCTGGGCATGTTTGTTCTCGTGACTGTTTCCCTTTTTGCACGATCTTCCCTGAAGACTGAAGTGGTAGCGGAGAAGGAGTCATGCTCTTGAAAGAAGATCTGTCTGCGCGAGAGGTGGAGCGCGTGGGCAAGGGGTCGGGAACAACTGCGATTGTCATTGTTACCTACAACAGTGCTGCGACAATTTGCGCGTGTCTGCGAAGTGTGTTGGGCACGACGTCTTTCCGTGACGAGATTCTCGTGATCGACAATGCTTCACGTGATGACACGGTTTCTCTTGTGCAGGACTTCGCGCGTCTGCACGCGCGTGTTCGACTCTTTCCTCTCCGCGAGAACAAGGGATTTTCGGAAGGGTGCAATATTGGTATTCGGGACTCGGAGAGTGAGTTTGTGCTCCTGCTCAACCCGGATACGGAGGTCTACGGTTCTTGGCTCAATGTGCTGAAAGCTGCGATGCGGGAACCTCGTTGTGCTGCTGTTGGTCCACTGACTGATGCGGCGGCAGCGCAGCAGGTGTTGCCTTTTTATGCGCCTGACCTTGCTGTTCCGCTCCTGAATGAAGAGCGGGCGTATCTGATTTTTGAACAGTTTGGAACAGAAACTGTAGAGATGAAACTCTTGATTGGTTTTTGTTTGTTTTTGCGGCGTGCTGCGCTTGAAGAAGTTGGCATCCTTGACAATGCGCTCTTTCTTGGGAACGATGACCTTGATATTTGCTGGCGTCTTCGTCTTGCCGGGTGGAGATGTTCCCTGGCTCTTGGGGCGTATGTGCATCACGATTTCCATATCAGTTTCAAAAGTGAGCCGCTTTCTCTCACAGAACGACTTGTGCGCGAGAGTACTGATGTGCTGGCGTGTAAACTGCTCGCGCATTACGGTGAAGAAAAGGTACCTCTTCCTGAGGAAATATGGGATGTGGACTGGTTTCTTCCTGCTCCTGAGCTGGCCCGCCGCATGTGGGGGGAGCGGTGCGCGAGGCGTTCCCGGATCGATGTCAGTGTGGTTATCGTGGGAGACCGAAGCGCGAGAGAACTCGCCGAAACCCTTTCCCATGTCGTGGAAGTGGCGGGGGATACCGGGTACGAAGTAATTGTGTACGGCCGTAGTGATTCTGCGACGCAAGCCTTGCTGGACACTTTGGAGGGAGACGTGAGCGTCTTCTATTCAGGAGTTCCTGATGCTCCTTCGGGCTGTTTTGCGGAGGGACATCCCCTTGTTGAGGCGTGTATGGCGGATGGGAAAAAGCGAGCACTCGGGTGGCATGTAGTTGGCTTGACGTGTGGGGGAAGGCTGCGCCCTGAAGATTTTCAGACAACCTTGTCTTCTTCTCCTCCTTCTTCGCAGCTTCCTTCAGATGTTTCTCCAGAGAAGCATCTGTGTTGAGTTGTGCCTGTGAAGTATGGCGAAAAAGTGCAGGACAGTCTGAGGAGAGTCTCGTGTGTCTGGTTTGTGTGTCTGGGGTGGGGCGTGCTTTCGGTAGGGCGTGCTTTATTGCACGGAGTTGGTTTGTCTTGAATGGTTAGTTGTAAGTGGTCAGGGGGATCTCGGTGCCGTCATCCCCAGTTCGTGGCCCGTGGCAGTACCACTGGTTGTCGAGTGTTTCGTAATAAATGCCTGCCGATTCCTCATGGGCGGTGTTCCACGCTTTTGCCTCTTGTATCTTGGTAAAAGGACCGCTCACAATGGGAGCGCCGAAGTCGGTGACAGTTGGAATGTCCATTTGCCAATTCTGGCTGTCCTTCGCTGTGTGTGGAAAATTCGTCCTTGGGTTTTTTCCCAGTTTTCTGGGGTTTTTTTGGCGAATGTGCGTGTTGGACTGTCAGTCTTGCTGTCGTACGCTTTTTGTTTGCGAGATGTTCGTTGCGCTGTTTCCTCATTTTGGTGTGATGGGTAAAAAAACCCGGTAGGATTTTTTGGAGAAAATGAAAATATTTTGCACTAATGATGATGGCATTTATTCGCCTGGCCTGGCATTCTTGGCTGCCTCCTTGGAAAAAGTTGGGTCTGGACTGCAAGTGGGTGCTCCTGATCGAGAGATGAGTGCCGTGGGGACATCCCTGCGGTATGGGCTGCCACTGGATGGGGTTACCCAGGATCGACACCGTGGTGTGCGCGTTCGTCCGCACCAGTTTGAGACTCATCCTCATATCGAAGCGCATTCGGTCAACGCCACGCCCGCCATGATAATTTTTTTGGCACACTATGGAGTGTTTGGTGCTGTTCCCGACATTGTGGTTTCCGGCCCGAATAATGGGGTGAACCTCGGCGGTGATGTGTATCACTCTGGCACGGTTGCTGCTGCCCTTACTGCGGTGCGGCACGGTGTGCACGGTGTGGCGGTTTCACTCGAGCGAACGTCCGAGGATGGACGTATGCATTGGGAAACCTCGGCGGCGGTTACAGTGGCTGTGGTAGAAGCAATGTGTGAGCTTCTCGCACAAGAACAAACAGAGCACGCGAACTTCGTGCCTTTCCTTTTGAATGTGAACGTTCCAAATAAAACTCTGGATGAGATCGCGGGGTTCCAAGTGACAGAGCTTGCAGGAACGTCTCCTTTTCGTTGGTCGAACGTCGCGACTGAGCACGAAACGGATGGAAGTCGCTTGATTACCTGGCCGCCGAACGCAGACCCTGTAGAAAGAGCAGGCGAAGGTACTGATATTGCCGCGGTCCGTGACGGATTTGTCTCTCTGAGCTGGCTTTCCCTGATCGGGACCAGGGACTTGTATTCTGGTCACGCGCTTCACGGTTTTCCTGAGAAGGTCACCGGTTTTCTCGGTCTTGCGTGAGTCTTTCGTGTCCTTGTCCACAGCGCCGGCGGTGGGCGGGAAACCCTGACGTCACCGCATGTTCAATGAGCCGGCTCTGAAGCCGGCTCATTGAACATGTCTATCCGGGTGTCAGATTTTTCCGGTCCATACGGCAGCTTTCCAGTTATCGTGTCCGACTGCGATGAGCTGGGCTCTCACCGCGGTAATGCCGTTGATCTTCTGTTCGTATCTTCCCCCGAAGATCGTTGCGGGTTTTTCTTCGCGTAGCCAGGTTTCTCCCTGGTCTTCGGAGATCCAGATAATGCCGTTTCTATCGGTTGTGGAGGCGTCCCATCCCACGGCGACGAACCATTCGCGTTCTGATCCCACTGCAACCACGTCTTCTATATAGGTGTGGTCACTGCTGTCGATGCTTCCCTGGAGAAAGATTGTGGGAATCCAGGTTTCTCCCTGGTCTTCGGAGATCCAGGCAGCGGCAGATCCGTTTTCGCGTCCCACAGCAACAAGTCGGTTTTTTGTAGAGGTGAGCGCGCTCAGACTGTTCTCCTCGAGATCTTTGTCTGTGGCAGCCTCTTGCGTCTTTCCTGGTGCGGTGTCTGGTGCCTGTGGTGTTTCTTCTGTTGATACGTTGCTTCCTGGGGTTTCCGGGAAGATTGTTGCTTTTCCTGGCACGCGCTGCCAGGTGTACCCTTCGTCGTCCGATACCCAGATATGGCGTTTACTGATCGCGACAAGTCGTTCTCCGGTCCATGCCAGGTCTTGCAATGGTTCATCTAATACATTGTCCTTGTCAGGGACTTTGAGCCAGCTTGTTCCGCTGTCGTCAGATACCCAGACGGCACCGAATTTTTTGTTTTTTCCTCCCGCGACAATCTGCTTGTTTGTCTTGACAATTGTGGTGATTTCTTGTTTTCCGGCAATGTTAAAAATATTCTTTTTGTTGCCGGCACGTTGCCAAGTGTCTCCTTGGTCATCGGAGATCCAGATTACAGCGTTTGTGTCGCTGTTTTTTTGTTCGCTGCCTATTGCGATGAGACGGCCATTCTCGAGGCCGATGATGTCCTTTAGTTGGGATTCTGTACTTTTGTTGGGGTTTTGTGCGCTGAGAGTGTCGACGCTGTGCCAGCTCCCACCCTTGTCCTCGGAGAGCCACACGCTCCCCTGTGAGATGCCTTGCTGCCATGTGCGGCCGACCGCGACAAGGCGATCTTGCGTCATAATGACCCGCAATATTTCCTGAAGAGACTCGCCGGCCTGCTCTTCCTCGGTTTCTTTTTTTCCTTGGATTGTCTGTTGCTGCATTTTTTTCGCGAGGAGGGTGCCACGCTTCCAAACGGCACTTGCGTGTGCAGTCCTTGTTGAAAAATCTATTGGTTCTGATGTTTCCTCAGAGCACGCCGTGAGGCTGCTTCCTGCTGTCGCCAAGAGCAGTGCGACGATTGCATGGCGACAATGACGATGAAAGGGTGTCGCGCGAATATGGGGTGTTTTTAGGTTGCGTGTGCTGTTTCTGACTCTTCGAATGTGTGGGCGAAAAGAAGAGTCGGCAGAAGACGAGGAATGGGAGAAAGCCACTTGTGCCAGCCTTTCGGATGGGGAGCAGTGAGATATTGGTTGCTCTTGCCGGTATTTGTGTGGTGGCCGGCCAACTTCCCGAAGAATTTGCGCGCACAAAAAAAGTCGCTACGATTGTCTTTTTTTGTGCGCAGAACCTGCACTCAGTGCATACTGCCTGTTACTTCTCTTTCTGGTACTGTGCTTCCTGCGATTTCTTAGGGTTCTTCTTCATCGAAGGTGAGGGCAAGGGAATTGATGCAGTAGCGAAGTCCTGTTGGGGCGGGACCGTCGGGGAAAACATGGCCGAGGTGTCCTAGGCAAGACGAGCAGAGTGCTTCTGTGCGCACCATTCCATGAGAAAGGTCAGTTTTTTCTGTGACGTCTTCTTCTGCTGCGGGTGCGGTGAAACTGGGCCAACCACTCCCGGAATCGAATTTTGTTTCTGAGAGAAAGAGCTTGGCCCCGCATCCTGCACAGCGGTAGATGCCCTTTCTTTTGTTCTCGAGAAGCTCGCCTGTCCAAGGGGCTTCGGTCGCTTTTTCTCGGAGTACCTGGTGCTGCTGCAAAGTCAATTTTTTGCCCCACTCATCAGGTGTTGTGGGAATTTCCGTCATGGGTTTTCCTTTTTTGTGGCGTGTTGTGTTTTGGCAGATCTTGTGTGTGTTGTCTGCTTGTTTTGTCTTCGTCTTTAGGGTTCATGCTGTGGATTTTGCTGTCTTGTTTTGTAGCTGCAGACGGCGTGTCTCGCAGCAAAGGAGCGAGACGCTGCGCGACACAAGCCAGCATTTCAGGATCATCTCGCAAAACTAGTGTGAAAATGACCTCGTCTGCCCCATATGCGAGGATGCGTTCCGCGCATTCTTCGGGACTGCCAGTAATGGCTCGTTCTGCCAGGCTTTCCAGTGTGATATCACGCAGAGAAGGAGAACGGCCGGCAAGACGGGCGACAGCAGCTTTCCGGTCTGTTTTTGTTTCTCCGACGAGGACGGTGAGCCCTGTGCTGCGTCGCAAGCTCGCTGGATCGCGTCCTGTCGTTTCGCACATTTTGTCAAGTCGGGTAGAGACATCTCGATAAGCCTGTGGCGGGGCATCCCACGCGAGGTTCCAGGTATCGGCCGAACGCACCGCAATCTCGAGGGCTTGGGGACCGAAGCCTCCGATCAGAAGTTCTGGTCCATCCGTGGTTTGTGCGGCCTCTCGCGCGCGTCGCAGAGTTTCCGCGACATCCGCCACTTTTTGCATTCTCTGCGTATATGGTTTGAGAGGAATTCCCATCGCTTGATGTGAAGGGCGATACCAGCCGCCCCCGATGCCGAAGACCATGCGACCAGGAGCTTGGAAAGAGAGAGTGCGGGCTGCTGCGTCTAGGATCTCAGGAGATCGCATACTGGCGGCGAGCACGAGAGTACCAATACGGATCGAGCGAGTGCTGATGCCGATGGCGGAGAGCATGAGCAAAGCGTCAAGTGCGTCATTTCGTTTTCCATCGGGACCAATGACAAAAGGGTGGTCTGATACCCATACGCTATCGATGCCTTGTGCATCGGCTGCTTGGGCTAAGGCGAGAAGGCTTGTTGGGCAGGTAATCCCACCTGAGAAGTCTATGTCGTATTGGGGAAGGTTCAGGCCGATCAACACAGAATCGACCTTAGTCGTTGGACTGCCTTACTGCGATTTCAGAGGCCCCTTATGTTGCCTAATAATGCTTCTTTTCTTTTCCCTTCCGGCTGCATATTTTAAGGGTTTAGTGTGATATAAGGCTTTCCTTGCGTTTTGCAAGAGAGGTTTCACTGTTTTTGTAGAAGAGGGAGGAAAAATGGCAGGTTTTTTGAGGAGACATTCCTCAGAGACAAAGACGAAAGATGATTTTTCAGAAAAGGGCAGATTTTTGGGACTTTCTCGCGTAAGGTCCTGTGCGAGCGCGCCTGGCTTCTTCCGCCGGGCGGGTGTGCTCGGAACTGTTCTTTGTCTCTTTTTCGGTTTTTTGCCGACTTTTTCTGTTGGGAAAGCGGCAGGTGTTGCCGATCTTCCTGTCTATCGAGTGAAAGTGGAAAACCTGACTTTCGCTCAGCCTCTCTCGGCTCCTTTGGCGATCGCGTCATCGTCCTCGATACCCTTTTTCCCGCAATCCGGCATTGCTCCGGCCTGGCTTGAAATACTTGCGGAAGATGGCGACGCCGACGCAGCTTTGCAGGCGATTCCTGATTTTCGGAGAGTAGATGGTGTGACCATTGCTCCGACTGCGATTCGGCCTGCCTCGTCAGTCAGCTTTGACGTGTATGCCCCTGCAGGCAGCAGTTTTTTCCTTGCTTCCAAGCTGCTTTGCACAAACGATGGTTTCGTCAGTCTTGACCATGTGGCGCTTCCGGAAGCGGGAACTGTGGTCTACGATGCCAGGGCATATGACGCTGGGACAGAACGCAATACCGGAAAAAGCACTGATATTCCTGATGAGTGCAGTGCGCTGAGTACTGCCCCACTTGTGGGCGGTTCTGATGGTAACGAGAATGCCGGCGTTGACGAGAGGAGACTCTCCTCCTGCCTTGGTGACTTGTGTCTGGATATTCCTCTGGGAAATCCGATTGTCTCTCATGGTTCCCTTCCCTCAGACGGTGATCTCTCTGTGCTGCACGCCTGGCGGGATCCTGCAGCGAAAGTCACCATCACCCGCTTGCTCGACACTTCTGCCTTTCGTGCTGCACTGACTACAGAAGGTGGTATGCGCCATTTGCAAGCTTTTCAAGCAATAGCCGAGCTGCATGGGGGAAATCGGGCTTCAGGGAGGCCGGGCTACGATGCTTCGACCATGTATATCGCCCAACAGCTACGCGCTGCTGGGTACGAAGTGTCTTTTGATGAGTTTCATTTTCTGCATTTTCTCGAGATAGCGCCACCGGTGCTTTCTCAGATTAACCCGCATGAGATTGACTATATCTCGGGGAAAGATCATGTCGTGCTGGAGTATTCGGGTAGTGGAGACCTCGAAGCGAAAGTGCGTGCTGTCGATCTTGTGCTGCCGCCTTCCCCTGACCCGTCTTCGACGAGTGGATGTGAAGCTGAGGATTTTGCTGGGTTTGTGCCGGGTGAAATTGCTCTTGTGCAACGTGGCGGTTGTACGTTCGCTCTGAAGGGAGAGAATGCTGTCGCGGCAGGTGCGGCGGGAGTTATTATCTTTAACGAAGGCCAGAAAGGTCGTCGCGAAATCTTTCATGGCACGCTTGGTGGCATCGTGGTCGATAAACCTGTGCTTGCGACAAGTTTTGCAACGGGTGAAGCCCTGGCCGGCACAGGCGATCCTGTGACGGTTCGCATGCACGTGCAAACAACTGCAGAAAACCAAGTGACCCACAATGTGATCGCCGACACAGCAGGAGGCGACCCAGAGAGAGTAGTGGTGATCGGTGGCCACCTCGACTCGGTGCCGGAAGGGCCGGGGATCAACGACAATGGCAGTGGTGCTGCGCTGGTCTTGGAACTCGCGTTGGTTATGGCAGAGCTTGATATTACCCCGCGTAACAAGGTGCGTTTTGCTTTTTGGGGTGCCGAAGAGGGGGGGCTCATTGGTTCTCAACACTATGTCTCGTCACTCTCCCGGCAAGAACGGGCGAAGATTGACGTGAATTTGAATTTTGACATGGTGGCCTCGCCGAATTATGCCCGCTTTGTGTATGACGGCGACGGTTCACTTCACGGCTCCAGTCCGGGGCCTGTGGGTTCTGAAGCCGTGGAAGCTGTGTTTCTCGACTATTTCGCGGGCATTGCGAGTCTTCCCGTGACGCAGACCTTTTTTAGTGGTCGTTCTGACTACGCATCTTTTACGGCGAAGGACATTCCGGCTGGTGGCTTGTTTACCGGCGCAGAGGGTCTCAAGACTGCGGAAGAGGCTGCGCTCTATGGCGGGGAGGAAGGCGAAAGCTACGACGCGTGTTATCACAAACAATGCGATGGTATCTCGAATGTGAATGAAAAAGTGTTCGGTGAAATAATCGACGCCGCCGGCCATGCGCTACTGGTTTTTGCGATGACCGACGTGTCAGTGTCACAAACAATAAGTCCTGTTCCGTTTGCAGCCATGCCCGATAATGCTGAGAACGCGAAGATGCAGGGATTCGCTTCGTCTGCGCGTCAGCTTGCAGGCTCTCGGGAAGACAACGCTGCAGAGGGGCCTTTGCCGACTCGCTAAGCCTGCCGGCTTGGGTGCGCGCGTAAGCGCGTGAGGTCGTCATCTTGTGATCTGGTTGTGATCTGGTTGTGATCTGGAAAGATGGGGAATTGCCGAAAAGGCGTGACGTTTTTCGCCGGCCTTGCGGGTTCCCCATCTTTTTTCCTTCCCTTTTTTGTGCTTGGTTTCGTGTGTGGGCTGTCCGCTGCTTGTGTGGGGTCCGGAGGTCCGATGAGCGAAGGCGCACGAAGTGCAAGATGCTGTGGCAAACCTCCTCATTTCTCAACGGTCAGGTGTCTTGCCGGATGGAGACGCAGGACAAGTATGCCAGTCGAGAGTATTACTTGACAGAGGTGTCAAAAAAGCGTGGAAGTCTCTGTCCGAGATGTGTATTGCCGTGAAAAGACCTGTTCTCCAGGGTCGTCACAGATGAGTGTCGTTTGTGCTGTGGTGCTACCTGTATAGTCCCTGCCTTTCCTCCTGTTTTTTCTTACGGGACGTCTTTTCCGGTCTGATCGTCGCAGTTCTCCGCTCTCTTGGCCGAGTGTGCTTGCTCGTGGATTCGTCTCAGTTGTGTGTGGTGGGATGATGCGCTCAAAAAGCAGAGAAGTACTGCTTTTTGCAAGAGGCAGCTGATTTTGGGTTTCCTGGGGAGCGGGATGGAGCTTGGTTTGGTCGGATGCCAAGTGTGGAAAAATTGCATTTTAAATGCTAGAATGGTGGTGTGTCTTGTGCGACGAGCGAGCCGTAAGGGCAACAAGGAAGAGAAACGGCAAGCAGGGCTTGCGAGAAAAGATGAAAAGATGGTTTTTCTTCCCAAGGCACAGGGAAACCATTTTGGCGGTGTAGCCAAGAGAAAGGACAGGCAGTTTCTTGGACCTGCGGAATTGTCTGACGATTTGTGGACAAGTAACGGTGGGTCTAGGTTTTATTACCTGAGCGAAAGTCACCTTTCGGGCGTTTTTGCGTTTTTTCTTCTCCGTTTTCATGCGCTGCTTTCTCTCTTTCCTTTTTTTCCCTCTTCTTTTCATAAGGGAGTGTCCTGATGAGCGTGGCAGTGTCTTTTCTCTCGGTGGGACGTGATCTGGCGTGTCAGTGGCATGGGGGTTGTGGGGAGAGGGCAGTGTGTGTGGTTTCGGCCACTCCTCCCCTTGATTCTGGTCTTTTACGGTGCCATTTACCGGTTTGTCATGAGCATAAGGAAGCAGCGCATTCTCTTCTTGTTGATGCGCTTTGGGCGGCAGAAGAAGAGCTCGTTCGCTTCCCCTGAAGCCGTGTAAAGCTTTTCTGCGTGCCTCTTGGTACTCGACACAAGTAGCATCAAGAAAATGGAAAAATTCGGATTTGTTGGTTTGCCCAATGCGGGCAAAAGTTCTCTTTATAATGCCCTTGCTGGAGGCGGAGCTCTTGCTGCCCCTTACGCCTTCGCGACGAAAGATCCCAATGTAGGGGTTGCAAAAGTTTCTGATCACCGGCTCGACCAGCTCGCTGCCATGAGTAATTCCCGTAGTGTGGTTCCCGCTGCTGTGCAGTTTGTTGATATCGGTGGACTTGTGGAAGGAGCGAGCAAGGGGGAAGGGTTGGGAAACCGCTTCCTCTCTGCCATACGCGAAGTCGACGCTGTGGTGTTTGTGCTCCGGGCCTTCGCTCATACAGATGTTCCTGGTCCTTGCGATCCGCTTGAGCATCTTCGTGTGGTGGAGATCGAGTTGGCTTTGGCTGATCTCGATACTGTGGAGCGACAGATTGAGAAACGCCGGAAAGCTGCGAGATCTGACCGTTCGCTCGCTGCCGAAGTTGCGGCTTTGGATGCGGCCTATGCCTCTCTTGATCAGGGTACTCCTTTGTATCGAAGTGATCTTGGGGAAGAAGAACGCGCGCTCCTTGCTCCCTACTTTCTCTTGACAAATAAACCTGTGCTCGCCTTGGTGAACCTCGATGAAGAGGGTCTCGCCGATCCCGAGCCGCTCCTTGCTCCCGTTGTTGCCGAGCTTGCAGGAACAGGAGAAGTAATCGGCGCGTGTGTGCAGCTCGAAGCGGAAGCTGTGCAGCTTCCGCCAGAAGAGCGCCACGAGATGCTGGAAGCTTTTGGTCTTGGCGAAGGCGCGCTCCCGCGTTTTTTGCGCTCGGCTTACCATCTGCTAGGTTTGCGTACTTTTTTCACAACGGGCGAAAAAGAGTCGCGAGCTTGGACGTTTCGTCTCGGTTCAAAGGCCCCAGAGGCGGCGGGGCGTATTCATACAGACTTTGAGCGCGGTTTCATCCGTGCAGAAACCATCCAATGGGACGTACTACTGAAAGCCGGATCGTGGGCGAAGGCGCGTGATCTCGGGTTGATCCGTATCGAAGGCAAGGATTACGAAGTTGTCGACGGAGATGTCATGGAATTCCGTTTCAACGTGTGACGCGCAAGTAAACTGCCCTTCTCTGCTGCTTTTCAACGATCCTCGTTACTCCTCACATAATGTGAAAACTGGTCAAAAATACCAAAGGTTTGACGCTTTTTCTTGTGGGAAATGGCAAGGATCCCTCGCCGGAGTACGTCAGGGCTCCGTTTTTACCTCCGGTTTTTCTGCTCCTTTTGGCGGCTTTGACGTAGAGAACTCGCGTGCAACGACCGCTGCCTTGCAAGATCTTGTAGACGATCTGCTTGAGCAAGTTTGGGCTTCAGGCGTGTATGCACTGCGGATTCGCCTGCGGCCTTGCTTTTATTCGGAAAACGAACAGACCCTTTTGTTCTTTCTTCTTAATCGAGGATTTGAAGTTGAACATGCTGAGCTGAATCAGCATGTCTGCTTGCAGAATATTCCTGGGCCAGATGTCTATTTAGCCGGGCTCCGTCCTCCCGCCCGACGAGCAGTGCGACATGGGCTTGCGACCTCGTATGCTTTTGTCGAAGCAGCGACGAACGAAGAATGGCAAGCCGCCTACGATCTGCTTGCTGCAAACCGCGCGACCAAAGGACGCCGTCTTCGCTTCTCCTTCGAGTATTTGCGCGACATGCGTGATACTTTCCCTCGTGCCATACGCATGCATGTACTCTCCCAACACGACAGGCCGGTCGCTGCTGCTCTGGTGTACCGGCTGCTCTCCTGCCGGGATTATGTGGTGGCATGGGGCGACGCCTTGCATGACCTCAAGCGTTCACCGATGAACCTGCTCGCTTACCACCTGATAGAAACCGCCCTGTCTCAAAAGATTCTCTCTCTTGACCTGGGAATCTCCTCCCTTGAGGGTATTCCCGACACAGGATTGTGCCGTTTTAAGCGTTCTCTTGGTGCCCGTTCCACAGTGCGCTTTAATGTGTTCCGTTCCCTGTAGTGCTGTGTGCAGATTGCTGCGGTTTTCGCGGGAAGCAGATGCCTGATTCCTGCGGAGAAAAGCGGGCAGGAGATCCCTTTAGTTTTTTGCAAGCAGGGCTTGGCCCAGTGTCTCTGCCACACGCCGGACCTCTGCTTCTTCGAGATAGGGCATCATCGGAAGACTGAGTACTTCTTGTGCGAGACGCTCGGCGACAGGCAGTGAACCTTTTTTCCAGCCCAGTTCGGCATAGGCCGGTGTGCAATGGGGCGGGCAGGGATAGTGCACTCCCGTGCCCACCCCGGCAGAGGCGAGGGCTGCAGCTATTTTTTCGCGATTGGCAACACGCACCACATAGAGATGCCAGGCAGGCAAAGTGTCCGGTCCATTGGTGTCTTTGTTGTTTTTCTTGGTGGTTGCTGATATTTCTGCTTCTGGGGTACTGCCGGCGGTATTTCGGGCTGTTTTCCTTTTCTCCCGCTGGGGTGCGGTCCCGTTGGGGAGTGGTATTTGCAAGAGGCCCGCGGTAACAAAATCTGACAAAGCATCGTGATACACAGCCGCGAGGCGGCGCCGTTGCGCGTTGCACTCTTCTAAAAAGGTCAGCTTTTCTCGCAATATGGCTGCTTGTATTTCGTCCAGGCGAGAGTTTCCTCCTACGAGTTCGTGGTCATGTTTTTCGAGTGCCCCATAGTTGGCAAGTCGTCGTGCCCGTTCCGCGAAAACGGGATCGTCCGTGGCTATTGCCCCTCCGTCTCCGAGCGCACCCAAGTTTTTTGTGGGGTAGAAGCTGAATGCCGCGGCGTGCGCGAGCGAACCGGCGCGTTTTCCCTGATAGCGTGCCCCGTGTGCTTGTGCAGCGTCTTCTATGAGGAGCAGGCCCCGTTTTTTTGCGAGTGCCGAGAGATCCGCCATGGCGGCACATCTTCCATAGAGATGTACGGGGATAATGGCAGTGGTGCGTGGCGTGAGTTTTGTCCGCACGTCTGCGAGATCCAAAGTTCCGGTATCGGGACACACGTCTGCGGGGACTGGGATGCAGCCTGCGAGAGACACGGCGTTCCAAGTGGCAATGAAGGTGAAAGCCGGCACGATGACCTCGTCGCCAGGCATCGCGCCGCCTGCTTGGAGGGCGAGTTGTAGGGCATCTGTGCCGTTGCCCACGCAGACCATATTGCGTGTTCCGCAGTAGGTTGCGAATTCTGCTTCGAAAGCCGTAACTTCTGCCCCTCGCAGAAAACAGCCTGAGGTGTGCACACGTGTCAAGGCCAGGGGGATCGCGCCTGGGCGATGTGTGTCGAACCAAGTGTGGAAACGGCCGAGATCAACAAAAGGAAGCGCCAGGGATGCAGAGGGAACCGCTGCTTCTGCATCGGTGCGTGAGGAGTCGGCGTGAAAAGTCGAGCGGAAATAGGTTGAGCGGAAGTGGGCTGCCACCGAAGGAAGAGGAAAAGGCAGCATCATGTGGACCCCCTCGTTGGGCAAGCATCTCCAGGTTCTGTTGTGCGTGTTGCCTCCGTGATGAATTCGTCATAGTTCCTGTAGTAGTCGTCTTCTTCGTAAACATCTGAGGCAAGCACCAGGCAGACAGATCCTGAGGAGAAGTTGTCGAGTTCGCGCCACACCATGCGGGGAATGTGCAGGCCGAGGTAAGAGCGGTTTAATGGGAAGATTTGTCGTGTTTGCCCATCGTCGAGAATCACATCGAAACTTCCCGATATCGCGATAAGCAGTTGTTCGAGTTGTTTGTGGGCATGGCCTCCGCGTGAAGCCCCTCCTGGTACGTCGTACAAGTAATAGACGCGTTTGATCTCGAATGGAATATGGTGAAATCCTTCGATGTAGGTCAGGCTGCCGCGTAAGTCCCGTATCACGGGAAGATCAATGAGACGGGCGTATTGCGGTGCTGCTCTTTTCTCTCTGGGACCGGAGAAGGCCGGCATCTCATTGGGGTCCGCAGTGTGTGTACCGGTTTCAAAGACGAGCGGTTTTTCTTTCTCAGGAGTATGCACTGGGGTTTCGTATGTGTGGTGTGCTGTCATCTGTTCCATATCGCGTCCTTCTCTATCTTGCTTGGATTGCTGTCCTCCCGGGTATGCACGATGGGTTGCTGGTGCTTGGTGGGGTTTCATGTTTTTTTGATGAGTCCGCTTTGGAGTGGCCTCCTACTGCTGATACGCTAATGTCCTACACGGGCCAGAGTCTGAACTCAAGTGTGACGCGTGTTGTGGAGGTTGTGCTGTTGATGTCTGCGCCATGGATAAGGTGTGGTGTGAAGAGCAGGACTTCATTTGCGCGCGGGTTGGGACGCGTGAGTTGCATGCCGGCTGCACATGACACAATGGCAGGAACTCGCGAGGGTATACCGTTCACACGAGCGCCGGGGCAGGTGCGTTCGATTTCTTTCTCGTTCCATAAATGACTGCTTGGCGCAAGAGCCAAAGATGAAATCGAGGTGCTTCCCGCGAGGGGAACATGGACGGTGATCCCGTTCGGGCAGTATCCGAGCCGGCTGTCTCGGTGCGGGGGAGTGTGGTCCTGGGAATGCGGACGGACAATCCGTATGAAGAATAGAGGTCTTGCAAAAGCGCAATTTTCAGAGCTGGGGTGCTCCCAAGACATCTGTCGCCCGAGGAGCCGGCTCACTCGGTTTTCCATGGTCTCTGGGGGGAGAGGCAGGTCAGTCAGGGGCAGGCCGGCTTGCAGCCGTGTCATCAGGTCTGTGTGGCACTGCTCGTCTGCCCATGCATGGTAAGAAGTAAGGGAAAATTCGGTGGGAGAAGAGAGATCGCGCGCGGGAAGAGGAACCGGCGGAATGGGTTCTTTTGTCGCACGATACTGCTCAATATGAGTATGTATGAGGTTTGTGATATGAGAGAGGAGAGAGGCAAAGCCGGGTGTTTCGAGGAAGCTTGCCACATGGTAGCCCTCTTCTTGCCAGGTGCAGCCTTTGATGGGGTCGTCCCCAGAGAGGAACAGCACTGTGTCTTGTCCCCTTCTGGTGTCGCCTTCGATGGTAAAACCGATTTTTGTCCCGTCCACTTCCCATACGGCGTGTCGCTCACCGGGCGTAAGTTCGTCCGCGTGGGGCACAGCTCCGGGGGCAGCGGGTGACTGCAAGGGTGTTTTTCTGGATGTTGCCGGTGTTGCTGCAGGTGGGCTGCTGTCCTGCGTCATGGGGGCCGGTTGAGAAAGAGAAGTTTCTGTCATGCGATCTCTGCCTTTTGGGCGCTGTTTTCTGCATGAGCCCATGCAGCCCAGAAATTTTCCACGATATACACGACATCTGTCTCGGTCATTGTCTGATGATTCGGGAGAAAATACCCGTCGCCTCCGTAGAAGACGCTCGACTCGATACCTGCTGCCTGCAAAAGAGGTTTGAGTGTGATGCCGCGTGACTCAGGTAATCCAACAACAAAAGCGTGAGGGACGATTCCCTGCTCGAGCGAAAAACGTGCAGAGATCCCGCGGGCAGCAAAAAGTTCTTGATAGAGCGCGTAGAGCCGGCGGCGACGTGCAAATGCCTCTTCCCGCTGGGCGAGACGGGGCGCAAGAGAAGCCAAAAGATAATGGCGTCCTGCGGGGCTGAGCTGCTCTGCCTCTGTTTTTTCTGCGTATTTTTTCAGGGTGTGCAGCTGGGCCGGAGCAGCGCGCAGCGCGAGCAGCCCGCCATACTGCACAGGGAAGGCTTTCGAGAAGCTGTAGACGGCAAAATTTCCCTGGCGTCCGACCGCTCTTCCATCTGCTCTCCCGTCTGTAGTAGACCCGAGAGCGTAGGCACAGTCTTCGATCACGGGTATCCCTGTCTCTGACACGGTTTTTGCCACTTCTTTGGGTAGCGTGGCTGGGAAACCGAACTCGTGGATCAGGAGCACCGCTCGCGTTCGGTGCGACAAAGTACGCGCTGCCCGGCACACCCGTGCGATCTGTTCTGTGACACAACTACTCACGTAGGGCGAAGCTGAGCTTGTGACAATGAGCACTTCGTCGTCGCTCTTGAGGTGAAGCATGCTGAGTGCGAGAAAAATCGCCGCCCGAGCATTGGGCGTGAGGATATGACAGTCGGCATCCCCCAACAGTGCATTCCAGTTGGGCTCATGCAGCTGCGATCCTGCGGCACAGGCGAGGGCCGCGTTTTCTGCAACATGACGTGTGTCGAAGGGGCTCATATGAAAAAACGCTTCGGCATAAGGCGATGGCAAGATGATTTCTGCAGCGAGACCATGGGCAAGGGCGACCGGCCCGAGGTCTGAAGACATGATCCTGTCTCCGCTTGCTGCCTGCGCTTTTTTGTGGTCCGTGCGCTCTTTTTTCGGGAGAGTGTCTGCGCATGCTTTTGGTGGCGGCATGACAGAAAACACGTGTGAGAGGCGCGCTTGTTCGGGATCGAGGTCACTTTCTTGCGGGCAGCCGAGTGCATAATGACAGCCTGCACAGGCGGAGATCTCTTCGCGTCGCCCCATCAGGTGCATGTGCCGGAAACGCTGCAGTTCTTCTCCGTTCCAGATATCGACCAGAGATGTGTGTGTCGCGTCTCCGATGATTGTGTCGAAACTCCAGTCCACACAGCAGACTGACACGGCCCCATTAAAATTCACGGCCATTGTTTTGAAAGGCTCGGGGCAGATCACTCGGTTCTGCTGCAAGCTTGTGAGATTTTGTGGGCCTGTGACGGGGTTGAGGCCAAGTGTCAGATCTTTTTCGCCTGTGCCCGACCATCCCATGATGGCGTCGACATTGAGCGAGTCGGAGATCGGCGCAAAGTCCTGGCAAAACTGCTCCCGTTCTGCTGCGCGCAGGCCAGTATCAATGATCTTTACATGGATACGCAGGGGGGCGTTGCGTCGTTCTTTTTCGGCCCAGAGAAATGAGAGATGTTGTTTGATGCGTGCATAGTCGGAAAATGATCGGGTAAGTTTTTTATAGCTGCCATTGTCGACTCCGTACACCGAGACGCGAATGCCGTCGAGGCCGGCGTCGAGCAGGGCCGTTACTTTTTCTGCGGTGAGCAAAGACCCGTTCGTTGTGGTCTCGACCATGTCCGCAATATTTTTTGTTTTTGCATAGGCGACCATGTCGGGGAATCTCGGATGGAGCAGGGGTTCTCCGTCTTTGTAAAGATGGAGACGCTCAACTTTGCGAGGGAAAGTGCTGAGGTCGTCGACGATTTTTACGAACAGCTCGAAGGGCATGCGGCCCTTCGGTCTACTCGCTGCCATCTTCCGATCTCCTGTCGGGCAGAAAACACAGCGAAAATTGCAGATGTTTCCCGGGTCGATGAGAACAGACAAGGGAGTGCTCAGCGGGAGGAGTTCCGCCAAACGTCGCTGTGGCTTTGTGCCCCTGTAAGGGCGAAGCGTCGCGCTTTTTTCTGCCACTTGCCTCCTTTCTTTGTGCTGCCTTGTTGTCCTGTTTTGTTGTGCGAGTCTTGTTGTGCGGTCGAGACAGGGCGCACTCTCCGCTTTTATCGTCAACAGTTGTTTCGGGATTGAGCGCGCGTGGCGACTCTCAGCGCGACGACCACACCAGTCCGGGGAGCTGGGAGTCGGGGAGCTGGGGAGCTGGGGAGCCACCTTAGGGGCGGCAAAACAAAAGATCGACGCGGCGGTTTGCCATTGGAAGATGTGGTGGTTGCGGCAAAAGATACGCGTCGATGCCAACGGCGTGTCCTCGCTGCAAGAGGGCAAAAACCAGCGAGTCGTCAATGCCGTCTGGCTTCGTTTCGTCTTTTGCCGGATTTTGTTGCAGCCTCCGGGGCAGTGGCCGGTCACCATAATGGGCACGATGAAAGGCCGCGCCGGCGGCAGAAGCGAGGAATCTCTCGCGTTTCGATAGGCTGGGAATATCGCCGATCAAAAGACGCCCTCCAGGTGCAAGCAAAGAGAGGGCGGCGTCACAAAAAGCCCAAATGTCCGCGTGCGCCACAATATAGTGGGCCAAACTGTAGGCGAGTACGAGATCAACCTGTCCGATTTGGTGTGAGAGCGCTGCCTTGCCCTGCGGAAAGCATCCAGCGACTTTTCTTATTCCCTGGGGGGAGGGGAGTAATGCCAGCATCTCGGCGCTGTCGACGAGTGTGAGCTGCTGTTTGGCTGCGACGCAGTGTTGCAGAAGAAGCTGGGGAAGCCGACCGCAGCCTGGCCCGATCTCGACAATCCTGCCACCGGGAGGGCAGTCGGCCAGGGCTTTTGTGAGAATGTCGGCGAATATGGCTTCTTCTTTGCCTTCGCGCGTGTGCAATGGGTCGTCGATTTTCTCGTTCTCATCAAGACTCCGGTCGCAGGCCATGCGGCGGAAATCCTCAAAGCTACAAGGTGAATGCGAGGCCGTGGCGTGGGCAGAGGGTTCGGAAGAAGACTGGGACGGCTTGATGCTGACAGACTGCTCTGAGAGGGTTGTCGTGGTTGCTGTAGCAGGCTTTCTCCTGGGCACAGTGGCGTGGTCCCCTGCTCCATTGGGCACTGTGGGCACTGTGGTGGGCACAGTCGTGGTTGGTGTGGTGTCGCGACGTGCCATGATTGCGATATTGGCCATGAGTTCAGGGGGAAGCCCTTCTCCTACCTTGTTCAAAGCGGCAATGAGGGCGGGGGGATAGTCGAGCATCATGGAGTTCGGCAGTGGTTTGAGAAAGAATCCCATTTCTTGTACTGGAGTGAGACCGGCTGCGGTGAGGTCGCTCCTGAGGGTGGGCAGGTCGTAGACGCGTTGATGGCCGACTGCATGGTCTCGTGAGGAAAGGTCTTGCAGTTTTTCTTGAATGCCCATGTGTATTGCGAGGCGGCGGTGCAGAGAGTTGCGATTTGGGACTGCCGCAAAAAACAGTCCTCCGGGGGTCACCCATTCGGCTGCCTGCTGCAAAAATGTGCGAGGGCAGTCGACGTGTTCCAAGATATACAAGGCGAAGACTGCTTCGTAGGGGCGAGGCGGAGAAAACTCGGCGAAAAGTGCTTCATGGCAGATGACACTGTTGCCGTGACGCTCTTGTATTTGGCCACACAGGAGAGGGGAGCCTTCGACTATTTCTGGTTGTATGCCCATGGAGAGTAGGAACTCTGTCAAAATCCCGTTGCCGTATCCCAGTTCAAGCACATGCTTGGCAGAGCCGAGCGCGGTGAGAAGTTGTGGGACGCTGTGCTCGTGCATAGCCTGTTCAATATGCAGGTCCGAAAAGTCAGGTGACAGATAGAGATCTGTGGCGATCTTGTCCAAAAGATCGGGAGTGACGGTCACGAGAGGCTCCTTGCGATTGTGATTCCCTGCATAATCTGTTCGTTTAAATTGTTCGCGCCGAATATTTCTGCTGCGCCGAACAAATGGGCCTGTAGGCCAAGCTGTGTGAAGCCTTCTTTTGCCTTGTTGAAGACAGCGCGTGCGGCAAAACTGGGGACGGGAAGCGCGGGTGCGTCGAGGCAGCCTGCGCTATGCAGGGGCGCGTTTTTTCGCACGACACCCATGGCACGTAGGCCATTTTCTGCTGCTTGCCAGGGGTCTCCCGACAAGTCGCCGCGCAGTTCTGTCACAAGAAGCAAACGCCCAGGTTTTTTTGGGCTGGGAGCAAAACTCACACGGTGTATATCGATTTCTTTGTCGATGGTGAGAAGAAGCTCGGGGCCTGCTGTAGTGTTGTCTGTTTCCACTTCTGCCCACACCACAACAACGCGGGCTTTGGGAAGAGCGCAAGGTATTCCGGCAGCGGTAAATATGTGTTCAGGTGGAAGACCGAGGAGCACAGGCGGAGATATCGTATGGGAGGCCCCATCGAGGCGAACATGTATGCCTTTTCTCGCGGGGGCAAGGCCTTCGCATTGGTCATACCAGTGAATATCTGCGTGTGGATGTGTAGAGATACGGGCAAGAAGACGCTGGGTAATCAGATCAAAGTTCCCGTTTTGTAAGCGGCTGTATGGTCGGTGCGGGCGGAAAGAGAGCGGTTTATTTTCGCATGCTGCTTGTAAAGTGGCGGGGTAAAAGAGCGGCATCCAGATTTTTCGCCGCAGATCAGCCGGGACGTCCTGCCATTGTCCAGGCAGAATTTTTTCGGCCACAGGCGTGATGAATTCCTTGTCAAATGTTGCGCCGTGATTGGCACGTGACACCGCAGCGTAAGAGTGTTTCTGCAGCTGAATCGGGTGTTTTTCTCCTAGGAGCAGGGGAGCAGTGTCTTTTTTGTGGAGGTTTTCGCGCAACTCACGACAGACACGCCGGCGGGTTTGGCTGTCGAGCATTGCCGGTAATGGGGAGAGGTCAACCGTGTGGAGGATATCGGGAACAAACCGGCCTCTTGTCCACATGCGAGTAGGAGGAAGTGTCACGATGGCGTCTCCTACCAGGTCTTCAAGATAGCCTGCGACAACGCGGATGAACGGGCGGTGTCCAGGACATCCTGGCCGGTACTCCTCAAGCCGAGGTGGTGCTTGGCTTTCTTCATAATCGAGTTCAAGCAGGCGAAAGCCGAGCGGAAGCGATGTATGTTCCGGCTGAAAAGGGGCAACACCTCCGCCGATCCTTTGGCGGGGCAGCCAAGCAGTCACTTTTTCGCCTGCAGCGAGGAGATCGGCTGCTGCCACCAAGGTATGTACTTCTCCACCGAGGAGTGTGACTGGAGCAGCAGAAACAGGAGCGGTCATAGGTTTTTCCCTGCTTCTTCTTGGCAGATACTTGCGGCTTTTGCAGGACTTTTCCTGGGATCGGTGTGTCTTTTCTTTGGCTGTAGCCTTTTTCTTGGCGTGTTCTTTTTTGCCGGTTTTTTGCAGTCTGTTGCTCGATGCTTACTTGAGCGCTTCTCTGTTGTTTTTGTTTCGATAGATATTTTCGGCAGAGCTGTTGGGTGGGTTTTCTGGGGATAAATAGGAAAAAGTACTGGAGGCGGAAGGTGTGTCGAGCTTGAAGACTGCCGTGTGACATGATGCTTAAGAATTTGTGGCAGTCTGTCGATGCAGGACGCGGATGGTCCTGCGCTGGTTTGTGGGTAGTCGTCAGGTAGCAGCTACGTGACGCGACTTCTTTGTGGTTTTTTCTGTGGGGTCTTGTTTTCGGCGATCCTTGGTCCATCTTGGGGTAGTCCTTTTGGGTGGTTCATGGGATTAGTCAGTGATAGGGCACCACATGAGGATTCTGGGTTTGCATTTCGGGCATGACGCTTCTGCAGCTCTTATTGAAGACGGAACCGTTGTGGCGTGTGTGCAGAAGGAACGTCGTGTGCGTGTGAAACACGCGCTTGGGTTACGCGCTGACGATGTGCGGCAATTGCTTGTGGACTGCGCTATTTCTCCGCGGGACATCGATTATTGTACGGTGACTTCCACGCAAAATTTGGAGGCTGTTCTCTGGGACGAGGACGAACTTTGGGTGGGCTATGAACGGCTGCCGGAGTGCGATGTGGCGTGCCCTCTCTATGAAGAGGATCCTGCGGCCCAGGAAATTTGGCCATTTTCTCATCAGTTTGCCCTGCGTAGCGCTTTTGTCGAGACTTCGGGGCAGGAGTACAGTTCTTTTCTCACAGGAGAAGAACAAAGGGAGATGCGCGGTGTTGCCGCCTGTGGCACAGGGGAAGAATATTTTTGGCACCCACTCTGGGATGTGTCACGCAGTCTTGAACGTATTGCCACGACTGACTATCGTGCGCTGCTGCGCGACCGGCGTTCTTCTCTCGGGTTTCACTGGCCGGTCACCGTCGAATTGTTCGGCCACCCATTGCCGTCTTTTTTGTTTTCCCACCATTTCGCGCATGCTGCATATGCGTTTTTTGAGAGTGGGGCGGAACAAGCCGGGATTCTCACCCATGATGGTGCCCATCCGGTAGGGATCGAGTCAGGGCTTTTTTGTTACGGCGAAGCCGGCGTCTTGCGAGTGCTCACACCGCATTATCTTGCTGTGGGCGAGCTGTACGATTTCACGGCGTCCCGTCTCGGCCTTGGTCTCATGAGTGGGGCGGGAAAACTCATGGGGCTTGCTTCTTATGGCAGTCCTCGTTTTTACAACGACCAGTTTGCCGGAAACTGGTATGACGACGGGACGCGACCTGGGATGTGGCGGACTTCTTCTCATTGGATTTCCCATATTGAGGGGAACGCCAGGTTATTGGGGCATGACCTGATGCACCTTGGCGACCCTGCGCGCATGCTTGATCCGATAAATGTGGACGCCGCTGCAAGCACACAAAAACTGTTCGAAGAGTCTCTGCTTCGGGCAGCGCGCGCGCTGGTAAGTGCCTTGCAACAATCGGACTTGAAGACTTCGACTCTTTGTCTTTCTGGTGGAACTGCGCTTAATTGTCCGACGAATACGCGTTTGTGTAAAGAGACGGTTTTCTCTGACGTGCGGGTTCCTCCAGCTTGTAATGACACGGGTCTTTCCCTGGGGTCTGCGCTCGCTTTGTATCACACTGTGCTTGGGTACCCTCGTGTGTTTGCCTCAGGAAAAGCGGACATGCCTCTCGGGCGAGAGAAAATAGTGTTGCAAGAGAAAACATCGGATTCTTGTCGGGTTTACTATGGATTGCGATCCTCTGCCGACGGAATAGATGATGCTATTAAAGCATTGGGTCTGCAAATAGTTTCGACAAAAGTCGCCGATCCTGCATGCGCTGCAGCATATGCTCTTGCTCGCGGTGAGATTGTGGGTTGGTTTGAGGGAAGGAGCGAAATTGGCCCGCGGGCGCTTGGGCACCGTTCCATCCTGATTGACCCGCGCGACCCCGATAACTGCCGGCGCGTGAATCTTGTGAAAAGGCGGGAATTCTGGCGGCCTTTCGCTCCTATGGTGTTGGAAGACGAGGCAGCATTGTGGTTTCGTGATCTCCCGGATACTTCTCCTTACATGCTTTTCACTGCGGGAGTTCGCGATACGCGCATTCCTTCCGTGACGCACGTGGACGGCTCCGCCTGTGTACAAACTGTAAGTCCCGCTAATGGGGGGATCTATCGACTGCTTTCGGAGTTCCACCGCATCACGAGTGTGCCTGTCCTTTTGAACACTTCTTTCAATGGACCGGGGGAACCGATTGTGGAAACCCCTGCAGACGCGCTGGAGTTCTTGCTTGCTTTCCCGCTCGATCTGCTTTTTCTGGACGGGCGGATGTGCCAGACAGCTTCACGTGCACAGCGGCGTGCAGCGGAGTTGCCGCCGCTTGAAAGCCTGTCGTTTTAAGGCATTGTTTTTCGAACGTCGTTTTTGGACGTCGTTTTTCGTGTGCCAGAGGGGTGATTTCGCGTCGAGGGTTTGCAGTGAAGACCCCGGAAACACGCTTTAGTACGAATGATTCTTCTGCGAGATAGCAGTGATATCGAGCACGCGGAAATCTATCCGCTTCTCTATCCGCTTCCGGGTCTGGTTTCTCTCCAGGGTTCTTTGTAGCCTTGGGTCTCGGCTTTTTGCCGTTTTTCGGGATGGGGCTATTTTTCGAGATGTCAGGTTACTGTTTTGCTGGGCCGGAGGTCTTTTGTCCGGCTGCTACGTGCCTGGCGTGTACTTGCCTGACTGCTACTTTGAAGATGTTGCCATGCCTGCGAGTGGGGCTGTGTGGAGGAGCGCACGCGCCGTGAGAAAGTCTGGTCGGTGTGTACCCAGCCAGGACATTGCTTCATCGTGTAGCGTCTGATTTGTGACCTCGCGGTGAGCGGTGGAGCGCTGCCCAATATGGTGCACATAGGCGCGGCTCACAAAGTGTCGATAACCCTTTTGTTGCCAGTCCCAACACATGAGATCGTCACTGAACCAGTGCAGCGGAGGAAACCCGCCAATGGCATCGAGCGCCGTTTTGCTTGTCCAAGCAAGAATGGGGGAAACGCGGTCGGTTTCGATCACTGTCTGCTCGGAATTGTAAAAATTGAAGCCAGGATCTGGTGCGCCCCCATTCGGGTTTCTGATGTTTTGCGGGCCGCACACATAGTTACTGCGAGCAGCCAGAAAACCGATGTCTACGCCAGGGACTTCCTTTTTTATATAGGACACGTCATCAAGGAGAGTCGAGACTGTGTTTGGCAAGAGCACAGTGTCATCGTTCACGATCAAGAACTCTTCCACACTGACGTGCTTGATGGCAAACTCGAAGGCCTTCCCGAAATTATCGCATCTTTCCGGCTGACAGAAGACACGTGCTTTCAGATTTTTTGGGAGGAAGGGAAGTGGAGAACACGGACCTTTCCACGCCACGACGACATCTGCGTCCGGGACGTAGCAGGCGATGGATTGGCAGAGAATAATGAGGTCTCCCCAGATTTCCTGGGGAGACTCTGATCTGCCTGTGCGCGCGGTAGCAATGACCATAGTGACCATGTGCACGGTGTCGGCCTCTCGCGGGCCGGACTTAACTTCTGGGTCTGCTCTGGTGTCTGCTTTTGTGGTTTTGTGTGTGCTGCCATGCCCTCACTAGGCAATAGTGTCTGCACGAGCCTGAGGCTGGTAGCGTGAAGCTGTCGGTAAAAAGTGGCTGTTAGCGTCTTCTGCTGGAGTTGCGAGCTTTTTCGCGACGGGCGAGAAGGTCAGGTTCGATGACGATCTCCACTTTTTTCGCGCCTTCAAAGACAGACAACTGCAAGGGCTGTTCCCCTGGTTTCGAGACGATCGTGGCGCCACGTAGGAAAGTGATTTCGTGTCCGTCACCATAGTGGCGATCGGGCAAGAAGATCTCTGTGAGGGCAGCAGGGACAGAGTCCTTGTTTTCTGTCTGTGGCTTCTCTGTTTTCAGACGGTAAGTAAAAGCAAAGCGGCTAGTTTCGCTGTCGAAGACCGCCTTTTCCGGAATTCCTGCAACTGCCAGAGCAAAAGGACGAATAAGGGTGTCGAGTATTTCTTGATCGAGCACTTTTCCATTGGAAGCGTACACCCAAGAGAGAACTTTTTCGTCGGCTTGGTTCGCTATTTCGTCGACGAGAGCTGGGTCTTCGTCGCCGAAAGCAGACAAGAATGGAACTTCCGAGTTTGCAGCGGCCTGTGTGACGGCATGATCGACCACAAAGTCTCCGGAACGTTCACAGAGTTCTTTTCGATCGAGCGTTTCGGCAGCGAGGGCGTCGATGGGCAGTATCTGCTCTGCGGGGCAGTCGATTTGGAAGGAGAAACCCGTTTTGTCATTGGTGAGTTGCGGAAGCAGAGTCTCTGCTCCGAGCGAGAAGGCGCGATAAGGCTGATGCAGAAGGATGCGTTCTCCATCTGCCCGGCGTACTCCAGCAGCGACAGTATCGTAGAAATTTGCGAGTTCGTATTCCGCGTCATGGCATCCGAACAAACAGCTTTGAGAGGAAGGTTCGCTGGGAAGAGGGCGGTCGAACAAGTCGTAGCCGGCAACTGCAGGAATGCTTTGTAGGCTCTTTGCGACTTGTTCCCAGGCATCAGCGACAATTTCTCCGGCATCGCGTCCGTCGCTTGCTTTTTTCTTTCCGCCTAGGTCCAAAGACTGCAAAGCAGCTTGCGTGTGGGCTGAGTCGGGGGCGGGGGACTCTAGGCCGGGGTTTTGTGGTGTTTTGTCAGTTTCTTTATTGGATGGGCTGATCAGAGTTATCGTTGTGTTTTCTGTTGTGTTTGTGGACTGGGGTGGCGGATGCGCTGTTTGCTGCGATCTTCCCGTGACGGATACTGCCCAGGGGGCGAGACTTGTCTCTGCCCCTGTGTCGTCATAGCTGGAACCCAAGACGGGGAGTACGCGTGCTCCTGCTTTTTCTATGGCGAGCGCTGCTGCGGTCAGGCGTTGGAGATAGGCCTGGTCATAGTGGCCAGGGATGGGTTCCAAGGCTGCATGGTTCCAGCTTAGTCGTACGAGATTCAAGCCTTCTTGTGCCAGGTTCACTGCTGTGGCCACGCTGACACTTCCCTCTTGCGTCGTCTGTGCAGTGGCATCGATATGGGCGTTGACCCCGTGGAAGGTCACGATCCTGCCTGTGTCATCTGTTGTCCAGCGTCCTGTCTGTCGTAGAGGACGAGCGACTGTGTCCTCTACGACAGACAAATGATCCGGTTGATTCTCTGAGGGGGCAGGGTTTCTTGTCGTTGGCTCCTGTGTTTTGTCCGTTTTTTCTGGGGTTTTTACTGCGAGAGACGGACCAGTGGCTTCTTCGGGAGTTACCCTGGGGGTGAGTTCGGGTGCAATGGTGATCGGCCGGGTTGTGGTAGTGGGCGAAGCGACATGAGGAGTGTTTTCCTCTGGTGCCGCGAGTGCTGCCGGTATGACGCTGAAGGTCAGCGTCATACCGGCAAGACATCCTGCGAGACGAGCAGAGAAGCGAGGACGGCGCGATCGTCTTTGTGTACGGAATGGCACAGGTTTCCCTTGGAATGGTGGCTGAGAAGAAAGGCGAAAATACAGAAAATGGCAATTAGTGTCAAATTATGGAAAAAAATGAGAAAAGGTAGGTAAGGGGTATGTGAGGTTTTTGCCTGCTGTCCCGCGTGACGCTGCCCGCTCCCTCCCTGTTGGGCCTTTCAGCGGTGCTGCTCCATGCCATTTCTGTGCCACCCGTGTGCAGGACGAAACTGTTCTGGCTATTCCTTTTCCCGGGTAGGGATATGAACAAATAGCAGGTCACAGCGTTTTATTCGGTATGTCCTGTCGAAAAAAGTGCTATTCGTCTTGTGTGCTGTTTGCCTTTCGTGATGCGATCGGCTGAGATTGCAAAATGCCCATCCCCGACAGTTTTCGCCAACTCCTCCTGCAGACAAAGATATGGCCAGACGTGCTTGCCCTGGAAGCGGCACTTGAAGTTGCGCCGGCATCCTTTCCTGACGAAGAGTTACCCAGCGATTCGCTTTCCGAGTGTGTTCGTATCCTTGTTGATCTTGGCTTGGTCTTTTTTGAGGGACCCGAGGGGAGAGCGTTTTCTGTTCCCGCTGCTCTCGACGGTCTCACCTTTTCTCATAGGGTGTCCATTCCCGAAGCCGAGTCTGGCTGGTTGCGTGTCTGCCCCGACTTTTCTCCTCTTCTTCCCCTGCGTAATTTCGACGAGAGCATCCTTTGTGCCGGTTATCCGCTTTTCTTTTCAGACGATACGTTTCTTTGTTTTCCCCCGGGTTTGCCGGGCCTGGTCGCTGGAGAGATAGTAAATATTCGTATGGGTTTTGATGAAGATGGCACCTTGGTGGAGGTCTCTTCTGCTGCCCAAGCAGAAACGACGAGTGTGCAAGGGGCGCCTTCTTCTTCTTCTTCTGGGCGGCATGCTTTGTCCGCCCTCTCCAATGTCTCTCCTCCTTCGCCTGCTGCGATTGCCGCCATTTGGAGCGAAGAGGAACAAGGCCATATCTATGAGATTGTCTCGGACCTTTTTTCCAGGGCATTGGAACAAGGAGACCTGCTCCTGGCAGATCAAGTGGGCAGTGTGCTGCTCTGTCGCGGGTTTTTTGACTGCACTGCCGGCATCCCACTCACAAATTTGTACCGTACCGCGGGGTTGGAAATTACCGGTCGACTGCTTGGGCCGCGCGACGCTGTTGCGGAAACGGCCATAGAACAAAAAGAGCGACTCTCGCGTGATATCGGCCCTGGGGCATCTGAGGCCCTGAGTCTTTTCGAAGACGGCGAAGCCCTTGCTGCACTCCCGGACGAGGAGCTGGCCGTTCTCTTTGCCAAGCCTGGCGCGCTCTATACATTTACGACGGCGACTCCCTATGGTCGGGCAGTCACGGCAAACCTTGCGGCCCGCCTTCCCGCGGTGCACCCTGGGGGGCTTCTTGCTCGTGCCCACTTGGCGAGAATCGAAGGACAGCTCGACGAAGAACAAGATTGTGCGCGCAAGGCTTTGACAGCGGCACCCGAATGTGGGGCAGTTGCCCGTTTTGCTGCGGAGATTGCGAACGATCGGGGAGACGCAGACGAATCTTTACGCTTGCATGCCCTCGACCCAATCTCCTGGCAAGACACTTCCCTGCTTGAGAAATACTTGGTACCGGATGGCGCACGCGCACAAGCTGGTACGGAGCAGGGAGACGAAACCCCCGCTACTGCTTTCTCCCTGTGGGAACGAGTTCCTTGGGTGGTTGAAAAAATCCGCCGGGCTTTGGAATATGACATTCGCTGGGATGCCCATGTGGCCGAGGCCTACCAAGTTCTTGATGACCTTGGAGTCGAGGTTGACAGCCTGCTCAACTTGTCGGGCACAGCTGTTGAAGACGTGGCCCTTTTTACTTCAGCCGCGGATGGCACCTGCCCGATTGACTGGGTCATTGCTCGCCGTGGTCCGTTGTATCCGGCAGACGAGCAAAACATGATTGCAGGATGGGCAGCTGCCGGCATAGACGTGTGGGAAGTTGAAGAAGTCGAGAGCAGTGTTCTGGAGCAAACGAACAAGGTCGCGTACGAGGCGGGCCTGCAAGACCGCAAAAAACACGAAAAAGACCCCAAGAAAGGCGCGCAGGCGAAGAGAAAGAAAGAAAAAAGCCCGGCCTGTGTGCTGGTATTGCGCAGTCTGCGTGACGCCCATCTTCTTTGTCCGGTGGAGTCACCTTTTCCCTTTGTTTTTCGTCGCGGTACCTTGATTCTGAGCGTCCTGGCTCCGGTCGGAGACAAGAGCGCGGTCTTGCCCCCTGCGCTTTCTGTTTCCCGTTCGGTGCTGTCGACTGTGCATGAAGTCATCGAAGATGAAGGCGACCCGCTCGACCTTCTCGCCGCTCTTTTTGCAGAAACTTCTCCAGAGATCGCACCTTTTCTTCCCGCCGATCTTGAGGGAGAAAACCTTGTCTTTTGGAGGGCGGAAGTGCGAGTGACAGACCCTGACGCCGCCTTTTCCGCGCTTTTTCGCTCTCACCTCTTTGTCACAGAGGACGGTCTGCTGTTTCGACGGCGCGGCGACGAAACAGAACACTGGATTGCAGAGAAAGTGCGTCTCATGGGCACGCTTGTTGAATTGGAAGCCGCGTCCCGCCCACGAGCTGCTTGGTTGCGCGAACATGTGCTCGACTGTCTGCAAGATGAAGCAGGTGTCTTGAGTGTGAAAGAGTGGGAAGAGACCGTCGACGATCTTCTTGGTGTTGCCTTCCCTACAGACCCTGAAGATCTTCCCCCTGTCCCATAACTGACCGGTAAAGTCACCGGCGCGCATCAGGTGGTGCAGTGGAACGAAGAAAGATCAGGTTTTATCTGTAGTGTCGGGCGTTTTGCGCTGTCGAGACGGGGCCGATGGAAGAGAGTGAGAAGCCTGCTCTTTCTCGGGAAAGAGTTCTATCACACTCGCGAGCAGTGTTTCTTTTCCGTTTTCGGCTTCCCCTTCTGGCTCCAGCGTGTGCGGGGGCAGGGGCGGAAAAAAATGCAGGACCTTCCCCTGCTTTTGCTGTACGTGTGATTTGGATAGAGAGGTCAGAGGTTTTTTTCCATGGCTTTTCATACGAGTGTGGATGTCAGGGGAGGAGGAAATATTTTTGTCTTGCGGGGCGAGCTCTGTTTCTGTCTGTGACTTTTTCTGTATGTCGGGGAATGCCGGGTGTGTCTCCTGAGAAATGGTGTGAAACTGCCTTGATCTCTCGTTCTTGCGGGCAGTGATTGTGGAGATCCAGAGCACGATGGTGAGAGGACGCCAGGCCAGAGGATGTTCGCTGTCGGGCGGAGGAAGCTGCCCTTCGTCGTATAAACGCTGGATTGTAGCGGGGGGAACAAGCACCGTGGCAGCGATGCGGTCGATGTCATACCAGTTTGTTTCTGTTGGGTCTGTCAGGTTTTCCGTGACTTTTGCTTGGGGAAAAGAACGGAAACGGCGAAAGAATGTCCCGAAGTGCCTGATCCGTAGCAGGAGAAGCGAACTTGCGTGTGTCCAAGCGAGAAGAAAGAACACAATAGAGAGTCCTATAACGCGTATGCCGTACACCATATCCACCCCTTTCTTGCTGTATTTGCGGAATTTGCGGAATTTTCCGTAGGCCAGTAGAGACTTGTCACTCGAATCCGTATCAGGAGAAGAGTTGTGTCGGGAGCTGGTCGCAAGGTCTGACCGGTTCGTGGTCGAGTCTGCACGCGAAAAAATAGACATACCAGCCTAAAACCTTGAGCATTCGCTTGAGAACCGGCTTTGTCTTTCTCTTGTCGAAACAAAGAGACTGAAAAAAAAGTTTCCTTTTCTGGATTTTCTTTTCAGTGATTTGGCTTGGTGACCTTGAGTTTTTCTCCATGCCGCTTCTGTGCACCGGGTTCGAGTCAGAACTCTCTGCAGTCTGTGTGTATGTGTCTTATCTTGAAGTCGGGAAGAGTCCTCAATGAAGAGTCCTCAATGTCGGGGGCATCGTGCAGATGGTCAGTATTTCTTCTTTGTAAAAGCAGCGAACTCCCCCTATTTTTTTCACTTTTCCTGCCAACATTTCCTCGGGTTCTCGCTTTTCCTGCTTTTTCGATCCATGCTTGTACTGCATTGTCGTTTCTGCAGGTGCGGAGGAGACGTGGGGAAGTGTGGCGTAAGGTGGCGAATGCGGGTTTTGGCGTGTTTATACTGGGTTCCGCAGGTATTTTTGGACCCAACTTTCGTATCGAAAGTTGGGTCGGGGGTGGGTCTGGAAGCCGAACCCCAAAGGGGTGTTGGGTGGGGTGGGCCTCTGTGCCAAAGCGCAGCGGCTGCAATGCATGCTGGGGTGAAGAAAAAAGGGGGGAACCATGACTGCACGAATCGGAAACGAATTTCTGGCGGGACTGAAAGACGGGCGCTGTCTCTGGCTCGGGTCCGCAAAGGTTGGTAATCCAGAAGATCATCCTGCTCTGTCTGGGCGGCGCACACGGTCGCAGGACTATTCGATTTAGCGCATGAGCATTCTGATGTCTGCCTTATGTGGGCTCCGCGGTGCTCCGCACCTTTCTGAATGGAGAAAAGGTGTAAGAAGCGCCAATATCCGAAATGCTTTTTGGTATCGACTACCTCTTGGCCGATCTCTCGCGTTACATCACCTTTGTGGCGGGTGATATTGTGCTCACAGGCACGCCGGCAAACTCTCGTCCCATGCAACCGGGCGACCATGTCGAAGTTGAAGTCACAGGTGTGGGCCGTCTCTCAAACCAGGTCGTCGAAGGACCATCACCCCGGCACGAAGTCGGACATCAGCCCACCGATTCAATGGGAGTGCGGGTCGTGGCCCTTGGCCCTGCGGACGCCCTGCGCGCGCAAGAGACGGAAACTGCCTCCTAATGGTGCTGCCCAAGTGAGTTTTTCGCGTGCGTGCTTTCTCGCAGGTTTTCTCGCTCTCCCCGCTCCAGGGTTGCCTTTGCCGTCTTGTGCGCTGCCGGCAGGTTTTGGCTTCCGGTAACGGGCAAATACCGCGGGCGCGCGGCGAGC
>DEIU01000098.1:9060-11240 GCA_002352645.1 Acidimicrobiia bacterium UBA2766 | reverse complement strand
AGCCGTCTCACGGGAAATACCGCGAGCGCGAGGCTGCCGCAAGAACTTCACCTGGGTATATCTACCAGAGATCTGTTGACAAGGGAGAATTTTCCCTTAATGCTAGAAGCCTGGCAAAAGGAACGAACAGGCGGGATGCGCGAAATGGGTTTTTGTTCTTTTTGTAGAAGATAGGTCTGTAGGAATGCGCGCGCCGACAGTGTGTCAGTGCGAGATTGTGTCTGCAGGCTGCAGCTCGAACCGAAGCTCCAAGGGGGAAAATTCATCATGGCGCAAATCCGGACGACGCAAGATCCGGCTGATTACAATCTTTTCGACCCGGCTCTCAAGCCAAATCCCTACCCTTTTTATCAGCGCTTGCGGGAGGAAGGCCGCGTCCTGCAGAACCCCTTACTGGGTTTTTGGATGGTCACGGGTTACGAAGAAGTGCTGTCGGTTTTACGAGACCCGGAGAACTGTTCTTCGGCCCTCTTTGGTGCCGAAGTCGCCTCATCCTTTTTACCTGCTCCAACCATGCTTTTTTCTGACCCTCCGGATCATGAGCGGTTGCGTGACGTTGTGGCGAAGGCCTTCAGTCCACGTACAGTGCGCTCAATGGAACACCGTACGAGAGAGATCACAGAAGAGCTTCTTGCCCCGCTCGACAGGGCAGAGGTCTTTGATGTGGTCGAAGGGCTGGCTTATCCGCTTCCTGTCATTGTGATTGCAGAAATGCTCGGAGTGCCTCCCGAAGACCGTGACGATTTCAAACGCTGGTCTGATGCAGTGGTCGGCTTCAGCTCCTTTGGGGAAGAAGAACAGGGGAAGGCCGAAGTCGAAGTGCAAGAGCTCTCCGCGTATTTTGCGGAGACAATTGAACGCCGTCGACGAGAGCCCGGTGATGACTTGGTGAGTCAGCTCGTGGCGGCGAACACCGATGGGGCAATGTCAGATGAGGAACTTCTCGCTGCCTGCATGCTCCTGCTCGTGGCAGGAAACGAGACCACAACCAACCTCATCAGCAATAGTGTGCTGGCCTTGGGCCGGTACCCCGATCAGCGTGAGCTTCTCATCGGCGATCCGAGCTTGCTACAGAACGCAGTCGAGGAAGTGCTGCGTTTCGATGGGCCGGTACAGGCAACGCCGCGTTCTGTCCTGCATCCTATCGAGTGTGGCGGGGTAGAAATCCCTGAGGGGAGCATGGTTTTGGCGATGGTTGCGGCAGCAGACCGTGACCCGGCAGTCTTCCCTGACCCTGACGTGTTCAACATCGAGCGGCCAAATGCCGGACGGCATGTTGCCTTCGGTTACGGTATCCATCATTGTATTGGTTCGCCACTGGCACGTCTCGAAGGCCGGATCGCGACAGAAGTACTCTTGCGCAAAGCCCCGAACTATCGGCTTTTGGACGACGAGACTCCACTCGAGTACGGCCCGAACTATTTCTTGCGGGGTTTGCTCCAACTGCGCATCGCCCCCTAACAACGCCCTGGTTCTCCCGCACCCTGACTTTTCCCTGCTTTTTCCGGATTCGCAGATGACGGAAGGAGTTTCGCGCGCCCCTTGACTCGCGCGACAAGGGGCGCGCGAAACAGGGGATGATGGTGTCGCGGTGCCAGTAGCCGTAGCCGGGGACGGTTGGGGGGCTGACGTCGAGCGGTGGGCAGAAGATGTCGCGTACGGCTCAGTCTCGTAGGGTGGGGATGGGGATGCCGGTGGTGCGTGCGATTTCGGGCAGGCTGACAAAGTTGGCATCGGGCAGGATTGGTTCGATGGGGAGTGTGTGGTCTGTGGATTTTGCGGGTTGCTTGGGTTTTTTTGGTTTTGCAGGCTTTTCCGGTTGTTGTTGAGGGTTTCTGGCGTCGAGGATGGCTTGGGGGGTCGAGGCTGGGAGTGTTGTGTGCTGTCGTGGGATTGAGGGTCGGGAGTGTGGCGATCCAGCCGGCTATTTTCCTGTCATAAAACCAGTATGGAACATTTTTGTTGATGAGGTCGGGGTAGGGCATGGGATGGCCGGAGCAGCCTTCGCAATGCCATTGGCGGAGTGTCGTGGGGTCGTGGCCGAGGTGTTTTGCGATGTCATTCAGGCTGAAGAGACCGGGGTTTTGCAGGGTGAGGTCGGTCTTGTCCGGTGTTTCGGTCGCATCTTGCGGAGCGGTGTCTTCGGGTGTGTCGTGTGGGGTGTTTTGGGTTGGGTCTGG
>DEIU01000098.1:4993-8890 GCA_002352645.1 Acidimicrobiia bacterium UBA2766 | reverse complement strand
GTCCGCGAGAGTCCAGAGAAAGGGCGAGGTCGATTGCGTCCAGTCATCCCACGAAAAAGGCCTACCGGAAGGCGGAAACGCAGGCTCTGCCATAGGCTCATCTCCATCCGTGGGGGTCTTCCCCTCTAGTCTGTCCGACAGTGTTTTGTGCGAAAAACTCGACAAACCCAGAATGTGCGTCTCGCCGCAAGAAATGTGAGTACGCATGTTTTTTAGTTTGGGTAGGTCAAAGTCTTCTTGTCGTCCGGAAACTCTGCGAAATCCTAAAAGTAACTTGCATGAAAATTTTCTGGGAACCTTGAAAAATTTCTCACAGTTGGGTTATGTCCTGCAAGAAGGGACACAGTAAAGGGGCACTGTGAAAGGATGGCATTGAGTTCAGTTGAGAGAAAAGCGGAGTAGTTGCCTGCCTTTTTCTGTTCGCCTGAGGATTGCCCCCTCTGGCGACTTTTCTGGTTTTTTAGATGTTTATGATGCTTTGTCAGCGTGTTGCGGGGGTGCAGATAGGGTGGATGAAGGTCTATGGCAGAAAATATTGCAGAGTCTGCTTTTTATGATGTATTGAGAGTATGCACGTTATTTGGAAAATAATAATAAATCGCCATATTTGGTATGACTTAAGGGAAACGGGACGGGTGTCAGGATTTGTGGCTTTATTGGAGCGGCCTCTAACCTTTTCTACGAGGAAGCTGGCCGTAGGGAGTCCGTTTTCTCACGTCTGTCGAGACTTTACAGACTTTACGAGAGGGTCCTTTGCCTTCTGTAGAGCCCTTTCGGGGATGTATGCACGTGGCGCGTGACGCGCGTGCGCAGGTTTTTCTGTGCACAGGCTGTCGCAAGGCAGGTTTGTGCCGGCAGTGTGCGTTCAGCTTTTTGGTGAAACTCGCGCACAGCAGTATGCCGAACTGTGCATGCTCGCACGAAAGAAATGTCGTATTCCTGAGAGCGCACAGAAGGTTTTGCCGAAGAGGCCGCAGGGGCACTGTCTTATTGCCATGGCAGCGTAGATAGTAGTCGCAAGTCGGGTTTCCTGTTTGGCCTTGCCGGCGTATCACAAAATAAAGGGGGCGGATTGTTTCGGGGAATTTCCGAGATTGTCCTGTTTTTGACGGGGATGGTGTCGTCTTCAATTCGGCAGCGACCGCGCCTCTTGGACACGGTTGAGTGCCTTAATATGGTTTTCCGTGTCGCGTGGCAGCCGGTTGTGATTGTTTCGATCCCGCTCGGCATGATATTTGCCCTCAACTTTGATTCTATGTTGAGTCTTGCCGGTTTGCGCGAGATTGCAAGTGCAGGTCTTGTGCCGGCTCTCGTGCGCGAAATTGGTCCACTGTTTGCGGGACTCATCACTGCCACTACCGCGGGCGCTGCTTTTGCTGCAGATATTGGAGCGCGGCGTGTACGAGACGAGCTGGACGCGTCCGAGATTATGGCGGTAAGCACGGACTCCCGGCTTTTTATTCCTCGCATTATTGCCCTCACTTTGGGAGGGCCTGTGCTTTCGGTTTTCGGGACGGTGACTGCGGTTATTGGCGGGTGGGTTCTCATTGTTTTACTGCGTTCCGGCAGTGCGGGAACTTATCTCAATGGCCTTGAAATGACGCTTCGCACTGGGGACGCCCTGCTTCTGCTGTGCAAGGCTGCCTTCTTTGGTTTTGTCACGGCAGTTGCTGCCTGTTACTCCGGCAACAGAGCAAAAGGCGGTCCGACTGGAGTGGCAGACGCGACGCGCCGGGCCATTATCGCGAGCTATTCGCTCATCGTGCTCGTGGCCTTTATGTTCAATCAGTTTTTCTATGGGATGGCAACCGGCCTGTAAGGAGACCCTGTATTACAGGGCTGCTTGAGAAATGGGGAAGACAAAACAGCGAAGCAACGAAAGGAGAACTGTGAGTACCAAACGAGAATTCAGGAACAGGGTGACCGATAAGGACACGCTTTTTCCGACAGTGGGTATTGTCCTGTATGACATGGGGCGCGTTCTGAAAAACCCGGGATTTGTCTACTGGAAGCAGATCTTTGTTCACGCTTCAAGCGTTTTTGCAAAGGCAGCCCCGCTTTCTCTATGGCTTTGTTTCTTCACGGGAACGGCCATGACAATTCAGACCTCAAGTGTGCTTTCCATGGTCGGCGCGGAACGTGGCCTTTCTGCCGTGCTGATTGGTTCGACCGGCTTGCGCGAGATTGCCGTCATGCTGAGCCTCTTTGGTATTAGCGCTTCGGTTGGTGCCGGTTTTGTGACCGAACTTGGGGCCATGCGCATTTCCGATGAGATTGACGGCCTTGAAGTGATGGCAATCCCGAGTCATCCCTATCTGATGTCGACCAGAATGATCGGCGCGGTCATCGCGACGATCCCCCTTATTGTTTTTTCAATTGGGGCTGTTTTGGGGGGCGCGTGGATTGCGGCCCTCTCGCAGCGTCCGGCACTGAGCATTGGATCTTTCGAGATGTTCTTTTGGAAGGTTATTACTCCGATCGACATCTTCTATTCGGTCATTAAAGGCGTCACGATCACCATCTTTACAGCTGCAATCAGCTTGAGTACTGGATATCGGGCGACTGGCGGACCGGTAGGCGTGAGTCTTGCTGTAGGACGGGCATTGAACTTGTCGGTCACCGCTGGAATCCTTGCGAATCTTGCTTTTTCTTATTTCTTCTGGGGAACACGTGACACGGTGACTTTCTAGGAAAGAGGCAACAGGGCGTTGCCGGAGAGACCACCGGAAGGAGAAAAGATGACGGAAACGGAAGGGTCAGAGCAAGAAACCGCTGACCAGAACAAAAGTTTTTGGAAGCGAATATTCGGTTTTGCTGCCGAGGGCGCTTCTGCCGAGGGACGACACGGTCTGGTGCGTGGTGGGACAGTTCTTACTCCTTTCCGCAAGGACCGGGCGGCCACACTGGCCGGCATCGCGGGTGTGGCCGTTTTTGCCGGTCTTCTCTGGCTGGCCTTTGTGGGCACCGGCATCTTGAACTTTGGAAACCGCAATGTCGAAGCCGTTTTCGGAAGCGGGCTGAACGTGGTTCCAGGCGCGAGCGAGGTCCGCGTGCACGGCCTCATGGTCGGTCAGGTTGGCGGAGTGGAATTGCGAGATGGGCAAGTCATCGCCACCCTCTCGATCGACCGCGACGTGGATTTGCGAGAAGATGCATCTCTTGTGGTCCGCCTCAAAAGTATTTTGGGCGAGAAATATGTGGACCTCGACCCGGGCTCTGCCACGACTCCTCTGGGCGATCGGCCGATTACCGATGTGATCATCGGTGCCGATATCACGAAACTCTCATCGGGTAGCCCCGATTCCTACGAGCTCTATGATGACTTGGGAAGAGCAGAAGCATTCGACATGCTGCAAGAAGTTGCCGATCTCACCGCCGAATACACTCCTCAGGCGAAAGATCTCATAGTCGACACGCGTAGCCTGATGGACCGTGTGCACCGCGCGCAGCCCGACATGTTTCGCACGCTCGACGAAGTGGGGCTCTTGCTCACCCTTATCAACTCCTCTCCTCATATGGGAACACTTATTGATCGGGGGCGGATCGTGCAGCGTTCGCTTGAGCGCCTCTACGACACGGCCAGACTTGATTTTGCACGTGTCGATAGCGCTGTGAAAATCCTCAACTCCCTTTATGAAGGCAACGCGGACAATATCGAGCTGGTGTTGGACCGGTTCCGTCACGTGTACTACAACGCCGCTGATGCCTGGTTCCTCTTTAAAGCCGGTGCGTCAGTACCGGTCGCTCTGTATGGTCTCGGACCTCTTTTCCATGTGGACCCTCGCCGGGAGGGCCCAAACCCTTTCCCGGCATATCCCGAGTTGAGCCTGCCCGCACACACCGAACCACCCTGGGCTTCTCCTGCTTCGGCACCGGTTTCCACTTCGACTTCGGCTC
>DEIU01000098.1:1409-4919 GCA_002352645.1 Acidimicrobiia bacterium UBA2766 | reverse complement strand
AACAGCCCTCGGCGTCTGAGAGCAGCAGCGAAAGGAGCGGTCAATGACCAAATACAAAGGAGCAGGCGCCGCCATACTTAACGTCGTTCTCTATTTTGTGGGCGCTGCCATCTTGTTCGGCTGGCTTCTGATCCGGGCCTCAAATGGTGGCTTTCTCACTGCCGCGTCGCATCACTACTCCATGCTTGCACCCTCTGCGCCCATGATCGAGCCAAACAAAACGGATGTTATTACTACCGGCGGCGTGGAAGTTGGTGTCGTGACCGGAGTTGACTCGAAAGAGAACGGGGCCTTGATCGAGTTCAAGATCACCGGTGACGTGGTCTTCCAAGAAGACGCTGTCGGTTACGTGGTCATACAGCATATTATCGGGCAAAAGGCGGTCATGATCGACGCAGGTCATGCCAAGAAAGAAGCCTCTGACGGTATGCTGATTCCCTATGCCGACGAAGGCAGCATCGTGAATGCCGACGATGCAATGGGGCCGGTCCGGGAAATGATCGAGATCCCCTATGGGGAGGATTTCCGGGATTTTGTCGACCGTAATGTTGACGTGGGTGAGATCGTACGAGACGATGCCGAAGAAATCCTCGAAGGGGTCGATGACCTGCGTGGAGTGCTCAGCTCCCAACAGGAGGCGCTCGAACGATCGGCTGACCGTTCCGGCGCTCTGATCGATGAGCTGTCTGCGCGCGGTGCCGACATCAGCCTCCTGATCGAGAGAGCCGCCGACCTTGCGACCGAAGTCGAAAGCCTGCTGCAAGGCCGTGTCGACATTGTGGCCAGAGGCATCAGCCTCGCCGCAGATACCCTGCAGCTTGCCAGTGCCCGACAGGTCGAAATGAGCGCCATCCTGGCACGCCTTCCTTATGTGGCGAAGCTGGCTGCAGAAGTGAGCGACGAAGTGATCCGTCTCGCGGAAAACCATCAGGGAAGCTATATCGACTTGTCCGCAGTACAAGTTCCCTTCCTTGATGAGATCCTGCGCATCCTGAAGGAGACATGACCGTGGCACGGTCCAGAATGCTCATAACCACTGCTGTTGGCATCTTGTGCGTGCTCGCTGCCTTGCTCTTCGTGAACCAGGGCGGCAATGTGGGAAGCGCCAACGAGTATGAAGCCGTGTTCGACAATGTCACAGGACTCGTGAACCACAGTCAGGTTCTCTATCGTGGCGTGCAAATTGGTGAAGTCACAAGAATCGACCCGGCCGACAAAGGAGGCCATGACGCGCGCCTCACCCTCACGATAGATGGGGAAAAAGTCCCGCCTTTACAGGACGACGCCTCCATGACCCTCCGCTTGAAGTCAATTTTGGGCGAAATGTTCATGGATCTCGATCCAGGTAGCTCCGGCACCCCACTCCAGGGAAAAGAACTGCCGCGCACACACCGGGACACCAGCCTTGACCGTCTTCTTTTCGCCGGTGCAGGACTCTTCGACGATCTCCGCACTGCCGAAGAAACAAAATTTGTGCTGGATGAGCTACGCTTTCTCATTGATCACTCGAGCGATGATCTCCTCTCCATCACATCCAATACGAAGGAACTCGTACAAGGTCTCGAAATGCGCCTTGACACCCTGAGCACCATCATTGTCAACATCGACGAGCTCACTGCCGCTACCGCAGGCCGCGCGGATGAAGTTGGACAGGCAGTCCTCGATGTGAACCAGATCTTGTTCGACGTACAACGTGCCCTCGTTCGCAATCACGAACAAATTACCGACCTTGTCACAGTTATTGAAGACGTCGTCGAAACAGCCGACCTGCCTCTGCTTGACGAACAGCTCGCCCAAGCCCCGGCCTACATCGACGAGGTTTACCAGATGACACGTTTGCTGCATGCCCTCGCATACCACGAAATACCGATCCTTGGATCCCTCGTCCTTATGCCAAACCTCTCCTCCGACGTTTACCACCAAGTGAACGAGATCAAGCACAACCCCATTCTGCGAAAAATAGTGATCGAAATGATCGAGACCTACTACTACTCCAAACCACCTTATCCAGGAAACTAAACCAGAGCCTCCACACACCCTATTGTTTCAGAGGCCCCCTTGCCCGCTCGCGCCCGGGAGTGGTGGGAGGCCCCTGTTGCCGGATACTCGGTGATGCGACCATGGTGAGGTTTTGTTGGTGTGTGGTTTCCCACTCGATTGGTGTTGTGTAGCCAAGTGAGGAGTGGAGTCTTGTTGTGTTGTACCAGTTGGGCCAGGCGAAGACATGCCGGCGGGCCTCGGTACGGGTCGTGAAATGCCGGTCGTGGATTGTTTCTCGTTTCAGGGACGCGAAGAACGCTTCGGCAACGGTCTTATTCCAACATACTCCGGTCCTGCCCACTGACTGGGCGACCCCATACGCATTACCGGCATTGGCATAATCGCGAGAAAGGTACTGGCTGCCCCGATCCGAGTGGAACACGATCTCGACCTCAAGACGTCCTCCGCGGGTGTCTACAGCCATGCCGAGCGCGTCACGGACGAAGTCGGCGCGCATGTGATCGGCGATTGAGCAGCCGAGCAGTCGGCGCGAACCGAGATCGAGTACGGTCGCGAGGAAAAGCCGGCTCTCACCGGTACGCAGATAGGTGATATCGTCCGGTCGGCGCCGATCGGGAACACCAACAGCAAGGTCGCCGCTGACGAGGTCGGGGACTTGTATCTTGCTTGCAGCCGGGATCGTGGTGCGATAGCGGCGTTTCTCGCGGCCCACGATGCCATGGAGACGCATGAGTCGCTCGACACGTTTGTGGTTTATGCAGCGTCCTTCACGTTACGGTACGGCCAGCCTCAAGATCCCTTGTAATCGCAGCTTCAGATGACAATGGATGACAATGGGTGACAATCGTTGTCCGATGGATGATGCCCTGGAAATAATCCAGCCGCGAACGTTCCGTTCAACATGATCTTGCACCGGTGCAACTTTCCCACTTGCTTGTGCGAATCAGCTTATCCGTGAATAATGCACCAAAAAAAGAACCCGGAAAGAGAGATTTTTATGGCCGCGGATTGGCCGCGGGAGATTGCTTTTCGGCGACATTGGTTGTGAACTCTTAGGTTTTCTTGTTGCAGGCAAATAGATGGGTGGATTCTTTCTCCAGGAGAGCGGCAACGTATGAAATCACGCACTTCCCCATACCGTCGGACATACCCCGTTTTTTAGATGACTTCCATTTTTTGGGCGTAGTGGCAGGCGCTGGTGTGTTGTTTTTGTGTGCCCCTTGCGATGAGAAGTGGGTCTTCTGCTGCGCACAGGGAGTCGGCTTTGAAACAGCGTGTGCGGAAGCGGCATCCTGATGGGGGGTTTGCGGGGTCCGGGGGGTCGCCTTCGAGCAGGATGCGTTTACGGGTTCCCCGGAAGCGGGGATGGGAGATGGGGACCGCAGAGAGTAGGGCCTGGGTGTACGGGTGGGAGGGGTGTTGGTAGACCTCTTCGGCGTTGCCTTCTTCGACGATCCTTCCCAAATACATGACGGCGACTCTGTCGCACACATGGCGTATGACGGAGAG
>DEIU01000098.1:0-1255 GCA_002352645.1 Acidimicrobiia bacterium UBA2766 | reverse complement strand
CGGTTGTCGAAGTCGGGGTTGAGGCCGACTCGTTCGAGGAGTTCTCGGGTTTTTGCGCGGCGCTCGCTTTTGGGCAGGGTTTTGTGGATTTCCCAGCCTTCGGCCACGATTTTTCCCACGGTCATGCGCGGATTCAAGGACGCGTAAGGGTCTTGGAACACGATTTGTATTCGGCGCCGTAGGGCACGCAGCTCCTTTTCCTTCATTCTGAAAATGTTTGTACCACGGTAGAGCACGCGTCCTGCTGTGGGGGTTTCGAGGGCGAGGAGGAGGTTCGCTATGGTGGATTTTCCACAGCCTGACTCGCCCACAAGACCGAGCGTTTCGCCTGGGTGCAGGTTGAAGCTGACGCCATCCACTGCACGCACGCGTCCGCCTGCTCTCCTGGACAATATGCTTTTGCGCAGCCAAAAGTGTTTGGTGAGGCCTTCGGCTTGTAAAATCGGCGTGTTGGTTTGCTGTTTTTTCTTTTGTCGTTCCAGGACCCGCTGTTCCAGGCTTTTCTCTTCTGCATCCCCTGGCCCTGCATCCCCTGGATTTCGTGTGTTTTTATTTGGCATGCAAGATCTCCCTCCAATAGTGGCAGGCGCTGTGTCTTCCTTCGTTTGCTGCATGAAGGGCAGGGGCTTCTGTCAGGCAGCGTGCTTGCGTGTGGGGGCATCGGGGATGGAAAGCGCAGCCACTTGGCAGTGCGCTCATATCAGGAGGTGCTCCCCGGATCGGGATGAGCTTGCCCCCATGATGTTCTTCCACGCGAGGAATCGAGTCCAATAATCCTTTTGTGTAGGGGTGCGCCGGATGCTGGTACACTTCCATGACGGTGCCCTTTTCGACAATCCTTCCCCCGTACATCACGTGAATGGTGTCGGCGATTTCGGCAACTACCGACAAGTCGTGCGTGATGAGCATGAGTCCCATGCCCGTTTCTTTTTGCAGCTCCATCAAGAGATCCATGATCTGGGCTTGTACGGTGACGTCAAGCGCAGTCGTGGGTTCGTCTGCAATGAGAATTTCTGGTGCAAGAGCAATCGCGATCGCGATCATCACCCGCTGCCGCATGCCTCCTGAGAATTCGTGTGGATAGCTGTTGTAACGTTGCTGGGCAGAGGGAATCCGCACCCGTTTCATGAGTTGCACAGCCTGTTTTTTTGCCTCTGCACGCGGCGTGTTGTTGTGTACCCGGAACATCTCGGCGATCTGGTCTCCCACGCAGAACACCGGATTCAGCGCGGTAAGAGAATCTTGAAAGATAATT
>DEIU01000016.1:51748-55423 GCA_002352645.1 Acidimicrobiia bacterium UBA2766 | reverse complement strand
CGGCGGTGTGGGGCGCCAAGCGCTTGCGCGGCGCGCACATAGTCGGCGTTTTTTTCTGCGAGGACTGCTGATCGCATGAGACGCAGCATGGTTGTCCAGCCGAGGGCGGCAAGCACAAGGGACACTTCGAGGATGCCGCGGTTTCCCACAGTGCTCAACACCACAATTGCACCGAGGACGGTCGGGATGCCGAACCAGACGTCAGTCAAACGCGCGATGATCGTGTCGAGCAGGCCACCATAATATCCGGCAAGCGCACCAAAGATCGTTGCGAACAGCGAGGCAACTGTTGCAACAAGGACGCCTGCTGTCATTGACACCCGCGCCCCGTAGATGACACGCGCATAATAGTCACAACCTTGGATGTCGTAGCCGAATGGGTGCTCCCGGCTTGGGGATTCGACGCTTCGTTCCAGACTGCAAAAGTGTGGGTCCGCGTCGGTGAAGAGGCCGGGCACGATTGCCATGAGGCCAAACAAGAAGATGATGCTTGTCGCAATCCAAAAAACCGGGCTGCGGCGTAACTGCCGCCAGGCGTCTCCCCACAGGCCCGCTTGACGTCCTCCGCTCGTCGTGGTCCCTGCTGTGTTGTCCCAGGGGACCGACCGGACAGGTGGGCCGCCCGTACGCTCGGATGGGAGACCTGCGCTGTCCGCAGGAAGCGGATGCAGAATGGAACCGGGGTTTGCATCTGGTGTGTTGGTGTGCGTGTTGGTGTTGTCCTCGCCTGGGGGATTGTTGGAGTGCCGATCAGTCATAGCGGATCCTCGGGTCGAGCCAGGCATACAAAAGATCGGCAATGAGGCTCATCAAAAGGAAGATAATGATGAGTGCGGTGACGATTCCCACGACGATGTTGCCGTCTTGGTTTTGCACTGCGCGGAAAATCTCGTTTCCGATGCCCGGCAGGTTGAAGATCCCCTCGGTGACGATTGCTCCGCCCATGAGGCCTCCGAGGTCGACTGCTAAATAGGTGACGACGGGGATAAGGGAGTTACGCAGCGCGTGGCGACCGATGACTCTTCCCTGTGGGAGGCCTTTTGCTCGGGCGGTGCGCACATAGTCGGCGCGCAGGTTCTCGATCAAGCTTGTGCGCAGTAGCCGGGCAATATAGGCAAGAGACACTGCGGCGAGGACCGAGGCGGGTAAAATGTAGCTACGCCACCCGTCTTGTATACCTGCAATGGGTAATAGGTCCAGCTCGACCCCGAGAATGAGCTGTGTCATGAAGCCAAGGACGAAAACGGGAATGGAAATCACCGCGGTGGTCGAGACAAGGACGAGCATGTCCAAAAAAGAGCGATGAAAGATCGCGGCCAATAGGCCTGCTGCCATCCCGATAATGGCCTCGAAGGCAAAGGCTAAAAGGGCAAGGCGTAGGCTTACCGGGAACTTTTGCCGGATGATCTCAGTGACGTCTCGGCCACGCAGACTCTCCCCTAAATCCCCTTGGAAAAGGTTCCCCATATATTTGGCGTACTGAATGGGGAGTGGGTCGTTCAGATTGTATTTTTCCCGTAAGGCTTGCACCGTGGAAGGGGAGATTTGACGATCCCCTGCGAGCGCCTGAATAGGGTCTCCGGGAATAGCGTAGACCATTGCAAAAATGAGGAAGGTCGCTCCAAAGAAAACGGGAATGAGCTGGAAGAGGCGCCTGGCAATATAACGTCCCATGTGTCCGGTCTTTCAGAGGTTGTACTGCGAGTTTCCCTGCCGGTCCGCGTGCAGGTGCAGTGCGAGTGCAGGTGTTGTGTCGGGCGTGTGTGGAGACTGCCTCGATGGGTAGACCTGAGTAGGCCGCTGGGCTAGCCAATGACCTCGACTTGGCTTACCCGTATCCGGTCGAAAGCATCGATCGCAGCATTCTCGATCCGCTTGCTGTGAACGAGGCTGGATTGACGGAAGAAAGCGGGGATGACTGGCATGTCTGCCAAGATGAGGTCTTCGGCCTGTTGATATTTCGCAATTGCCTGATCGAGCGTGGCAGCGGCATTCCCTTCTCGAATGAGCTGGTCCACTGCAGGATTCCGGTAGAAACTGTCGTTGGTGCCATCGGGCGGCCAGGCGTGGTAGGTAAAAAGAGGCTCAAGATAGCTTTGGGGGCTTGGGTAATCCATGATCCATCCTGCGCGGAAAGGTCCGGTAATGCCTTTTGTCTTGCGTTTTTCGAGATATTCAGCGAAGGGAAGTGCCCGGTACTTTATGTCCGTGATGCCAAGGTTCTGTCTCAGGTAGTTTCCGACTGCTTCGATCCAGAGATCGTGACTTGATCCGCTGCTGTACCAAAGAGTGAAAGTGCCTTCGAAGCCGCCTGCTTTGTCAAAAAGGGCTTTTGCCTCTTCGGGGTGATACTCGCAGGCTTGGCCGCACGGGTTCTTGCGCGCACCAAAGACGACAGGCGAAATGAGGGAACGGGCAGGGGAGCGGGTGCCCGAGAAAATCTCTCTTGTGATGGTGTCCCGGTCTATTGCCATGGAGATGGCGCGGCGCAGGTCGGGGTTGGCGAAGCGTTCGTCGTAGAGCGGAAAGCTAATCCAGTTGAAGATGGAACCGTCTCGGAAAATATAGCGGTCGCCAAATTCCTCCGGCACTTTCTCGAATACTTCCGGCGGGATATCTTTTGAGATGTCGAGGTTTCCTGCCTGTACTTCTCGGTAGGCGGTTGCCATGTCAGTGTAAATGCGGAACTCGACTGCCTCGGCCTTGGCAGGTGTTCCCGCATAGTTTTCATAGCGTGTGACTCTGATGTACTCGTCATGACGCCATTCCCCATCCATCTCAAAGGGGCCGTTGCCAATGGGTGCCTTCTCGTAGGCTTGCATGTCCTCGAATGCGACAGTGGGCAGAGGATAAAAGGCGTTGTAGCCCAGCGTGAGGGGGAATTGACTGAAGGGGTCTTTTAAGGTGACGCGGAATGTGTGGTCGTCGAGGACTTCAAGACCGGAAAGAGTTTCGGCGGTTGGGTCGGCAATGCACTTTTGATCGGCGTCTGTTGCACACTGGACGTCGTCGTAGCCTGCAATGCGCTCAAAAAAATGGGCGTTGTTTGCGGCGTTTGATCCGTGCGCGGTGTAATTCCACGCGTTCACGAAAGAGGCAGCAGTGACCGGCTCCCCGTTGTGAAAAGTCCAGCCGTCTTTAATGGTGATTGTCCAGACCTTTTCATCTGAGAGCTCGATCGATTCTGCCATGAGATTGGTCGGCTCAGAAGTGATCGTGTCGTATTCCACAAGAGGAGAGAAGAGAGCCATGAGGACTTGGGAGCCTTCGCTCTCGTTTGTGAGAGGAGGAGTGAGGTGCTTCGGTTCGACAATAGCGAGACTGAACGCTGCGTCTTTTGCAGCGGTACTGTCATTGTCGTCCCCGCATCCTGCGATGAGCAGACTGCATAGAAGCAGGCTGCATACAGCGAAGTGTTTTCTCACGTTCGGTCCTCTCTTTCGAGCGTCTCGGCTGGTCGCCTGCATGACCTGCCCCTGATCGAGTGCCCGGCAAGTACAGGGCATGGACGAAAGGGCATCCCCTGTCGCTCTGCATGGCTGACAGCACACAATATCGCTGATGGGTGCTCGATCGTGAGTGCCGCGACGCTCGCGCATTGAGAATGCGTAGAGTGTACTGTTATTTCTTGTCCGGATCGAGGCAAGCCGCACGCGTAAGAACCGGACACATCCG
>DEIU01000016.1:18678-51691 GCA_002352645.1 Acidimicrobiia bacterium UBA2766 | reverse complement strand
CTGAGGATGTTTTACGAGGTCCACGCGCGAGAACGGAGACGATCGACTCGGTCTTGCGTGGAGGGGTGTGTCGTAAAAAGATTCGCGAACTGTACTTTTTGGCCAGCAAGCGGGTTGGTGATGTATTTGGTTGCTTGCGCGGGTTGCACTTCCATTGGAATGTTCCTGGCAGTGCTTTCGAGGCGCAGCAGGGCCCGTGCCAGAGGCTCGCCGTCACCGATCATGCGGGCGGCTGAGGCGTCGGCTTCAAACTCGCGGCTACGGCTTACTGCCATTTGCAGAATCGTGGCCGCAAGCGGAGCGAGAATGGCGAGTGCCAGCAGACCGATCGGGTTGCCTCCCTCGTCGTCGTCTCTTCCTCCGCCGAACATGGCGCTGAACATAAGCATGTTCGCGATGAAGCTGATGCCTGTGGCGACTGCAGCGGCGACAGACCCGATCAGGATGTCGCGGTTTTTCACATGGCTCAGCTCGTGGGCGAGTACTCCACGTATCTCGCTTTCTTCAAGGTGATGGAGGAGTCCTTGGGTGACGGCAACTGCGGCGTGTTCCGGGTTTCGTCCTGTGGCAAAGGCATTGGGCTGCATGTCGGGCGTGACGTACAGGGTTGGCATGGGCATGTTGGCTCTTTGGGTGAGGTCGCGCATGATGCGGTAATAGCCCGGCATCTGTTGCTCGTTCGCCGGCGTCGCGCGTGCGCTTTTAATGGCCAGGGTGTCTGAAAACCAATAGCTGGCACCGACGATAATGAGCCCGAGGGCGAGCCCTATGGCAGCTCCTACCCCATTTGGCGCGAGTACTGATCCGATCAGTACGAGGAGACCACCCAGACCTGCGAGAAGTACGTAGGTCTTGAAGATATTCTTATACATCATCTTTTGTTATCTCGTGAGTACATCATCTTTTACTATCTCGTGGGTACATCATCTTTTACTCTCTTGCGAGATCGTTAAACGAGATGTTACATCCTTTCTGGTTCCTCATGTCTTACAACGAAAGGTCTGTCGTCAGAAATTCCTCATTTCTCAAGATAAGAACAATCCTTTTTTTCTTTTGTAGGGGGATTTGAAGTGGTAAGCGTTTTTTATCATGTTTTACGCTCTATCTTCTTTTTGCCTAGACTGAGATATGTCGAGGTGAGAACTGAAGTCTTCGCAGTTGGGAAGAGGTTTCCTGCTTGAATCGCGGAAAGAAGAGGTGAGTCACGAGCCAACAAGAGTGCATACTACCCATTAGATGTCTGCCGAATGCCTCGCTACAGGTCAGTTTTCTTTTTCCTCGTTTTGCCTTGGGGCCCGCTTTGCCCAAAGGCAGAGGAGCAAGGCATTAGAGTCGAAACCGAGGAGGATAGGTGGTAAGAAGCCGTTTTTTTGGTCTTGGCTATTTCTTGGTCTGGGGCATGGTTGCACTGTCACTGGTTGGGCTGTCGACAAGCGTGGCAATGGGGTTTCCCGCGCAAGCCCCGACCCCGGAGAGGGAGTTCCGCGATGTTCTTGTCACGGATTTGCATGGGGTTGTGACGCCTGTAATGGAAGACCATATCGCGAGTGTGATGCGCAAGGCCGAACGTGAAGACCGGATCCTCGTTGTGGAGATGGACACGCCAGGTGGACTTGACAGCTCGATGCGGGGCATTGCACGGAAGTTTCTCAACGCGGATATTCCGATTGTAGTGCATGTCACGCCGCGTGGTGCTCGGGCGGCGTCTGCCGGTGCGATTATCGCGATGGCGGCCCATGTGATGGTGATGTCGCCAAGTACCTCGATTGGAGCGGCTACCCCAATTGATCTGGCAGGAGAAGACCTTGAGCGCAAAGTCATAAATGATGCGATGGCGTATGCCGAAGGAATTGCGCGATTGCGAGGGAGAAATATTGGTTTTGCTCGAGATGCAGTAGAAAAAGGACGGTCTATTACAGATCAGGAAGCATTGCAGATCGGTGTGGCAGACCTTCTGGCTGGTGACCGAGAGGAGCTACTTGCGCTGCTTGATGGTAGAAAACTCGTGCTTTCGAGTGGTCCGACGCAGGGAGAAGACGGAGGAATAGGGGAACAGGCAATACTTCGCACGCGTGAGGCTGACGTGAAAGAAGCGAAGATGGGCGGTCTACGGCAATTTTTGCAATGGCTCGCCGATCCGAACGTGGCGTTTCTGTTTCTTTCCCTCGGGACGCTTGCCATCCTCTATGAGGTGATAAACCCTGGGATGGGAGCTGGTGGCATATTGGGCGTCATTCTGCTGCTCCTGGCGTTCTTTTCTCTCTCCGTACTTCCGGTGAATGCAACTGGTGTTGTCCTGCTCCTTTTGGCACTTGTGCTGTTTATCGCGGAGCTCTTTGCTCCCGGGGTTGGGGTACTGGGCGCAGGTGGCACTGCTGCCTTGATTTTGGGTGGTGCCTTCTTGTTTCGGGGGTCGGTGGCAGTGGATTTTCTGCTTTTACTGCCTGTGGCATTGCTGGTGTGTGCAGGAGTTATTTTTGCCGGTCGTCTCGCCTGGCGCGCGAGGGGCGCTCCGCCTGTGTTGGGAGCGGATACTCTGCTGGGTGCCCGCTCGATTATCCAGCGATGTGACAGCCCTTCCCAAGGATGGATCTTTCTCAACGGAGCATGGTGGATGGTTTCTCCTGACCCTGAAAAGATGGAAGAAGAGCTTGAAAAAGGTCAGGAAGTGGAAGTTGTCGGGCGTGATGGCCTGACTCTGCTGGTGAGATTTGCAAGGAAGTCCGTACATGACTGAAATAGTTATTTTTGTTTTCTTTTTTCTCCTGCTCTTTGCAGGAGTGTTCTTCGCTAGTGCGATTCGGATCGTGCAGGAGTATGAAAGGGGTGTGATCTTTCGCCTGGGACGTGTTACCGGGGCAAAAGGACCAGGTCTTTTCTTCATCATCCCCATTATCGACAGAATGGTGAAAGTCAGCCTTCGCACCATGACAATGGACATCACTCCGCAAGAGCTGATTACCAGAGACAATGTGACCGTACGTGTGAATGCTGTGGCCTACTTTCACGTGATAGACCCTGTGCAAGCAGTGGTTGCAATCGAGAATTATGTTTTCGCCACTGCACAAATCGCACAGACAACGCTGCGAAGTGTGCTTGGCCAGGTAGAACTTGATGAGCTTCTGATAAACCGGGATGACATCAATCAGAGTCTGCAGCAGATCATTGATAACCTCACGAACCCCTGGGGCGTAAAAGTGGGGCTTGTCGAAGTAAAAGACGTGGAGCTGCCTGAATCCATGCGGCGGGCTATGGCACGCCAGGCAGAGGCAGAACGGGATCGTCGTGCAAAGGTCATTCATGCCAGGGGAGAAGATGAGGCGGCGGAAACTCTGGCACATGCCGCCTCAAAACTTGAACAGCATGAGGGCGCAATGCAACTCCGTATTTTGTCAACGATGGGAGAGATTGCAGGAGACAGGAACACCACGCTGTTTTTCCCGATTCCCATGGAAATGCTGCGCTTTTTTGAAGGCTCTGATAAGGGAAAAACCGCGGAAAATTCTACAATACAGACGCAGGTTCATCAAGCGGATCAGGTGGAAGAGTAAGTCTGACTTTCGCGGTCGGATTCTATAACGAATTTTTCACAAAAATTTCTCCTCTGCATTCCTTCTCCTTCCTGGCGATATCTTTTGAGGATGTTTCCTGAAAGAACTGCATTTCTAGAAAAAGACATCTGAATAGGTTGGAACAGCAGAGTTTTTTTAACCTTATTGACTTATGTGTCTAGCGTTGCGGATTTTTGGGGAGTATGGTGGCTGTTGTCTTCTCGTCGCCCATCTTGCCATTCTGTCGTTGGTAGCGGCAGAGCGTTCGGTTTATTCTCAACGGAGCCATATGGTGATCGACGAGTTCCTTCTCGACCATCGAAGTCGAGAAGGAACGCTGCCTCCTTTGAGAGTTCTGTTGTTTTTCGAATGCTTCTTCAGCGAAGCAAGATGACTCTGCGGGAGAGAGTTTCGCGCAAGTCTTTGTGTGAGGAAGTTTTATAATGTCTGCTTCGATGGCATCTAAAGGTTGGATAGAAAACACGGATGCCGTTTCTGTGTGGAAAAAAGCAGTAGGCACACGGGCCCACTGGATCCAGGCACTTCTTCCTGCAGGAATGGTTTTCTTTACGGGCTTCTTTTTATTCTTCCTGCTTTCTCTGCCTTTTCTTGTGGGTTTGTGGCTTTATAAAAAAGATGCAATCGATGCCGAATTATTTGCTCTTCCCTTCGCTCGGTGGGCGGCAGCGCATAGTTTTTCTACGGATTCCCCCGAAGTTCTCACAGGGATTCTGCTTCTTTTCGGTGCCCCCGTGCTTGTTCATCGTTTTCTGATGAAAATAAGAGCAGGAGATTCGCCGAAATGGGTGAGTTCCCTTTTGTCTGAGGAGTTCACGCGTCCTCTTCCTGGGGCAAAGGAACCTGCTTTTGTCCAGTCTCTGCGATCATCTGTCTGGTATACATTTTTTGTGGTAGCAGCGACTTTCTCAAGTAAAATTGTGTTTTCGGATTACTCAGGTTTTCCTGAATACCGGGAGTTTCGCCATCCTTTCGGCAAGGTTCCTTTCAGTTCTTTTGGCAATATGGATTTTGGCCGAATTGCTGTATGTGCTTTTTTGTTAGGACTCTTTTTCTTTCGTTCCAGGATGTATGAGAAGACTGCTTACCGTTCGTCTCTTCCTGGGAAAACCAAAGAAAATATCTTCTCTCGTCTTGTACGAGCGACGAGAGAATGGCGTTTTTTCGTTGTCCTGAGCGAAGGAACTCCATCTGTTTTTTTTGGGCTTGCTATGGGCTTCTGTAATTTCTTCTTTTTTGCTCTTCTGTACAAAATAATTTCTGATGATCCTGCTGGGTCTGTTGTTATCACCGCGCCGCAAAGAGTGGGCGTGTTCCTTCTACTGATAAGCGAATTTCTGGCATCCTTCGTAGATTTCGTTCTTATGGTCTTGACAGATATGGCCTTGGGTTTTACGGAAGAGAAGTCCCTTTCTGTCTGGAACGAAAGTTTGTACGATAATTTTCCAACCGTTTCTGATCTTCCTTTGTGGCTTTTCGTCTTGTTTCCCCTGTCTATCGGAACTCTCCTGATAGGAGGAGGAGCAGCGGCACAGAGTGCCGGGGTGAGCACTCGTTTTGATGGTGTAAAAGCCGGGACCTTGCTTGGAGTGTCCGTAGGGTTTGCCTGTCTTTTTTACATCTTTTTCCACGGAAGTTCTCGATCGGATGCATTCCAGAGATCTGGCGTTTTTTTTGCCTTTTTCTGGTCCATGTTTTTTGGTGCAGTCGGGGGTCTGTTTTACGCTCGAGGTCGCGTTCGTTCTATCAGCACTGATTTTCAGATACGGAGCGATGCGCTTTCGGACCACCTTCGTTCCGCGTTTTCTTCTCCCAATGTAAAAACGTCTGCGAGTAGAGGGAGCGAAAAAAGTGCAGGCAAGTCTTCGCGGTCGTCGGGCAAAAAATCTCGGCAAATTGTCCCGGATGTTGCACGTCCTGTTGTGCAGGATCCACAAGCGACGGTCACGTCACCTGCATCTGCTGTAGCACCGAGTTCTGCTCCAACGCCATCCCCAGGAGAAAAGCGCCAGAGTGCCCCCCGTCGAACTGGGACGGAGGAAGAAACAACGCGTAAGAAGCAGCCTGTCACCCCCGTGGTCAAAGAAACTCCCTCAGCGGTGACACCGCGATCAGACAGGCAGAAAAATTCAGAATCCGCAAAAACAGTTCAGCATCCGCTTCGCTTTGCGGAGAAGCCGGGTCTTCATGAAAACGCGGAACGTGGATCGGCTATTCCCGGAGACTCTCTTTCCGGGGCGGCTGCGCAGCAAGAGGAACCCGCTGTCACGTCTCATACAACCCCTTACTCGCGACGGTTTCTGGCTTCAGAGGAGGATTTTTCCTCGAAAGAGGAGCCGGGTAGTGCCGAAAAAGCGCCAGGGTGGTCTTCGGCAGAGCGGTCTTTACGATCTACAGAGTCGTCGGGTCGCAACAGGTTTGAGAATGACAAAAAGGATGATCGAGGAGGAAAGCTTCCCTGGCCTGAACGAGAACAACATTCTGACCCGATCCCGCGATGGAGTAGAGAAAAAACGTCGAACGACGAGACGTTGACACGGCAATCTTTTGCGGCGTTTCGAGAGTCAGAGGAGAGGTTTCTTCAGCGAGAGGCATCGAGAGAAAAGAGAGAGGAGTTTGCCAAAGAAGATTCTTCCTGGAGTGCCCGGACACGTGAGAGACAGGCGGGTGAAAAGGCTCCAAGGACAGGCAAACCTGGACGCTTTTCTGATGTGCAGCCAGAGACAGCTGCCCAAGAGGAAAGCCGCTTCACGCGCCGTTTTCATGATCTTGATCCCGGATCCCCTTCTCCTGCAGCCTCCAGAGCGCCTCTGCCGGAAGAGAAAAATCCCTGGCGCGGATCACAACGGGAACGACTTACGGAAAGACCGGCTGAAACTATCGGTCGCGGCCCAAAAAAAGGTTGCGAGCACTCCCAAGGTTTTCCTCCTGAGACGTCTTCCTCGCGGACTGCGGAACGGCGTGCTGATTCTCGTGCATCAGAGATTCGAATACGGTCTTCCATCCCAGCCCCTGTATCCTTTGATATCGACGATATCGACGATATCGACGCTTCCTCTTCGCAGACAAGCGAGGAAAAACATAAAAAGGGAGAAGGAGTTCATCTTTCCTGTTCTTCCTCGCCGGAGCGGCCTTTTTCTGGAGAGAGCCAGGATGATGCATCTCCCGCTTCACCTTTCCGGCATTTTTCCGCGTCGCCTTTTCCCGAGAAAACGGACGAGAGGAATGACAGCTTGTGATCTTGTACAGCTTTACTTGAAGGGCAACACGCTTGCTTTTTCGCGGAAAAACGTTTTCTATTCTGTGCTGACAAACAATTGTGTTTAGCGAGCATGGCATGCGAGATGCTCCTTACGCCAGGAGCAAGATTTATGACTTCCTCATCAGTCGATTCTGAATCGGATCCTCAACTCTCGGACTGTTCCCCCGTCTCGGAGGAACCCTGTCTGCAGGAAGATGTTTCTGGCGAAGTGCCTTGTATTGCTGAAAGAGAAAAGCGAAGCTTTCGGCAACGTGTGCAGCGGGTCTTCCGTGCGGAGCGGCGTGAAGCATGGCGTTTTTCTGTTCGGTATGCGTCTTCCGTGATCATATTTGGAATATTGTTGTACTCTATTGCTGCATTGCCTTTTCTTTTGGGAGTCTCTTTGCAGACAGGTACTGCTGATGTGGACTTCGGAAAAGAACTGTTCTTTTTACCCCTTGCCATGTGGACCCTCGCAAATGGCCTCTTTGCCAATCTGAATACCCTTCTCACAGGTGTTCTCGTCATCGGAGTGGCATCTCGTGTCGCCTGTAGGTTTGTCATGAGGAAAACACCCCTGGGAGCCTTGCCTTTTTCTCGGGACTCTCTTCTTTTTGCCTGCTTACACTCTGCGCTTCTCTACAGCATGGTGATGATGGTTGCAGCTTTTTTTGTACAGGCTATTTTTGCAGGTTCTTTTCGCCAGTACCTTGCGCATAATGATGGAGGCGTCCTTTTCGGAGTTCTGTCTTTTCAGCGCTTTGCTGAAATCGGGGTTTTACGGCTTGGTTTTCTTACTTTCTTCATAGGTTTTGTTGTTTCTCTTCTGAATTTTTCTCGTTTTTTTGGGGAAAAGCCAGGAGACCTGTTCGGTTTTCCGGCTGTGGAGACTGACTTGTCTTTGGTTCGTTTGCTCGCGCAGAAGGCCGGCCAAGTTTTCCTAGGGTTTATTGGGGGAATTTCTGGATTTTTCCTGATAGTTCTCTCGCTGCGTGGCCTTTTTGCAAAATCTGAAGGTGTTCCAGATGTCACGATTGCCACCCGTCTAGGCAGCGTGTTTCTTCTTTTGGGCGAGATGCTCTGGTCATTTGTTGATTTTTCTCTGATGAGTCTGGTCTACGCAGCGAAGTTGTTTGTAGGTGAGACCCCTTTTGTTGTCTTTCGCAGCGGTTTCTATGCAAGCGAAGCGTTTATAGAAGGTTCGCCGGGGTGGCTGTTTCTTGTTCTTGCTGTTCCTGTTGCTGCTTTCTTTTTGGGAGGAGTGAATATCGCGCGTGCTACTGCTCCTTCGGACGTACTGACTGCGGTGCGACAAGGACTGCTACTCGGCCCTGTTGCTGCCTTCACTGGTTGGATATATGCTCTTTTTAATGGGGCCCTTCACCCAACCGGATTTGTGATGTGGGCAGTGCTTTTTCCGCTGATCTGGGGTGCATGTTTTGGTGGACTAGGCGCTTTTTATCATGCTGTTGATCGGGGGCTTCCACTCCTTTTTCATCGATCGACTGCTTTGTTTGTGGAACAGAATCTTCCTCCTGGGGATGAGATAGGGATTGTTCCAAGTGTGACTGGTCATGAGGATGCTTCTGCGGGGATTAGTGAGGAAAGAGCAGCGGAATAGGATGTGACTGCTCTGCCAATAATGAGAAATCTTTTTGCTAGAGGTATCTTTTCTTATTTTGGCATGATGTATGTTAATGATATTAGGATGACTGATTCGTTTATGATATGATATTGCGAAATTTTATTTTCGCTATTTATGCTGGATCTGCCCTTGTTTATATGGTCATAATGGCCATTTTTACTTCAGTAATTCGGATAATTTTTTCGGATTATTGGGTCGTCTGTTTTACAGAATGCATAACCAACGATCGTTGGGGACTCCTTCTCGGTGTGTCTTCTTTTTCATTGTTCAATGATTTCGATATTGTCCGTATTGTGAGCATGTCATTAATCGTTAGTTTTCTTATTTTTTTCTGGAATTTATCTCGTCTTACTGGTCGCGGTTTCTCGAAAATTCTAGGTATTCAACTGGTCGAAGGAAGTTTCTCTTTGTTTCGACCAGCCTGGAATGGCCCATGGTGAGCGATGTTTTTTCTTATAGTGATAGTGTCCCTTTTCTTTTATTACGCCCTCTCTGTAAAAGCTTTCACAGACAATGCTACTTATCTCTCTGATGTTGGTTTTCTTGCACGGGTTTGGGCTGTTCTTCTTTTACTTGGTGAATTTCTTTTCTCTTTTGCGGATTTTTCTCTGATGATTCTTGTGCTTGGGAGCAAATTTTTTACAGGGGATAGCACTCTGTTTCTATTCGAAGGAAGTTTGTATGATCTACACGGAACATTTGGAGGATCTTTTTCCAGAGAACCGAGTTGGGTTTTCTTGTCACTCGCTATTCTCGCTGGTGTTTTGTTCTGGGGAGGAATGAAAGCAGCTATTTTTGCGAAAGTTTCGAACCGCACTAAAGCAATACAAACAGCTTCTTTTCTTGCTGTTCCTTTTGCTTTTATAAGTTGGATTTCTGCTTTTTTAAACGGAGATTTTTATGGTGATAATGCGTTGATCTTTACTTTCCTTATGCCTCTCTTCTGAACTCTTGTTTTCAGTACACTGGATAGTTTCTACTATTCTATGAACCGTGGCTTACCCGCTGGAGAAGAGCGGAAGTTGAATATTCATTCGCTCTCTTTGGAAGCTGGTGTTCCCTCTGTATCCGAAGAAGATTCTGGTAAGTCTTTCGCTCCTTTTCCTGGATCCCTTCCTCCCTATGGCAAGGGGAGTGGGGCTGGATCAATCCCGACTTCTTCTGTACCGCCTGCTTGGCCAGTGCCGACGTCTGCTCCCGTGGCGCCTGTACCGCTCTCGGGTCCCGTGTCGCCCTCGGCGCCCGTGAGTTCTGTGTCGGCTTCGGATCCTATGCCCCCTTTGTTACCTTACGTGGTGTCTGAGGGTGCTGTGCCGCCTCCCTCCCAGTGAGGAGAGGAGATTGGGCTGGATCCGCTATCTGGGATGGCAAGAGCACAGAATCCAGCAGAAGAGGAGAAAAAAGATGACGGTATTCAGTAAGTGCCTTCTGCGTTTTCCCGAAAGAGTTTTCGCTGTGGGATCTTGCTTCGTTTTTCATGAGTGAGGGTCATACCGTCACACAAAATCTGGAGTGGCATCTTTTCTTCTGCATGTCTTTTCCTGTGCATAATGAAGGAGATAGTGTGCTGAAGGGGAGATGCCGAGTGCAACATTCTTGTATTTCCTTGTTCAGTAGTGCTGGCGCGGATGAGATGGCGAGATGGACAGGTTGAGCCGCGACAGGGGAGAAAAGATCATGCCTACAGAAGCCGAAGTTGGCGCGGAAGTCGCGGATTGGCTGAAGCACAATTGGGATCCTGATTTGACCGTTGCCGAGTGGTGGGATCGCCTGTGCGATTCGGGTTGGGCAGTGCCCACCTGGCCAGAAGAGTGGTATGGTCGGGGACTTTCCCGCGATCTTGCGAGGGTGGTGACAAAAGAGATCCACCGGGCTGGAGCGTTGGGTCCTCCGGGAGGGTTGGGGCTTGGTCTCGCCGGCCCTACCATCATTGCGCACGGTTCACAAGAACAAAAAGCACGTTATGTTCGTAATATTGTGAGCGGCCAAGAGGGGTGGTGCCAGCTTTTCAGTGAGCCTGGAGCCGGTTCTGATTTGGCGGGTTTGCAGACTCGTGCAGTGCGTGATGGTGATGAATGGGTAGTGAACGGCCAGAAGGTTTGGACTTCTACGGGTATGTTCGCTGATCTTGGAATGTTGCTTGCTCGTACGAATGTCGAGGTGCCGAAGCATAAAGGCATCAGCTATTTTGCTTTTCCCATGCGTCAGGATGGTGTGGATGTACGCCCCCTGCGTGAAATGACCGGGCGGGCTTTGTTTTGCGAAGTATTCTTCGACGATAGCCGTGTACACAATGACGCCTTGATTGGCGGACTCGACAACGGCTGGAATGTCGCTCGCACTACTTTGGCTGTAGAACGTCAGGGTATTGGAGGCGGAGGGAGTGCTCCAGCGAGTGCTGCAGCTCCGGGTACGGTTGCCGGTCATTTGGAGAGGCGCGTTGGGGATTTTGTTGGCAAGGCACAAGGCAGTGCTTTGGGCGGGGGAGCCTTGTTTGCTCGGAGTAACAAGATCCTTTTGCAGGCTGCTCGCGAGCGAGGCGTGACTGATGATCCGGTCATCCGGCAAGGCCTTGCGTATTTGCACAGCTTGCATGAGATCAGCCGATACACGATGTTGCGTGCAAAAGCTGCAATGAAAGCGGGGAAACGCCCTGGTCCTGAGGCGAATGTTGCCAAGATTGCGAACAGCCGGATGGTGCGTCTTTCCCGTGATCTGGGTCTGCAGATTATTGGTCCGGGGGGAATGCTCACCGGCGAGGACGCACCCCTTGCGGGGGTGCTGCACGAGCTGTGTCTTTTCAGTCCTGCTCCGTCTATTTATGGAGGGACTGATCAGGTGCAGCGCAATATTATTGGCGAACAGGCTTTGGGGTTGCCGCGTGAGCCTGGCGACTCCCACAAGGTTCCTTTTAAAGACCTTGTTGTGGGGACGCAACAGAAAGCCTGAGATAACCGTTTTTGGTGGTGGTTTCTTCATCTGCAGAACGGAAGGTCGTGACACACTACGACCTTCCGTTGTCTTTTCCAGAGACTTTTGCGACGCTTCTCTCGGCAGATTTCCTGTTGCACAGGATCTATCGGAAAAAAGTTCTGTTCCAGGATGACACAGATAGCTTTTTTAGGGTAGGGAAACCCAAGGGCAGATGCGAACGCGCGTCAGTGTGCAGGTGCGGTGCTGTTGTCTGTGGTTTTTCTCTTCAGGCTTGCTCAAATATTTCGCGTGCGCGTTCTCGGTACTCGTGCGCTGTAATAAGGTTGCCAAGCTGGTTTTCGATGATTCCGAGATAGCCCATTGCGCGTGCCACTGCAGGGTCGTTTTCGCCAAAAGCCGTGACGAAGATTTCCAGGGCGTGCAGCATGCTTTGGCGTGCTTTTTCAAGTTGCCCTATTTCATAAAAGACGCGGCCCAGGAAAGTCAGGGTGCGGGCGACATCTGGATGGTCTACTCCTTGGACATGGGATTCTATTTCGAGCGCTTGTTGCAGGCAGAGGAGGGCGACGTCGTAGTTTCCGAGCCGGTCTTCCACTCGGCCTAGATTACCGAGAGTAATGCCGACTTCGAGGTGGTCGGAGCCGAATATACTCTCGTTAATGGCAAGGGCGTGTTGGAGTAAGTCTCGTGCTTTTCCATACTGCTGATAGCGAAATTGTAGGTAGAGCGCGGTGTTGTGGAGAAGGACACCGAGATTTGCGATTACCACATTGTAGGTAAGCGCATAGTCGATAATCATGAGGGCATGGGGAGTGAGCAGTCCACATTCTACCCAGGTATCTGTTCTCCAAGATTCTGTTGGATAGGCGTCAGCGAGTATGTCGATTGCAATGGGAAGCCAATACAGAGCTTTGTCGCCAAGCTGATGTCGTACCGCAGCTTGGAAGAGAGGATGCACGCGTGAAGTGGTGGCTGCGGCTGGAGTACGTTGGATGAGGGAGAATTGATCGAGTGTTTCTACTGATTTTTCAAAGAGGGTGAGCTCGCTGTCGAGGTGGTCTTTAGGATTGTCGTTGCCGAGATGCTGAAGAACGCGTATTGCCTTTGTGGAAAAGATGCTGTCTGGAATGTTGTCCGGAGCGAACCAAGCCATGATGTGCAGGAGTTCGTGCGCGGCAGGCAGGTCCTTGGTTGCGATGCGGGTGACTTTCCATATTTCTCTGATGCTCTCTTCTGTGGTCATTGAAAGAATGCCGGCAGGAGAGGGGTTTTCTTTTGCGAGAACTGTGTTGTATTGGGAGATTGTGCTTCCAGTATGACCGATGTATGCCGCGGCTTGTGCTAAGGCTGCTGGAAGGTTATTCAGGCTTTCTGCCAGGGTATTGGCGTCTTCAGAGTCGGCATCGGGAATTGTGCGGGTTAGATATGTGACGGATTCTTCGCGCGAGAAAGACGACAGCTCATGTGTGGTCACTTTTCCTTGCCATTCTGCCGGATACCGTGAGGTCACAATGACGCTTCCCTCGGTACCAGGTGGCACAAAGTCCACAATTTCCAACGGGGTGGAGGCGTCGTCAAAAATAAGCAGCCATGTGCCTTTGAGAAAGCCGAGCTGGGAGCGGATCAGATCTACCTGGGAGAGAGGGTCTTCTTCTGGCGTGAGAGGAAGACCGAGTTGTCTACCGAGTTCGAGATAGTCTGCCAAGCGAGTTGTCTCGTCCGCTGTTCGTATCCACCACCCAATGCGCAAATTTTGTTTTAGCTGGTCAGCATAGGTGAAAGCCAGCTCTGTTTTTCCGATCCCCTCTGCTTTGTTTGGATCATTGGACGCGGGAACAATGCTGACGATCCCACTACTGCTCAGTGTTTTGCGTATTTCAACAAGATCGTCGCGTCGTCCGTGAAAGTGCAGAGTGGGATGAGGGATATTCCAGACTTTTCCCGCGAGTGGGAGGAGGATCTCTTCTGGTTCTGGCTCTTGTGGTTTGGGCTGCTCTTCCGCAGAGGAGTGCAGGGGAATAGATGTGTCAAGGGTGGGGCGCTGTTGATGAATGAGAGTTTTTGGCTGACGGTCACCACGCTTGTGCTCATCTTTTCCGATTGGAGCCCAGTCGTTAACCATGACGCTCCTCCTTGTCCATGCCTGACCCCCTCCATTTTTGTCTTTTTCTTCATAGTGATGAAGAAAAAGACATGGTTTTGGCATCTATAAAAAGAATAGGAGATCAGTATGACGTGAGCATCTTTGCCAAGACGAGGACGAGTTCCTTTTTTCTCCCCTAAAAATTTCTCTTTCTTGCAGATTTTTTGTGGGGGATAGCCCGTTTCCCTTGTTCCCGAGGCGAGTGCCGGCCAGAATGAGGTGGGACAAGTTTCTTGGGAACAGGGCCGCGAGAAAGGGTGTGGCGAGAAAACCGCAGAACGGATAAGGGAGTTTTTTCGAGGTATGCGTGCGATCTACCTGAGGTGGAACGCTCTCATTGCAGCTGTGAGATCAAGCGGGGCGGAATCAGTCAGACAGAGGATTGCTTAAAAGTCTATATAAAATGGTGGAGTGTTAGCGAATAGTGCTTTTTCTGTTTATACGCATATTCTTAGCGAAAGCGGACAAGAATGAAAATGCGTAGATAATGAATGACGAGGAATGGAATCTTCGAAGAGGACGCGACTCGCGATAAGCATCGGTATACTTTTATTTCTTTTTACTCTGGCGTCGTGTGATCTTGAGGAAAGATACGGTGATAGCCGTGCGCGATTTGTTCATCTTTCGCCGGATACGCCGCCGCTCGACGTTGCTTTTGACAACCGTTTCCATAAGGTTTTTACGAATGTGAGTTTCTTGGAGGCTACTTCTTACAAAGAGATGGCTTCAGGAACACGCGTGCTCAAGATTCGTTCGCGTAACCGCGACAAGGGCTTCGATTTTCGTGAAGATATTTCTCTTGACGGAGACGAGAACCACTCGATTTTTCTTTTTGGGAGTAGCGGCGATCTCCAGGTGCTCGTTGAGCGAGATGACCTTTCTGCGGCTTCTCGGGGCGCGGCAAAGGTGCGTTTTCTTCATGCTGCCCCGAAAATTTCGCCGGTGAGGGTGACAGCAGGAGGCAGTAGCACTTTTTCTCGTACAGTTTTCGGAGAGATCACTTCCTATGTCAATGTTCCCGCCAAACCAGGGGGAGTGACCTTCCGCGTGTGGACAACGAGCGCGAATGCTGCAAGTGTTCATGTGCAACCCGTTATTTTAGAGGCAAATACTCTTTATACCCTGGCATTGGTAGGAAATACCCAGGGCCCCGGTCTTCGTCTTGTGAGTATTGTGGATGGCTCCGGTTTTGCCGGGGTTCCCATTAGCGCGATCGAGACAGGCGCCGGTGGCATGGCGACAAGCTTTATTCCGCACCGTTTTCCACGCGATTTTCCGCGTGATGAGAAAAGAATTCCTGTCTCAGGGCAGTGGTGGTCTTCGAGAGGTGCCCCTTGTGTGTTGGTAGAGAAAAATGACCAGCTCTTACCCGTCGTTCCCCAAACGAGAAGTACGTTTTCGACGCTGGGTCGCTCTTATTGCCCTGGTCGTCGGCGTTCTCGCTTTGCGGGAGTTGATACTGTCGGACAACAAAACTGATTTTTCGGATCCTTCGACTCCGTCGTTTGATTCAGAGTTTTTTCTCCCGGGTGAAGACGGGGGGGTCTCCGAGACTCCGGTGGGGCAGGGGCAGTCCTTCCCACAAGGGGAACCAGCATCCTCTGACTGGTTTCTTGCGACTGATGTGCCCCTCACACCATCGCAGAGAGAAGCCCTGAAGCCAGTGCGGGTGAGGATTCCTCCCGTGGACATTGACAGTGCAGTGATCGAGCTTGGTATCAGTGAAGATGGGAAGCCAGAGGTTCCAAGCGGGGACTCCTTTCACCTCGCAGGGTGGTATCAGGAGACTTCTCTTCCCAGAGAAGCCGGACCTACCGTGATTGCGGGGCATATGGATTCTCGGTCCGGTCCGTCGGTTTTCTATCGCTTGCGTGAGGCCCTTCCCGGAGACCAGGTGATTCTCACGCTGGAAAACGGGGAAGAAGTCGTGTTTGTTGTCGACGCTATCGAACAGGTCGACAAAGCAGGTTTTCCTGGAGACCGTGTCTTTGGTTTTTCTTCCCAGGCAGAGCTTCGCCTGGTCACTTGTGGGGGGAGTTTCCGTTCTGATGCAGGTTCTTATTCTGACAATCTTATTGTTTTTGCAAAACGTGTCTTCTAAGAAGTATCTCCTCGAAAATGGTTTTTTGTAAGGTTTTCCTCTTTCTTTCATTCACGGTGTAACCCCGGATACTGCTGGAGAAGACCCCGATGTTTGTGGTGAAAGCTGTAAGGGAATAACAATGGGTTGTGTGTGTCGATAACGGGAAAAAGTTTTTTCCTGTTTTCTTCAGAGGGGGCATGATGAGTTTTCCGGACTCTTTCGAATCTGCAAGTGGATTTTCCAGTGTGCCTCTTGATCCGGCAGAGGCACTGGTGCCTCACATGCGCGCGGAGGAATTCCGGCGTGACGGTCATGCTGCGATCGATTGGATCGCAGGGATTACTGGACTTCTCTTGAGGACCGTCCCGTGGCCGCTGCGGTTCTCCCGGGAGAGACTGCGACCAAGCTTCCTCTGACCCCACCAGAAGAAGGCACTTCTTTCTCTGATTTTCTCGCGACATTCCATAAAATCGTGCCGCCGGGGTTCACCCACTGGCAAGTCCGAGTTTTTTCCCGCGAATAGTTCGGGTCCTTCTGTGGTGAGAGATCTTCTTTCTTCCGGGTTTGGGGTAAATAGTATGATATAGGCAACTAGTCCTGCGTGTACGGAGATTGAGACTCGCATGATGGACTGGATGATCTCTCTTCTTGCTCTGCCGGAGCGTTTCCGTTCTGATGGGACAGGTGGAGGTGTGCTCCAGGACAGCGCGTCGAGCTCTGTTTTGCACGCGGTGCCGGCGGCACGAGAACGCGCTGGTGGTCTTGCGGTGCTGGAGCGTCTTGTGGCCTATGTCGGATAGAGGTCCACTCGAGGGTGGAAAAGGGGTTGCGGGTAGTCGGTATACCATCTGAGCGATTTCGTAAGATTTCCGGTGATCCTATGACCGGACTTGATCCTGACGAGTTTGCTGCTGTGATTGCAGGAGATCGAAAGACTGGTTTGCAGCCCTTTTTTGTGGTTGGAACGGCGGGAACAACAGCCACTTTAAGTTTTGATCCAGTCGAGGCCATTGCGAAAATTTGCCGGGAGCATGGTCTCTGGCTTCATGTCGATGCTGCGTATGCTGGTGTTGCTGCCGTCTGTCCCGAACTGCGGTTTGTCAATAAAGGCCTTGAATATGCGGATAGTTACTGTTGTAACCCGCGTCAATGGCTGCTCGTGAACTTCGATTGTTCCTGTCTCTATGTGGCAGACCGTTCTGCTCTTCTCAGGGCACTTCGTGTGACTCCTGAATATCTCAAAAATGCTGCGAGCGATTCTGCGGGAGTGATCGACTATCGTGACTGGCAAGTGCCGCTTGGACGCCGTTCCCGTGCGCTCAAACTCTGGTCTGTGCTTTGTTGTTATGGGGCGGAGGGCTTACGCCGGCATATCCGTAAACATGTCAGCCTGGCGCGTGTCCTGGTTGATCTTATTGTCGCAGATCCGCGTTTCGAGTTGTCTGTTCCCGCTTCTCTGGCTCTTGTGTGTTTTCGCGAAAAAGGGGCGACGCGAGAAACAGAGAGCTTCTTGATGCAGTGCATAAGAGCGGACAGATATTTCTCACGTATGCCAATGTCAGAGGGAACTTTACGCTGCGCATGGCAATTGGCGGGTTGTGGACAGAGCGTGTGCATATTGAGCAGGCCTGGGATCTCATCACGGCTACTGCGAGTCGGGGAGATGGTTGAGAGTTCCTGGGGAGAAAGACGGAAAAGAAGCTTGCTGTGTGCAGTCCTGTCCTCTCCCTGTGTGAAGCTTTTTGGTGTCTTTTTGGTTGGTGTGGAAGCGTCGCGGAATACAGAGAGTGGAAAAGGAATCTGTGCGGGGACAAAGAGAGATTTGCGAGAGGAGCACGTGGGGGAAAAAGGTGGGGATTCTTCTGTGTATTCTTTCAGTTTTTGCGGCCTGCAATGGAGATGAGGAAGTTTCGGATGTTGCAGGTGAAGACGCTGGTGTTTCCTCTCCTCAGACATCTGCTTTTTCGGTTTTTGCGCGAGAAGGACCATGCCCTGTTCCCGTGCCGGCCGGCTTGACGAAGCGTGTTGTCTGTGGAGAAGCACATCTGCCTGAAGACCGTGCGCAGCAAGAGACGGAGTATGTGAAGCTCCCCTATATGATTCTCTCTCCTGCCCTGCCCGCTGTTTTCCCCGATCCAATTGTGTATCTTGCCGGCGGGCCTGGGGATCCTGTTTTTGTAGGCGATGATCCTTTTGATGACTGGGCTGTTTTGGCCGATGAGACAGAGCGAGAAATAGTGCTGTTTGCCCAACGGGGCACGTATCTTGCTGATCCTGCTCTTGTGTGCGAAGAGCACAGCTCTCTTTCTGCTGCCGCGACGATCATCGAGCTGGTTGCGGCGCAGCGCCTCTGCCATGCGCGCTTTCTTGAGGAAGATCGCCCTCTGCACGTCTACAACACGCAGAATAGTGCTGCGGACGTGGCTGATTTACGTCGAGTCCTCGGCTATGAGAGCTGGAATCTTTTTGGGATCTCTTACGGTACACGCCTTGCCCTCACTGTCCTGCGGGACTATCCCGAAGGAGTACGCAGTGCCGTGCTCGATTCTGTCTTTCCTCCAGAGGTGGATAGTTTGGCAGAGGATGCAGTGCACTTTGCTGCTGCTATCGACCGTCTTGGGGCACAGTGCCGCGCACACAGGGATTGCCAACGTGTATACCCTGATTTTGCCGGCGGTCTTCGGGCCGTTGTCGAAAGGTACGAGCAAACGCCCCGTATCGTTGTAGATCCTGATGAATCTGGCGAAAACTGGCAAGTGACTGTAGACGGGAATCTTGTTGTACGTTTGCTTGTAGAAATTCTGGGGGAGGGAAAAGAAGCAGGGAGACTTCCGGCTTTTGTGAAACTTGTGGAGCAGAGCGGGGCGCAAGAAGGAGCGGAAATCCTGGCGAAACTCGCGTTTGATTTCGCCCTGCTTGAGGGACCGTCGGGGCAGACTCCAGACGGTTTTTCCCAGGGAAGTCGTGTACGTCGTGCTTTGCCTGGCCGGGGAAACGCAGGCGTTCGGTCAGCTTTTCGCACGGGTCCTCCCTTTGACCTTTGGGATCTTTCTCGGGATTTTTCGTTCGGTCTTCCTTCAGGTCTTTCGACGAATTTTTTCGCGCGTGGACTCCCCGCACACTCGAAAAAGAGCGAAGAGGACACTCCCGCTACGACCGACGATATTGACGCTGTGGGAATGTACAACTCTGTTATGTGCAACGAGGAGGCCGTTTTCACTGCGGGTGTTCCCGTGTCAGATGACATCTTGGTAGAAGTAGCCGCCCGTTCTGCGCATGAGCAGCTTGCAGTGTGTGCGTTTTGGCGTTCTGGCCGTGCTGATCCTGTGGAAAACCTGCCGGTTGTCTCAGATATCCCTACTCTCCTTTTATCAGGAGAGTTTGATGTCTGGACACCTTCTCTCTGGGCGCGTGCGGCTGTGAAGCATCTCTCTCGCGGCCAGTTCATCGTGTTTCCGGGAGAAGGTCACGCGTTCGGCCTTGATGATGTATGCGCTCGTTCGATACTCGTGGCTTTCTTGGGAGATCCCGCTCAAGTGCTCCCTGCTTGTGTGACAGCCGTTTCTCCCTTCCAGGCACTTGAAGCAGGGGAACCCTGAGGGACAATGGGCGGACGTGAAAGCAGAGGTCTTGTGTGACAGGCCGGCTGTGGTGCTTTGTGCGCGCACGCGAAAAAGCCCCGGCGCTCCTTTGCAGAGCATCGCCGGGGCGAAAAAAGAGCGGTTCAGTCGCCAGTGTCAATAATCTGGTGCTGGAGCGCCACGATTTTGGGGATTTCCTCTTCCGTGAGCTCTTTCATCCACTCTTTGCGGGCCAGAGCCTTTTCGACGACGGGCGCGAGTCGCTCGTCTTTTTGGGCTTGGCGTTCTGCCTCGTTCTCGACGAATTCCGGCATGACCTTCTCCGCGAAAAGATCAAGCGACTCGATAATGTGCTCGTGTTTGTTGTTCCCGCCCTGCTGGATGAAGACCACTTGGTCGACACCGGCGTCTTCGAATCCCTTCAGGTGCTCACGCAGTTCATCAGGTGAACCGATTCCGGGAGGGGCAAGGGCGTCGTCTTGGGTGGCAGCCCACTCTGCATACTTTGCCCAGATGTCGGTGTTGCCGATGTGGTGCACACCATTCACATAGTGGTGGGCCAGGGCAAAGTTGAAGAAACGGAAGCCATCTGCGCCGCGGCGTGCTGCTTCTTTGGAGTCTTCATGGCAGGAGAACCCTGTCACCATGGCGATGTTCGGGTTCACTGCATGGCCAATGGGCACGCACTCTTCGAGCGTGGTGTAGTAGTCGTCGACCCAACGCTTGGCTTCATCAGGAGTGATAAAGGCGAAGGTGAGCGCGCCGATGCCGAGCTGAGCGGCAAGGTGGATTGTCTTGCGGTTCGAACACGCCACCCAGACAGGCGGGTGAGGTTTTTGTACTGGTTTGGGGACAATGTTACGGCAAGGCATGGAGAAGTATTTGCCGTCGTAGCCTGGGTATGGGCTCATCGCCAGCATGTTGCAGGCCTGTTCGACCGCTTCGAGCCACTGCTCCTGCTTCTGGTTGAAGGGCACCTTGAAGCCTTCAAGCTCCAAACGGGAGGCAGACTCACCTGTGCCAAAGTCCACACGACCATGAGAGACAAGGTCGAGGGTAGCCACGCGTTCCGCGACTCGTGCGGGGTGGTTGTAGTTCGGGCACATGAGCGCGATGCCGTGGCCGAGACGAATGTTCTTGGTGCGCTGTGAGCAGGCAGCAAGAAAAACCTCGGGAGCAGAGGAGTGCGAGTACTCCTCCAAGAAGTGGTGCTCGACTTCCCAGGCATGGTGGATGCCGAGCTTGTCTGCATGCTCTACCTGATCGAGCGCTTCATGAAAGAGCTCTTCTTCTCGTCCTTCTACCCAAGGCCGTGGTAGCTGGTGCTCGTAGAAGATACCGAATTTCATTTTTTCCCCTTTGCCTCCCGCTTGGATTGCCTTGTTTTCTGGGAAAAAGAAGAGCCCAGAAAAGACGTGAAAACGGGTGGTCTTATTGGTTTGGACAACTGGCACTGCTTTGGCAGTGCCAGTTCAGGATGTTGGACGTGTTGTTTTGTTGAGGTTGCTTCCTGACCTGCATGCGAGTTTCATGGCTCTTCCATGTCGAACGCCAGGATCTCGGGAGAGAGATCCGGGCGTTGTCCCGTGAAACGTGTCACATGCAAGGGAAAACCACACTGTTTTCAGACGGGAACGGGTCCAAGCGTCAGGAACTCTTGCAGAATCTTTTCTCCGTCGGAGCGCAGTGCAAGCTCTTCTTCAACTTGGCGGAGACGGTGCGCCATGATGCGGTTGAAACGTGAACCGGACTGGTTGGCAATGGTGCGTTTTACGGCCTCGTCCACAATGACAGAGCCGGGAATTTTCGAGGTGTCCTCACCGATGATGGTGCGGCATCTGATCTCTGCGAGCGCGCACTGCAGGTAGCTCACGTGGATGGTCTCGTCGTCCGCGATATAGTCCACGCTGCTCCCGGCAAATTCTGGGTCAGCGCTGCATGTCGAGTCGCTCAACACTTCGTGTGCCCACGCAAAAGTGGTGTACGCAATAAGTTCAATAGCCAGGAGCGAGGTCATCGCTGTCACGAGCATTCCGAACATAGGCGGGACACCCGGCGCGAGATCGGTGGGAGTACCTATGAGCTGACTGGCGTCGAGAGCTTCAGAGCTGGCCTTGGCCTTGCCTGTATATCCTGGCGGAGGCCCGATCGGAAGGTTCTCGAACATGTCGTCAGTGATGATGGGATCATCGAGCGCTGCGTCTCGAATGGTGTACCACATTTCGTCGTGGCCACATTCGTGGTACCCCTTGTAATCGGAGCCGGCTTCATCATGGCCGTGCGCGTCGAACAGCGGGGGTAAGTGATTGAGGCAGGTTCCGTCGAGGTCTTCGACAAAGAAGGGTTGCCATGGCATGCGTGGGAAGAGCTTGAGGCCGTCGTTCCCGAATCCTTCGATCAGGCCGATCATCGTGAGGATGCGACACATAGCACCTTTTGCCCCATTTCGCAGGAGGTGCTTTGCTTGATCGGTGTTCGGGAAGAACTCGTTCGGCAGATCGGCAGTCGTCATCACTTTTGTGGGATGGCCGGCATCTGCTAGTTGTGCTGTCCACGCCTTGATTGCGTCGATGCGGTGGAGTGAGCGAGGTGGAAGATAAGTGCCGTCTGCAGCAAGTCCTCCGTGGTAAAGGTTGCCTTCACGTTTGATACGAGAAGCAAATTCAGGATCGGCGAAGAGTTCGTCTCGCGTGTAATTGAGTTTGACGGACATGGGCCCCCTTTTGCATGGCCGCGCGCCTGTGTTGGTCAACTGATCATAGCTTGTTATAGGCCTCTGAGAAGGAAGAAGACCTACTTGAAGGGGCTTGTCTCTTGAACAGTGTGGGTGTGCCGGCAAATGCAATTTTCGGTATTTGAATGTTCTTCTGCTCTTTTGCAGGCTTCTCGAGAAGGATTTCGCCGAAATGAAGGCAAGAGAAGGAGTCTTTCGAGCTTTTTCGGCAAGCGATTTCTCGCACCGGGAAAATTCGCAGAAAAGACCATTGAAGACCATTGCGATTGGGCCCTCCTTGTCTTTCGCAACTAGGGTTTTTCGACATTTTCTCTTCTCGATACCCCTGATTCTGTTGCTTCTTCGGCCTCTTTCGCAGCATCGTGATAAGAGAAATGATTGTCCCATAACTGGTCAAGATGGCGTTTCGCTTTATCGAGTGGAACGGCGTACCAAGTTTTTCCAAGGCTTTTTTCGATAAGGCCAAGTCGGGAAAGCTTGGAGAGCGCGTCGTCAATCTCGAAATTCACAGGACATTTCCATTTTGTTTCGAGCCAGTGCTCGATTCGCTCGTCAATTTCTGCATGGGAGAGAGGCGTGCCTGCAGTCAGGAGAAAGTGGTACGCCAAAATAGCCTCTTTGCTTTCTTCTTCTTCTGCAGCGTCAAGTAAATTGTGGAACACTCCGGCCCCATTGTCGAGGTTGCGAAAATACAAATGGTCCGAGAGCGTTTTCATGAACTGGATTTTGCGGTTCTTGAACTTTGTCCACTGTTTGAAGAGAAAAGCGCCAAGCGAGCCAAAGGTAAGCGCCAATGCAGTGACCGATGTCTGGTCAAGTTCTTTTGGATCATCGCCGATTCCCAGCCAGGATCCGAGGATGGCCGCGAATAAACCAATGGCCGCGAGAAGCTTCGTCGTTACGGTCACCCCACCAGTCACAAGAGCGGGAAGGCCAATTGCAAGCTTGTCAACTGTTCGCATGCGGACTTGGGCGTTGGGGAAGAGCATCTCAAGATCAGCTTTCGGAACATTCTGAAAGAGCTTGACGATACTGGGAGCATGCGGTGAGGCAGGGGCCGAGATGTCGTTTGTTTCTCTCTTGAGATCTTCTGTTTCCGGGTACTGCAGATAAAGCAGAACCCGGTCATAAGTAATAAAGCGAATCTTCTTTTTTTTCAGACCGAAAAAGTGGCTGGTTTCCTCAGTCCGTACGCTTTCTCCGCGGCGGAAAACAAGAACCTCGGCAAAATCATCAAAAGACGCGACGAGTCGCACCTTGAGAAGAGACTCTTCTTCGAGTGCTCGATCCAGGTCCGCCTTCTCTACCGGTTGAAAATTTGCAGCATCCGCCAGAGCGCACAATTCCTTACGAAGACGTGCACGTGTTTCCTCTGCTTCTTGGGGGGAGAGCTCTTCCACGCGTTTGGTACTGATATCTGCCCCAAAAGGCGCATAACAGTCTTTGATCGTTTCGATTTTCTCATGAAACTCGAAATGAAAAAATGCGAAGAGGATTTCACATAACTCGCGGAAGCTCTCTTTTGTATTGTCTTCCCTGCCCTTTTCCGCGAGAAGCATCTTGACAAGGTCTGTTTTCCGAAATGGGATATATCGTTGATGTGTCGAGTGTTTGGCCATTGGGCTTTCTCAGGCTGTGGTTTCGCGGTCGGGTCTTGCGGTCTGCAAATTGCGTGTCCGCGTTTCGTGATCTTGGATTGTGCACTCTTGCGCGGCCTCCCCTTTTTGCTTTTTAGATCGGCATCGAGTTTTTTCTTTTGCGTGCCAAGTTAGATTTTTAGTGACGACCGACTGAAAAACATGGTTTCCTGATTTTTCAGTCGGTCCCGATTTTTCCAGAGGACGGAATCCCGAAGTAAAAAGTCGGGAATACCCGCTTTTCCCGAAGGGTGTTCCTAATCGGGCAAGAGAGAAGACCCTGTTCGTTCCGGATTTCTTTGGGGATAATTTTCATAAGGCAATTTATCTACAGAATGTCCGTTGGGTCTGTGGAGATGAAAAAAGACAGGAGGAGAAAAGATGAGAAGTCAGTCGGAGCACACAGAAAACGAAGCGGAGGACCTGGACCAGAGAGGTTTTCCCTGGCTGATGCTGGTGTTGGCATTGGTCGTTCTCATTGTTTTTGTGCCTGCCCTGCAAAACAGTGGCGATGTGGAATTGCGGTTTTTTTTCTGGGAATGGTCGATTGCCCTGGTGATTGTCATGCTGGTTTCTGGCATTGCCGGGGCTGCTCTAGTGGAACTCGGACGTTTGTGGTGGAAACGAGAGCGGCGGCGGCAATGGGATGTCGATGAAATGCGCCGTCTGCGAGAAAAACGTGGGAGTCGTTCGAGTTGAGACAACAAGGGGAGCGCGCGAGAGGGGCGGAGGCTGCTCTTGCATAGAAGTTTTTCCTTTTTGGGCGCCCATATATGGGCGCCGCTTGGTGTTTTTCTCCTTTTTAAGAGAGGAGTGACTCACTCCCCTTGAAAACATATTATTATGCCATTGTAATCTTGTGTCTGGCGATTGCTGTTGTCGGCGAAGCCGTGTCGGCCAGGATGCCGCGCAATGAAAAATCGCAAGCAGAGTAAGCCGGAGAGAAGCCCAAACAGGTCCAACGAGGCTCAGCGAAAACAGGTAGGGGAGCTGCCAACTTCTTGGCTTCTGCGAAACAGTGGAATACAAGCGGACTGGAAACTCCCAGACTTGTAATGGTTCTGGGAGACGGAGCAAGCAGGGGAGAACGAAGGAGGCAGGGGAGAACGGAAGGGGTCATGTGGGGGGGCTGATGTGGGAGGGTGCTGTTTGAAAATACGGGTACGAAACGAGTGAGGCGAAAAGAGCAACGAGGAAAGAGCGGAGTATGTCGACTATTGGGTGGGACAACGATCGGGACAATGATCGAGAAGGTGCTTGGCAAACGCAGGGAGAACATCAGCAGGGCCCACAGCCCGCACATCGACACGCAGACGAAAAGGAAGTAGCACAAGATAGGTGCGCGGGGCAGAAGTCAGGGAAGGAACTGTCCGCGTACCTCGAAGTTGTGGCAAGTCCCGAGGATATGTTTTTTTCGTGTGTCGATGCTGCGTTCACTCGTCGGAGCATGCCGTTTCTGCGTACTGGCGTTGTGGTGGAAACCTATGACAATGATGGTGAGTCGGTGCAGGTGAATCTTCGCAACCTGGAACGAGACTGCTTGTCTGCTTCTCGTGACGCCTGGCCAGGTATGGTGGAGCGTTTTTTGCAGGCGGGAATGTGGAAAAAACAGGTTCTGGATTTGCTTGAGGACCCGGTAGAAGTGCGCGAACGTGCACTTCTACGCTTGTGTCCTGTCTCTTTTTCTCGACAGTTTGATTTCGATCTGCTTTGCCGGCCCATAACGGCCGATTTATCAGCCCTCATTGTTCTCGACCTGCCCGAAAGCATTGCCGGCTTTGACAGGGCACGACTTGGTGCTCTCGGTCTCACGGAAGAAGAACTATTCATGCACGCGCGTGAGAACACCCAAAGAAAGGTTCTTGTGGATGTGTACTCCTGCCTGCAAGGACCGGAGGTTTTATTCGCGGTCATCGGAGAGACACATCCCTGTAGCGCGACCCATGCGCTTTGGCCAGATCGCTGGGTTTCTTCAATAGAAGGTGCTGGTGCTCTTGTCACTGTTCCGAACTGTTCCGTGGTCTTTGTACTTCCTATTCTGGAACCTACGCTTTTCGCGGCGCTTCCGTATCTGCTCGATGCGACCGATCTGCATTTTCGCGTGGAAAACAACCCTATTAGTAGTCATCTTTATTGGTGGCGGAATGGTATTTTTCGACTTTTACCGCGAGGCCGACTTTTTGACCGTCAAGAACGTGTGATTCTCGATGAACTTGTAGGGGTTGTCGAGAACTTGTGAAGAGAGAAATGCTGACAGACCAGAACTCATGGCGAGCAGCTACGTCAATTTTCTCACGACTTTATTTCAAGTACGTCTATCACGTAGATAATGGTCTCTTGGCGTGGTGCACGGGCGTCTGGTGGCAAAATGATCTTGCGACGTCCCCCTACCTTCATGCCTTGCATGTTTTCTGCGAGACCTTCGACAATGAACTCACTCGAGAGATCGATTTCGGTAGCAGCAGACGAATCCCAGGTTGACAGGTTTTCTTTTCCTGTGGACCACAAGATTGTCAGCATATTTGTGACAATTGTTGAGTCTGCCTGCACAGTGGAGCCCGTCCCGAGAACGAGGTCTTCTACCACCGGGGTTTTGGGCGGATTTTTTTGCGTGTTTACCGCGATAACCGGCTTTTTCGAGATGGCTGCGGGAATCTTTTCGCTGGGAAAGGAGACCTGTTTCGGGGCGTTCCCATCATTTGAGAGGATCGAAGGCATCGCAGAGTCGTCGTATGCGAGCAAGTCCACCACAAAGACAAGTGCATGGTCCGGGCCGATTTTTGGGGGGAAACCCTTATTTCCGTAGGCCAAATCGCTTGGAATAAGAAGGACCCGCCGTCCTCCTACCTGCATGCCGGGAATGCCTTCTTGCCAGCCGGTGATAACTCGGTCCAGCGGAAAACTGATCGGCTCGTTTCGTTCCCAAGACGAGTCGAACTGCTCTCCTTCCGGAAAAGTCACTCCCACATAGTTCACAGTGACTTTGGCACCCGAGGGGACTGCGGGTCCGGTTCCTTTGATCAAGTCAACAGTGCGCAAATCACTGGGCGGGAGGTCACAATCGTTGAGATGTACTTTTGGTTCTTGCAGTAAATCCTGTGACAGGTCAGGAAAGTCGGCGAAATCAGAGGGTTCTGACTTATGCCATTCCACTTGGGTGCACTGCACCGCAGAGACATTGTTTCCCAGAGCCGAGGGGCTGTCTGTTTCGTCATCGTCAGCACACGCAGCGAAGAGCAGAGACGGAAGGGCGAGTAAGGCTGTAAAGCGGAGACGAGTAGAAGGTCGCATCGAAGACCAGGTCCTTTTAAGAAAGCCGGAACACGGAAAACTCTCGGTACTTTAGGGCAGCTTTCGATTGGGAGCGAACCGCCGCTTTGTTTGCACTTCATGCGAGGGTCCTGAAAGGGAAAAGCTCTCACTGTTGTGTCACACGTCGTTCGGAAATCCTATGTCAGATTTCTATCACTAGTATTGTTTTGTGCTGTTTTTTGCTTTTGCGCTTTTCTCGTACTGAGAAGTCAGGCAAGAGATGCAGGGAAGAATCTGGGAGCGCAGCAGACTACTCCCCTACTCTTGGAAAATCCCTTTTCAATTGAAAAGGGATTTTCCAACTTTCAAGCGCTTTTCAGTGCTTACCAGATGTCTTGTCTGGTAAGATTCCGCGTCAGAGAACAAAGTGATCCCGATGGACCCCGAATTTCCACCATCAACAGCCACAGAAAATTCCTCTGCCACTGAACATACTGTGAAAAAAAGAAGTGTCGTTGATGCCCCGATTGTAGAAGGCAGATCCCGTTTTCTTGATCGTTTTGTATCACGCTTCATGAGCAGTCCAGTCCGGTTCAGGATGTCCCTTCGCCCCAGTCTGCTGTTTGGGCGTACACGCAGGGCGCGTTTTTTCGCAGAAGACTTGAAGGTCGCAGAATTTTTGGTGCAACGCATTGAAATAGACGCGCGCGACGTTCGCTTTTCTTTTCGCCGACCTTGGCGTTTGCACACGGCTGAGATGACTGCTGATGCAGTCATCTCAGAGAAGACGTTTAACGCCTATGCCCGTGACAAGGGTGTTCCTTTTCGTGTGTCTTTTCGGGATGGAGGCATTCGGGCACGTACTGGAGTCGCTGGAATTCGTCTCGGTGCTGTTGACATGGATTTCGAAGTGGACGATGACGTCATTCGGATTACGCCGCGTGAGTTCTCTGCTTTGGGAATCGGGATTGGCCTTTCCGCGCGGGCAGCGGAATCCTTGCGGGCAGAACTTCCTATTCCTGAACTGCCTTATGGCGTGAAGGTATCTGAATTGCGACCTGTGCACGGAGCGCTCGAAGCTGTTCTTGTAGGTGAAGACGTGTCTGTTGTCTTCGATGAGGAAATGCGAGAGAATCTGTCCCGTTTTCGCAAACGCGAGAAAGAAGAAGGAACAACAGAGGACGAAGACGCTCTTGCCGATGAATTCGCAGAGGGTTTCTTCTCTGAGGGAGAAAACCCGGATGAAAGAATAATTCTGCAGGACGACCTCGGGGGAGAATCGCGAGAAACAAAGGAGAGAAAAGCCGGGTCGGAGCGTGATGCGTCCGGGTCTGGTGTCGAGGATGGTCTTCGTGGTGAGGGGCCGCGGCGTGCGGGTGGTCGGCGGCGCAGTCCGTTGGAGGACCTGTTTGGTCTTGGTGATGACGCGGGTGGGTCTCGCCGTGGTGGGCCGGAGCGGCGTGCGGGTGGTCGGCGGCGCAGTCCGTTGGAGGACCTGTTTGGTCTTGGTGATGACGCGGGTGGGTCTCGCCGTGAAGGGCCGCGTGGTGGGTCGGAGCGTGATGCGTCCGGGTCTGGTGTGCAGGATGGTCTTCGTGGTGAGGGGCCGCGGCGTGCGGGTGGTCGGCGGCGCAGTCCGTTGGAGGACCTGTTTGGTCTTGGTGATGACGCGGGTGGGTCTCGCCGTGGTGGGCCGGAGCGGCGTGCGGGTGGTCGTGTGGATCGACCAAAGCGTGATGCGTCTGATGAGACTGACGAGGCAGACGAGTCTTCGTGATGAGGGCCCGCGGTGTGCGGGTGGTCGGCGGCGCAGTCCGTGAGAGGAGGAGCGCCGACTTTTTTGTTCTGCGCGTCTTTCTTGATGCATCTGATCATTGGCGAGATGAACCGTCGTAACTCGTAGTGATTCTCTTACTCGAGATTCTGCTGTTTTGACGATATTTACTGTGAGTCGTGAATCTCTTTTTTCTTCAGTTAGGGATCTTCTGATGAAGAAGGTTTTTTCTTGTCACCGTGCGTCTGAGAACTCTCCCTTGAACCAATCCAGGGTGCGAGGTTCTTGTAAAAAGCAGTAACAGCGAATCTTATTTTCCCCAATAAATATACAGTTTAATACTGAATTTTGAGGCCCTGTATTTGAGTCTATGGGACTTTCCAGTACTGCATTACTTCCCTGGATTTGGTTCTCTAGCGTATTAAAACCTTCCAGGTCTTCGTGCCACCAAACTTGTGCGATGAGATTTTCAGGTTCTGACTCCATGCTGAAGACCTCTAATGTCATGCCAATTACATGAATGCCATCTGTTGTAAGATGCCGTCATAGGTGCCGATTCGACGGAGTTCCTCTGGTTCTTCGGTCACTGTCGTCATCGTTGTCGTTCCTGGGCCTTTTCTATCGAGATTATTGAAACCTAGGAAAGAAATAAATCCTGCCGATATCACGGTATCCATGATCCCCATCCACCACTTCTCAAACCCCGACTAGAGTGAACTTGGGAAGCTTGGTTTATTGTTCGCATTCATGATGGTGCAATTTATCATATAACTGGATGCAAATATTCAGAATGACGCGCAAAATACTCTGTGGTAGGAATTGCCAAATAGTATTGGAATTTAGGGATGGTTTAGGGCCTGATATTATCAGTAAGATAATAATCGGTAAGGAGATTTCTCTAGGGCTAGCGCGTCTGTTGGAGTAGTGTGAATCATTGTGTCGTGAAGGTTCAGTTTTTCAAACTGATGGGAATTGTGTAACCAAGTAAATTTATTGTGATGGGTAATTTTTGCCAAGATGCAAAATTTGTTGCGCTAGAGTCTTTTTGATCTGTCCATTTGCCTGTTATGACATGCTTTGCAAGAAGTTTTTTAACTCCGACAGTTATAATTTAGTACACAAGATGATTGAGTGTTGTTTTGAGAGAACCTTCCCTGTGGAATAGTTCTTTCATCTCATGAGCTGCTGATTTTCGTGTGTGGAGTATTCTTTCGAGGGGTAGTAGCCTGTCGACTTCTGGGTCTTTTGCGAGTGCTATTTTTGCTGCTTCCAGGACTTCTGTCCCCTTGCGATGGATTTCGGGATGTTTGAATCCTTGTACAGCGGAGAAGCGATGGTCTCCAGTATGAGGTGTCGTAGCCCGTCCTGGAAGAGACTGGTCTAGTGCAATTCCTTTTAAAAGTGCGAGGAGTGCCCCGTATAATGAGAAGTCGGCGCAGCTGTCGAAGGCTTTAAATTCTATTCTGCCGTTTTCTTTAGGGATACGGGCTCGTTTTGTAAGAGAAGGAAAGCTTTCTATAAGAAAGGATGGATCTTCTAGGAAAACCATTGCGGCTGGGCGCGCTCCAGTGCGTAGATAGGTTCGTGCGGATAGTCCATGCCAGACTTTTCCCTCAAGAAAGGGAGAGCTGTAGCTGAATGGGATGATCCACGGGCTGTAAAATGTGAGTTTTCTCCCAATATCAATGATCTGGAGTGGTTTCGCTCCTTCAATGGAGAAATTGAGATCAGGTCCATATGTCAGCATGGGGATATTTGCTGTTTGTTTTTCTGCGGACTGTTCTCGGCGTTTTTCTTCGTATTTGTTGAGGGGGGGGTCAGGCTGGAAGTCTCGTTGCCAAGGATTGCGGCTTACCAGGACGGGACGTAAGCCATGAGAGGCTGAGGTCTCACGGAGTAACTGGTAACTTTCTGCGAGTTCTGTAATTGTTCCTGCGATATTGTTGTGCACAGTGGTGCGGATCTCAATGCCTTTGGGTGCGCATTCCACAACTTTTTCACTATCGATGAAACGTTCAAAACCTTCGATGTACCATCGTTTCTTTTTAATGCCTGCGTCGCCAATGCGTAACTGGGGGTAATCGTGGGCATAGAGAGGAAGTGCATCGATTACTGCTTGGAATTTCTCGAATCGGGTGTTGGAGAAATCCGCGAATTCCCCATTTTCCTGAAGAAAAGCGATTTCGTGTTCGATGCCGTAGGAGAAGTGCAAGAGAAATTCCTTCTTTACAAGGCTTTCGTCAAAGGAAATGGGGGAGTGGGTATAAGGCAGCGTGAAAAGTTTGAGAGAAGATCTCTCCGAGTGAATGTATTCTGGAAGTATGTCCCCATGTTACTCTGGGCTTTCCTTCTTGGCGAAAGGGTTCCCTTTCTTTTCGAATCAGGTTTTCTTGCAAAGCCCCTTTTCCTATTAATGTGCTGTTGTAATGCGAAAAAGGAGGGGTTGTGAGCACAACCGTCTTGGTGCGGACAGGCAAACAAATGGCGCAACGGATTGAGGCAGAAGTACCTGGAGTTACTGCTGTGCCGCTGCCTTTTGCGGGTCCACCGCCTGCCGGTCTTCAAGGGGAGGTCCTTCTGACTTATCCCGGAGCCCAGGTTGGCCAGATTCAGCCTCTGCTTGACTCTGGGCTGAAATGGGTGCATTTTCTTGGTGTGGGCATTGACGGATTTCCTTGCGAAATTCTTACAGAACAAACTCTTACTTGTTCCCGTGGTGCGAATGCGGTGCCTATCGCGGAGTTTGTGATGGCCTCTCTTCTTGCCTTTTGCAAAGGATTTCCTGATGTTTGGCAGCAAGACGCTGGAACAACATGGTTTGCGCCACGTGTGCCGCTTACCTCGTTGCAGGGCGCTGTTGTTGGCCTTCTTGGCCTTGGCTCTATTGCCCGTCATGTCGCCGAGCGGCTTTTTCCTTTTGCTGCGCAGGTGAAGGCGGTACGCCGTACCTCCACTCCTAGCCCTGATCCCCGGATTGAGCTACTTCCTTCGCTTGAGGAGCTTCTGGTGCAGGCAGACCATCTTGTTGTGGCAGCGCCCGCGACGCCCGCGACCTACCACTTGCTTGATGCCGGTGCTTTCGCAAAAATGAAGACAGGTTCTCATCTTGTGAATATTTCACGTGGTTCTATCTTGGATCAAGATGCTTTACGCGATGCTCTCGACAACGGTCCTCTTGCCGGGGCTTCTCTCGATGTGAGCGACCCAGAGCCTTTGCCGGCAAACCATTGGCTCTATACACATCCTAAAGTACGGTTTACTCCCCATATTTCTTGGAACTCCCCTTACACACTTGATGCCATGCTGGATGCCTTTCTTGCCAACCTCAAGCGGTATCAAAAAGGAGAACCGCTTGAGGGCCTCGTCGATATTGCAGCTGGATACTGAGAAATATTGCTTCAGCTGCTGTCTTGTCTGGTGCCGGCAAGGAGATTCTTTGCCGCGCGAGACATTGCCCACAGAAAATGTTTGCGTGGGCCAGTGCCGAAAAAGGTGGTTCCACTAGAACATGAGAAAAGAGAACCCTGTGACGCGTATGGACTGCGTACCGGGCAGGATGTCCTGTGCTGCCCGATACCTCAGCGCATTTTCCTGAGTATTTTTTGGAATACTGGAAAGACAGAGTTCTTTCGGGCTCTTAGATGCCGAGTTTGGTTTCTTGCAAAGCCGTCACGGCTTCGTCAGTCCCCGCGAGTTCCACTTCGGCATTTTCTCCTCTGCCATAGGTAAAGAGCACGAGTTCTCCTGCTCTCCCCGTGAGAGTGACTTCGCGGCTCCCCTTTTTAATATGTTTTGTTTCTCCGGAAGGCAGGGCCAAGGTGAGATCGATGTCGTCGAGTCCACGAAGGAGGAGCCGACCCATGCGTCCCAGTAAAACCCACATCCCCTCTTCGAGTTTTTCGATCCCTTCGCGTGGTGCTGTCTGTCCATTTGCCCGGCGGATGTCCTCATGATGAATGAAATATTCAATGAGGTTGGTTTGACCGTCGACTGCTTTCATGTGAAGAGGCGGCCCTGTGCGTATTTTTTCGACGAGTTCTGCAAAGCTGTGCTGTTGCAGCGTTTTCTTCATGGCGCGTTCAGTCATGCCGGCAAGAGAACTGAAAATAATCCCCGGCATGGCGAGCGGTTTGCGTTCTCGCACGTAGAGATGAGCGAGAAGATCTTGCACTGCCCATCCTTCGCAGAGAGTAGGACTGTCCGGCCCTAGCGCGAGCGCGAGGTCACACAGCGCGTTGCGCTCATTTTGCGCGAGGTCACGATTGCTCATGAAAAACTCTTCTTTCTCCTGCTGCGCCAAAAAAAGCTTTTTCCATCCGTTTTTCTCGGTTCTTTCGCATTACTGCGTGGCAGGTTCGGATTTGAATGTTATTCTCGCTTTTTGCCTGTCTTGTAGACGGCAAGGCACCCCTGTCTTTTT
>DEIU01000016.1:15666-18481 GCA_002352645.1 Acidimicrobiia bacterium UBA2766 | reverse complement strand
CATTTTCTATGGCATATAATTATGTTTTTTGTATGCTACTGTAGGTATTGGGCATTGAGTATTCATCATTGGGCGCTGGGGTAGACGCTGGGGTAGACGACAAGACGGCAAGGTGCTTGACGTCTTTTGAAAAAAAGACGTCATATTATTATAATAAATATTATTGTATCTATTTTTCTTGGTTGCAGCGTAGGTCGGGGAATGCTGTCTGGGGTGAGGGGAGACGAACGGCGTTTTGTCGTGAATAATAGGATAGTTAGGGATACTGCTGTTCGCGAGGAATGAGAAGAAAACCCTTTTTCCAGAAAAAACAGTGGAAGTGCGCATTAATGTTTTTTATCAAATGATGTGCCATGTTAAAGGGTTGAGAGTGGAAGAATGAGACGAAAAACGACCGTCGTGCTTATCCTTTTTGTGATGCTAGGTCTTGTCGGACAGGGTGCTGTCGATCAGGAAAGTGACGTGACTGCCACGAGTGATCTTTCTCAGGTTACGGGAGTGCAGCCTGTTTTTTCTTTCGTCATGTCCGAGACATCGGCTTCCGAGGTGTCTGGTAATTCGGTACAGAAAACAGAAAACTTCGGGGACTCTTATGAAGAAGACCTCCGTATGTCTCTCGAAGTTGCAAACCTTTTTTGGGAAAAGCACTGGAGCGACTATTTCACGGGAAAGTATACGCTTCCAAGCGCACTAATTTCTTATTATGGCGATAATAATCCCAAATGCGGGAATGAAATTATTAATGGTGAAGATAATGCGTACTACTGTATTGCGGAGGATTATATCGCATGGGATACGCTATTTCTGAAGCGTTTATACTCGGATCCACAATTCGGGGATTCCTCAACTTATCTCATTATTGCCCATGAATGGGGTCACGCTATTCAGGCCCGTCTCAATGACAGTTTGGTGTCCGTAGCCTCTGAGTTGCAAGCTGATTGCTTTGCCGGTGCGACCATCGCTGGTTTAGTGAAAGACGGTGATCTCTATCTGGAACCAGGAGACCGCGGGGAGATTTTTGCGACTCTTGTCGAAGTAGCAGACAAGTATGAGTGGGGATCTCCTAGTGAGCATGGAAGCGCAGATCAAAGAATTGAAGCCTACCAAGGCGGCGAAAAGAATGGTATCCGCGCCTGTTTGCCATAAACGAGAAAGCCGTATATTCCCTGTAAATTTAAAAATATAACGTAAAAAGGTAAGGCACATTTTTTTACGGCCTTACCTTTTTACGTTGCCCACAAAGAACCCACTCGATCACATCCTTTCCTTAAACTCTTTGCCGGCAATACCCGCTTTTTCACCCCGATTACTGGGCTTTTCTACCTGTGGGTGTTCCTTCCTTTCTCGCCTGTACTCTTGCTATTTGGTAACTGTCCGGTTTTTCTATTTGGTGGGAAGTAAATCCCTCTGTGTCCCCTGTGAGTAGACCCCCAATTCCCGTTCCGGAGCTGAAGCTTCTTTCTTTCTCACTGTGGTCACTGTGGCCTGTTCGACACTTCCCGGAAGACAAGTGTTCTCTCGTCTTTGTCTGGCTACATTGCAACGCCAGGAAGGAATCTCTGGGGAGGAAACCCTGGAGATGTTCGCTTCTTTCGTGCTGGAACTCTTTCTGGAAGTGAAAAGGTTGTTGACGAAGTGGGCTGGGATTTGTCTTGTGTGAAGTCTGCACCAAGATAGTTCGGGTTTTGAGATGGGCAGGATGGCATGGCAGGGCATGTTTTTTTGCAGAGAATGCCGAAAGGGAAAAAAGTCATTTTGAGGAGTAAAAGACCATGGTAATTAGTATTTTTTGCAAAACCATGAGAAGGAGATGGCAGCTTTTTGCCGATGAAGTGATGTGTTGTGGTGAGGGGAGGTTCTGATTGTTCGGCAGGACTTTTACTGGATGTCCGGTGGATTTCTGGTGTCTTTGTCGGAAGTTGTTCTTGTCTCAGGCAGTGGTTCGTGGGGGGAAAGAAAATGGTAGAAAGCGATAATGGGCGCGATGTGCGTTATTCGGAGTCGTCAACGGAAGTTTCCGGAGAGGGAAGATGCACAAAAGAGGATGATGACAAGCGTTCAGCTGGACAAAAAGATCATGATCGCGTGCTGTACTGTGGCGAGTTTCAGCGTCTTGGTGGGATTACCCAAGTGGTGGGATCGCATGAAGGACGAGTTTTTCATAACCGACTCATGCACTCTTTAAAAGCAGGAACTCTTGCTCGGCGTATCGCGGAGATTCTGAAAAAGGAACCTCTACATGTTCAAGATGTGATTTCGAAACTAGGAGGTCTCGATCTAGATGTAGTGGAAACTGCTGCACTTGCACACGATATTGGCCATCCTCCTTTTGGTCATACCGGAGAGGATCAGCTTAATGAATTGGTGAAAGCAAAGGACGGAGAAGGCTTTGAGGGAAATGCCCAGGCTTTTCGTATTCTGACAAAGATCGCACCGCATCATGACAAATTTGGTCTGGATCTTACGAGGGCAACTTTGCGGGCAGTTCTAAAATATCCTCGGCTTCAAGATAAATCTCCTGAATCGCAATCTTCAAAGAAGTACGGGGCTTACGAATCAGAAAAAGAGTTTTTCGATTTTGCGATGGAACTTCCTGTTCAGAAAAAGATGGAGAAAGAGCGTTCTCTTGAAGCCGCGATCATGAACTGGGCTGATGACATCACATATGCGGTGCACGATCTTTATGATTTCTGTCTTTCGGGGTTTATTCCGCTTTCGACCTTAATTCATTTTGGCCAACTGTCTCAAGACAATAGTGCATCGAAAAAAAGCGGGAAATCTGAATTTGAGCGATTTTATAAAAGCTCTCTATCTC
>DEIU01000016.1:12437-15638 GCA_002352645.1 Acidimicrobiia bacterium UBA2766 | reverse complement strand
ATAGATTGCAAAAATCTGGGTATTTTCCTTCACTTGACAATACATCTTTAGAGGAATCATCTGCACAATTGCGCGGAATGCAAAGCTACTTGATTCATAACTTTGAGAAGGTGTTTGTTGGAGAACTTTGCAGTGAAGGATGCCTATCTGATGTGAAATTCTCCGAACCATTTAATTTCCTTGAAATTGATATAGGAGAGGAATTCAAATGGAAAGAAGCCAAGTGGTATATATCGGTTTTAAAAGAATTGACGTACTTCTATGTTATTAGCAATCCCAGACTTCGTTCCCAACAAGTTGGGCAGAAGAAGATTTTGGAAGTCATTTTTCACGCGTACTATTCTGATTTGGAGAACGCTTTCTCAGGGGGAAAATCCGCGCAAGAGCAGTCGGGTATCCCTCAGAAGTTTGAGAAATTATATGAAAAAGAGAAAGACAATCTTGCGAAGTGCGGGAAGTACGAAAAAAGGGAACTTCTGGCTCGGATTGCTGCAGACATGACTGCTTCTTTGGAAGAACAAGAAGCAATTTTCCTATTTGGGCGACTCAATGGCAACCGTATTGGATCAGTGACCGACTTGTTGCCCCATCACCTCTGATGTCTTGTCCGACGTGACTTTTTGCCGGAGGGTTGCCCCGGTATGGGTACTCCATTGTCTGGTGCGAGCCGAAGCCCGCCCGAGTATGTTGATCCTGTTTGCACGCGCGTGTGTGTCGTCCTGCCACTGTGGGCTGTGGATGCGTGCGGCCCCGGGCCCGGCGTAGCCGGGTACGTTTGGCTGGGGCGGTGGTTTTAGAGGGCGAAGGCGGTGGCGGGGTTGTCCCAGAAGATTTTGCGGATGGATTCGTCGGGGATGGGCTGCTTTTCCAGGCTTTCCATGCCCCAGGGGAAGGTGCCGTCCGGGTGGGGATAGTCGGTATCGAAAAGGAACTTGTCGTCGCCGACGAGATCGAGTGCGGCAGGCAGGGTTCTTTCGTCGCCGCGGGCGGCAACCCAGACGTTGCGTTTGAAGTATTCGGTGGGGGCCAGTTTCAGGTTTGGATGTTCGGCATTGCCGGAGAATTCGTAGTGTTGTTCCATGCGTTGCAACCAGTAGGGGACCCATCCGGCGTCGGCTTCAACATGGACAACCCGCAAGTCGGGGTAGCGTTCAAAGATGCCGCCCCAAATGAGTGACATCATGGCCGACATTGCCTCGAAGGGGTGGGCGACAATGTGTCCGGTGGTGTGGGTGGGGAAGCGGTCCCCAAACGAAGGAATATGGGGGGAGCCGGAGTCGTGGAAACAGATTGGCCGGTTGCTTGCTGCTGCTGCTGCGAAGACCGGATCGTATGCTTCGTCGGCGAGGTCGCGTTCGCATACGGGGTTTGGGCGCATGTAGTAGGCTGTGCAACCTTTGGCGGCAGTGCGGCGTATCTCTTCTGCGGCAAGGGTAGGGTCTTGTGCGGGGAGCATGGCTGCCCAGCGGAGCCGGTCAGGGGCAGCGCTTGCGTATTCGGCGCTCCAGTTGTTGAAGGCGCGACAGCAGGCACCGAGAAGGTCGGTGTTCTCGAATTCTCGACCGAGAAGTTGTCCGCCCACGGTGGGAAAAAGGATCTGTATGTCGATACCGTGTTCATCCATGTCCTCGAGTCGGGCTTCTGGGGCATAGCCGGCGGTGAGAACGCGCTGGAAGCGTTGCATGCCTCGTGCCATTGCCGCGAGGAAGTCCGGTGTGGAGAAGGGATACTTTTCTTCGGAGACGAGGCTTTGGCCCTCTACCGTCATAGTGTTGCGCCCCCTGACCTTTTTTATGCAGGGTGCGGCGTCGCGGAACTCTGGGTCGATGTGTTCTTGCCACATCGCGGCCGGTTCCATTTGGTGACAGTCAGTATCGACAATTTTTCGTCCGTTACGCATTGTTTCCCTCTTGCAGTCCTGTTGCCGGGTATCCCGTTGTTTGCCTTTTTCGGTTGAGAGTCGTCCTGGGCCCATGTGAGGCAGTGACCAGCCTGCTCACAAAAAGCGGGAGACGGCCTTGCAAAACTCTGCGGTGCTTGCCTGGCCTCCCTGGTCAGGTGTGAGATTACGGCCCCTGCGGTAGACCTGGGTGACAGCCTGATCGACATGTGCTGCTTCCTCGAAACGGCCAAGATACTCCAGCATCATGACGCCAGAGAGGATTGTTGCGGTCGGGTTGATGACGTTGCGGCCTTCGATGTCGGGAGCTGCCCCGTGTACCGACTCGAAGTAGGCGAAATCCTCTCCATAACAGCCGCTTGGGGCGAGACCGAGGCCGCCAATGAGTCCAGCGGCGAGGTCAGAGAGTATGTCACCATAGAGGTTTGGCAAGACGACAACGTCGAGTGCTTGAGGTTCGGCGACCATGCGCCGGGCAAAGTCGTCCACGATGTAGGTTTCGAATTCGATGTCGGGATATTCGGCGGCGATTTCTTCTGCGACTTGCCGGAAGAGCCCGTCTGTTTGCGGCAGCATATTATATTTGGAAGAGCACGTGACCCGACCGCGTTTTCCGGCTTGTTTGCGCCGGCAGGCGAGGTCGAAGGAGAACCGCACAATCCGTTCGCTTTCCTCTCGTGTGATGACTTTGAGCGCAAATTTTCCCGGTCCCATTTTTGCGACCGGTTTGCGGGCAGTCAGACTCATCATTTCGAGGGCTTCGAGCTGTTCCAAGTCTCCTTCGCACCCTACATAGAGGTCTTCGAGATTTTCACGGACAATGACAAAGTCTGTTCCTTCCGGATGGGCGAGGGGAGTGGCGCAACCGGGGAGCCAGCGGGCAGGACGCACATTCGCGAAGGTTTGGCGGCCCCAGCGTAGATACGCGAGCGCGACGCCGCTTGGCCCGCTTGTGGCCCCGAAAAACGTGGCGTCTGCTTCGTCGATCATTTCTCGTGCTTCAGGCGGAAAGACTGAGCCGTATTTTTCGGTTCCTGTTTTTCCCACAGGAGGAAAAGACCAGTTGATATCGGGCGCTAGGTTGCTGAGTAGTTCGACTGTGGGACGCATTGCTTCTGGAGCGGCGCCTTCTCCTTCGATCACAGCGATGCAAGGTGCGCTCATTGGGCTGCTTCCTTGAAAGATTTTGGTGGGGCCAGTAGACATGCTTTTGGTCTGTCGTGTGGAGGAAGGGGGCGCCGAGCTATTTTTCGCATTCCCATTTCTCGGTGCGCTCATTGAGCTGCCTCCTTGAAAGATTT
>DEIU01000016.1:0-12403 GCA_002352645.1 Acidimicrobiia bacterium UBA2766 | reverse complement strand
GCAGACATGCTTTTGGTCTGTCGTGTGGAGGAAGGGGGCGCCGAGCTATTTTTCGCATTCCCATTTCTCGCATCCTTTCCCCGCATTCTATGACGAACTTCTTGGATTTCTACATCCCTGCTTGCCTGAAAACCCCGCGTGAAAAAAACGGGCAGGTGAAATGAGAGGCAGTATACGATGCGGAATACGGGGTAGATCAGGGGAAGTAGCCGGATGGGAATTGGGTTGCTTCACTACTTTTGGGGGCATGGTTTTTAGTGGGATTGTGCGCTGCCAGGTGTCTTCGAGATCTGTTTCGGAAGTGACTCGTCCAGTGGGAACTGCGGGAACATTCCAGAGAGGGGTTCCAGAAGAGGCGTTCTCTCACAGATTCGGTTTTTCATGAGACGCAAAGCGGGTTTGCCTCTCAGGCCGCGTGAGAGGTGGTACTGCGCACACACGTAATGGGGCAAGAGGCCTGCCCGAAGAGGGTTGGGGGAAGGGCAGAGAGGAAAAGGAGAAGAGGTCGGCGGGGGCAGGGTTTCCTCACCTCCCGCCGGCATGAGATGGCAAGCCGGTGAGAGTGCAGCATAAGCAACAATAGTGTGTGTCTGCGTCGACGTCCTCTTCGACTTTGCTGCTTGTGCGGCTTTCGCTGAACGATCAGGTTCTCACGCGGTTTTCCTGGCGAATGAGGTGCCGCCGCTCCTGCATCCACCTGTCATGTGATCCCCACTCTCCTGTTGTACGAGACGTTGCTGTGTGAGGCGTGGTACGCCTCTTGTCACTGTGCCTGCCACTTTGTTTTGGGGTTTCTTGCTTTTGAGTTGTGTGCAGCGGGGGTTGTGTAAACCCCGTGTACCCACTAGAAGCGGAGACCCCTCGTACCAAGATGGCGACAGCACCTATGAGGAGCAGTATTCCCAGCACGCCAACTCCCTTCGTTGGCTTTCGCGTTGGCTTCAAGGAACTTCACTTCAACGATACTCTCTCTGCGCGGTTCGAGGACCATGAAAATCCTATTAAATCAATATTTTTCCTATTTTTCTTCCTCATCTGCTTGCGCAGCTTTTTTTCTGCTTCCCCGTTTCGAACGAATGCTGATTTTGCCCCACTTGACCAGCATTTTTCTCTGTACTGTTGATTTTTTTGGTGGGAGGAAACCTTGGAAACAAGTAGAATTTTGCTGTATAGCTACGGATTTTTTTATTTTTGCGGTCTGCTGCTTTCCATCTTTCGTGATGTGTTGCGATTTCGTCAGTGAGATGAGAGAGAGAACGTCGCCGCGGTTTTACGGGATTTTTCTATTTTTCGTGCTCTACTGATGTGTGTGTCGGTAGGATGTGCGAGAGAATACGGGACGGGGGTAACTGAGGGATAACGGTATATCCTCCCTGGCATATTCCAGGTATGTCAGAGAATGCCGAAGCTTTTTTCCGGGTTTTTCGTGCTTGTCCGCCTTCGTGGAAGGTGCCATTCCGTCGTCGTCTGCGTCGCCTGCGTCGCCTGTCTCGTTGTCTGTCTCATCGGTGTGCGTCTTACCGGCAGTTTTTCAGACGGAACAGTATGCATAGCGAAGGCTGTGATCGAGGAGCTCCTCTCCAAGGGCTGCGAATAGAAGGGAAAACAACTCTTTTCGTTCCTTTGAACAGCTCTTTCGCCTTATATGCTTTCTCCGAGTTTGGAAGGTGTTTTGAGCCTGTGGAAGACGAAACAGAGCTGATTGATTTGGGGACCTCTTCGACCCCGCAATCCGATCGGCAATCTGAAAAATTTCGGCAATCTGAAAGACGTGACCGGCATCCGAATTTGGAAAATCCGGGGTACGTTGCGGAGCATCTTTTCTTTGACGTTGACGAACAGTGGCGTGTTCGTTTTTCTTTCATGCTGGCTTTGTCAGTGGTTATTGCGACGATGGCCCTTCTTGCTGACTCGGCTGCGGTCGTGATTGGTGCCATGCTCGTGGCACCTTTGATGCGACCGGTGCTGGCGCTGTCGGCCGCACTTGTGCTGAGTTTGAGAAAAAGGATATTTGCATGTATTAGTATTGTGATGGGGGCGTCGGTGGGGTCGGTCCTGCTTTCCTGGTTTCTCTCGACAGTCCTGCCCATTGGGGACACTGTGGTGGGCAATGAAGTATTGAGCCGCACGAGTCCCGATATCATCGACTTGCTTATCGGCCTGGCTGCGGGAGCTGCCGGTGCTTATGCCACCGTCCGCAAAGACGTGTCTTCTTCTTTGCCTGGTGTGGCTGTTGCCGTTGCCCTTGTTCCCCCTCTTGCGACTGCCGGCATCATGCTGGATTGGGGAGAGTATGAGTTGGTGCGTGGCGCGATCATGCTGTACTTGGCGAACCTTGTTGCTATTGTGCTCGCAGGAGTACTGGTTTTTCTTGCCACGGGTTTTGTTTCCGAATGGACGCTGAAAAAACTCACTCCCAGGATTTTGCTCAACCTTGTGATCTTGACCATTGTCACTATGGTCCTGGCGGTGCCCCTGACCTACCGCTTGGTAGATACCTTGCAAGAGACAGATCTGCACCAGGCGACGTGGGCTGCTGTCCGAGAATGGGTTGGGGAATCGCCGTTTAGTGCTGATGTGCAAATCGACAATATCAATCGGGATGGGATCGCGGACAAGGTCGTGGTGGAGCTTGCCGGATCGGGGAACCCTCCCCTTGTGGATGGTTTGAAAAACAAGCTCGTGAAGTACAACGCACTCGGTGAAGACGGACTTGTGGAGGTGCACTTTTTACAGAAGGTGAAGGGTGGAAGTGCGGAAGATGGAGCGAAGACGCTTGACGATATCCGGGATTTTACTAATAAATGGATAAAAGAGCAACCTGATCCAAAACCGACCTTGGGTGGTGTCAGGATCGATAAGGGCAGCAATAAAGTGAAAATAGTGATCCAAGGCCCTGCCCCGCTTGATCAGGGAGCTTTGGTCGATGAGATTACTGGGGAGATTTCACCTGACCTTATTGTGTCAGTGGAATGGATCCAAACGTTGGATTTGCGGGAACAAGAAGAGATCAAGCGTCAGAATCAGGTCCGCGGAGTGTCGGAGCAATGGGCACGAGCACATGGTGTTGCGGTGCTCCAGGCTTCTGTCCAAGGCGATTATGTGCTGGTTTATCTGGTGGGAGAAACCCCGCCGGACCATGCGGCGAGTCTGAAAACGCAAATTCTGGAAGTGCTTGGTTTTCCTGAAAACCAGGAAGCAGAAGAGCAGGAGAGCATGCTTCCTCTCGTGAGCGATCCTCCCGAAATTGCCGTACGTTTTCTTCCTACTCTGGATGTTTCGCTTGATTATCCGGAGAATCCGGATAACGCCATCACTGAAGAGGAAAGTACGTGAGTGGCCTCTAAAGCCTCGTAACCCTCCTTATTGTTTTCGATGATTGATGAGGGATTCTGCAGCTTCGTTCTTGGGGATGGGGCGGGGGTGAAGCTTTTTTTGCGTCAAGCCGGGAGCAGTTTCTCGGGAGTAGTCGAAGAATTTCTCGATCGGGCCAGAAAATGTTTCTTTTTGTTTTTCCGCTTGTTTGTCGTGTTTTTCCGGGGCTTTTCCGAGTTTTTATGCGGGATGTCGACTGCTTTGCTCTTTGTTCTCTTGCCAGATTCTGTGGTTTTCCATGCGCTTGGGACGATGGACGGGCAGAATGAGAAGTCGTCGTAGGTTGTCGCTGGTCGTTGAAGAGCGAGAGAGAGGTGGGGGCCGGGCACTGCGCGACGGCGGCGTGCAGCCTGCGCCACGATCCAGGCACTGTCAGCGTTTCTACCGCATGATAGCGGAGAGAGGACTGAAGTTTGATGCGAACGATCGGACTCGATATTGGAGCGACAAATATCCAAGCGATCCGGATTGAACGGGCCGGGCCCTCACACCGGAGTCCTGTTTTTGCCCTGGAGAAACCCGGTGACATCAAGCAAGCGATAAAAAAGGAGAAGTTTGTTCGCGGACAGTCGACGCATGGGGCGCTTTACCGTTTTGGTCCGTCGCTCCGGAGAGAGACCCCGGTTCCTTGTACCCCGGAGAAACTTGCCGATGAGATTGCCGAACTCATTTATGAGCTCGGTGCTGATGGTCTTGCTGCTGTTGGCATGGGTTTTCCCGGTCCTGTAGATGTGGCTTCGGGTGTGGTCAATGTGGCCCCCAACCTCGAAGGATTCTCGAACGATGTGCCTTTCGCTGCAATGGTGGCAGGTCGTGTCGGTGTTCCTGTTGCGCTGGAAAACGACGCAAACTCTGCAGTTGTGGCAGAGCATCAGATTGGCGCGGGTCGTGGTGTTCCCGAGATGCTCGGCGTATGGGTAGGCAGTGGTATTGGTGGTGGGCTCATCTTGGGTGGTGAGCTGCGGCGCGGTCCGCATTTTGCGGCAGGAGAGATCGGCCACACCATTCTGGCCTGGGATGCCCCGAAAACTGTGTACGGCATTCAAGGTTCGTTCGAGTCTTTCGCAGGGCGTCTTGCGATGGAAGAAGAAGCCCGTCGTCGTATAGAAGAGGGCACCTCCACCATCCTTTGTGAAGTGATGGCAGCGAAACGCAAAAAGCGTCTGACCTCTGGGGTGTTTGCAAGGGCGCTGGAAGCCGGTGATGAACTTGCCGAAGAACTTTTGCGTCAGCACAAGCGGGCATTGGGTGCAGGTCTTGCGTCCGCAGTGAACTTGCTGGATTTTCAGGTTATTGTCTTGGGAGGTGGCATGACAGAGACCTTTGGCACGCCATATATTCAAGATATAGCGAGGACGATGCAGGAACTGCTGGTCTTGCCTGAGGCAGCCCCTGAAGTGCGACCGGCGCTCCTCGGTGATTATGCGGGAGCGCTTGGTGCGGGGTTGATCGCAGAGGCTGCGCGAGGTCTTGGGACTTCAGGGCTGGTGTCCCCGCCGCAGCTGCAAACCCGACGTTTTGCTCGGAACGGAGCGCATTCTCTGGCTTTTGTGGAAGCCGTACCCGAGCACTTCAATGTGCTCGATGCGAGTCTGGGCTTTTCTCCTGGAACCGTGGCGCGGGATGCCAATATTGTCGACACGTCGGGACCTGTTCCTGTTGAGATGGTGCGTGAACTCATTGCAGTGCGCAATGAGCCCTGTGTTTCGTTGTATATGCCAGTGCACCGGGCAGGACCGGAGACGCGCCAAGATCCGATCCGTTTGAAGAACCTGTTGCGCATCGCGCATGATCAGCTTGTGGGGACGGGCATACGTTCGTCTCTGGCAGGTGCTTTTCTGGAGCCTGCGTATGCGCTCCTTGAGGACGATTTTTTCTGGCGGCGCCAAGATGCCGGTCTTGCGCTTTTTCTTTCTGGGCGCAGCGCGCATGCCCACAGACTGCCTGTTGCGCTTGAAGAGCTGGTAGTGGTGACTGAGCGGTTTAATTTGAAACCGCTCATGCCGTCTCTTTCCTCTGGTGAGCGCTTTTACGTCTTGGGCCTCAGCAAGGCCGAGATCCGGCTTCTGCGGGGAAGCAGGCACAGGTTGATTCCTGTGGACTTTAACAAGACCCCTGCAGCTTCTATGGCCTCTTTGCTTTCCGGGTTTTCTGACGATGAAGCAGAAGAAACCCAAGGCCGCTACGTGAGGCAGCGCCAGACAGCGGTTTTCCGTGGTGCCGGTGGGAAAGGTGACCGTAAAGACGACCGTAAAGACGACCGTAAAGACGAGATCCAACGCCATTTCCGTAATGTGGACGAAGGTCTCCGCGAAATTTTGCAAGACCAGACAGTGCCGCTGGTTCTTGCAGGCGCGGACTATCTTCTGCCTCTCTTCCGTGAGGCTTCTCGATACCCTTCCATTGTGGCTGATGCGATCGAAGGCAACCCGACTCGTTCTCGTCCCGAAGAACTGCACAAAAAAGCCTGGCGTTTGGTTGAACCGGTTTTCGCAGAAGAACGTGACCGTGCCTTTGAAGACTATGGGCGTGCCGCGAGCGCGAACCGTTGCACTGAATGTCTTGAAGATGTCGTGCGCGCTGCTGTGCAGGGCCGTGTTGATACTGTCTTTGTGGCTTTGGGAGTGCAAAAGTGGGGCATTCTCGATGAGAATAAAGGGGTTTTTATTGCACATGAGCAGCAGGGGCCTGGTGACCAAGATCTTCTCGATGCTGCGGCTGTGCACACCTGGATGCACGGGGGACGGGTCATGGTCATGTCTCCTGCTGAAGTACCAGGGGAGCAAGATGTGGCTGCGCTTCTCCGCTACTGAGCGTTCCTGAAGCCGGCTTTCACATGTTTTGCTTCTGCATCTCTGTATCTTTGTACTTCTCGGATATTGCCTTGTCGCAGGGTGCTGTTGGGGAAATGCGCTGAGGTGCAGGGAGCGGGAGCGCGCGCAAAAAGTGCCTGCTTCACTGTATGCCGTGTTGTTCTCGTGCTGTTCTCCCTTGGACTGGAGGGGAGAACAGCACGAGACGAAGAGGGAAAAGGAGAAGAGAAAAGGACTGGCTTGCCGGATTGGGTTGTAGCATCGGTTTGTGCGTGATCTGGATGTAGTTGGTAGGTGTAGCTGCGAGGGGAAGCTGTGTGTCTCGGCGTATGCGCTGTTTATGAACTGGTCCATGGTCCGGCAAAAGGCAGCGATGCGCACGTGTGCGGCACCATGGAAGCAGTGCCTGTGCGAATGATCGGGACCGTGCAGTGAGAATGAGAGCAGCGGAGAAGCGCGAAGGGGAAGGCCCTACGATGAGCGAGTATCCTGCTGATTGGGAGAGCGATGTCATCTTGGCGGACGGCAGTTTGGCACGTGTGCGAGCGATTCGCTCTGATGATGCCGAAGAGCTGGGCCGGGTTTTCTCTCGTCTTTCTTCTGAAGCGATTTACTATCGTTTTTTTCGACCGAAAAAGAAGCTCACCGAGAAAGAGCTCTACCATTTCACGCATATTGACTATGACCGTCGCATGGCCCTGATTGTGGTCTCTGGTGGGGAAGGCATTGCCTTTGCTCAGTACGATCCCATGCCAGATGAGGTGGACGCGGCAGAAGTCGCTTTCATGGTGATAGACGACCAGCGTGGGCGGGGGATTGCCACGCTGCTTTTTGAGCATTTGGCGCTGTATGCCCTGCAACATGGCTACAAGCGGTTTGCTGCGCATGTGCTTCCCGACAATCGTGCCATGCTGCGTGTTTTTCGTGCTGCCGGTTTTGAGATGACCACACGCTGGGATGACGGAGTTGTGGCTGTCGACATTCCCTTGAAGCTGACTGCCCGGGCGTTGCAGGCGATTGAAGATCGAGCACAGCTTTCCGGGGCGCGTTCGGTGCGTCGCGTTCTGGCCCCTCGCTCTATTGCCGTGATCGGTGCGAGTCGTGACCCTGATGCAGTGGGAAACAGAGTTTTTCGTAACCTTTTGCTTGGTGATTTCCAGGGACCGGTCTACCCGGTGAATCCTGAAGCCGATTTTGTCTCTGGTGTGCAGGCATACGCTTCTATTCTGGATATTCCTCGTGTGATTGACCTGGCTGTTTTTGCCTTGCCTGCGGCGCAAGTCATAGATATGGTACACGAATGTGCAGAAAAGGGCGTGGAGGGGCTTGTGCTGCTCTCTGCCGGCTTCGCGGAAGCCGGCTCTGAAGGTGTGGAACGACAACACGAACTTGTCTCTCTTGCGCGCCGTAACGGTATGCGACTTGTCGGCCCAAACTGTTTTGGTATGGCGAACACTGCGCCTGGTGTCTCCATGAACGCCACACTGCATGGACAGGCACCTTTGCAGGGTCGGGCAGGATTTATGTCACAGTCAGGCCCATTGGCGATGGCCATTCTCGATCAGGTTGCCGCTCGTGGTCTTGGAATCTCGACTTTTGTTGCGGTAGGCAACAAGGCTGACCTGAGCGGGAACGATCTTCTCGAATACTGGGAGGACGACGACGAGACTGACCTTGTGCTGCTCTATCTTGAGTCTTTTGGAAATCCGCGACGTTTTAGCCGTTTTGCACGTCGGGTGTCGGCAAAAAAACCTGTCGTGGCGGTGAAGAGCAGCCGGTGGGCAGGCAATGTTGCGACTCGACTGGAGACTTCTGCAGTCATGGAGACTGCTGCCCTGACGAAAACCGCGGTCCTGGCCGAGGCCGATACCGCGGTTGATGCCCTGTTCCGACAGACAGGAGTGATCCGCGTTGATACTCTTTCTCAGCTTTTCGATGTGGCCGAACTGCTGTCGAAACAGCCTTTACCTTGTGGGCCGCGTGTCTGCCTGATAGGAAACGCCACCGGTCCGCTTGTTCTGGCTGCGGACGCCTGTCGGAATGAAGGTCTCGTCGTTGCGGAATTTTCCGCAGAGATGCAGGCTGCCCTGACAACTGTGACTTCTCCTGAAGCTGTTGTGTGCAATCCGGTGAGTGTGCGAGGACGCTTTTCTGCCGCACAGGTCGGACAAGTCCTTGCAACTGTGTTGCAGGCCGGTGAAGTAGACGCGGTGATTGTCAGCTATATTCCCCCTCTTGCCGGCAGTGTGGACGATATTGAAGCGGCTGTTTTTGCAGCTGTGACGGCCTCTTCCGCCACGATACCTGTTGTCGCGAATTTTTTCACCGGAGAGGACAGCGCCCATTTTTTCGGCGGAGAACCTGGTTCCGACGGGGCGCCTCTCGTGGAAATTCCCTGTTACCCTTCACCGGAGGCAGCAGCGCAAGCCCTCGCACACGCCTGGCAGTATGCGGCTTGGCGTGCACGCGACCCAGGAGAAACCGCGGATTTTTCCGATACCGATCCTATGGCCGCCCGTTTACTGGTACGAGAATATCTGGGACGCTGTCCTGAAGGTGGTCTCCTGAACGATACAGAAGCCGCTGCTCTTCTGTCTGCATATGGGATTTCTCTCCTGGCAGACGTCCCATCCTCTGCAGATTCCCCTGCTGAAGCTGTCGTGACAACCATGATCGGGGTCGCGCATGATGGGGTTTTTGGGCCTCTCGTCATGTTTGGTCAGGGCGGGGATCATCCTGAGCTCTATTCTGATCGTGCCTTTCGTATTTTGCCCCTCACCTACGCAGACGCGCGCGATCTTATTGACTCGGTGCGCTTTGCCCCGCTGCTGCACGGCTACCAGGGTTCGCCCCCCCTCTGCCACACTGCCCTTGCCGATTTGCTTTTGCGTACGGGACAGCTTGCCGAAGATCTGCCGGCTCTTGCCGCGCTCGACCTGAATCCCGTGACCGTGTACGCGCAAAAGGTCGTTGTGGGCGGTGCCCGCATCGTGCTTGCCCCCCGCGACGAAGTCCCTCGTACCGGCTTCCGTCGCTTGCGTGATCTTTCCCGTGAGCCTGGCACCGATCGGCCCTCTGCTTCTTCCTGAGAAAGCACAGAGTGCCGCTGTCGAGCTTTCTGGTCTTTCGCCTATCCACGGTCTTCTTTTGCTTTTTGCCCCGGGTGAGGGAGGGTGGGTGGGCCAGGACGGGTCACACGAGTTCGAGGATTCCCCAGATGCCGGTCACGACTGTGGCGAGCAGGAAAACTCCCGCAAAGTCCAACAGTATGCCTTTGCGAAAGATCTCCTGTGATGTGAAAAGGCCGGTGCCATAGGCCAGCATGGTGGGTGGTGTGCCGACAACAAGCGCGAAATCCACAGAAGAAGCAATCGCCACAACGAGCACCAGCGTTACAGGGTTTGTACCGACGACTCCGGCAAGAGGAACTGCGAGGGGGACAAGCATGGCCGCTGCTGCGGTGTTGGACGCGACTGCGGTGAGGGCAACGGTGGCGATGCCGACTGCGAGAAGAAAGATGAGCGGAGTGAGGTTATCGAGCAAGGCAAGACGGGTGACCAGCCAGTCGGCAGTGCCGGAGTCGGTAAGGGCGAGGCCAAGAGTCAGTCCCCCTCCAAAAGTCAAGAGAGTCGGCCAAGAGATAATTCCCAGATCTTCTGTGCGGACATGGCCAAAACCCATGAGCAGGATCGACCCTGCCAGGGCGACAATACCCGTGTTCTGCCCATGCCACTCCTGTGTCACCCAAAGGAACGCTACCCCACAGAATACGGCGAGTACCTGCCATTGGGCGGCAGAAAACCGCTCAAGCGCCGCGCGTGCTGCTTTTGTTTCTTCTCTTGCCGCAGCAAAATTCTCCCGGTTCACTTGGGGTCGAAACCGTTGCCAAAGATAGACGCCTGCGAGAGGCAGAAAACAAAAGACAAAGGGCAGACCAAAGGCAAACCAGTCCAAAAAGCTGATTTCTTTTTCTGCAAAAGTACCGAGAAACTCGATCGCGAGAGGGTTGGCGGGCGTGCCGATCGCGCTCCCTACTCCGCCGATTGTGGCGGCGTAGGCAACACCGAGCACCACCATTTTTGTGTACTTCGTATTGTGCAGTGGCGCGGTAATCGCAAGAGCTACAGGAAGCAGCAATGCGACACTGGCCGTATTCGACATCCACATTGAAGCAAAAGCCGACGCGCCAAGCAGGGCGGCAAAGAGAGAACGTGGCGTGCGGCCGGCAGCACTCACAAATACAATCGCGGCGACCCGGTCAAGACCAACGCGACGCATTGCTTCGGCCATCAAAAAACCGGCAAAAAACAGCACAATGATCGGGTGAAAAAAGGGAGCAAGCACCGTCTCTGCCTCACCGGTATGACTCAACGCGAGCACTGTCGGGATCGCCAAAGACGTGACATGAAGCGGGAATGCCTCGCTTACCCACATCACAACAACGAAAGTGAGAAGTGCGAGTACTTTTCCCGCGCCATCTGGTGGGCGCCGCGCCCCCTGTAGTGTTTTTGTTTCTTTGTCCCAGCCCAGGATGGGGATGCGTTCTTCTGTTCCATCCGGCAAGACAAGGAAAATCCCGAAACTGTCAAGGTCGGGACGCAGGGGCCTGCCGTCTTGGGCCACCGCCAAGGCGACTTCCACAGGACGGTCTACGGGAGTGCCGTAGGGCAGCTCCACCTGCAGAGTCAGGCCGGGGAGACTCGTTGTCGCTGGGCCGTTGGGGCTGTTGGGGCCGGGAGAGGAGAGAAGCTGTGCTTCCTCGCTTCCCAGCATGACCGGTTCTGAGAAAAGTGTCTTTGATTGATCCCGTATCTCTATCCGGCCTTCACCTTCGGGCCATGCCTCTGGGGCAACTCCCCCTACAAGCAGGGCAAGCAGGCTCGCGAGGCAGAAAACCACAAGCCGTCGCCGTGAAAAAGGGCTGCCTGTTGGTTTTGTTGGAGGCGACCAATCCTCTGGAGGGTCAGTAGACGCTGGGGGAAAAGGCTGGTTTGTGTCTCGCGTCTCTTGGTCTGTGCGAGAGACTGGGAGGGCCGATTTTGTCCCGGGGGTTGCGTCAGGCGAGGACGATCTCACAGGTATCTCCGATGAATTCGTTCTCTGCCCCCATCTGATCGGTGCATTCGTCTTGGCCCGGACCCCCATCGAGGAGGTCATTGCCTGGGCCACCGCTCAACAGGTCGTTTCCTTCCCCCCCTACGAGCTGGTCGTCTGCTTTCCCTCCGTACAAGACGTCGTTTTTCTCGCCGCCGTAGAGTGTGTCGTTCCCTGCCCCGCCCCAGAGGGTGTCTCCCTGCGTGCCACCCCACAGAATATCGTCGCCGGTGCCGCCCCAGAGCCTGTCTCTACTGCCCCCTCCGAACAGCTTGTCTGCTCCTTCTTGCCCGTAGAGACGATCGTTGTCCGCTCCTCCATCGAGCCAGTCGTTGCCATAACTGCCTTTGAGAATGTCTTGGCCGGGGCCGCCTTGCACATGGTCGTCGCCTGGCCCGGTGTCAACCGTGTCGTTCCCTGGCCCGGCGCAGATGACATCGTTCCCCGCACCGCTCTCGATATGGTCATTCCCCCCTCGTGCCAGGATCACATCTGTGCCGTCGGTTCCTTCAAGATAGTCGTCCCCAGATGTTCCAAAAATGGTGGGAGTGTATCCCTGGCAAAGAAGATCCGATGGCAAACTGCTGTTTTGTACGTTGCCTTCCGCGCGGGCAGAAGATGCTGCATTGGGGAGGAAGACTGGAGCAAAAAAGAGGCAAGAGGCGACGAGCATGCCGGTTGCGAAGAAAAAGACGCTGCGCACAGCCTTGTTGCGACCGTTGTTGCTGCTGCTCTCACCGCTGCGCGCACTCTTGTACTGGTAGTAACTCTTGTCGTGATCCTTGAGGTGTGGGCGGAAAGGCAGAGGGAAATATGAGGCGAAACGTGCATGGAAAGAGGGAAAGGACGGACGAGTCATGAAGAGCCTTCTTGTTTCCGCGTACGTACTCTTGCTGTGTCGAGTGCTGTGTCGAGCGCCGAGTGCCAAGCGAGCGTATCAGTTCGAGAGGAGATGAAGCCCGTTGCGGGTTGTGGCTTTTTTGTTGTGGCTTCTCTGGTTTGTCTTAGCTTGTTCCGCCGAAGGCGCGGCGCAAACGGTACGTGCCATAGGCAATCGTCGCGGCGGCAAAGGCGATAATGATGGCAATCTCGCCCAGCACATCGACCATGCCTGCCTTGTA
>DEIU01000068.1 GCA_002352645.1 Acidimicrobiia bacterium UBA2766 | reverse complement strand
TCCCTCCTTCTCTCACGCCTCACGTTTCCCCGCGTGATCCTGCACCTCGATCTCCCCCTTGCTTTCCTCTTCACGCCGCTTTTCACGCCGCTCCTCTCGTTCGAGTAGATCGGCAAGCCTCCGATTCAACTCCGCCATCTCAGAACGAAGACCGGCTATTTCCACGGCCGCATCTCTGCTGAGAGAAACATGCGCCGATCCTTCATCGGAACGGAAAAAAGACGCCAAAATCCCAGCGAGATTCCCAAGAAGAACGAGTCCGGAAAGCATAAGGGCGATGGCTGACAGCCGGCCCAACAGGGTCTCCGGCACAAGATCCCCATATCCCACTGTGGTCATTGTCACCACTGACCACCAGAGTGAATCCCCAAAAGACACGAAACCAGTTTCCGGCGACTCTTTGTAATACACGATGACAGAACAAACTGCAGAGATGACGACTACGACGCCCAATGTCCTGACCAGATTATGGCGAATCACAGCCTGCCATAGGGAGAGCCACCCTCTCCCGGTAAAGAGAATGCGCGCCAAACGGAACCAACGAAAAAAAAGAAAAAGGCCGGTTACTTCAAACGGGGGAAAGACATACCAAGGGAAGGTAAGGATAACAATACCAATGTCAAAACGCCCTGACCAGGTAGCAGAGTACTTTCCTGAAATACGGATATTCCCCGCTAGGTCCACAACAAAGACTGTCCACGCCAGAAGGTCAACAAGGAAAAAAACAACTTCTCGCTCTCGGCCCACAAGTGCCCCTGCCACAGGAGCAATCGCAGCGACCGTAATAAAAAAAGACATACGAGCCTGCCACTCGACAGCAGGCATTTGCCCGACGCCTCGCTCCAGCTCACTGCTTTCTTTCGGAACTCCGTTCTCAACGGTACTCAGGGGATCGCTCATGCACTCATAATGCCGAAAAAGACAGCAGAACACAGATCCTCAATAAAAAAAACGCTCTTTCAAACGATTTTCACGTGAATAATGCGATACTGGCCCTAGCTGCCCTTCTTCCACAGAGGCAGCATGGAGGAGTTCTCATCCATGTCAAACGACCACAACTCCTTCCCTGACAAGAGACCCAGTGAAGAAGCAGAGCATGCCGGCCTTCGCGATACCCTGGTCAACAACAGTCACGACACTCTTCCAACAGAGCGCAGAACCCCGAAGATCTTCTTGAGCTGGACGATCATCCGAGCGCTGGCCACTGCCTTGACAGGGATCGCAATCCTGCTGGGATTACTCAACGGCACAACGGTGCTCGCCCGCGTCATTGGGATCGGGCTTCTCGTCTCAGTCGCCACAGACTTTCTCTCCCGACAGTCAGCTCGAACCAGAAAACCTCTCGAAGACACAGTCACACCCAAAACTCGAACAACGACCCCAGAGTCAGAACAAAAAGAGACCGCGAAAAGAAGAAAGTGGGGAAACCCAGAGCGGATCGCATCCTTCACGTTCCGGCTCGCAGGCGCCGTCTTCCTTCTCGGCATTCCAGACGCGACAATCACCTGGATTTCCATCGTGCTCGGAATAGCACTGAGCGTCCAAGGGATTTTCAACCTCAGGCGCGGGTTCCGGTCAGAAACAAAAAAAGAAGACCGAAGCTGGAAAACGCTCAGCGGCAGCTTCGAATTCGCCACAGGCATCACCGTCGTCATCTTGCCAGATATCTTTATTGGCATAATCGTCCTGGGAGTGAGCGTGTGGTGGGTCGCTCACGGAGCGACCGTGGCCATCCGGCTCTTCTCCCGGCAAAACCACAGGACGAACGATTTCCTCACGATCGACACCCTGGCCGACCTGAAAAACATGTTGATGCATTCACTGCAGGCACATGAACATGATGAGAACACCCGGCAGGCACTCGCCGGCAAGCTCTTCTACACAGGACCGAACAGAGATTCCCGGCTCCGGCGTTTCGCCGCACTCATGGCGCTCTCTGTCACAATTGCAACGTTTGGAGTCATCACCGATTCGACTGCCGTGGTCATCGGGGCAATGCTCATCGCCCCCCTCATGACGCCCCTCATGGCAGTGGCCGCGGCACTGGTCCTAGGCAAACCGCGGCTCGCTCTTTGGTCAGGGATCATCGCCTTGGCCGGGATCGGAGGCGGCATCATCCTCTCCACTGTCCTCTCCGCCTGGGTAACACGCTCGCCCGACAGTGTCTTGCAAAACGCCGAGATCCTTTCGCGTACTTCCCCCACCCTGCTCGACCTACTCATCGCGCTTGCCGCCGGCGCCGCAGGCGCGTTCGCCCTCTCCCGCCCGGACGTGAGCGACTCCTTGCCCGGCGTCGCCATCGCCGTAGCACTGGTCCCGCCCCTCACCGTCATCGGTGTGACATGGCAAGCAGGAGAACTCTCCATGGCTTTCGGCGCATTTCTCCTCTTCCTCACAAACTGTGTTGCCATCGTCCTCGTCGCAAGCGGCACGTTCATCCTGCTCGGCATCGCCCCCCTCTCCCGTCTCCAGCAAGAACAGCGGCTTATCCAGATGTCTTTCGCTGCCCTCGGCACCGGAACTCTCATCGTCGCTATTCCTCTTGCCATCACAGGACACGATATTTTGACGGAACAGTACGCACGCAAAGAAACTGAAGCCACAGTCAAGGCATGGCTCAACGACGGCAACAAAGCCGAGGAACTCAGAGTGACCGACATCAAGATCGACCGCAAAAGCGTGAACGTACAGCTTACGGGCAGCCCTCCTTCACCTTCCGTAAAACAGCTCGCAAGCATGCTCGCTGACAAGTTTGACCGTTCTCTGGAAGTGGAAGTGCGCGTCCTTGTAGAAGAACACCAGAAAAGCGAAGCGTCTCCACCCGACTGAACACGAGTGCGCGGCCACGGGGCTGTTGCCCAAAAACTTCTTTGCGCGCACTCTTCTCAGACCTGCCCCATCCCTACCGGACAGGTCAGTGACATGTGACATACAGCTTGCAGCCCCAACGGAACGCTTCTCGCCACAGCAAGAAAAAACACCACAGTGCGACTTTGGCACAACACGGATTGGGCACATTCGAATTTGCTGTTCGCCTCCGCCGGTTGCGGCCGGCAGCACCGCCGGGCGGATCGTATCCGGCGGGGGGAGGCATGACCAAAAACCGAAATGACCTTCGCGCTGGACTTGCAAGAGTGACCGGAATACCGGGGTGGGGATGGGTGCTCCCGGCGAAAAGCAGCGGGAACGACAGGCCGACCATCGGGCACTTGCCAGTACACCCGAGTAATACCGGCAAGTTGGCTGGTGGTTACAGGGCTCTCGCCAGGATCTCAGCATGATCATTAGGGCTGCTACAACCGTGATGCCGGGGCGATCACATCGATCCTTGACGCTTTCATGTTCACAACGACGATCCAGTGGAGTTACACCCTGTATACCACGGACAGCGTTCCAGAGTGGCTGAATGAGCATGAGACGGTTCTGGTAGCTGAGGAAGGCCGCGAAGTAGTGGGAGTCGCCGCGTTCTACTGGTTCCGCGATGCCATGAAACGGCCAGGCTACCGATTCACTGTCGAGAACACGATTCATGTACGAGAAGACCAGTGGCGTTCAGGTGTTGGGCGGAAGCTTATGCGTGCGCTCCTTCAGGAGGCCCGTGCAATCGGCAGACATACGATGATTACTGCTATCAATAGTGCGAACGAAGGCTCAATCCGGTTCCATGAACAGCTCGGTTTTCTCGAAGTGCCTCGCATGCCCGAGGTTGCCACAAAGTTCGGCAAGTGGCTGCACCTTGTCCTGCATCAGCTTCGTCCATCAGCTTCGTCTCGATAACCGGACCATACCGGGCGAGGCCTGACCTGGTGGTTCCAAGAGACGGCAGCACGTCATTTCTCAGGGAGGTGCTCTGCAAGCTCCAACAGTAGGCACTGTAACAACCGGCTTCTCACAACGCTCAGGCGCCACCACTTTCCTGGGCTTGGCAGTGGCCTTGCCGAAGCATCCTTCCCCACCCCTACCTTGTATATGCCGGATGCATGCCGGAATATATGCCGGGAAATATTCTCTCGCGTGAGGTATTCCGGCTCCCCCTGTGCCGTTTCCTTTTCTGTCTGTGGCTGATCCCGGCAGGTCAGTGCCCGCCAGGTTCAACCCAATCGTCGGCAGGAGAGGGGTCTGCAGTTTCAGGTTCGGCGGGACCGGTGTGTTCGATGCCCTGTTGCGGCTGCGAAGCCTGCGAAGCCCCATGCACGGCGCTTGCACACAGTTCCACATGAATGTCGAGGTGGCGCGTCAAAAAAGCCCGCTCGTCGAACCGTTTGCGCCGCATCCATGCGGTGACTTCCCGGTTGGATTTGCCGGCATTGCAGGAACGGCAGGCTGGAACAATATTGTCGAGGGTATAACGTCCACCGCGGGAAAGAGGCAGCACACAATCGCGTTGCAACGCCTGATCAGTCGCGCCACAATAGGCGCAACCGCCCCAGGCTTGCTTGAGCGCGCTCCATTGAGCGTCGCTGAGATCATGTTCCACGCGACCCATTCGGCGTTTGCGCCGCCGGGCGGCCCGGGCCTTCCGGCTTCGATCGATAGGCATTGCACCAGGATAGAACAAAGAAGAAGGCCCCGTCTTTCCCCGGCATAAGGTGCATTTATCGGGACGCAGCCCAAGTAGTCCAAGTTGTTGGGC
>DEIU01000032.1:113601-121197 GCA_002352645.1 Acidimicrobiia bacterium UBA2766 | reverse complement strand
TACCAGGCGGCAACCGAGCGGCGAAATTCCGGCATGCCAACATACGAGGGGTATTGATGGGTGGAAACATCCTGAACTGCTTTTTTGAGAGCTTCCACTACATGGGCCGGTGTCGGGCGGTCCGGATCGCCAATACCGAGAGAAATAACATCCGCACCAGCTGCTTTGCGTTCAGCAATCTTGCGGTCAATCTCGGCAAACAAATAAGGCGGCAATGTCTGAATACGACGTGCAGTCTGCAATGTACGCGCTCTCTCTTTTTCATGGAAGCCGGAAACAGATCATCCGGTTCTCGACACCAACACAAATAGAACAGGGAGAACTTGGCCAGTACAGTCCGTCTGCACGCCCTCGCTCCCAGATTTTGCGGAACAAAATCCTACGAAAACTACCTTTTACAGAAGAGACTCCTGCAAAAAGCAAAAAATCTCACACGATATCCACACGAGCCGTGTACACCTCCACAGCAGGACCGGTCATCCACACTGTCTCTTCCACTTTGATATGTAGCACACCCCCGGTCAAGTGCACATCCACAGTATTGGATGTCTTCCCAAGACGAGAAGCTGCGACCGCAACCGCACAAGCGCCTGTACCACAGGCCTGCGTCTCCCCTACTCCCCGCTCCCACACTCGCATCTCCACATTATGCTCGTCTTTCACTGCCACAAATTCCACGTTCACTCCCTCAGGGAAAACGGCAGCCTGTTCGATCAGCGGACCCACACTCGTCACGGGTGCGGAAACAACATCGTCCACCCAGAGTACGGCGTGCGGATTTCCCATACTGACTGCTGAAAGCAGATACTCTTCGCCGGCGAGGGACAGGGGAAACTCCAGGACACTCTCCTGCGCGACTTGCACGGGAATATCGGCGGGCAGCAAGATCGGCGGCCCCATGTCCACTTGCACTTGGTGCACAAGACCGTCTTCCCCATAGTGGGGGAAGACTCTTTTTCTCCCGGAACGGGTGATGATCTCTGCGCAGTCGCCTGTGAGAATGCCCCGGTCAAAGCAGTATTTCGTAAGGCAACGGATACCATTTCCACACATCTCCGGAAGAGATCCGTCGGCATTCCAATGGTCCATAAAAACGCTTCCGATTTCATCGCGCACCACACGGATAACCCCATCCGCGCCAACTCCGCGGCGACGATCGCAGAGCTTGCCCACAAGAACAGCATCAAGTTCTTGCTGCCCTTCAAGATCTTCAACCATGATGAAATCATTGGCAGTGCCATGTGCCTTCACGATGGTGAGCTGCATAGGTCAGTTCTCCTGAAAAAAGTGACAATAAAGTAGGGCAAGGGAAGGGCAAGCAGGTGCTTCGGGAAAACCGGCAAACCCTGAAAACACGAAAAATGCTGAGACTGCTCATAAAAGCTGCTCAGACGAGTGCAATGCTTCCTGGAAAAACTTCTGCACCGGCGCGGTCAGCTCTTCAGGCTGCCCTCGAAACCACACGGCACGCGGTTCTCCCCGAAACCAACCGAGCTGACGCCGCGCGTATTTTCTCGTTCTGGCTTTCGTGCGATCTATTGCCGAATCGAGCGGTAGCTGCCCCTCCAGCACTTGCTGCAATTCGGCGTAGCCGATTGCCCCGCGCGCGGTACGAGAAAAAACAGGGAAAGTTGCGGCAAGGTGTTGCACTTCTTCAAGCCATCCGGCGGCCATCATGGCGTCGACACGCGCGTCAACGCGAGTTCGCAGTTCCTCTCTCTCAGAAGGTGCCACAACTGCCAGGGCCAGAGGATAGAGAGAGGAACGTTCCAGCCAGGCTTGATCCAAAGCAGAGGGAAGACCGTCGAGCGCTTGCTCTACTGCGCGAAGCACGCGACGGGGATTCGCCAGATCAACACGCGCAGCCCGCACCGGGTCAGTCTCTTGTAGGACGCGCACGAGTTCCACAGGAGAACATGCTTCCAGCTGCTTGCGGCGCACCGGGTCGGGCGGGGACGAAAACACAAGATCATCCAGCGCGGCACGTAGATACAGGCCGACACCTCCCACAAGGAGAGGCGTCTTTGCACGGCGATGGATGTCGTCAATGGCAGCACGTGCAACACGTTGATAGTCGACCGCGCAGAATTCGCAGCTGGGGTCAACAAGATCAAGGCAGTGGTGTGGCACACCCGCCTGTTCTCGTACAGAAGGTTTGGCGGTGCCGACGTCAAGGCCTCGGTACACCTGCATGGAATCGCACACCACAATTTCGAGATCGAGGCAGTCCGCGAGCTCCAGGGAGATCGCGGTTTTTCCAGATGCTGTGGGACCACAAAGGGCAAGGACCTGACCAGTCACAGGTCACTCGACAAGGCCGAGAAGATAATGCGGAGCGGCTCCTGTCACACGAGCTTCGACCAGATTCCCAGCGGAAAGCGCTGGGGTGCGAGGAACATGGCAGAGAATCCCTCCCTCTGTCCGTCCCGAAAGGCGATCAGGGTTCTTTTTCGAAGGACCTTCTATGAGAATCTGTTTTGTCTTTCCCACACGCTGCAAGTTCCGAGACCACGAAATCCCGTTTTGCAATTCTGAAAGGCGCTGGTAGCGCTCTTTTTTCTCGACATCCGGAACAGGGTCGTGCATGTCAGCAGCGGCAGTACCCGGTCGCGGTGAGTAAATGAATGTGTAGGCCGAGTCGAATTGAACTTCCTCTACCAGCGAGAGCGTGGCAGCAAAGTCCTCTTCTGTTTCACCGGGGAAGCCGACGATGATGTCGGTTGAAAGGGTGATGTCCGGGATCGCGTTCCGAACCTCTGAGACACGGCGAAGAAAACGGCTCGCAGTATATCCACGGTGCATCTGCGACAGTATCCGGTCGGATCCTGATTGCAGGGGCAGGTGAAGTTGGTCACAGACACTCTCGCAAGACGCCATCGCCTCGATCGTCTCTGGACGAATGTCTTTGGGGTGTGGACTTGTAAACCGAATACGGGAAATCCCGTCGATCTTGTCAAGACGGCAGAGAAGTTCAGCGAAGAGAGGACGACGCCCGTCAAGATCCCGCCCGTAAGAATTGACGTTCTGTCCGAGGAGCGTGATCTCGAGCACGCCCTCATCGGCGAGGGTTGCGACTTCGCTCACGATATCGCCCATGCGACGGCTGACTTCAGGGCCGCGCACACTTGGAACAATACAGAACGTACAAGAATTGTTACAGCCAATGGAAATCGTCACCCATGATTGAAAGGGCGACTGCCGTTTTGCGGGAACAAATGCGGGAAGTGTTTCCCGTTCATCGGGAACCTCCACAATAGGAGCGTTGCCCTGCTCTGCTTCAAGAAGAAGAGCGGGCAAACGATCCATATTGTGGGTACCGAAGACAATGTCAACATGCTTCGCCTTCTCCGCAATAAGACTGCCGTCTTTTTGCGCAAGACAGCCCCCTACTCCGATCTGCATAGCGGGCCGCTTTTTCTTTTGCGAAGCAAGCTGTCCTAGCTGCCCATATAAGCGCTGGTCAGCGTTTTCACGGATACAGCACGTATTGAACAGGACAAGATCAGCATCATCAACCGATGCTGTTGGGACGAGCCCTTCGGACTCCAGCATGGCAGCCATCTGCTCCGAGTCGTGCTCGTTCATCTGGCATCCGAAAGTGCGAATGAGGTAACGGCGAGACATCTCACAAGTGTAGGACTCGCAGAGATCCTTACAAAAGGCAAAAACGCTAGGGTCGGTCGATTCTCTTCTCACAGAGAAAACAAGCGCTTGCCACAATCAAGTAGTTCGTTGTGCTTTCTCCTTAAAAAGACCTCCGGGAACTTCCCGCTCTGCATCTGTAACGAATCCCGATTCGTACTCATCGGGTGTGCTCAACGCAACACCCGGCAAGTCGCTACGCATGACGGTCAGCAAAATCGCTGTTCGTGACTGTCCATCGATATCGACTTCGGTGAACTCGGGAACGCACACAATGCCAATTTTGTCTTCCGTGAGATATGTACGGGCTATGGCTATAGCTTTAATGGCTTGGTTCAATGCGCCTGCCCCGATGACTTGGACTTCACACGAGATAGCCTCTCGTAAGATGCCCGCCAATGCTCCAGCAACACTATGTGGCACTGACTTGGAGGATACTTTCAAGCTTTGCGTCACCAGCCCCCTGCCTCTGTCTGTGTAGTTTGATTTGCCACCTTTACAGCCACCTTTGCGGAATGCCATGTGGCGAGTACGGTGTGGACTCTGTTTTTAGTTGACTCTACGCAAAATATCAATGATTGATATTCAGTCAGACTGGGTTGCAGAAAAAAAGAAAAAAGAAAAACCTCTTTTAGTGGTTCTATTGGGAAGAATTTACGCATATCCAGGGTGCAATAAGCGCAGACAGAGAGGAAGATTCCACATGATTTTTTCAGAAATTTGTCGACATCAGGTCGATATCAGAGGAAAAATAGGGACGCTCTTCTTCCCTTTTCCACCCCAAAAAAATACGTAAAATGGGAAAGATCTTAGGAAAATACACACAGAATACTTCTACAAAAAATCCAAAAAAACACAGAACAGTATACGAATATGCATCATTTATATTCGCGCAAATACAAAGGATCTTTTTTCTATAACAAATGCACTTTTCAGATTCGTATTCTCACGTTTAAAAATTGAACGCGCGGAACTCTTCGCACTTTCCCCAGGGGGTAAAGATGCCTCTTTTTTCAAAAAACCCTACGCTCTAGACCAATTTCCCATTGCCCCATTCATCACCTCACAAAGTGTGAAATGCCTTTCCTGCCCCCAAGCAAGAAAAAACTCTCTTTTGCCCGCAGCAAAAGAGAGTTTTTCCACGCGAGAGAATATCTCACGCAAGTAAAATTTCTCGACAACAACACGCGACTTTTTTATCGCGGGAAAGATGCCTTTTTTCTCAGACCCGAATGCAACAACACAAACAACAAGGCATCACACAGAGGAAATCCCAGCAGCCTCTGGTGAAACTGGCGACGTTTTCGTTGAGGAGTCCTGAGCGGTATCCGCTGCATCCTCAGTTGGGTAGTAGAGAGCCTGCACAGATTGCCACAGTTCGCTATAGATATCCGGATGTTCCGTAAGATACCTTTTTGCGTTTTCTCTCCCCTGCCCGAGCTGCTCCCCCTCATACGTAAACCAGGCACCGGCCTTCTTCACAAGACCGACATCAACAGAAATATCCAATAATGACCCTTCGCGGCTAATGCCTTCTCCGTACATAATATCGAATTCTGCCTGCCGAAAAGGGGCTGCCATCTTATTTTTCACAACTTTGCAGCGAACCCGGTTCCCCACCGCCTCATTTCCCTGCTTAATCGAGTCAATCCGACGCACATCAAGCCGGACTGACGCATAGAACTTCAGGGCGCGTCCCCCTGACGTGGTTTCCGGTGAGCCAAACATCACACCGATCTTCTCACGCAACTGATTGATGAAAATCACGGTCGTATTGGTCCGCTTCACTGTTCCCGCAAGTTTGCGCAACGCCTGGCTCATGAGACGCGCTTGCAAGCCCACATGGGAGTCCCCCATCTCCCCTTCGATCTCGGCCTTTGGCACCAACGCCGCCACAGAGTCAATCACGACGACTTCAATGGCCCCTGAACGAATGAGCATGTCCACTATCTCAAGAGCTTGCTCACCCGTGTCTGGCTGCGAGATATAGAGCTCGTCAACATTCACGCCAATCTTCGCCGCGTAGCCAGGGTCAAGAGCATGCTCCGCATCGATAAAAGCGCACACACCACCCGATTTTTGAGATTCAGCAATCACATGAAGTGCGACTGTCGTTTTTCCTGAACTCTCTGGGCCATACACCTCGACAACCCGACCCCTCGGCAACCCACCGATTCCGAGCGCCAGATCGAGCGACAGTGCCCCAGTAGAGATAACCCCGTCAACCTCACGCATCCCTTCATCGCCAAGCTTCATGACAGATCCCTTGCCAAAATGGCGTTCGATCTGCGAAAGCGCCATTGCCAAGGCTTTGCCTTTGTCGTTGGAAGGGTTGATATTTCGCGTTGTTTTTTCTCGCCCCATGTCTCTTACTCGCTTCTCGTCGGAAAAAACCGGCGCGTGACCGGCAAGCACACATTTCGTATTACAACATGTCGTCTTCGCCCTTTGCCAGGGAAAAGAAGGTCCCGCAAGACCCTGCAAGAAAGCAAGGAATGCCTTTGCACAGCACCCTGCTCCCAAACACCAAGCTGAGAGATGGGTCTTCGTAACCCTTCATGCAAAAAAGACTTCTCTTGCGAGACTCGCCCAGAAGAAAGCCCGCTCCCGAAGGTTCGACACCGGCCACTCTTGCGCCTTTTCCCATTGGTCTTCCAAGGCATCTCCAAACCAGAGGAGACAACACAAGCCAACGGCATGCAGAAAGCTTCACACAAAGGTTGGTAGGTATCGGAAGAGGGAAAGTAAAAAAAGTTACAGGACCCGAGCGATCCATGCTCACGCCAGGCTGCCTACATCTTGCCTTTTTTCTTGTGTCTCTTCTGATGCCTTCTGAAATCGGAATGGCAACACAACCCGTGAGGCGAAAACACGCTTACAACAGACCACGCAGAAAAACCAATCTGTATCAGAACACACCGGAAGAATTCCAAGTCCAAAAACCCACACAAGCCTACCGAACATTCGTTCGATCACCAAACGGCTCTCGTCCTCACAAGAGCCCTTACCCGACCATATTCAGTGGCGAGATTGTTCAAGTAACACACGTCGTGCTGCTTTCAGCCTCGCAATCCGCTCGCCGGCACCCGCACTCGGCGCTCCGTAGTCAGGATGCACTTCCCGCAAGCGAATGGAAAAGGCGGCGCGTATCCTCTGCGCATCGGGCTGAGCAGTCAAAGAGAAACCAAGCAGAGCCAGTGCGCGCGCACGTACTACATCGACCATCGGGCCATCGACAGTTTCTTCGTCTGCGCGCCGGAAGGCATCCCAAAAGGCATCATCATATTCTTCATATGATTCCTTGTGTGCAGCACCGGAAAAATCAGAGGCGCCTACATAAGACCAGGCATGACGAGAGTTTTTCGTCCGGTTCTGTTCCCCAGGCCGCAAGCCAAGAGAGCGATACCACACAACAAGCGTAACTTCTCGCACGAGCAATACCCAGACAACAGCCACCATCCACACCATTTGATCCCCGGTGACTCTCCAGTCATCCCCAATCGGCAAAGCCCGCATGCTGTCTTTTTTTGCTAAAAAAGTTTGAAACTGCCAGGCCAGAAATCCCATAGTGAGAAAATATCCAGCAGAAAGCACCCCTTCACGAAAAGCAAACACAAGGTAATAGCCAACCACGAGAAACGCCACTATCCCTATGGTTTTCGCCCAATCATCGGAGATGTAATCCAGAATATGGTCCATCTCGACCCCTGACTACGCTCGTCTTTTGCCCACACCAATCGCGCAAAAGACCCGTGTCCTATTATCCTGTTTCGCGAGATCTCGTGAAAAAAGAGAGATACTATTCCGCACTCCAGCTTCCCCGCGAGTGCTTCTTGCCTCGCCCTCTCCTGGTGTGGCACGCAGACGCTCGCACTCCTCTGCTCCTTCTCCGTTTCCTGCCCATGTCAAGCATTCGCCAACGCCGCCTCGCGCAGCCCACATACCCCTGACTAC
>DEIU01000032.1:97365-113592 GCA_002352645.1 Acidimicrobiia bacterium UBA2766 | reverse complement strand
ACATACCCCCTGACAGGTGGCTTTATTTAACATTAGGAGTCTCTCATGCGAGAAGAACTCAGCGTTCAAGATTGTAGGGGGAAAAAGTCTAATATCTCATACTGGGCACCGTCTTCTGACATCAGGGATTGCACAAGCGCAACTCGCTCCACATCAGTCACAATGCCGGCATCGGAGATCGAAGTTCTGAGGCGCTCCGCCAAGACAGAGACATCGGAGGGAGCGCTTAACTGCCCCACAGTCATATGTGGTATGAAAGGTCGTTCCTCTGCGAGAAAGCCTCGTTTTCCCATTTCTCCCTGGAGAGCAGTCGCCAAAGCCGCAAGCTGTTCCCGCCCCTTTCCCAAACCAAGCCAAACTGTACGCGCACGTCGCTCCGTAGGGAACGCCCCGGCATCCGCAAAATGTATGCGGAAAGCACGCAACCGTCCTGCTCCATACGCGCAGGCCAAGCGCAAATCGTCAAGACGGGCAGCTCTCACATCGCCGAGGAATTGCAAGGTCACATGCCAGGTCACAGTGTCGAGGCATCGCACTTTTGCATTCGAATCCCAGGCACCGCGTACGAGGGCATCAAGAGCAGACACAACAGCTTTGTCGGGCACAACGGCAGCAAACAACCGCAGTTTTTTCTCTTTTTCCTTCGCCCCCAACTTCTCATCTCCAAAGCTCTGTAGCTCCTTTTCAGCACCCACTGAATTCTTCCCTCCGCCGGCCAAGCACTCTGCAAAAAAGAAACGATACTGCCTCTACTGCAAAAGACCGCAGTCCAGCCCAATCCGCAGGTCAGAAAAAATCCTGAAGAAGACAACCCGCAAAAATTCTCTTGTCTCTCAGTAGAACTTCCCATTCGAGTACACAAAGTTCCCGCGTATCTGCTTTTCGTGTCCTAAATCCTGGCCAAGAAGAGTCGACGAAGGAATGTGTTTTTTGGGATCCACACCATTTGCCGGTCCTCACAGCTTCTGTCACATCATTTGGAAAAGACAATCACACACACGGCCACACACACGGTCACACGCTCATTCCGGAGAGACAGCGGCGCAACAGATCAAGCGTCGAGGCGGCAGCAAAAGCTTTGACCAATCGCCGCTCTCCATTGAAATGGGAATGCGTCACAGTGACATTGCCTTGCACATCCACCGCATGAAACACATCGCCGACTGCAGAACGATCATCAGGGGTAGGACCGGCAGAACCGGTCACAGCCACACCAACATCCGCACCAAAACAGGCACGCGCGCCCTTGGCCATCGCCCGCGCCACAGGATCACTCACCGGCCCATAGTCACGCAAAACCTGCGAAGGCACCCCCAAAATATCGGTTTTCGCAGAGATCGAATAGCTCACAACTGAACCCAGGAAAGCCTGTGAGCTTCCAGGCACATCAGTAATCCATTCTCCGACTTTTCCCCCCGTCATGGACTCGGCAGCCCCCAGCGTCCACCCCTGCGCCAGCAAAAGATCCAGACACACCTTCGCCAGGGTGTCGTCGTCACATCCGAAAACCAGATCACCCAAAATTTCTCGACAGGCGGCCTCTTCCACGTCGAGCAGGGAGTCCACCACCTCAGGAGCCTCGCGAGCAGTGAGACGCACACGCACGTGCCCTTCACTTGCCAAAAAAGCAATCGTGACTGGACTACTGCCCGCGTGCACCGCAAAACGGGGCGCAAGCATTTCGGCCAGAAGCGACTCTGAAACCCAGCATTTCAATTCGCGAGACCGAATAGTGAGAGGACTCTGCATTTTGGCCAGCAGGTCGGGCAGGACCGCACGTGTGAACATCTCTTTCATCTCTGCGGACACGCCAGGCAGCGCATAAAGCCTCTTCCGCTCGGCAGGGCTGCCTTCCTTCCCCGGCACGATGAGTCCCGGAGCAGTCCCTATCCGAAAGGGAATCACCTCCCCTCCCTGTGGAACATCAGCTTGACGCAAATTCGACAAAGGCATTTCTCGACCGCGACGGGAGAAAAGCTCAGTGACCGCGTGCACAAGCTCAGGACGGCGTTCCAGAGGCCGCCCTGTCACTTCCGCAATTGCTTCTCGCGTGATGTCATCTTGGGTCGGGCCAAGACCTCCTGTGGAGACAACAGCATCTGCGCGCGAGAGGGCAGCGCCAAAGACTTCCGTCATGCGTTCAAGATTGTCGCCAACTTTGGTGTGACGGTGGACGTTCATGCCGGATTTCGCAAGCTGATCAGCAAGCCACGCACTGTTCGTGTCAAGGATTTGGCCGAGGAGGAGTTCCGTGCCGACTGTGACCACTTCAACCAACATCTTCAACCAACATCGATAGAAGGACCTTTCTCGGTATACGACGGTGCGCGCCGCAAATAGCCGGCCGCCGAAATCCACGCCAGTGCAACCGCGACCCAGAGCAGTAAGTGCCCGTATATCTCCGACCAGGAAACAGGAAGGAGGAGGGCTCCCAGACCAACAACAGTGACGAATGTCTTGAGTTTTCCCCAGGCAGACGCGGGAACCGATCCTCCCCGTCCTGCTGCCCATGAACGGAAAATGGATACCAGAATTTCACGGCTCAAGAGGAGAGAGACAATTGCCCAGGATAATTTATCTTGTACTGCCAGAGTCACGGCTACAGATCCGATGTACACCTTATCGGCGAGAGGATCCAGAAAGGCCCCAGAACGGGTTGTTCCCTGGCGGCGAGCAAGCATCCCATCGATATTGTCGGTGATGCCAATTGCTATAAACATGCAAAAAGCCCACCATTCGGTGTCGGAGACTACTAAAGCCACCAACCCCGCAGAAGAGAAGATACGGATAATAGTAAGAACGTTTGCCGGAGTGAGAAGGGCCGTAGGGCCAAAAACGGGTTTGGGGGTCACATGACCAGGATATCGTTCAAGCAGACGAAGAGCACACTCAGGTAGCTTCCTCGAGCAAACAGAACTCGAAAAAAGGGTCTGTTCCCAAAAAAGGAAAAGGCAAAAAGCTGCGGGAGGGCTCCCCGAAAACCCCAGGACAGAAGTACTCTTCTACACAAAGCAGAGGAACACACTGCCGGAGCCCTGGGAGAGAAAGGGGCGAAAATCGTCACAAACCCTACTGTCGTGGAGTATTACCTCGTCAGCAAAGAAAACTATTTTAAATTCGAATGGCAAGGAGCAGACCCCTCTTTTGTCATGCTGGCACCCCTGCATGAGGCACTCGAAGAACTCGGAGCTTTTACCGCTGATGCAGAGGGAGCCTGGCCAGGGTCAGAAGGAACCGCTTATTTTTATATCCCGGATGGGAACACTCCAGAGATCGGAGCGCTCTTCTCTTCTCTCGATTGGGAAGGCTTCCTTACCGTTGGACGCATCCGCGACACCCTACAAATTTCTCAGACACACGCCCAAGAATTAATCGAACCCGCACTGCGTGAAGCCGACCGACTGACCGAGTTGTTACGAACCGCAACCGAACATCAAGCCGGACTTCTCTGTGTCGTCTATTGAGCTGTGTCACCCCTTACACCCGGCCCACATTACCTGCCCCAAGTCTAGTTCTCAGACACCTGTAGCGACTTTTACAGCAAGGATTCCCAAGGAGACCCTCATGCGCCCTCTACTCGCTGTAGCACTTGATACAACCTGTCTGCTGCTTTTCGCGGCAACAGGACGGCAAACTCATACTGGAGTATTCGACCCTGTCGAAACCAGCATCATCGCAGCTCCGTTTGTGCTTGCATGGTTTTCCGCAAGCGAAGTTTTCCATCTCCGCCATGACCCTCTCAATCTCAAGCGAGCAACCTGCACCTGGGCACTCGGGATTCCGCTCGCGATGGTCCTACGAAACCTGGTTTTTGCCCGGGGAACAGCGATTTCTTTTGTTTTTGTAGCCTCTGCTGTCACCGCTGCCACCTTGTTAGGGTGGCGACTCTTCGCATCCTGGCGACAGCACAACCAACAGACTTCACAAAACACAGAAAAAAGTATGGCGTCATAAGAGCACACAAATACCCACACGACCCACAAAACATGACACAACCCCACGCCAAAACATCTCATCAACATTTGGGGTAATCACTGATATCCAGACGCTGACGTCACACTGGAAAAATATCACGAGAATCCTGCACAAGCTGCCAAGCAAACCAAGACCACAGTCCCCTCAATTGAGGGTCACTCGACGGCAACACCCCTCCAGTGACGAAACACCCAGAAGACGCCCAAGAGACACCGGAGAGGCGCTGAAAAGAGCAGATCACAAAAAAACCACAGAAAAACAACACACATCAAAATAGGTCTTGACAAGGAATAACCCAACGTTTCCCAAGAAACACGCCAAGAAGAACATGCGAGAAAAAAGCGAAGAGAATAGAGTGGAAGCTCCGATAAGGGAGCCATAGTGAAAGAGCACAATTCCTCGGCTGCACGAGAATGTCAGCCAGGAGAGGGTCTCATCGGCTTCACTGACATTGCCTTCGCACTCGGCTATGACCCCACCACTGTCCGGCACTGGTACCACGAAGGTCATCCATCCTGGCCCATGCCATACCCCGACCATGTTCTTCTTACCCAGCCTCTCTGGTACAGAGATGGCTGGATTTCAGACTGGATGGACCGAGTTTCACAGGGAAGTGCCTTCTCCCACTGGCACCGATCGAAGGCTCTGGTCCTCAGCTGCACTCTTCGTAAGCTGAACAGAAAGACGATCTGCATGAAACATGTGTGGGAACAACTCGTTTTCAAGCTCAACGAAGTCCTCACAATGGCAGAAGAAGAAGCCGATCTCCAAGAGGTCGCGCACGACTTCCCTCAACTCTGCGCCATCGGTAACCTTTTGGGGACACAGGCAGTTTCCCTGGTGAGCCTGCATCAACAAGGATCATTTGTACGCGTCGCCGACAAACTCGCCCAAGCCGGCATATGGTCGGCCTTCTTCTTTGATGACGCCACACTCAATAATGCCACTCCTGTGGGGATCTTTGCCCGAGGGCTGCGCGGCGTGCGAAAAACTCTCTGTGGACCTGTCGAAGAAGCCGCAGCAGACCTCGCAAGCGCCCTCGCATCCCCCCTTTTGCCTGCAGGAGCAAAAGCCTTTTTACATCTGCACAAGACCTTGGCAAGCCGAGAACTCGGGTTATACGACTGGGCTATCAAAGAATTCCAAACCGCTGCAGAAACGGACAGCCCTTTCCAAGAGCAAGCACGTTATGCCTACGCCGATCTCGCATATGGAGCAAAAGGCCTTTTTCGTGACGCGCTCCACACCGCCAACCAAATCGAAGAAAACGAAAAAAGGGAAAAAAGAGAATTCTACACCACTCCCCTCTGCATTCGGGCACTCCTCCTCCAAGGTGATGTGCATCGGGTACAAGCTCAATTTGAAACTGCAGAACAGATCTACAGAAAGGCCGAAGCGCAAGCCCATGCGGTGAACGCCCAAGGACTTGAAGGACGAGCACTCACCCAACTCGCCGAAACCCTCTGTTGGACCCGTCCAAACGAAGCGCAAAAAGTGGCAGCACGTGCGATTGATCGCACGCAGAAGATCGGCAACAAGATTGACGAACTGCGCGCGCATGCTGCTCTCGCGATTGCCTGCACTGGCACAGAGTCCCACGACAAGGTGGAGCAGTCTTTGGATAATGCCGGCCGTCTTGTTTCTCTCACCGGATCCAAAGTCACCGAAATCCGAGTCCTCACAGCAAAAGCCTTTCACGCTGCAGTCACGAAGGACACCGACAAAATGCGCCACACGCTCACACGTGTCCAACAACAAACAAACACCCTACATGTGAACGACTTCTGGAACGACATCCTGCGCTCTTGGACGCAAGACAGTAGTAAAGAAATCCAGAAACACACCCAACAGTTTCAGTGGCTTACCGAATCCGACACCACACTGCAAAACTGGAGCGCAATCTGTACGACCCGGCAAGAGTCACACAACAAACGGCCATAAAATGGCGATGCAGCCGCGCTCGCTCGTCTTTCGCGTCAACAGCCCTGCGATCGGCCTCTTCCGGATCTCACCATACACACTGCGTGAAATCAGACCCCTGCAAGACAAGCTGCACAACTCAACAGACGACACACGCAGATAAACTCGAGCGGAACCCATCCTCGCAAAAACAACCTGTCACAAGCCCGCCACCGTCAAGTCACACACAGCACACCATCTCCAAACCCTGAGCACAAAGCCCAGGAAGAAACCTCATTGGAGAAGCGTGGCTCCGGTCTCCGAATGAGCCGCGCGATTTCTCACATCGAGTTCACTCTCCTGCGTATCTCCCTCTTCCGCCTCGGCAGTGCCCAACTCGGCCTTCTCTTGCGTGGGCGCAGAAGAGAAAATCGCACGTTTGTATTCTTGCAGTTCTTCAGGAGCAATCAGGACCTTGCGGGCTTTTGACCCCTCGGAAGGACCAACAATGTCATATTCTTCCAGCAGATCCATGATCCGGCCGGCGCGTGCAAATCCCACACGCAGCTTGCGCTGCAACATGGAAGTCGACCCAAGTTGGCTCTTCACCACAAGCTCCATCGCCGGCAAAAGCAACTCGTCAGAATCCTCGTCTGCCCGTATTGCAGTCTCCCCCTGAAAGACCACATCAGCATCAGGCAAATCCAGCGCTGTTTGCTGCCCTGACGGTCCAAGGGAAACATTTTCCTCTGTGGTCTCTTCCCCTGCCAGACGCTCATCCGCACTAGCCAGATCGTCTGCGAGCTCTTCTCCGATCACGCGCCAATGGGCGACAACCTTATGCACTTCGCTCTCAGAAACAAACGAGCCCTGAATACGCTCGGCATCCGCCGAGCTCGCGCCCAAATAGAGCAGATCACCTTGGCCAATCAGCTTCTCGGCACCACCAAAGTCCAAGATCACCCGGGAGTCCATTGACGTGCGCACTTTGAAGGCCATACGGGAGGGCACATTCGCCTTAATAATCCCAGTGATCACATTGACAGAAGGACGTTGTGTCGCGATAACCAGATGGATGCCGACAGCACGCGCCATTTGGGCAATCCGGCAAATAGAATTCTCGACATCTTTTGGAGCCACGAGCATCAGATCCGCCAGCTCGTCCACAACAATCACGATATAGGGCAGACGCACACGCGCACTACTCTCAGCATCCGGTTCCAGCAACCCCGCGTCCACACCCTCGTTATAGCTATTGATATCCCGCACACCCACTTGGTGTAACAGGTCGTATCGCCGCTCCATTTCTTGCACGGCCCATTGCAAGGCCTCTGCCGCTCGTTTCGGCTGCGTCACCACCCCAGTGAGCAAGTGAGGTATCCGGTTATAACGCCCAAGTTCCACGCGTTTGGGGTCAATCAAAATCATGCGCACTTCAGAGGGATAGGAGCGACACAAAAGAGAGGTGAGAATGGAGTTGATGCAACTGGATTTTCCTGATCCAGTCGCCCCAGCAATCAGCAAATGCGGCATCTTCGCGAGATTTACAAACACAGGTTTCCCGGAAATGTCGCGACCAAGCGCGACATCAAGCGCATGATCATGCTCTGCCGCCTCGGATGACATCAAGATGTCCCCCACCGTCACAAGCTGGCGTACACGGTTTGGCACTTCCAAACCAATCGCTGAACGACCGGGAATCGGAGCGATGATTCGCACTTCAGGCGTGGCAAGTGCATAGCAAATGTCCGGAGCCAGCTTCGTAATCTGATTTACTTTCACCCCCTGGTCCAGTTCGATTTCGTACCGGGTTACAGTGGGGCCCGCCACGGTCTTGACCAAACTCGCACCGACTTTGAATTCCCGTAAGGTTTCCTGGATGATCTCGCCTCGTTCTGCAAGCTCTTCGCGGCTCACCTTTTGTCCCGTTGAAAGACGGAGAACAGAAAGATCGGGGCATCGGTATCGGTCCGTCGCCGTCGGCATGCCCAAAGAGCGCTGTCCGTTCCCCAGAGCGCTTGCTGCCGGCGCAGAGGAGTTCCTTGCGGTTTCGGAAGCTTTTCCGGTCTTTGTTGCGCGTGCGCCGTCCTTTTGCGTCCTGTCACGCGCGGAAACAGAGTCCTGCGTCTCACGAAAATCGCTCTCCGCATCCTCCACAAAACCTGTAACCGTCTCGATCAAAACAGGATCAGGCACAACAGTTGTCTCCGACGCGGCATCCGCTAACACAGCAATCGTCTTGGTATTGGCGTCAACTGGACCAACTTCGCCAGGATCGTCTGCCTCAAGCCTGCGCCAAGGCAAAGAAAACCGGCGAAAAGCATCGGCTGAGAAAAAGACGCCCACTTGTTTTGCCAGCTCACGCGCTGTTGTTCCTGTCGCAAGCAAAGTACCTGCCACAAGAACCGCACCCAGCACCACTCCGGCTCCCCACGCACCCAAGGATGCCTCCAGTGGGATGACAACCACTGCTCCGCCCCATCCACCATGTGCAGAAATATCGTCGAGAGCAGCAGAGAATGTCGCAGGACCGCCAAACAGGTGAAGGAAACCGAGGGCTGCGAACAGCACTAAAACGGCACCTATAAACATTTGGGGCACATATCGGAGTGTGCGATCCAGCAGCAGACCAACTCCCGCCGAAAAAACAACCAGCGGGAAAAACACGGCAGCACGTCCCACCAGTGCCCGCAGCGAAGTGTCAACTCCAGACCCTACGGGGCCTGCGGCGTCACCCCACACCGCAAGGGCAGTCACAATGCCCAGCGTGAGAAAAAGCAGACCAATAAAATCCGGCACATGGTCAGAAACAGCATGCTGCACACCAGAACGGAAGGTCCGAAGTGTTCTGCTCCTCCCGTTATCAGAGGACGCTTTTTGCCGCGCAGATGTTCCCGATGATCGAGCAGTTTTCTGACGCGACGAACCCTGATCGGATCGGCGTTTCGATGATGTCGAAGATTTCGCTCCAGCGGCCAAAGGGGCTCCTGTGTCGGAAACTGTGCGCAGAGAAGCATCCGTGCTCTTCTGAGAAAAGCCACTACTGAGGCATTCGCCGAAAAAAAATTCTGCTCTCGCAAGTCCCTTTTTTAAAATTTTTCTGTATGAGCTGTCCGGGAGCTTATCTCACCCAACCCCGGACAGCTCTTTTCGTTCAGGCTTCTCGCCCCCGCAAAAGGTATCACGTGTCGAGAATAGCCCCCCTCCTGACATGCCAGAAAAAGGTGACCGCTCACACCTCGACCCAGATCACACCTCGACCACAAGAGGAAAAACAATGGGGCGGCGATCGATACGCTCTTTCGCGAACCGTTTCAGGGTTTGGCGCACATGCCGGTTCAAAGTGGTGAGGTCAAGGGCGTTTTCATTTGCTGCCTGCTCAATCGAGGCGAGTACTCTTTCGGCTGCCTCGCTCGCGAACTTCTCCAAATCGTCGCCTGAGAGAAATCCACGAGAGAGAATCTCGGGCCCACGTACGACATCGCCGCTCCGGCTATCGACACCGACCACGCACACGAGAACACCGTCTTCGGCAAGATCCCGGCGGTCTCGCAACACACTTTTCGTGATATCGCCCACGCCTGCTCCGTCGACGTAGACATAGCCGGCAGGCACTTGGCCTTCCGAAACCGTGATCGCATTATCGGTGACCTCGATCACGTCACCATCAAGACAAATGCTAATACAGTCGTCGGGTATGCCAACCGCAGAGGCCAGCTTGGCGTGCGTCACAAGGTGTCGGTACTCACCATGCACGGGAACAAAATGATCTGGATCCGTGAGAGAAAGCATGAACTTCAACTCTTCAGAAGCAGCGTGTCCGGACACGTGCACATCGGCAACGCCAGAGTGCACGACATCTGCCCCATGTCGGAGCAGCCCATCAATTGCCCGGTGCACGTTCGATTCATTACCCGGGATCACTGTGGCCGAGATAATGACCGTGTCATCTGGGCCAATCTTCACATGTCGATGGTCTCCTGAGGACATGAGCGACAGGGCAGCAAGCGGTTCGCCCTGTGCACCCGTGCAGATAACGCAGACTTGCGCGGGAGGTAACTTTCCGACTTCTGTGATATCGATAAGATGATTCGCGTCCAGTTGCAAAACGTCAAGTTCACGCGCCAGCTCCGTGTTATTGAGCATGGAGCGACCAAGAAAGGCAATACGACGTTCTGCTGCGACTGCGGCGTCGCAAATCTGTTGCACACGGTGCAAGTGCGTCGAGAAACAGGCAGCTATCACACGTTTCTTGGCATGACGCCGGAACAGATCCCCCATCCACTCCCCGACCAATGTCTCCGATTTGGTCATCCCCGCCGACTCGGAATTCGTGGAATCGCTAAGAAGAAGCCGTACTCCTTCTTCGCCGAGCGCGCCGAAGGCAGTGATATCGGTCAAGCGACCGTCCACAGGGGTCTGGTCGAGTTTGAAATCTCCTGTATGACAGATCGTCCCTTGGGGCGTGTAGAACGCAAACCCCACACCATGTGGCACAGAGTGGGTCACAGCTATCGGTTCGAATGAGAACGGACCCACCGTAATGTGCGAACGGTCAGAAAAGGCCACCAACTCCACGCCTGCCGCCACATGATGCTCTTCCAGCTTGGGACGGAGAAGCCCAAGTGTAAGTTCTGATCCGTAAATAGGAGCAGACACATGCGCGAGTAAATAGGGAAGCGCCCCGACATGGTCCTCATGCCCGTGTGTGAGCACAATTGCCTCAATGTCGTTTGCTCGTGCCACGAGATAACTCAGGTCGGGCAAAACAAGATCCACACCCGGCATATCCGCAGTGGGAAACATCAGGCCACAATCGATCACAAGAAGGCGCTTGTCTATTTCAAGGCAGAAACAATTCCGCCCAATCTCACCAAGACCACCGAAAAAAAGGAGGCGAACAGGATCGCTCATTGAAGATCATTTCCGTATCCAGCAAGGATCGCATCAAGCCGCGCTGACAAATCTGCTTCGATTGGCTGCAGAGGAGGACGAACCTCTCCGGCTGGAAGCCCTAATTTACGGACAGCGGCTTTCACCGGAATCGGTGAAGCGTCCGCGAAAAGTGTCTTCACAAGAGGAAGCAGCTCATAATGACGCTTGCGCGCCTCCGTCACAGCACCTGACTTGTACGCACGGATCATCTCGCCAATCTGAGGTCCTGCGACATGGGATGCGACACTCACTACGCCACAGGCACCTAGCGACAAATATGGCAAAGTCGCAGCATCGTCTCCAGAATATATGAAAAATTCCTCTCCGCACACGCCGACAAGATCTGACACATGAGCGCAGGAATGAGTGGCCTCTTTCACACCCACAATTTGCGGGTGCTCCGCAAGCGTGGCGTAAGTGTCAAAAGACAGACTCACACTCGTGCGACCCGGGATATCGTAGAGGAGAACAGGCTGGTCAGTAGCATCGGCAATCGCTCTAAAATGAGCGACAAGGCCGCGTTGGGGGGGTTTTGAATAGTAGGGCGAAACTGCGAGAATACCGTGCACACCAAGGCGGGTCGCGTCTTCAGTGAGACGGACAGATGCTTGTGTGTCGGGAGATGAAGTTCCTGCGATAACTTTCACAGTATCCCCAACAGATTCGACAACAGCGGCAAATAAGTCCAGCTTCTCTTCGCGACGAAGTGTCGGAGACTCTCCTGTCGTACCCGAGACAACAAGCGCATCAGAACCATGCGCTGCCAAATATTTCGCCAGAACAGCCGCTCCGTCGAGGTCAAGCGTTCCATCTATTGCAAACGGCGTAATCATCGCAGTCGCAACGTCGCCGAAGATTCCTTCCATAAAAACATTCTACCGTTGCGCCACGAGGACACTGCACCAGAAGGCAGAAATGACTTTCCCGGACCCCTTTACTCGGACCAATCCTTGCTCAAGCCAAGCAAAGGCTCCAGCCCTATTGTGATGCCGGGACGCTTCATCACATTACGTAAAGCAAGCAGTACACCGGGCATGAAAGAAGTACGGTCAACCGAGTCGTGGCGAATCGTGAGTGTCTGCCCTTGCCCCCCAAAGATCACTTCTTGATGCGCGACAAGTCCTGGCAAACGCACTGCATGCACACGCACATCTTCAATCGAGCAGCCACGCGCACCTGCCAACAACTCTTCGGACTCCCCTCGCTGTGGCCACCCCCCCGTTTTTCGTCGCACCGCATTGAGGCGAGCAGCCGTGTTCAGAGCGGTCCCTGAAGGCGCATCAGCCTTCCCATCATGGTGAAACTCGATCACCTCGACACGCTCAAAACTTGGCGCTGCAATCTCGGATAAGTGCGCCATGAGGACCGCTCCTATTGCGAAATTCGGCGCCACAATCACATTCGGAGGCCCCATCCCCACGAGTTCTTGCACCTGCGTAAAGCGTTCCTCGGTAAACCCGCTCGTCCCCACAACCAGGTGGATTCCGTGCTGCAAACACCACGCAAGATTTCCCATCACAGCATCAGGGTTTGTGAAGTCCACAATAGCATCGACTTCTTTCTCCAAAATAGCTGCCAAATCCGGCAGAATAGGAGCTCCGCACACTTCGCCAACGTCGATCCCAGGATCAACAGCAGCAGCAAGTTCCATGTCGGCCGCCTGCGTAACAGCCAAACATACTTCTCGCCCCATGCGACCGCCGGCACCGAGCACTCCCACGCGCATATTTTCTGGCCTTTCATCAAGACGAGAGAGGCTCTGCCCTGATTTTTTCTTTCGGGCACGAGACTTGTCCAAAATCTCCCTCACCTCATCCTCGCAGGACACACCTGCTCCAAACAGGAACACAAGACTAGCCTGCATTGCACTATCAACAGTTCCAGGACCCCGACGACCCCAAGATCCCCAGGACCCCGACAATTCCAAGAAAACCCCGGACACAAAACTTGCTGTTGCATGAGGACCGACTTTTTTCCCGGACTACTCTCCAGCAGTCTGTTGCATTCCCTTTTCTCATCGGAAGACGGAAAACGGGTCACCAAAACTCAATGATCTCTGTCCGAGAAAAACAAGACGAGAACTCAGCGGATCATCCCGAGAAATCCCCCAAAAAACACGCACTGCAAAAACCCCTGAAAACATTGTAGGGAACGACCACAAACCCTCATGGCGCTCCGAGAAAGTTCCAGAGCAAATTCCAGAAAGAGCACAACCAATCCTGCCAAACAGAGCCTTCGGTGTGATTCCCGGGAGGTGCATGAAGCATCGCATCTGCCACCTCCCCTGCACAAGCTCAACCCAGCTCGAGTTGGCCGGACAAGCAGCTTGAGAGAGATCAAGCCTGGAGTCTCAGGTCTCACACTCTGTCAGGAAAAAAACGGTGCGGTAAGATCTTCACTCACGGCACTCTCCGGCCCAAGCAAGGCAACAACACGTTCAGCGCTGCCGAGTTCTTCTGCCAGCTCATTTACTTCTTCCAACGTCACCGCGTCAACACGACCTACAAGCTCATCAAGAGTAAGAACTTCTCCCAGGCTCAGTTCAGACCGCCCAATGCGCGACATTCGACTTCCCGTGTCTTCAGAGGACAGTGCCAAGCCACCCCGAATATGGCTTTTCGCGTTGTCAAACTCCAGTTCCGTGATACCGTGACGAAGCAAATCAAGTTGTTCCGCCAGAATAGTCAGGGTTTCGGGGACCCGATCAGGCATTGTGCCTGCATAAGCCGCCCAATATCCCGCATCCTGGTAAAGATTTTGATAGGAAAAAACAGCATACACCAGTCCGCGTTTCTCGCGCACTTCTTGGAAAAGTCGGCTGGACATTCCCCCGCCAACAACATGATTTAAAATCGATAGCGCATGACGCCGTTTATCATCCCTGCAAATACCGGGAACACCCACAACCACATGTACCTGCTCAACAGTTTTTTCTTTAATCTGCACCGTGGAACCCGGGGCAAGAGGAACAGGCATCGCAGGTTTTTCAGCAGGATTCGACGCAAGCGTCCAGCGCGCTGCGACTTCTTCGCAAAAAAGATCGGGATCAAGATTCCCCGCTGCCGCGATCACAAACTTATCCGCTGTGTACTGACGTGAAAAATAGTCCGCTACAGCGGCACGTTCCATTTCCGTGATCGACTCACGCGTACCGATCACCGGCCTCCCCAAGGGGTGAGATCCAAACATCGATGACGCAAATAAATCGTGCACCATATCGTCAGGCATATCGTCATACATATTGATCTCTTCCAAGACCACATGACGCTCTGACTCGACTTCATCTGCACGGAAAGCTGGACGTTGTGTGATCTCTGACAAAACCTCCAGCCCTAGTGGCAACGCATCATCAAGCACACGAACATAAAAGCCGGTAAGGTCTTTCGCCGTAAACGCGTTGAACTCTCCACCTACAGCATCAAGTTCACGTGCAATATCATTCGCCTGCCATTTTTCTGTTCCCTTGAACAACAAGTGCTCAAGAAAATGGCTCACGCCAAATACCCCGTCGTTTTCATGTCTGCTGCCCACATCCACCCAGACACCAACAGCAACTGAACGCACATCAGGCACTTTGTCGACAACAACTCGCAAACCGTTTGGAAGAACTCTTCGGACAATCATGGCGGCATCATAGAGCCTTCCATCTGATCTCACCGGAATAATGCACTCCACCTTATACGAAAAAAAGGATATTTCCTCGAAAGAACAGGTCAGGAGCGGATCACGGCAAGTAATAAAAACCAGAAAAAGCCTGAAAAACACCTGGCAGATATGCCGTCAAACACAATAAATCAAAAAACGGCCCTCACCACAGGTCCCCATTCCGAAAACAAAAAAAAGAGAAAGCCAGGAAAAAGAAAACAGCGACACTTGACCTCAAGCTGCACACAACAGCCAGACTTTCAACAGAGATAGACCTTGGAGATCCCAACCCGCCAGAGAAGCATCTCCCAGGCACGGATCCCACATTGGTCTCCACCCGACCTCGGGTCCATTCCAACAGAAGCATCCCAGAGAAAGGGCTCTTTTCATGTCTGCACTCTCCCATAAAGTACTTACAGATATCACGGACCGAGTTGCCACAATCACGCTCAATGTCCCTGAACGACGGAACGCTCTCGATCCAGAACTCGCAAAAGAACTTGCCGGCATCATTCGGTCAATGGACGCAGACCCAGGAACAGGCGCCCTTGTGATAACCGGCAGTGGAAAAGGATTTTGTGCAGGGGCGAACCTCGACAATTTGACAACCTCAGAGACCACACCCGACGACAAGGAAGAAACGCTTACGGCTTCCCTCAGGGAAGAACGCCGAGCCGCCTACACGGCACTATACGAGCCGTTTTTAGCGCTCCGCTCCGCACGGAAACCCACAGTAGCCGCAGTCAACGGAGCCGCAGTAGGCGCTGGACTCAACCTCCTCTTAGCAGCAGATATCGCCATCGCATCAGAAGAAGCAAAAATACTGTCAGGTTTTCTCCGCATTGGTCTTCACCCAGGCGGAGGCAACACCTCAATGTTGACAGAACGGGTCGGCCCACAAGCAGCCGCGGCCCTGACGCTCTTTGGCGAAACAGTCGACGGGAAAGAAGCAAAACGTATCGGCCTCGTGCACGATTGTGTGTCCGCCGAAAATCTCGCCGAAAAAGCGCACAGTATGGCAGCAAAAGCCGCTAGTTTCCCGCTTGCTTCCACCATTCGCGTGAAAGAAACCTTGGGTTTGAGCCGCCGCGCTGATTTCCACACAGTGCTCGAAGCCGAAACTACCGCCCAAATCTGGACAACAACGCTGCCAGAAACAGCCGAGCGTCTGCGCGCTGCCCGAAAATAACAAGAAAACTCTTCAAGAAGAAGCCTTGCAAAGTTCCCTGGAGACCACACAACATCCGGCTCTTTCGTTCTCTTCCCACAGATCCTGCGAGAAAACCCACAAAGGGACCGGCCTGGTTTCATTGCCTGAGATCACTCATCCCAGACTTCGAAGCGAAACAAGACGACTCGTCGCCCTCCATGAGCAGTCGTCCTGCAATTACCCCAGGTCTCACTGAGGTGTCAATGAGGCCGCTGAAGTGTCGATGAGGTCGCGAGGCAAAGACTGAAAAAAAGAAACCGGGCCTTCTTTCGAGAGAAGGCCCGGTTTCTACGTCCTCGACTTAAATATCGCCGCGTTCGAACTCTTCTTCGAAGGACACAACTTCACGTCGCACCCCATCACGCCCTCTCCGGCGCTGACGCACTTCGCCGTTGTCGCCACCCGTGTCAGAGTCACCTCGATCGCTGTCTCCAGTACGACCGCCTCGTCCACGTCCGCCACGACGACGGTTGTTTCGACCACGGGCCTGGCGATCGCCACGGTCGCCTCCACCAGAAACGTTTGCACTGTCTCCGCGATCGCCACGGTCGCCACGGTCGCCA
>DEIU01000032.1:64396-97239 GCA_002352645.1 Acidimicrobiia bacterium UBA2766 | reverse complement strand
CCACGGTCTCCGCGATCACCACGTCCGCCACGATCCCGGCGATCACCAGTCGACGAAACCTCTCCGTCCCCGACAAGACCATCAGGGCCGGATACTGGCAGAAGAGTTACCTTGCCTTGCTGGTCGATGCCATCGACCAGCACTCGGACTGAGTCTCCAACTTTGAGGATGTCTTCGACTCGACCGATACGGCGGCTTCCGCCAATTTTTGAAATATGCAGCAGGCCGTCACGTCCAGGAAGAATATTAATGAAAGCCCCAAAAGGCGTAATATTCACTACTCTTCCATCGTATTCGGCTCCCACCTCTGCCATAGGCGGGTTGATAATCTGGTCAATCCAGTCAATGGCCTTTTGCGCAGACTCACGATCGGCAGCACCAACACGCACAACACCGTCATCGTCAATGTCAATGTCTGCGCCAGTGTCCCGCACAATCTGCTGGATAATCTTGCCCTTTGGACCGATGATGTCACCGATCTTGTCAACAGGGACTTCCACGACATGGAGACGAGGAGCCGTATCACGCAGATCTTCACGTGGTCCAGAAATAGCGTCGAGCATCACCTCGAGAACTTTTGCCCGGGCTTGTTTTGCCTTACGGAGGCCTTCTCCAAGCACCTCAGAAGGAAGCCCCTGCAACTTCGTGTCAAGCTGCAGCGCGGTCACAAACTCGGCGGTGCCGGCGACTTTGAAGTCCATGTCACCCATGGCATCTTCAGCACCAAGGATATCCGTCAGGGTGACATATTTGTCTCCCTCATGGATAAGTCCCATCGCAATGCCGGCCACAGGAGACCTGATAGGAACCCCAGCATCCATCAAAGAAAGAGAGGATGCACATACCGATGCCATCGAGGTCGATCCGTTTGAACTGATCGCCTCAGAAACCAACCGGTACACATAAGGAAAATCTGGCTCAGGCGGAATAACAGGGAGAAGAGCACGCTCTGCAAGCGCACCATGCCCGATCTCACGCCGCTTCGGCCCACGCATCACCCCAGCTTCACCCGTGGAATAGGGGGGGAAGTTGTAGTTGTGCATGTAACGCTTCGAGTCGACAACTCCGAGAGTGTCGAGAGTCTGCGCCATACGGGGCATACCCAGGGTTGCCACATTGAGGACTTGCGTCTCGCCCCGCTCAAAAAGCCCTGATCCATGGACCCGCGGCAATAAACCTACCTCGGCTGACAAAGATCGAATATCTTCCGGACCCCGCCCGTCAAGACGTTTGCCCTCATTCAGGACACGTTCCCGCATGAGTTTCTTCTGTGTGGACTCAAAAGCAGCACGAATACCTGCTGCTTGTTCAGGAAATGCCTCTGCGAGTTCTTCTTGTACAGCAATGAGAATTTCAGCGATGAGCTTCCCACGCTCTTTCTTGCCAAAAATCGTGAGCGCCTCACGTATACGATCCCCTGCGGTCTCCTCCACCTTGGCAAGAAGATCATCGTCATACGACATCTGCAGAGAAAAGACTGCTTTCTCTGGCTTCACAAGGCCAACCAGCTCAGTTTGCAGATCGACCAGATTGCGAATACCAACTTTTGCAATCTCCAGACCCTCTACAATCACCTCTTCGGTAGGAGCACATTGCCCATCTTCTACGACAAATGACCAGGCATCCTCTGTCGCACCACCCTCAACCATCATGATGTCGATCTCACCCGACTCATTCTGGCTTCCGGCCACCACAAGGTCGAAAACACTGTTTTCCATGTCTTCGTGCGTGGGATTCGTTACCCATTCCCCTTCACGCAACACCATGCGAACCGCGCCGATCGGCCCATCAAAAGGGATATCCGACACGCAAAGAGCAGCTGACGCAGCGTTCAGCGCAACAACATCGTATTGGTTTAATTGGTCAGCAGAGAGGATGGTCAGGACAACCTGCACCTCATTGCGAAACCCACGGGGGAAGGAGGGACGTAAGGGCCGATCTGCGAGCCGGCAAAGCAGAATAGCCTGCTCTGACGCCCGCCCTTCACGACGGAAAAAAGACCCCGGAATCTTCCCGATCGCGTACATCTTCTCTTCGACATCGACAGTAAGCGGAAAGAAACTCTGTCCCTCGCGCAAATTGGCATTCGCCGTGGCAGTGGCGAGGACAACAGTTTCTCCCAGGGTAACGGTGACAGCACCGCCCGCCTGTACAGCCAACCGTCCCGTTTCAAAAAGCCATTCCGCCCCTGCGGCCTGGCCTTGCGATTTAATTGTACCTTTCATCTTCCTCTTCTTCGGCAGGAAGCGTCATGGCAAAGCCAACCAGTTCATGAACCTTTGTTCGACAACGCAACTTGCTTTCTTCGCAGAAGCGAACCCGCGTCGGAAAGGGTCGGCGCCTCGTGACGCCTGCACAAAAAGAGGGACCACATGGTCCCTCTTTGTCATACTCAGCGGCGAAGCCCGAGTTTGTCACGAACGGCTCGATATCGCTCGATATCCTGCTCACGCAGGTAATTGAGCAATCGACGACGCCGGCCAACAAGCATCAACAACCCACGCCGGGTATGATGATCCTTTTTATGCGCCCGCAGATGTTCCGTCAGATGGTTAATCCGTTTCGTCAGGAGGGCAATCTGCACTTCCGGGCTACCGGTATCAGAATCGTGGAGCCGGTATTCTTCGATGGTCTCCATCTTGATCGGCAAGGACGCTCCTTGCATCAGTACCATTTTCTTCTAGGTTTTTCTTCTCGTTCAATGGGGCGATAGTGACCACGTCGCTTCTCATAGTAAACCTGCCTTTTTCCAGACAAGCCACAAACAGACAGGAAGCTGCATAGCAACAACTAGAAAACACTAACGCGGAAACCTAAAAATGATTCGCCCCGGGTGGACAAGACTCTAGCAGATCCCACAGAGAGGACAACTCGCCCCTCTTCCCCGCAGGCCTTTCCATTCTCTTTATTGCTGGATTTGTGACAGCAGATACTTCTTCGCTTCCTCGGCGTCTGCTGCTATTTGCGTGACCAAAGCTTGAGTATTCTCAAAACGCTTTTCATCCCGCATTTTCTTTACAAACCCAATATCGACAATCTTACCGTATAAATCCCCCGAAAAATCCAGTAGATGGGCCTCGATTATCGGGCGAACTTCGTTCTCCTTGCCGGAAGCCTGCGTAGGGACACGAAAAGTCGGACGCACACCGAGATTCACAACCGCATCATGCCAGTTGTCTTCCCACTTTTCTTCCCCAAGCACACGTACACGCCCAACATAAACACCGACTGGAGGAATACACGCCCGCTGCGATAAAGCCACATTTGCAGTGGGATAGCCAAGCGTTTGACCGCGCTGATCTCCTACAATAACTTCTCCTCGCAACTCATGTGACCGCCCCAGCCCAGCAGCCGCCCGCTCCATATTCCCATCTCGTACAGCAGCACGAATTGCAGTCGAAGAAAAAACGCCTTCTGTGTCTGTCACGAGATCGAGCGGCACTGTTGCAAAACCCGCCTCTCGTCCGATCTCTCGAAGCAAGCTGATATCGCCCTTTGCACCATGACCAAAACGAAAATCTCGCCCGGTCATCACTGCCCGCGCCCGCAAACATCCCACCAGCACTTCATCCACAAAATCTTCAGGGGGCTGGAGCACACGACTCTCATCAAAATCGAGCACCATCAGGTAATCAAGACCAGTCTCCCGAAGAAGCTCGATCTTTCGGGCAGGATCCGTTAACCGCTGTGGTGCCTCTTTCGGACGCACCACCTCCATCGTGTGCGGCTCAAAAGTCACGACTGCCGTGTGGGCATGAATTCGATCGGCATATGACCGCATCGACTGGATCACCGACCGGTGCCCACGATGCACTCCATCGAAATTCCCCACAGTAATCACGCATCCTGCTGGTGGGGATGGTGACAGTTTCAAATGCTCAATGACTTCCATTATGCCCAACGACTTTCATCGGCTTGTCCATAGGTCCATAAGTCCATAGGCTCGTCCATAGCTCGCCTTATTCTGTCTGCATCCTCTTCTTCATAGTTTCGGACTCCTGCCTCTGTCTCCAGCACATCTGTCTTCGTTCCTCGCGTCTTTTGCCGGGGTTTCATGACGGGATCTCAAACCAGAGTCATACATGGTGGGGTCCTGCAAGCACACAGCCAATTTTCACCTGACTGTCCGCTGTGTTTCCCCCAGAAGATTCAACAGTGTTCCAACCGTTCTAACCAGATGACAAGCGGATTGACAATTCTGGAACCACCATCTCTGCTTTGGCAAAGTCTTCTCCCGCGAGATGCGAATACACTCCGAGAAAAATGTCCGCAGCAGGAGAAGCCTCTTCTTCCTTCGCCTCTGCACCCTCCGGCTCTTCTTCCTTTGACTGCACGACCGCAAAAAAAGGACCGACCGGATCAATCACCGGAAGAGGACGACCGTGGCGCACAGCATCGGCTGCTGCTTTCCCCACAACGAGACGAGGCACATGGGGAAGTAACCCAAGCGGCGGCAAAAGAGCTCCTCGCCCGTATTGAAAGAGGGGATCAAGCCCAATGGCGTCTTCTACCTCATGCGACCCAATTGAAATCCGCCGCAGTCCCGACAGATAGGCCACTCCGCCAAGAGCACGACCCAAATCATCAGCCAAAACCCGAACATACGTGCCAGAGGAACAGCAAACCTTGAGTGTGGCCTTTCCTTCCCCAAACCCCATCAGATCTATTGCAGATATGGTCACCTGCCGCGGCATACGTGCAACCTCTTCACCACGACGCGCCTTGCGGTAAAGAGCTTCTCCCCCGACTTTCACAGCCGAGACCATCGGAGGAAGCTGTGTAATCGTTCCGGTAAAATTCTTTAGTGCATCCCGCAATTCCACTTCGCCCACGGCCATCACAGCCTCGGCAGTCACTTTTCCTTGCGCGTCCATCGTGTCAGTCGCCTGCCCGAAGGTCACTTCAGCACAGTAAGTTTTCATCGTTTCCCCGGTAAAACGGAGAAGACGTGTCACCCATCCGACTCCGACAAGCAAGAGGCCTGTCGCCATTGGGTCAAGCGTTCCGCTGTGACCCACACGATGCACATCAACAGCCCGTCGCACGCGAGCCACGACATCATGACTCGTCATCCCTCCAGGCTTGTCAATACGAAGAAACCCGGCGACCGCCAGATCGTCTCGTGAGCGACGACGGGCCATGTCTCTTCACTCCATTCTGTTGCTCGCTCGCGCCTTTTTTCTCGATCTTCTCGAGAAAACGCATGAGAAACACTGATACAGGCAGGACCCCTCGCGTCTCACCTCAAAGGTCCCCAAAGCAAAACCCGAAACAACAAACCCCCGCAAGGCACACAGGGGTGTAATAATCGATCTACAGAGCGGGATCCCCATCTGTTCCCAACAGTTCCACAAGAGGAGAAGCAGTCTCAACCGCTTCAGGAGAAGCAGTCTCAACCACTTCCATCTTGCGAAGAAGAGTATCGATACGTTCCCCGCGGAGAATCCCATCATCAGGACGAAAAGCGAGCTTGGGAGTCCGCTTCATCGTCGTATGCTCCGCCACATAGGTCTGAAGACGTTTCCGCGCTCTTTTAAAGGCAGTTCCCGCAGCCACCAGCTCTTCCGCAGAGCCCAGTATCGAGTAATAGACCAAAGCTGTTGACAGATCGCCAGAAACTTCAACTGCGGTAATCGTGGCATACCGCAAACGTGGATCAGTGAACCCGGCAAGCCCCTCAGCCAAGATCTCTCTCAAGGACTCGCCAACTCGATCCGCACGCAACGACATGTGCACTCCTCCCAGGGAGATTCCCCGATTGATAAGCTCAGACTCTTCTCACGCTCATCTCTCGCACACGATTATTCCGGGACCAAATGCCCGAGTTCAATACTGAGCACTTCAATCTCCGGATGCTCGTAAAGCCATCGTTCTATGGCACTACAGATCTTGCGCAGCTGAAATGACTCTCCCGACACAAGCGCCAAACCCAAGGCAGCACGCCGGTGTTGATTCTGAAAGTCGACTTCGGCTACAGCCACTTCAAATTTTGACCGTAAGCCGGATTCCAGCCTTTTAATTATCCGCCTCTTCTCTTTCAGAGAATTGACCAACGGAATACGAATATCGACACGCAACGCTACTGCATGCATAAAAGCAGCGTAGCTGGAGAAAAGCGCCAGTACCTCTGACATTTTCCTAAATTTTCTCTGTTTCCCTCCGTAAAAGAGAACACAAAGAAAAAACTACAATGTAGCAACACGCTCTTCAATCTCGAATGCCTCGATGATGTCTCCTTCTTTGAGGTCTTGGAAGTTCGTCACGCCAATCCCGCACTCATAGCCTGTCGCCACTTCTCGGACATCCTCTTTGAAACGCTTGAGCGAACTCACCCCGCTCTCAAAGACAACAACACCATCACGCACGACCCGCACTTTCGCGTTCCTCGTGACACGCCCCTCTTGCACGTAACAACCAGCAACCTTGCCGATTCGAGGAACATGGAACACACGCCGAACTTCGGCTTGTCCCAACAATTTCTCGTGAAGTTCAGGCTCGAGCAGTCCAACCATTGCATTCTTGACCGCGTCCACCGCTTCATAAATCACACGGTAGGAACGGATCTCAACTCCGGCTTTCTCTGCAACTGCGCGTGCTTTCCGATCCGGGCGCACATTGAAACCAACAATGATGCCGCCAGATGCTTCGGCCAAGCGCACATCATTCTCGGTAATGCCACCGACTGCCTTGTGAATAATGGCAACCCGCACCTCGCTCGTGGAGAGCTTGGTAAGCGACTCGCTCAAGGCCTCGATAGAACCCTGGGCGTCTGCTTTCAAGACGAGGCTCAGCTCGGTGACTTCTCCAGCCTGCACAGAACTAAAAAGCTGTTCCAGCGTCAGACCCGAACGCGCTGGTGCTTGATTTACCCTGCGATCCTTCTCACGACGGACAAGCGCGCGATGCCGGGCAGTACGCTCGCCATCTACAACATCAAAACGGTCACCGGCTTCTGGGACAGAGTCCAAACCCAAGATCTGAACCGGGGTAGAAGGCCCGGCTTTATCCATAGGGGCACCCGAGTCGTCGAGGATGGCACGCACTTTGCCATATGCGCTACCACACACAACAGCCACACCTCGTCGCAAGGTGCCCTGCTGCACAATAACCGTGACGATTGGGCCTCGACCCTTATCGAGATGGGCTTCAATTGCAACTCCAAGAGCGGGAACTTCGGGATTCCCTTTGAACTCTTCAAGTTCGGCAATCAAGAAAATAGTCTCGATCAGATCCTCTATATGCAAACCTGCTTTTGCCGACACATCGACAAATTCAATTTCCCCACCCCATTCAGAGGGGATGAGGTCATGCTCGGCAAGTTGCTGACGCACTCGAACAGGATCAGCATCCTCTCGGTCGATCTTGTTGACCGCCACGACAATCGGCACACCCGCAGCGCGCGCGTGGTCAATCGCCTCGACCGTTTGGGGCATCACCCCATCATCGGCTGCAACAACAAGCACCACGATATCCGTCACAGAAGCACCACGTGCCCGCATCGCGGTAAATGCCTCATGACCAGGTGTATCAATAAAAGTAATGGCAGAATCGCCATGTTTAATTTGGTACGCACCAATATGCTGAGTAATACCGCCAGCTTCGCTATCCGCGACTTTTGCTTCGCGAATACGATCCAAAATACTGGTCTTGCCATGATCAACATGGCCCATCACGGTAACAACTGGAGGACGAATAACTGCCAGATCGCTTTTCACTAGTTCAGCGACCTCAGCAGCAGTTTCCTCAGCATCTTGTTCAGCGGGTGACACAATCCGCACAGCCACACCCAACTCCTCGGCAAGCAGCTCAACCTCGTCGTCGGCCAACAATTCGTTCGCCGTTTTCATCTCGCCCATTTCCATGAGCATCTTCACAATCTGGGCCGGAGTCTTCCCGGCAGCAACCGCAAATTCGGCCACGGTCATACCGTGTCGGAGAATGATAGTTTCACGCTCCGGTCCTCTTTCCGCTACAGCAGACACGCCGGCTGACACTTCTGGAGTGCCAGGACGGTCATCGCTTGGTCGTTCCGAGGATTCTTGCCGCGTTTTTGGGTCGCGTGGAGGGCCAGCCTGTTTCCTTGGTTTTTGCCCTGTCTGGCTTATCCTTTGGTCTGGCACTGATACTGTGGGGATTTTCTCTCCTTGCTTGCTACCAAACTCATTTTTGTCTTTGTTCCCAAGAAAAGCCTGGATCAACTGCGCCTGCTCATCAGTGACGGTGCTCGAGTGCGACTTGGCCTCGATCCCAAGCTCATCACATTTGCTGAGAAGCTCTTTGTTTGACATCCCGAGCTGTTTCGCCAGCTCGTATATCCGGATCTTCGCCACTCGTACCTTCTCCGCTTCCGATCAAATTCTTAAACTCACATCGCAAACCCGGCGTCATTCCAACAGACATCAAGCCAGCCTCTGTTTTTTTTCGGTGCAGGGCTCGCACAAGAAGTTTCTTACTCACAGCGAGATCGAAACAATCCGCAGAAGGACACAACCAGACGCCGCGACCAGGAGCAGACTTCCTAATGTCCAATGACACGAGGTGAGCGTTCAGTACGAAGCGCACTAATTCTGAACGCATGGCCTTACGTCGACATCCGATACAGGTTCGCTCTGCCAAAGCCTACTCCGACAGGAGGCTACTCCGAAGTGGCCTCAGGTGAGGACTTCACAGAAATGCCAGACTCTCCGCTTAAGATTTTTGGCGCTGTCGCCAAAGAATCATCAGCATTCAATATCTCTCCGCCAGAAAGAACATTCTCTGGCAAAGAATTAGTTGTACTAGGGATTTCTTCAACTGACGACCCAGGTGACGACTGCTCAAGAGAACCGTCTGCCGACTTCGCAGGACTCTCCGCAAGACTGTCCTCAGAACCGTCCGCTGTTTCACTCCCCTGACTCTTCTCATCCAATGCAATATCATGTGACTCAGCAACTCCACCCTCAGAAGGATCTCCCTCCGCGACCAGAGCAGTGTCCTCAGCTTCTACAACATTCTCGGTCTCAACTTCAACTTCAGCTTCGTTCTTTGTTTCAACCTCAGCTTCCGTCTCAGCAGCATCAGAGCGAATGTCGACCCGCCATCCAGTAAGACGAGCAGCTAGTCGGGCATTCTGCCCTTCTTTTCCAATAGCGAGAGAAAGCTGATAATCAGGAACAACAACTTCTGCGGTTCTTGTCTCTTCATCAACCCGAACTTCCCGCACTTTTGCAGGAGCCAGGGCCTTTGCCACATACTCTCGGATATCTTCAGAGAACGGAACAATATCTACTTTTTCGCCGCGTAGCTCATTCACTACCATGCGAACCCGACTACCGCGAGCTCCAACGCACGCCCCAACAGGATCGACATTGTCGTCATTGGACGCCACAGCGATCTTGGTTCGGGCACCCGGTTCTCGGGCAATTGCTTTGATTTCGACAATGCCATCAGCGATTTCCGGCACTTCCAAGTCGAACAACCGCACAACAAGACCAGGATGCGTACGAGACACGACGATCTGAGGACCACGCATGGTCTTACGAACTTCTACAATATACGCTTTCAAGCGAGCGCCTTGTTCATACCGCTCAAAAGCACAGCGTTCAGCCTGAGGAAGAAGGGCTTCCACTTTTCCCAGATCAAACAGGGTGTAGCGTTGATCCTTCTGTTGCACTATCCCGGTAACAATATCGCCTTCTCGCCCTTGATACTCCTTGTATTTCAGTTCTCGTTCTGCAACTTGCAGCCGTTGAGTTAATACTTGTTTCGCCGTCTGGGCAGCAATTCGCCCAAAATCTTTGGGGGTATCGTCCCATTCCCGAACAATATTGCCCTCTTCATCGAGTTCCAATGCCCAAACTCGCATGCCCTCTTCTATCGTGACACGGGCATCTTCTGCTGCTGACGGCATCCGCTTATAGGCCGAGACAAGTGCCGCTTCCAATGCTTCAACAAGCGTGCTGTAATCAAGGCCCTTCTCTCGGGCCACGAGTTGCAAACTTTCGACGATCTCGTTGTTACTCACGGTCTTCCCCTCTGGTCAGGTACAGCGACGGAGGACGACCGAGAGTCGGGGATTTCCGCCCGTCAACCGCCGCGTCTGGGCGGAATCATTTTTTTGCGCGCTCTTTTGACAATCGCTTCGCCTGCTTCGATCGTCTCATTTCCTCTTCCCAGTTAATGATACGCCGAGCACGTACCACTTCCTGTAATGGAACAGTGGCCGGCCCATCCGGTGTGTCAATCGTGACAGATTGATCATCAACACATTGCAGCGCGCCTTGAAACGGCTTTTTACCATGACACTTCACATAAATGTCATGTCCCAGAACGCGAGAAAAATCTGCAGAGGTACGGAGAGGACGTTCAAGTCCAGGCGACTCCACTTCAAGGGAGTAGCGGCCAGGGATCGGGTCTTCGGCATCAAGCAAGCGTGAAACTGCCCGAGATACCTGCACGCAATCGTCGCTTGTCACTCCGCCTGGTTTATCAATAACCAGAGTGACAACCCCACCACTAGCGGAAGTCTCTACCTGTCCAGAAATGCGAAGATCCACAAGCTCATAGCTTGTATCGTCGAGCGCGCGCGCCACAAGGTCTCGCACAACACCGACCAGACCTTCCTCGGCACGCATTCTCACCTCCGCTAGAACTCCTGTACACCTGTACTCGAAACGAATATCGCACTCGCAAGTAACACTCATAAAGTAACAACAAGGAGGGCGAACTTGATACTGTGTCGCCCCCCAGACAAAAAGAACGCGGACCCTAGGCCCACGTCCCTTCGATAGCGCTCGCCACAGGTGAACTTCCGTTCTGGATCGTAGCACAACCCCACTCGACGTGAATCGGAAAAGAAAGCACTTGCATGAGACTTCTCTTTCGCATTTCTCTCGTCAGTGTCTTCTCAGCGTCTTCGACACGCCTTTTCACAAAACACGAGAAAATCTCAGCTCTTCTGCTGGGCAGCAAGGCGCACACGCACCACACGTTTTTTTGCCGCATTTGGATCGTCGTCTTCTTGCAAACGCTGTTCCCGCAAAAAATCACCTTCGACCGAAGCCCGCGCATCTGCGGCAGCAAGACGGGCCGCAAAACCCTCATCTCGCAACTTTTCCGCCTCATCAACGAGGGCATCAACCATTTGCGCCTCTGGGACAACACGAACAACTTCACCACGAATGAACAAATGACCCTTCCCGTTCCCTGCAGCAATGCCAAGATCAGCACTGCGAGCTTCTCCAGGGCCGTTCACCACACACCCCATTACCGCCACCTGATATGGAATTCCTGCCTTCTCCAAACGTTGCTGGGCTTGTTCTGCCACTTCCACAACATTGATCTCGGCCCGACCACAAGAAGGACACGCAATAAGGTCAACTCCTTTCCGCTCGCGCAGACCAAGAGATTCCAGGAGTTTCCGACCGGCTTTCGCCTCCTCGATTGGATCAGCAGTCAGGCTAAAACGAATCGTATCGCCGATCCCCTCCAGCAAAAGCGCACCAATACCAGCCGTGCTTTTGATAAGACCAGCAGGTAAAGGACCTGCTTCCGTCACTCCAAGGTGCAATGGATAATCGACAGATGCGGAAAGCAAACGATAGGCGGCAACCATAAGGGGAACATCTGACGCCTTCACAGAGATTTTGATGTCGTCAAAGTCCACTTCACGAAAGTACGAGATTTCGCGTAACGCTGACTCCACAAGAGCCTCGGGCGTCGCTGCACCGTGCTTCTCCAAGATCTCTTTGTCGAGACTCCCTGCATTCACGCCAATCCGGATAGGGACGCCTCGGTCTTTCGCTTCACGCGCGACTGCTTTGATGTGCAATGGGTTTCGAATATTCCCCGGATTCAGACGAAGAGCAGGCACTCCTGCTTCAAGCGCAGCCAAAGCCAGTGAGTGCTGAAAGTGGATATCTGCGATGATGGGGACAGGCGATCGATCCACAATATGGGCCAACCCGACAGCAGCATCTTCATCATTGCATGTCACACGCACAAGATCAGCGCCGGCAGCTGCCAAAGCGTAGATCTGGGCGAGAGTACCGTCCACATTGGCTGTCTTCGTCGTCGTCATGGATTGCACTGAGACAGGAGCATCGCCACCCACCTCAACATTTCCCACGAAAACAGAAGAAGTTTTCTTACGGGGCAAAATATGATTATTCATCTGCATATTCGAAAAAAGCCTAAAGAGCAGAAAGAACACTTTCTGAGTTTTTTACCCTAGCAAAAGGGTCTTATCACGGTTCTCTCTCCCACTATTCCAGTGTAAGTCTCAAAAGAACAGCGCAAAAGCAGAGAACAGCATCGGAAGCGTCGCAACAAGGGGTATCCCCACACAAAATCAGCTCTACGCAAAATCCCTCCGCGCGTTACACTCCGAGGCAAGAAGCCTCTGTGCCGGCAGGCACCTGACTGGAACGCTCTGCGCTCCTGCAGTCTTCTCATTTCTTTCTCGGATCGACTGCCTGAACCATTCGCAAGAGCACTATTCCAGAAAAGTACCGGTCTCAAAAAGTCGGTCTTCACGGCAAGAAAGAGAGGAACAGAGGAAAAAAGAAGGCCAAGCGTCTTCACCAGAAAAGAACGCCGATATCCCAAGCGCTCGCTTCGGCACTCGCTTGGGATTGTTCTTTGGATTAGCGGCAGGCTTCTCCACACGCAAGATAAGTTTTCTGGACAGCGCCTTTTCTTTACTGGCACTTTCCTCCTTGGCCGCCGCATTATCCATCCAGTTATCAGTCACCGGCAATTCCCCAAGGCAGGTTTTTGTGCTCCGTGGCGATCTTGCAAACGAGCTGGCCCGTCGCATCGCAGACGCGGCGAAAGAGGCTTTCTCTCTAGATATTACCCTTCAGCAAGCGGTCATCCGTCCATCTACTCCAGATCGTGGCGCCGACTACCAAAGCAACGCAGCATTTGGCCTCGCGAAAAAAATCGGGATTTCACCCCGGGAAACCGCCACCCGTATCACGGAACATTTCCACACTGGGGACATGCTCGACCCTCCCGAGGTAAGCGGGGCGGGCTTTGTAAATCTCACGCTACAAGACACTTGGTTAGCACACCATATAGAAGCGCTCGCCACAGACAAACGACTCGGAACGCCAGAAGTACCCACACCTCAACGCATCATCGTGGATTACAGCGGACCAAACGTTGCAAAAGAAATGCACGTCGGGCATTTGAGAAGCACAATCATCGGAGACTCGCTCACCCGACTCTTGCGTTTTCAAGGGCATGAGGTGGTCCCACAAAATCATTTGGGAGATTGGGGCACTCCCTTTGGCATGTTGATCGAACACCTTTCCGAAAAAGCGCGTGAAACCAGCAAGGGGGAGACGGGCAACAGCACTCCCACACACAGCACCCAAAGCAATATTGCTGACCTGAATGTGTTCTATCAAGAAGCCCGGCAAAAGTTTGACGCCGACCCGGAATTTGCCGATCGCGCGCGCACACGTGTTCTCGCACTGCAAAGCGGAGACCAAAAAACCCAATCCTTGTGGAAGGATCTTGTCGCCGAATCAGAACGCCACTTCCAAGAGGTCTACGACCTGTTACACGTCGATCTCACACCCGAAAACGCTCGCGGCGAAAGCTTCTACAACCAGTATCTCCCCGGCATCGTGGCAGAACTCGAAGAAAAAAACCTGGCCGTGATGAGCGAAGGGGCAGTCTGTGTTTTCCCCGACGGTTTCACAAACGGCGACAACACTCCGGTACCCCTTATCATACGTAAAAGCGATGGCGGCTATACCTATGACACAACCGACCTTGGAGCATTGCGTTTTCGTGCGCAAAAACTCGCCGCATCTCAAATTTTCTACGTGGTCGGAACACCGCAGCGCCTGCACTTCAAGATGGTTTTTGCCACAGCCCAACAAGCAGGCTGGCTCACTGAAAATATGCGGGCAGAGCACATTGGTTTTGGGTCAGTTTTAGGAGAAGACGGAAAAATACTGCGGACCAGGGCAGGAGGTTCCGTCAAGCTCATGGACTTGCTACGCGAAGCCATCGATCGAGCCACAGTCATTCTCGCGGAACGAAGCGAACTCAACGCGCAAGAACGCCAAGATGTCGCACATGCAGTTGGAATTGGGGCAGTGAAGTACGCGGATCTCTGCAACGACCGCGAAAAAGACTACGTCTTTTCCTGGAAGAGAATGCTCGCGATGGAAGGCAACACTGCCGTCTACCTGCAGTATGCAAACGCCCGAATAAAATCTGTTGTGCGTAAATCAAACAGCAAAGTACCTGCTGATACTTCCATCGTGTTCGCACACCCCGCAGAACGCAACTTGGCAATCAAACTCTCGCGCTTCCCTGCCGCAATTGAGGCCACCACGACAGGACGAGAACCACACAAACTCTGCAACTACTTATACGAAACAGCAACGGCCTTTTCTGGTTTCTACGAAAACTGTCCTGTGTTGCATCCTGAAAATGAAGAGCTACGCGCTTCTCGCTTGATGCTCTGCGCATTGACCTCGAACATCATCGAGAAGGGCCTTGACCTTCTCGGCATCGAGGCCCCTGCACGCCTCTGAAGGGACCCCTACACGCCCCTACACGCTGCACAGCATAGGGGGGGTCCGGCCCTTTTTCCGGTTTTGCGCGCACAGCTCCTCCCTCGTCCAACACCATGCATACTGGGACAATCACGTTAGGGGAGACGAAGCGGATCGACGATGTCGAGGTAGAAGGTGCCCAGGAACAGGAGCAGGAAGAATCCCATCACGCCCACAGTCAAGGGCATGAGGTCAACAGGATCGATAGTGACCTCTCGTCGTAGGACACGTGACGCGATCCGTCCCACAAACAACACCGCCAAATGTCCCCCATCCAAGGGCGGCAGCGGCATAAGGTTCAGCGCCCCCACAACCACGTTCACCATGATGAGCAGAAAAAGAAACGCGTAGAGTCCTACCTCGCGAGACTGGTCAGCAACTTGACTCACCCCAAGAAGGGAAGTTGGACGCACTTCGGTACTGCACTCGCCTCCTGTCAAACGGTTCCCAATACAACGAAGATTTTCTCCTTCAAACATCTCGCCAAAGCCTTCCACATTGGCCACCACGATGTCTTTAATCAGGACAAAGGAGTTGGGAATCGCGGAGAAAATCGACTCTGTCTCGAGTTCGCCTTCTTGGCGCACAGGCTCTACTCCAAGAAAGCCCCTGCCTGAAAAGGTCGGACTTTCCGACAAAGTCACCTGGACTGTTTGGGGTGCGCCATCTCGTTCAATCAGGACAGGCACAGTCTGACCGGCAAGCCCATCAAGCGCTTTCACCAGGTCATCCCATTCAGCAATTTCGTCCCCGGCAATACGCTGCACAGTATCCCCAGAGATGATGCCGGCTTCAGCAGCAGAAGAACCTTCTTGTACAAAATTTACTGTGGTGAGAGAAGTTGTTTCGCCAGGAAGTCCCACAAAAGCCAGCAAGACAAAAGACAACACCAGGGCCGTCACAAAATTGGCCGTTGACCCTGCCGACAAAATAACACTCCGGGCAAGAGGGGACGCGTCCAGAAAAGTACGCCCTTCGTCTTCGGGTCGCACTTCTTCATACCGGCTCATGCCGACAATCTTTACGTAGCCCCCCAAAGGGAAAAAAGCCTTGACACCATATTCAGTCTCCCCACGACGGAAAGACCACAAACGCGGACCAAACCCAACAAAAAACTCGCGCACCGCCACACCGGAACGTTTCGCTGTGATGTAGTGGCCCCACTCGTGAAACACCACCATAGGGATGACAATGAGCATCATCATGCCCACAGTTGTCAACCAACTACCCAGAAAAACCTCGCCAAAGACCACAACAGCCACCATGATGGCAAGAATTTTCCACCCTTCAGAAGCATCAACGGGTGCCTCCGGCGAAGACGATGAAGGAACAGCGCTGTCCTCAGTCTTCTCAGGAAAATCTTTCACGGCCTCGGTAGAGTCCTCCACACGCGAAGACCCCACAAACGCAACATTGCTTGTCTCGTCAGCGGCACTTGCCGCAACAGTGTCGGGATCACTCTTCACTCTCACGACCCTCTTTTGTCTTCACCCGTTTCATTGAGCAATCTGCTTTTTGTCCCTGCCGGCACTTCGCTTTTTTCCAACAATCACCCGCAACCATGACAAGCTGCAAAGCGTCGTGAAATCATGACAGACAAATCAGAACTCTCACTATTCATATATCGCATTTCCTCGTCCGCACTCGATATCTTTCTTCTTCTTTGTTTTCCCAACAATATCAGGCAAATTTTTCCCAGAGAATCAAAAGCAGCAAGCAGAAGAAAGCAGCAAAGAAACCTCAATCCCCCAACAATCCCTGTGCCGTGGTACGCGCCCAGGCATCTGCATGAAGCACATCGTCAAGATCACGCGGCTCCATCACATCATGACGGGATAAAACCTCTTCGACAATACGAGGAATATCCAAAAAAACCCCACAACCGTTCAGATACGCATGCACTGCGACCTCATTCGCGGCATTGAGAACTGCGGTGGCTGTTCCTCCGTCTTTCCCCGCTGCAAAAGCAAGACCCAACGCCGGAAAAGCGTCAAGGTCAGGCGGCTCAAAAACAAGTGGCGGCAAATCTGCCCAGCGAACTGCGCCAATAGGGTCGTGCAGTCTCTCAGGCGAGGCGAGCGCCCAGCCGATAGGCTGACGCATATCCGCCAGTCCTACCTGCGCTTTTGCTGACCCATCGCACATCTCCAAAATAGCGTGCACAATCGACTGAGGATGGACAACCACACCAATACGGTCCATTTCCAGATCGAAAAGGTAATGTGCCTCAATAATCTCAAGTCCCTTGTTAAACAAGGTGGCAGAATCGATAGTGATCTTCGCGCCCATCTTCCATGTCGGATGTTGCAGCGCCTCTTCCCGTGTCACATGCGCTAATTCAGCACGAGACCGGCCACGAAAAGGACCACCTGAGGCAGTCAAAACAAGACGGGCAATCTCCTCAGGATCTTCCCCACGCAATAATTGGGCAGACGCCGCATGCTCAGAATCCACCGGAACAATACGACCACCCCCTGAGGCAAGAGCCCGAAGAAGAACCGGACCTCCTGCCACAATGCTTTCTTTGTTGGCAAGGGCAAGCACAGACCCCGTCTCAAGGGCAGCAAGAGAAGCCGGTAGACCAGCTGCCCCTACAACAGCATTTAGTACCAGATCAGCACCACATTCCACACCCAAGCATGCCAACGCTTCAGGACCACGGGAGAGCGCAACAGATGAAGGGAGATCATCAGGTGAAAGAGGTGCATCGCTCACGACACAGACCCGTTCAGGTTTGAACTCCTTTGCCTGCGCGACAAGCGCCTGCACGCTCTGCCCAACCGCTAAACCCACGACATCAAACAAGTCAGGATGACGGCGACAAACGTCAAGGGCTTGTACCCCAATCGAACCTGTCGATCCAAGTATCACCACACGGCGCATATCGTCTTCGCCTCGCTTTCAGGAGCAGCGCCTCGTTCATTCTCGCCGCTTGGCCAAAGAAGGCTCGCTTTTTCGGGCCTGGGTTCCCTGCCATCTCTCCCCGTGTGCGGCCTCACGCGTGCCCAACAAACTGCCCGTCGCATCCTCATCCCTGTTCTCTTGGCTGAGTTCTCTTGACGGCTCTGATTGAAAACAGACTGCGTCTTCCTTTCAGGCCTCGCCCAATGACTGCCAATCCAGCATGCGGCGTCTTTGCAAAAGCCTGAGGCCACAAAACTGAGAGGAAAATCTCGTGGGGAGAACTTCACTGCAATCCCCACAAGAGAAATACTGCGTATGCGCATGGTAAGACAAAAAGGACTGCATCAAACCGGTCAAAAAAACCACCATGACCAGGCAAAACATTGCCCATATCCTTGATACCAAGACTGCGTTTGACCAGAGACTCCGCCAAATCACCCACAGTTCCCGCAAACCCCACTACCGTCGCGAGAACCATCACACGCACAGAACTCGTAAAGAACTCTACTGAATGCAAAGATGGAAAAATAGTGGAACGCGCGATCATACTGAGAACAAAAGAGCACAGCAACAAGGTACCTACCGCACCAAAAAGTCCCTCCAGGCTCTTGTTCGGACTCACTTTTGGCGCAAGTGGATGTTTCCCAAAAGAGGAACCCCACGCATACGCCGCCACATCCAGCACAATCGTCGATGCCAGCGTGAGAACAAGTAACGAAAAGCCGTGTTCCAAACGCAGAATGAGCATGGCGCAGGCTCCCCCAGCCCCAACATGCACCACACCTGCCACATTTCCTGCCAAATCCACAAGACGTTCCAGCCCAAGACTGGGTGTACCCAAAGCAAATGTCTTGTCAGCGAAAGAAGCCCCCATCCATACGACTCCAACACTGAGGACCGCTCCAAGGGCCTCCACCCCATACAGGTAACTCAGCACCGCTCCGGCCAGCGTGGAAGCGACACCAATCAACACAGGAAAAATCATTACTGCTTGTGCAGCTACACGCCCTGCTTCCTGCTTTTTCGCCACTTCTTGTCCTGTGGCTCTTTCCAATCGCAGAGAACGCAAAGCAGAGTGATACTCAAACGACACGAGGCCCAACAAGACCGTGACAAGACTCGCAAAGGCAGCACTTCCCAAAGAAATAATCGCCAAAGCCACAAGAGCAAAGGCAACTCCCGTCGCAGTCTTGACGATGCCTTTCGGGGGAGGGGGTGGGGAAGTCTCTTTCTTTGCACCGTGTGCGTCTCCTCCATCCCGACGGACTTCTTCCCCTTCAGACTGACTTTCCTCAATCACACCAGTACCAACAGCATCAGATTTCTGCGAAAAATGGCCTTCTCTCTCCTTCTCCCCTTTTTGAAAAGACGCGTCCTGCCGGCCCATTGCCTCAACAGCACTATTCACTTTTGCTTGGTTTGCAAAACTCGTCGGGTTTTTTCCCTGCCTGTTCTGCAAATCCAGCGCGCCGGCAAAATCACCTCTGTCCGAAACCTCATCTCGGATCTCATTTCCCTTGAGAGAATCTTCTAGAGAATCTTCTTTGTTCGAAGGAACAACGGGGAGATCCCCGGTAATGGAAGAAGGCCCAAGAAGACGTACCGAACGAGGACGCTTCTTCCCCAGTAGAGGAACGTCAGTAATCGTGTCCTCGTCATAGGCGTCAATATCGATTTCGTCTTCATAAAAAAAACTTTTTTTCTGCTGAGATCGAGCAATGAAAAGAGACTTGTCATTCTCTCCTGCCCCCACAACAGGCGCTTCCTGATCATCAGAAGAAAACGAAAAAACCGGCATCCCCTGGTTTTTTTCTTCTTGCTCTTCCCAGGAATTCTTTTCCCGATTTACTTCGCGATTGACCATGTGCTCACCGCTTTTCGAAGAAAGCACATCACTCGTCTTCTTCTGCTCTTGAGAACGCGCAGAAGAGTCATCAGGGATGCCTCTCCGACGATCCGACATGGCCCAACCTCCTCGCCGGACTTCCACTGTTGGGCATCCGCCCTATTGCGCACAACCCTTTCAAGGGAATCTCTCTGAGTTGAGAGATTCCCTCAGGAATGGCATCTTTTTCCTGCATGACCATGGAAAACCCTGCGGAATCCAGTCAAAAAAGACAGTGGCCTGTCTCCCGCCCTCTCCTCCAATATCAGCCCAGGTAGGCGGCATTCTACACGGTACAGAAGAGAGAGTTCCTTCTCCGTCTGCTCACAGTCAGAACAACCTATCAAAAACCATCAACACAGGGGCTTTCCCAAGAAATACCCCAAAAAGCGTCAGACAGTTTTTCCCACAGACAAGTTTCTCAGGGAAAAATATGAAAAGCGAGAAAACAGGGGTTCACTTCCCATTTTTCTGGGAACCAGCACGAAAGACACAGGACTGCACAGGGCAATCAGTCTCCTCTCGATAGGCTTTCTCNNGAGAAAGCCTATCGAGAGGATCTCAGTCTTCGATCAGTTCTTTCTCTTTGTGCTGAAGAAGCACATCAACAGCACCCGTGTACTTATCCGTGACCGATTGCAGTTCTTTCTCCGCTCGACGCAAGTCATCTTGAGAGATCTCACTGTCTTTTTCGAGGCGTTCGAGCTTCTCCCGTCCCGCGCGGCGCAGGTTCCGGATCACGATCTTGCTGTCTTCTGACTTCGCCTTCACAAGTTTCACCAATTGCCGGCGTCGCTCTTTCGTGAGGAGCGGGAAAGACAACCGAATGACGTTCCCATCGACCGAAGGGTTTAAGCCCAAATCAGACTCACGGATCGTTCTCTCGACCGCTCCAACAGCAGTTTTGTCATACACATTAATGAGCAATACCCTGTTCTCAGGAACAGAGATATTCGCAATTTGTTGTAGTGGAGTTTCCGTCCCGTAATAGTCAACTCGCAACCGTTCGACCAGGGCAGGTGAAGCACGCCCCGTTCGCACGCCGGCAAAATCGCTTTTCGTGACCTCCACCGCCTTGGCCATCTTCTCTTCGTTCTCCGACAGGATCCCTGCGATACTCACGATTCTCTTCCTTCGACAACACGGGTCCCTATATTCTCACCACGAACCGCACTTCGAAGATTTCCGTCACAAGTCAAATCAAAGACCACAATCGGAATTGCATTATCCCGACACAGGGCAATAGCAGCAGCGTCCATAACCTTTAGATCTCGATGCAACACTTCTGTGAAACTGATTTTTGATAGTTTGCGAGCGTCAGGGACCTTTTTCGGATCCGCATTATAGACACCATCTACATTGGTCGCTTTAAACACGACCTCTGCACCGATCTCTGCAGCACGCAGAGCTGCCGTTGTGTCGGTCGTAAAATACGGGTTCCCCGTACCGCCGGCGAAAATCACTACCCGACCTTTTTCAAGGTGGTGCAGCGCACGGCGGCGGATAAAAGGCTCAGCGATTTCCTGCATGGAGATGGCCGACTGTACTCGGGTCGCAACCCCTGTACGTTCGAGCGCATCATGTAATGCCAGAGCGTTCATCACGGTGGCAAGCATTCCCATATAGTCAGCGGTGACTCGGTCCATGCCAACTGCCGCATCCGAAAGACCCCGCCATAGATTGCCGCCACCGACAACAACAGCAATTTCGATGCCCTCTGCCTGTAAACTCCCAAGTTGCTGCGCGTATCCTTCGACGACACCGGGGTCAATACCCCGCCCGTTCCCACTAACAGGAGCAAACGCTTCACCTGACAATTTGACAAGTACTCGCTTCCACTTCTGAGGAGATGAGGAAGCCGGTCCCCTGTGTGCAGGGCCAATTCCTCTCGCCTCTATCTCAGTGTGGACCTCAGTCTGGTTCTCGTCGTCGTCAGGGTCATCCTCGCCTTCAGACTGCACCGTTTCTACAGGACCCCCGTCCCTGTTCACACCACAGCACCATTATCAATCTGACCGGTTTCCTGACCAACTTCGAAACGGCTGTAACGGACAATAGACGCTTTCCCGCCAGACTCTTGCGCGAGCCACTTCTCCACAGTCTTCTTGTCGTCTTTCACAAAAAACTGTCGGGTCAATACCCGTTCTTTCAAATATTTTTGCACAGCTCCTTCCACAATACGAGGGATAATCTTCTCAGGTTTGCCGTCGTTCAGGGCTTTCGCCTGCGCAAGCCGGCGCTCCGATTCCAATACTTCTTCGGGTACTTCTTCCGCGGTCAGATAGTCAGGACACGCAAACTGCACATGCAACGCGAGCTCATGCCCAAGCTTCTGCAAGGTCTCCACATCAAGATCCCCTGCCAGCTCAATAAGAACTCCCTTACGCGCCCAACCTCCGGTTTTATGGAGATAGGCATGCACCACGCCCTGATCTGTCGCGAAATAAGCAGCCTTACGAAAAGCCAATTTCTCCCGGATCTCAATCGCCGCGTTTTCCACTAAAGTGTAGATTTCTTCGCCGAGAGGACCCTCAATCTGACCAGTCTCTGCGGCAAAAATTTTGTCAGCCACATCGGCAGCCAAAGACGCGAACACGTCGCCTTTCGCAACGAAGTCCGTTTCACAGTCGATTTCCACCATGACACCGCGTCGACCGTCTTCATGCACAAGAGCGGCCACGAGTCCTTCGGCAGTCACCCGGTTCGCCCGCTTCGTCAGGCTCGCCAGTCCTTTTTCTCGAAGAATCTCAACGGCCTTCTCGAAATCTCCTACGGCAGTCTCAAGAGCGCGCTTGCAATCCATCATTCCAGCGCCTGTTTGGGCGCGTAGCTTCTTAACCTCAAGTGCGGAAACACTCATCTTGTCTCCAAATTTTCATGAGAAGGAAAAACAGTAGGGAAAAAACCTACTTTCGCGAACCCTTTGAACGAGCCGCGCGTAAAGAAGTCCCCTCTTCAACCGCATCAGCGATAATCCGCGTCAAGAGCACACCAGCCCGGATCGCATCGTCATTCGCAGGAATCCCATAGTCAACTTCATCTGGATCACAGTTTGTGTCCAAAGCAGCGATAATCGAAACACCTTTTTTTCTTGCTTCCACCACAGCAATATGCTCTTTTCGGGTATCCACCACGAAAATTGCGTCAGGAACGGCATCGAGGCTTTTCATACCCCCCATATAACGCTCGAGCTTTACCTTCTCACGGCGCAAACGCAATGCTTCTTTCTTTTTCATCTCCTCGAAGACGCCGGTTTCTTCCATCATCTCAAGGTCACGCAAGTGGTTGATCCGACCTTTGATGGTGGTGAAGTTTGTCAACATCCCGCCTAACCAACGGTAGTTGACATAGGGCATGCCACAACGTAAGGCAGATTCGGCAACAGCATCGGTCATCTGCCGTTTCGTGCTCACAAACATGACGACACCATCGCGAGCCACGAGGTCCCTCACATAGGTGTATGCATTCTCAATGCCCTTGAGGGTCGCCGCGAGGTCAATGATGTAGATGCCACCCCGTTCGCCATAGATGTAGCGTTTCATCTTGGGGTTCCAACGGCGAGTTTGATGACCAAAATGGACACCAGCCTCGAGAAGCTCTTTCATCGTGACCACGCTCGAACGCGTGTCTACAGTAGTTTGCATGTTTTCTCCTTCAGGAGATATGTATGGTTTTTCCTCCGTCACGCCGTGGCAGCATGTAACTTGACACGCGCAAACGCGCAAAAATGCTTTCTCTCACCCGGACCTCTTGCGCATGACCGCTTCCGCAGAAAAGAGAGCAGAAAACACGGGGAAACGCAGCAGGCACCGCCGGATGAAATGGGCGGACGTGTGTAATTTCTCGGAAGATAGCAGCCCCGCAGAGAAAAAGCGCAGACTTCGATCCCAAAAGATGCCGTTCTCATTCCGGTGAGTTCGCAGTGTACCTCGATTGGGAAAGAAACAAAGAGAGAAATCAGCTTTCGCATCAAAAAAAGATTGGGGTTCTCCCAATCTTTTTTCTCGTGCAGAAAAGCGAAAGGGGAAATATGCGTTTTTCACCGAACTGACTTAGGCGTCCTGCAAACGAGAGCGCAATACAAGGACAGCCTTGGTGTGCATTTGACAGACTCGGGACTCGGTAACTCCGAGCACTTGCCCGATTTCTGCAAGAGTAAGGCCTTCATAGTAATAGAGAGTGATAACGATCTTCTCTCGGTCAGGCAAGCGGTTAATCGCTTCCGCAAGCTGATGACGCAACTCTTCGACCTCAAAAGCGGTCGTGGGATCCTGCCCCTGCGTGTCAGCAAGGGTATCGCCGAGAGTGAGCGAATCACCCTTGTCATTTCCCAGACCAATCAGCTCATCCAAAGCAACCAGACTCACAAAAGAAATCTGATTAAAAATCTGCTGGACTTCACGGTCGCTCACTCCGAGTTCTACAGCGACTTCGTGATCCGTCGGGGTTCGACCAAACTTGTTCTCAAGCGTGCTGTACGCCCGTTCTACAGTACGAGCTTTTGCTCGTACACTACGAGGAACCCAGTCATAAGACCGCAATTCATCGATAATCGCACCCCTTATGCGACTGATCGCATAAGTCTCAAATTTGATCCCGCGTTGGAAATCAAACTTGTCGATTGCGTCAATCAGACCGAACATCCCGTAGCTCACGAGGTCGGCTTGTTCAACATTAGAGGGCAATCCAACAGAGACCCGGCCAGCCACATACTTTACAAGTGGCGCGTAATGCACAATAAGGCGATTTCGTGCATCTTTTTCGCCGGCCTCTTTATAACAAGCCCAGAGGTCTTGAATGTCATTCTGATCGTCCACACTCACGCTAGGTCAATCACTCCGGTCGGCATAGTGCATTCATGCGACCACTATGAGTAGTGGCGCCCGGTGGGAGTATAGAGGTCGGGAACCTCGTCTCCTGCGGAATCACGCCCAAAGGTGGAAATAATTGCAACGCCCAGAAAAAAATCTGTGCCGCCAGAGAAAAATCCCTTTTTTCTGGCCTCGAATGCCCGAATTACGAAGTAAGCACTGCCTACCGGAACACCGCGTCTGCGAAGAAAAAACGTGTCACCCCAATGGCTTTTCCCCACAAACGGAAATTCTTTCTTCACAGGAAGGGCAAACAGCAAAAGGGCACAAGAAAAATCTGGCAAAAAACAGTCCCACCACGCCCCCACTTCTTCGCCCTGCCCTCAAAGATCAGAGAAAGCAAAAATTCGCCTGCACCCAGAACACGCGACACATCCCCGCCTCGTTCCTCTCACGAAGAAGGCCAGAGTCAAAAAAGCATGGGAACGGTGCTTGTCATAGTGTCATTCCTCAAAGAAAGAAGGGAAGAGTCAACAAATAGACGGATAAAAGCAACAAACCCTCTGAACGGCCAACTTTACGGCGTGATCTTAGAAGCACCAGAACAAACACCCCGATGATTGCCATGACAACACCGCCAGTTTTGGCAAAAACCATATCGACAGCAGGACCAGTGCTGACTACCGCGGTGATCCCCCCCACAGCAAAACTGTTGAACACATTCGACCCAAAAAGGTTGCCCAAAATAAGATCTACTTGGCCTCTTCGTACAGCCACTATCGACGTGGCAAGTTCTGGCAACGAAGTCCCGAGTGCCACCAGAGTGAATCCCACAAGCCCTTGCTTGAGCGACATCTCTTCCGAAATCCCAAGGGCGCCCCAAATCAAAACCCAAGCTCCCGTGAGAGTGGCAACAAGACCGAAAAACATTCTCAGCATTTCTAGGCTCACCTCCCCTAATTGCCGATTTTTCTCCAGATTTCGTACACCTGCCTCTAATCCGGTAGCCCCTTCCAGAGTCCGGCCACCACGGACTATGTAAACCAGCAACACTCCTAAAAATGCCAGCAGTATGAGCCCTGTCAGCAGAGAAACCGACCAAAAAAGAACCAGTGCGTAGATCAAAACGGCAAATGTCGCGAAGGGAATCTCCCAACGTAAAGCCGACGGGGAAACTTCGAGCGGATGAACTGCAGCAACTATTCCCATCACCAGCGTGAGATTCGTCACGTTGGAACCAATCACATTTCCAACTGCAATGTCAATCTCACCTCTCCACGAAGCAAGACCTGACACAAAAATCTCGGGGGCACTCGTCCCGAAACCCATAATGACAGCCCCCACCACTATGGGTGAAAGCGCGAGCAATGACGAAAGACGAGAAGCGCCATTTACAAGATGATCTGCACCTTTTATAAGGAAAAATGCCCCCATAGCGAGTGCGCAAATATAGAAAGGCATCAAAGTCTGCCCATACTGTTTTCAACTCTTCCTGATGACCTGCAACCTGTAAAAACGTCATTCTTCCGAATAATGCATTTTGCAGGCATAACTGCAACAGTGCAGATCACGGGGCACCGTGCAGTCTTTGCACAGTTGCCGGAGATGGGAAAACCACTTGCCCAAGCGCTTCCAGCTCGATCAGAATCCCCAGAACTTCACGTACAGAACAATTTGAGCGCATCGCCACGCTCTCCAAAGAATCCGGTCGGTAATATACCTGATCCAGCACAAACGCCCATTCAGGAGCCAGACCTGCTCCTTCCCCAATCGCAGAACATTCAGGAAGGAAACTCTCCCCAGGCTGCAGTACCGGCATCCGCATCTTATGCTGCACCCTCACTTTCTCCCTCATTCTTATTCCTAACACTTCCATCACGTCCTTCGGGCCACAACACAATCCAGCCCCGTCCCGTAACAGCTGGTTCACCCCTATCGCATGACCATCGTCAGGAAAACCCGGCACTGCCAGTACTTCACGACCTAAATCGCGAGCGTGCCGGGCAGTCGAAAGGGCTCCTCCTGTTTCTGCAGCCTCCACAACCACAACAGCATCCGCAAGACCAGCGATAAGACGGTTGCGGATTGGAAAACGCCAGCCATAAGGAACCGTATCCGGCAGCAAATGACTCACCAGTGCCCCGCCTCCTTCCACAAGTCTGCGCGCGAGACGAAAATGGCTGCGAGGGGTGATGCGAGAAAGACCTCCTGCCATTATGGCCACCCCCTTTCCACCTGCCGCAAGCACACCCTCATGCGCAGCCGCGTCAATACCAAAAGCCAGACCGCTCACGACAATCAGGCCTTGGCGGGCAAGGGCAGCGCCCAATCTCCACGCAAAGTCTTTGCCATGAGGAGACGCCTTGCGCATCCCTACAATCGCAACAGCCGTACCTGATGGAATACGTCCGGCAACGGTGAGGACCGGTGGCCAATCCTCGACTGGGCGCAAAGAAGCAGGGAAATCGACATGCCCCGCCCGCGTCAGAGTAACCCCTTGCGGAAGCGTCAAAGGCAAAGCATCCCACTCCTGACTATGCAAGACGCGTCGTACCGCTTTCCGGTCTGCCTCCCGCACAAAAGAGGAAACAGCGGGAGCAGACGCGTGCAATAAAGACACCGCTTGCAGCGCGTCCGGACATACCTGATGTAAGCGCCCCAAAACCTGGAAAGGAAGACGCGTGCATGACGCCAAGTACAGCCAGCGGCAAGAATCTTCTTGCAATAGGTCTTTCGGAGCAGAGCACGCAGATGAGCGGGAGTCCGACATACCAGTATTCCTGACCTGGTCAGCAGCCTTTTGCTCAGCATAAACAGTATCTCGGGAATTCTGAGCTGCACGATTCCTGCCATGCCCTATCTTGTGATCAAGACCGGTCCGGGTTTCCGTACTCTCCCCGCTCTCGGATCTGTCCCGGTATAAATGGTGAAGGCCGTCGCCAGTCTCACTCATGCACCGCCCCTTGCCCCGAAACGTTCGTCCTCTCCTGGACAACGTCGAAACGCCACAGCTTCTCGCATGTGCTGACGTGTGACATCTCGCGCGCCATCAAGGTCTGCAATCGTGCGCGCGACTTTACGCGCTGATACCAGCCCACGACTCGACCAACGACGAGCACACAATCTCAACAAGACAGACGCCTCTTCCGAGAGAGGAGCATAACGCTCCAGCTCTGCCTCCCCGAGGGCTGCATTCAATATTCCACCGTTGCGTTCCAACTGCCGTTCTCTGGCTGCTGCCACATCTTTTGCCATCTGGTCAGAAAGTGGGGCAGATCGAAAAGCAAGAAGCTGTCCTGGCGATACAGGCGTCACAGGAATGGTGAGATCAATTCGGTCACGCAACGGCCCTCCTAAACGGCTTTGATACCGCCGCAAAGCACCCATATCGCAAATACACGCCGCCGTGGCCGAGCCATCGTAACCACAGGGGCAAGGGTTTGCCGCCCCCACAAACCACACACGCGCGGGTAACACGACATTTACCCCAAAGCGAGCAATACGCACTTCCCCCGATTCCAAGGGTTCACGCAACATATTCAACACAGAAGCAGGGAATTCCCCGAGTTCATCAAGAAAGAGCACCCCATTGTGCGCCAGAGACAACTCCCCCGGTCGTACTCTGCGTCCCCCACCCCCGACCCCACTGCCACCAACCAAAGCCGCTGCCGACACACTGTGGTGAGGAGACCGAAAAGGACGCGCATACAGGAGCCCACCAGAGAGTTCCCCGGCAAGAGAGTGCACTGCAGAAGCCTCAAGCCGCTCATTCTCATCAAGTAATGGCAGCAAACGGGGGAGGCGGCGCGCCAGCATGGTCTTGCCACTGCCCGGCTCCCCCAGCAAGAGGCAATGGTGTCCACCAGCAGCAGCGACCTGTAAACCAAACTTGGCAAATTCTTGACCCGCAACATCACCCATATCCGGAAGAGAAGACGCTATAGGTGGAGCAGGTACACTCGACACAGTCGCAGGAGAAGGCAGACCACTCGCCAAATCGGTAAGCGTTCCTACCGGAACGGCCTTCCCCCCAGGCACCGACGCGGCTTCTGCAACATTGTCCTCTGGGACGAGCAACCCCTGCCGTCCTTCCCGACGGGCACAGATTGCCGCTGATAAAACCCCCGGCACAGAAGCTGTAGAGCCTGATAATGCCAGCTCACCAACAACCAGATACCCCTCACAAAGGTCTGCGGTAAAAACCCCAGCAGCTGTCAGAATGCCGAGAGCAATCGGTAAATCAAACCAGCTTCCAGACTTCGGCACCCCGGCAGGAGCAAGATTCACCACAATTCTGCGTTGTGGCCATTGAAACCCTGCTGCCACAACGGCCGCACGGACACGCTCTCGTGCTTCCCGCACGGAAGTATCAGGAAGACCAACAATGACAAAAGCGGGCAATCCGCGTGTCAGGCTCACCTCTACACGCACAAGGTCGCCCCGCAGGCCAAGCAAAGCAACAGACTCCACAACCGAAAACATGAACTTTCCCCAAAAAGCGCAACCAGGCTGCTTCTTGTGCCAAGGAGAAAAGGAAAAGCGCAGAAAAAGGCAAAGCTGAGCGAGGAAGTGAAAAGAGCAGGTATTCACCTCGCCTGATTAAGAACTAATGCGTTCAACGGGAAGAGTGAAGTCTAGTTTAGCAGTTCGTATTTAGGTTCGCCCATCACGAAGAAGCCATAAATAGGACATATGACCACATCGACACCGAATACTAAAACCCTTTTTTTTAGGCCATAATTTTCATAAAAGCCTACAAAAATGTCATAATTCATTATTATGACACATAAACCGGTCAAAACTGATTTCTCTGCAAAAGAGATCATACAGGCAATTGTCTTCTCAGCAGTTGTGATTCTCGCCTTTCTGGCCGTAACATTCGCATAGTGCTCAAAAGGCATTCTCGAGATGTTCGATTTCAAGAACTCCCCCCCCAACCACAATGCCGATCACGTCAAAACGTACTTCGTTCGTTCGAGGCTGTTCTCGCATGAGAAACTCTCTCGCCACTAACCGAAGACGCCGTTGTTTTTGGTATCCGACAGCTTCTGTCGGATACCCCCACTCTGTTCCATGCCTCGTCTTGACTTCACAAAACACCAACAGGCAAGAGGAACAGTCCGCGAAAGCAACGAGGTCGATCTCTCCCTGGTCCCCAGTCCAGTTCCGCGCAATCACTCGATAGCCTTTTTCCTGTAAATACACAGCGGCAAATGCTTCCCCTGCCCTGCCAAGCCGTTGGGACTGCCGCTTCGCGCTCTTCCCATGTGCGTTCCCCACACCGATCTCCCGCATTACAACGCGCTCTTTCCGAAAAGCTGCGTAGCCGGACTGCAGGCAGCTGATCATTCCTCCCAATCACGCGGCGGGAAAATTGGGCTTCATCACAAAAGAGACGAAAGAAGCGCCTTAGAATCCGTCTTTTCTCACGAGCTCCTCGATATTCACATCACGAAAAGTAGCAACACGGACTTTCGCTACAAAGCGAGCTGGTCGATACATGTCCCAGACCCAAGCGTCCTCTAATTGCAGCTCAAAATACACGCGCCCATCAGCATTGCACACTTTCATGTCAACACCGTTTGCCAGATAGAACCGGCGCTCTGTTTCGACGACATATTGAAACATGGGGAGCACATCTCGATACTCCTTGTACAACTGGAGTTCAATCTCCGTCTCGTACTGTTCGAGTTCTTCTTCTGCGCTCACCCTCGCCTCCTGATAGGAACGGTTCTCCCGAAAAAAGAGGTACCGAGCAAAAACCCTCTCTTCGGCTGGATGCTGAGCCTGGTGAGTTTATTGCCCCGGCGGACACGACATCTCAAAAGCACCGTCCTTCGGGCCTTGTAGCCCGCCAAATCGACTTGGCGGCCAAAACCGCAGAAACGTTTTTCCGACAATAGCGTCAACATCAACAAACTGTCCGTCGGGATCTCTCCGGGAATCCTCAGAATTATTGCGGTGGTCACCCATCGCAAAAACTTTCCCCTCAGGCACAGTTACGGGACCAAAATCGGCATAGCGATCATCGCCATCCACAAAAATGTAGGGTTCTTCTTGGAGAACGTCTTTTCCGTCCGGCCCGCGCAGATACACCTTGCTGTCACGAACCAAAAAAGTGTCACCAGGAATAGCCACAACACGTTTGATAAGGTCAGGCCTTTTTGATCTTCCGATTCCCACTCCTTCTCGTAGGGAAGTCGTCACAAACTTCCAAATGGAAGGAGTAGGGACATCACGCCCGACGACTTCCCAGTCGCGGAACACAATCACATCCCGACGCTGCACGTCTTGATACAGATATGCCAGTCGGTTCACCAGCACACGATCGTCACAATCCAAGGTCATTTGCATGGAACCCGATGGAATAAAAAAGGGCTGCAGTATAAAAGACCTGAGAAGAACAACAATACCGAACCCGAGGAGAAGCAGAAACGGAAGTTCCTTAAAAAAAGAAGGGGGTTCTTTTTTTCGGAGTTCCTGCCGAGTCGCTATCGGAGTCGCGTCATCAGGAACAAGAAGATCATCGGAAGCAAAAGAGCTGGTTTGCAGAAAGAAGTCCTCAGTTTCCCCGTCAGGAATCCCAATCCTGCCTGACCTCTGCGGGATCTTCAGAAAATCCGCCCCTATTTTCTGCTCGCTACGCGCTCTTCCCGTCTGGTCTGCTTCAACGCGAAGTCCAGGAAAAGGGGATCCTGCCTCTCCTCCAGGTTGCGACAACTCGGGATCCTCAACACCGTGCAAGGTTCCGGGAGACACTCCTCGCAGAGGGGTCTGCCTTCTTTCCAGAGGATCGGAAGCATCCGACAGGGGAGGAAAAAATTCTGCCCCAGGCTTCCCATATGCAGGGACATCAGCAGGAGGACACGTTTTTGTTGTCAGCATTTCCTCCGGCGAGGAGGGATCTTCCGGCAAAGGAAAAAAAGATGAGGAAGATGCCCCTCCTTGCGGAAGGTTGTGCGGGGATTCCAAGGGAGTACTTGGTCCCTCCCCCAAGCCATGTTCGGCATTCTCGCGATCGTCCGCCATTGCCTCACTCTCGCCAGCTTTTATGCCGACTCGCCACGCATCCTGAACACACATTTGGGAAAGCCAAAAGCTGCATGCTCTCCGATCGCAGCATCACCAGCAACACTAGCAAGCTCCCCACAACCATCTTTCTTCGACCCGACCTGCCCCAGTCCCAAGGCAAATTTCCGGAAAGCATCAAACAGCAAGTGAGAGCTGGAATTTGTTAGCGTTTTTCTTTAATTTTCGCCGCCTTACCTATGCGATCCCTCAGATAGTAAAGCTTGGCTCGGCGCACATCTCCACGCGTCACAGGTTCAATCAGATCGATCACCGGCGAGTGCACTGGGAAAGTCCGTTCAACACCCACTCCAAAACTCACTTTTCGCACCGTGAAGGTCTCACGCACACCGGCGCCATGTCGCCGGATTACAGCGCCCTGAAACACCTGCACACGTTCACGACCACCCTCTTTCACCTTCACATGCACTTTTATAGTGTCACCTGGAGAAAAATTCGGGATATCGTCACGGAGATACTGCTGATCAACAATGTCGGTCGGGTTCACTGAGACTCCTCAAACAATCAGCGGGGAATTATAGCACTGAGATCCACGGCCATTTCGGCCTCAACTTCAGAGATGACACGCTCTTCAAGTGCACGGCGCAACAAATCAGGTCGGTTCGCAGCAGTGCGGCGAAGTGATTCTTCTCGCCGCCAGCGCGCAATAGCAGCGTGGTTTCCGCTCAGCAAAACAGGAGGAACCGAATGCCCTTCCCATACAGCGGGACGGGTGTAGCACGGCGCTTCCAACAACGGTACTGTAAAAGATTCTTCTTCTGCAGAATCCTGGTTGCCCATCACTCCAGGAAGCAACCGAGAAACACCTTCGATAAGCGCCATCGCTCCTATTTCTCCTCCGGAAACCACATAGTCTCCCAAAGAAACCTCTTCAAATGCACATGCTTCTACGACTCGCTGATCGATTCCCTCATAGCGACCACACAGAAGCATCAAGGCATCAGCATCACGCGCCAACTCTCGCAGCATTTCCTGGGTAAGAGGGTGCCCTGCAGGAGAAAAACAAATACGACGGCAAATACCGGATTCTTCTTTCTCGGCCCAAGACACTGCCCGAGCTACTACATCGGGTTTCAGCACCATGCCTGGCCCGCCGCCAAATACCTCGTCATCAACCTGACGGTATCTCCCGAGAGCATGCTCTCGCAGATCAATAGCGCGCACCTGCAGCAGGCCCGCTTCTCTGGCACGCCCAAGAATTCCTGTAGAGGCATGTATCTCTACAAGATCTGGGAACAGACTGATCACGTCAAACCGCACAAGATTCCTTTCCCCAGTTTCCGCGTGGGCAAAGAACGAAAGAACAAAGCAGCGGCGCCTGCCAAAAGAAACGGAAGGGCAGGACACGTTACAGATTGAGACCGGCAGGGATGGTAAGGATAGCCCCACCACGCAAGATTAGCGTGAACTCTGCAAGATTGGTATCTCCCAGGCCGGCAGAAATGCTTATCCCACGCACGAAACCGCTCTTTTCCTGGAAATTTCTCTTTCGAGAACTCCTCCTAGCACTGTTCCTTTTGAAACACGGCACCTCACTGCTTTTCTTGCGAAATGAACGGGCCGAGCGCATTCCCTCTGGTCTCAAAAAAACAGCACGAA
>DEIU01000032.1:64180-64352 GCA_002352645.1 Acidimicrobiia bacterium UBA2766 | reverse complement strand
CGAATACGCACTATACCCTCGTCAGCCTGAAGTGCCTCGATGAACTCCGCAACCATGGAGACATACCACTCTCGACCCTCACTATCCACACGACACTGCAGTGTCGACAAAGTGAGCAAGCGCCAAGTGAACGGACCCAACTCATTACCTGGTCTCAAAAAAACAGCACGAA